>NZ_CP059900.1:2487910-3109888 GCF_014126825.1 Tomitella gaofuii | reverse complement strand
GGCTGGGCTGGCGGGTCGAGCTGGTCGCCCGCGTCGGCTGGACCACCCGCGACGCGTGGTGGGCGCTGACCCAGGACCCGCGGGTGTGGGCGGCGGTGCCCCGCGCCGGTGCGGTGGTCTTCGGCGTGTCCGGGATGGATTCGCTGCCGTCCCCGCTGCCGACCGCCCTGCGCGAGCAGATCCGCTACCTGCGGCCGGAGCCGGTACGCCGCGCCGTGCGCGCCGGCTACCAGTTTCTGCAGCCGCGGCTGGCGCGCCTGGGACGGCCGCTCGCGCTGCCGCCGCAGCTGACGGCGCACTATCTGGAGAAATGCCGTGGCGCGCTGGCGCACCTGCGCCCCGGCCTGCCGGTGGTGGCGACGCTGCCGTCGCGGCACATCTGCGACGCCTACGGACGGGTGCACGCGGGGCGGGCCGGGACGGTGCGCGCCATCGAGGGCTGGGCCGGGCAGCATGGCGTGCCGCTGGTGGACCTGGGCGAGGCGACCGGCGCACACGTGCTGGCCGGCCGGGGCAATCCGGACGGGATCCATTGGGGGTTCGAGGGCCACCAGGCCGTGGCCGAAGCCATGCTCGCCGCGCTCGGGCGGATCACGACTGTCGCCGATGCGTCGACGGCCGAGGGCATACGGTAGTCCCGTGCCAGTGATCGTCGTGACCGATTCGACGGCCGGCCTGCACGGCGGGCCCGCCGGCGGGGACGGCCTGCGCATCGTCCCGCTGCACGTGCTCGTGGGGGCGGAGGATTACCGCGAGGGCGTCGACGAGGTGCCGCCGCGCCCGCCCAAGCCCGACGACTACACCTCGGCGGGGCCGTCGCCCGGCGAGCTCGAGCGGGTGTACGCGGAGGCGCTCGACGCGAGCGGGGGCGACGGAGTCGTCGCGGTGCACCTGTCCCGGGCGCTGTCCGGGACGTGGGATGCGGCCCGGCAGGCCGCGGACCGGTTGGGGCCGAAGGTGCGGGTGGTCGACTCGGGCGGGGCGGGCATGACCGTCGGCATGCCGGTGCTCGAAGCGGCGCGGGCCGCGGCCGGCGGGGCGTCGCTGGACGAAGTCTATGAGACGGCCACGGCCGCGTGTGCGCGCGCGTTCGGCGTGGTCTACATTCACCGGCTCGACGACCTGCGTCGCGGCGGCCGGGTCGGGGGCGCGGCGATGTTCGTGTCATCGGCGCTGTCGGTGCGGGTGCTGCTGCGCATCGGCGGCGGCACGCTCGAGCTGCGGGACAAACTGCGCATCCCCAGCAAGGGCATGCGCAAGCTCGTCGAGCACGTCGTCGCCGAACTCGACGCGCAGCCGGAGGGGACGCGCGCCGAGATCGCGGTGCAGCATTGGGAGGCGCCGGACCGTGCGGACACGCTCGAGCACCTGCTGCGGGAGCGGCTGGGCGACGAGGTGACAGTGCACCGGGGCGCGTTCGGTCCGGTGCTGGGGCTGCACCTGGGCCCGGGCGCCGCGGGGGTGTCGGTGCTGCCCGGCGTGCACTGACGGCGTCCCGGCAGGAGCCGACGGCGGCCGCGTGCGATCGTCCGGCGACCCCGCTTATCCACAGGCGATGATTGTCCACAGGTTTCTGCAAATCCTCAGGTGGGCGGTGCGCGACCGGCGGGCCCTCGTGACATCGCCGCTTAGCGTCGGGGCATGCGCACCTCCACCTCGTCACAACCGTCCATGGACCGGCTCTCCGGCGTCACAGCGGGGGGCCCCGGCGGCGCGCCGCGGCCCGCGTGGCTGGACGGCGACGGTCGCGGGGTCTTCGGTGCGGGGACGCGAGCCGTCGGCGCTTCCGGCCTGGATGTCGCAGGTGCGGATGTCGCGGGTGCGGAAGTCGCCGATTCCGATGCGGACCGGCCGCCGTCGCCGCTGCCGGCCGGCGCGGCCGTCAGGACACGCACCGGCCACCGGGAGCGGTGGGCGGCCCGCGTGCCGGACCGCTGGCGCGGCACCCGGTTCGTGGTGGGGCGCCGCGGAGCCGTCGTGCTCGCGGTGGTGGGGCTGCTGGCGGCGGCTGCGGCGGGGGTGGGCGTGCTGCGAGACCGGCCCGCGGCGCTACCGGTGCCGGAGATCGCGCCGGCGACGGTGGCGCTCGACGGCGCGGACCCGACGGGCGCCGGCGCGCCGGGTGGGACGGCGGCCGGCCGAGCCGAGCCGTCGTCGGGTGCCTCGGCCGCGTCGGCGCAGGGCAAGACCGCCCCGGCCGGCGAGCGCGCAGCCGCGGTCCCCGAGGAGATCGTCGTATCGGTGCAGGGACTCGTGCACCACGGCGGCCTGGTCCGGCTCGAGCGTGGCGCACGTGTCGCCGACGCGCTGAACGCGGCGGGCGGGCCGACGGAGGGCGCCGATCTGCTCAGCCTCAACCTTGCACAGCGGCTGGACGACGGCGACCAGGTTCTCGTGGGCGTGGCGCCGGAGGACGGCGGGGCGCCGCGCCTGGGCAGCGCCACCATCCCTGCGGGCGCGGCCGCCGGCTCCGGCGGGGGGAGTGCATCCGCGTCCGGCTCCGGGGCCGCGGCCGGAGCGCCCGTCGACCTGAACACGGCGAACCGGTCGGCGCTGGAGGCGCTCCCGGGGGTGGGGCCGGTGACGGCGGAATCGATCCTGCAGTGGCGTGAGCAGAACGGGCGGTTCGCCTCGGTCGATCAGCTCACCGAGGTCCGGGGCATCGGCCCGGCCACGCTGGAGCGGCTGCGGGACGCGGTGACCGTGTGACCCCTCCTCCGGTCGCCAGCGGGATCCGGGGCGGCGGGGCCGGGGAGCAACGGCATCGGCGCCTGGACGCGCGCCTGGCGACGGCGGCGTTCGCGTGCTGGTGCGCGACGGCGGCCGGAGTGTGGTGCGGGGCCGCGGCCGCATGGGCCATTGCCCTGGCCGCCGGCGCGGGCGGCGTGTGCGCGGCGGCCGTCGCACGGCGGGCCGGTCACCGTGTGGAGCCGGCGAGCAGGGCGACCGCAGGGGCCGGGGGACAGCATGGACGTTGGCTGCGGTCCTGCTCGCGGCGTGCGGGTTCGCCGCGGCCACGGCGGTGCGCGCGCACGCCGTGGAGGCCAATCCGATCGCCGGTCTGTTTGGAGAGAACGCCCACGTGACGGTGCGCCTCGACGCTGACCCGCGTCGCATCGGAGTGGAGGTGGGCGGCGGCCACGGGCCGCCGCGGGTTCTCGCGCGCGGGGAGCTGGTGTCGGTGCGCGCGGGCGGCCGCGACCGCGCGGCCACCGGCGCCGTCGTGGTGTTCGCGCCGGCCGACGGTTGGAGCGGTCTGCTTCCGGGACAGCGGGTCGGCTTCTACGGCCGGGTCGCTGCGCCCGACCGCCGTGACCTCACCGTGGCGGCCATCCGCGCCCGCGGATCCCCGAGCTCGGTCAGCGCGCCGTCGTGGATGCAGCGTGTCGCGGCCGGCGTCCGATCCCGCTTCGCCGAACTCTGTTCGCATACGCTCGGCGCCCGCGAGGCGGGGCTCGTGCGCGGCCTGGTGCTCGGTGACACGGCGGGAATGTCACCGCAGGCCGACCAGCAGTTCACGACGGCGGGGCTCACCCACCTCACCGCGGTGTCCGGAAGCAACTTCGCGTTGGTGTGCGGGCTGGTGCTGCTGGCGGTGCGTCCGCTGGGCCCGCGGCCCGCCGCGGTGCTCACCGCGCTCACGGTGGTGGGGTTCGTCGTGCTCGTCCGCCCGTCGCCCAGCGTCCTGCGCGCGGCGGCGATGGGGCTGATCGGGCTGCTCGCTCTGGTGACCGGGCGGCGCAGACAGGCGCTTCCTGCTCTCGGCGCGGCGATGCTCGCGCTGTTGGCTTGGAAACCGGCGTTGTCCGTGGATGCGGGGTTCGCCATGTCGGTCGCCGCCACCGCGGCTCTCGTGGTGGTGGCGCCGGTGTGGGCGGACCGTCTGCGTGGCCGCCGCGGGGCGTCCGCCACCGTGCAGGCGGTGGTGGTGGCATCGGCGGCCCATCTGGTCACGATTCCGGTGGTGGCCGCGATCTCCGGCGGGGTGAGCACCGTGGCCGTCGTGGCCAATGTGCTGGCGGCGCCCGCGGTGGCGCCGGCGACGATCGCGGGCGCGGTGGCGGCGGCGCTCGCGGGCGTCTGGCCGTGGGCGGCGGAGCTGGCGGTGGCGTGTGCGGGTCCGCCGGCATGGTGGCTGGTCCACGTGGCCGAGTGGTGCGCCGGGCTGCCGTGGGCGCGGATCGCGGTCCCCGATGGCGCCGCCGGCGCGGTGCTGAGCGGGGCGGCGATCGTCGGCGTCTGCGGCTGGTACGGCAGCCGCCGATTCCGGTGGTGCGCGGTGGTGGCCACGGCAGCGGCAGAGGCGGTGTGGTTGCCCGCGCACTGGACGGGATTCGGGTGACGGCCGGGCATGGCGACTCGTTGCGGGGACGTGTCGGCTGGCGGCCAGGCGGCCCGCCTCCCTGTCGGACCGCCGTGGCAGCATTGTGCCGTGACCACTCGGAACCGCACGGCAGTCGATACCAGCGCAGCCGGCGTGGACGGCGCCGCTCCCGCCACCCTGCACCTGGTGCTGGGCGACGAGGACCTGCTGATCGAGCGTGCGGTGGGCGGGGTGCTGGCCGCCGTACGTGCAGCCTCGGGGGAGGGGCAGAACCTGCAGGCCACCCGGCTGCGCGCCGGCGAGGTGGCGGTCAATGAGCTGGCTGAGATGCTCAGTCCGTCGCTGTTCGCCGAGGACCGCATCATCGTCCTCGACGCGGCGGGAGAAGCGGGCAAGGAACCGGCCAAGCTCGTCGCGGACACGGCGGCGGACCTGCCGGACGGCGTGTACCTGGTGGTGCTGCACTCGGGCGGTGGCCGCGCCAAGTCGATGGTGCCCGCGCTCAAGAAGGCCGGCGCGCAGGTGCACGACTGCGCCAAGCTCAAGCCTCAGCAGCGCGGGGACTTCGTCCGCGGAGAGTTCCGTTCCGCCGGTGTGCGCGCCGCGCCGGACGTGGTCGAGGCGGTGCTCGCAGCGGTGGGGTCCGACCTGCGTGAGTTGGCGTCGGCGTGCTCGCAGCTGGTGGCGGACACTGGCGGCCGGGTGGATGCGGCGGCCGTGCGCAAGTATTACGCGGGCCGGGCCGAGGTGAGCGGATTCGACGTGGCGGACAAGGCCGTCGCGGGCGACCGGGCGGCCGCCCTCGAAGCATTGCGCTGGGCCTTGCAGCGGGGGACCGCGCACGTGCCGCTGGCGGACGCGCTGGCGGACGCGGTGCACACCATCGCCCGGGTGGGGGCGGCGGGCCGGGGCGACCCGTACTCCATGGCCGGGTCGTTGGGGATGCCGCCGTGGAAGATCAAGAAGGCGCAGGCCCAGCTGCGCGGGTGGCGCCCGGAGACCATCGGGCGTGCGCTGCAGGTGGTGGCCACCCTCAACGGCGACGTCAAGGGCGGTTCGCCGGAGCCGGATTACGCACTGGAACGCGCCGTGCTGCGTGTCTGCGAGTTGCGCGGCGGGTGAACGCGCGGCCCGGCCGTCCTGTGCCGGACCCGAGCACGACGAGGGCCACCCCGCGGTGCGGGGTGGCCCTCGTGGAAAATGCTGCGGGTCGCCTGTCCGTCGACAGCGGGCGATCAGGCTCCGAGCTGCTGGGTGGCCTTCGCCATCGCCGACTTCTTGTTGGCGGCCTGGTTGCGGTGGATGACGCCCTTGGCGGCGGCCTTGTCCAGGTCACGGCTGGTGCTGACGAGCAGCGTCTGAGCGGCGTCCTTGTCGCCGGCCGCCACCGCGCCGCGGAACTTGCGGATGGCGGTGCGCAGCGATGCCTTCACCGACTGGTTGCGGAGACGGTCGCGCTCGTTCGTCAGGATCCGCTTCTTCTGGGACTTGATGTTGGCCACGCGTGATTACCTCTGTCTTGGCTGTGCTGCGGCCGACCGGCGGGGCCGACCTGGGTTGCTTGCTGGCCGGGCCCTCCGGGGAGGACGCCGGCCGGGACGTCTGTCGACGGCAGAAGCGCACCCTGCAGTGGGCACGCGCCTACGCCAGTGGTCGAGAGTACCAGCGGCGTGCGGCACACCCAAACGGCGGGCGATGGAACCTCCGCCCGGGCTGACGTGCACGGCGCGGGGGCGGCCCGGCGGTCCCGGCATCGTCGACCGGTAGCCCCGGTGAACCTCGCAGGTGTCACACTGGAGGCGAGCATGACCGGTCCCGGGTCGTCGATGCGGGGTCCGGCGATGGCGGAGTCCCGCTCGTCGGCCGCCATCGACCGCCCCTGGGACGAATGAGACGAAGGAACAGCGTTTGACCAGCAACTTTGCCGAGACGACGTTCACGGATCCGTCGATGATCCGGAACTTCTGCATCATCGCGCACATCGACCACGGCAAGTCGACGCTGGCGGACCGGATGCTGCAGCTCACCGGGGTGGTCGAGGAACGCCTGATGCGCGCGCAGTACCTGGACAAGATGGACATCGAGCGTGAGCGCGGCATCACGATCAAGGCGCAGAACGTGCGTCTTCCCTGGACGGTGACCGGAGGCGAGTTCGAGGGCGCCCGGCGCGTGCTGCACCTGATCGACACCCCCGGCCACGTCGACTTCACCTACGAGGTCTCCCGCGCCTTGGAGGCCTGTGAGGGCGCGGTGCTGCTCGTGGATGCCGCACAGGGCATCGAGGCGCAGACCCTGGCCAACCTCTACTTGGCCATGGACAAGGACCTCGAGATCATTCCGGTGCTCAACAAGATCGACCTGCCCGCGGCGGATCCGGACCGGTACGCCGACGAGATCGGCAGGATCATCGGCTGCGATCCGGCGGACGTGCTGCGGGTCTCGGGCAAGACAGGTGAGGGCGTGGCCGAACTCATCGACCGCGTCTGCGAACGCGTCCCGCCGCCGGAAGGCGACCCGGACGCGCCCGCCCGCGCGTTGATCTTCGACTCGGTCTACGACGCCTACCGCGGCGTGGTCACCTACGTGCGCGTGGTGGACGGCCGCATCGAACCGCGGGCGAAGATCGAGATGATGGCCAACGGCACCACCCACGACCTGCTCGAGGTGGGCATCGTCTCGCCGGAGGCCAAGGCGACGAAGGGCCTCGGCGTCGGCGAGGTCGGCTACCTGATCACCGGCGTCAAGGACGTGCGCCAGTCGAAGGTGGGCGACACCGTCACCACCGCGCGCGGCGGGGCAGTGGAGCCGCTCACCGGCTACCGCGAACCGCAGCCGATGGTCTATTCGGGCCTGTACCCGGTCGACGGATCCGACTATCCGGTGCTGCGCGACGCGCTGGACAAGCTGCGCCTCAACGACGCCGCGCTCAGCTACGAGCCGGAGACGTCGGTGGCGCTGGGCTTCGGCTTCCGCTGCGGTTTCCTGGGCCTGCTGCACATGGAGATCACCCGTGAGCGTCTCGAGCGCGAGTTCAATCTCAACCTCATCTCCACCGCGCCCAACGTGATCTACCGGGTCGAGCAGGAGGACGGCACGGAGTTGGAGGTGACCAACCCGTCGTTCTGGCCGGAGGGCAAGCTCCGCGCCGTCTACGAGCCCATCGTCAAGGTGACGATCATCGCGCCGAGCGAGTTCATCGGCTCCATCATGGAGCTCTGTCAGAGCCGGCGCGGCGAGCTGGGCGGGATGGACTATCTGTCCGAGGAGCGCGTGGAGCTGCGCTACACCCTGCCGCTGGCCGAGATCATCTTCGACTTCTTCGACTCGCTCAAATCGCGCACCCGCGGCTATGCCAGCCTGGACTACGAGGAGGCCGGCGAGCAGCTGTCCGACCTGGTCAAGGTCGACATCCTGCTGCAGGGCGAGGCCGTGGACGCGTTCAGCGCCATCGTCCACAAGGACGCCGCGTACTCCTACGGCAACAAGATGGCACTGCGGCTCAAGGAGCTCATCCCCCGTCAGCAGTTCGAGGTGCCGATCCAGGCGGCGATCGGCTCCCGGATCATCGCGCGCGAGAACATCCGCGCCATCCGCAAGGACGTCCTGGCCAAGTGCTACGGCGGCGACATCTCCCGCAAGCGCAAGCTGCTTGAGAAGCAGAAGGAGGGCAAGAAGCGGATGAAGACGATCGGGCGCGTGGAGATCCCGCAGGACGCCTTCGTGGCGGCGCTGTCGAGCGAAGCCGGGGACAAGCCCAAAAAGTGACGCCTACCCGGTGAGGAGAATCCAGTGATCTCGACGTGGCTGACCGAGCGGCTGGGGCTGGACGTGCCCCTCGTGGGGGCGCCGATGGGCGGCCGTGCGGGCGGCAGGCTCGCCGGCGCCGTGAGCAGGGCCGGCGGGATCGGCATGCTCGGCGCCGCGCGCTACACCACGCCCGAGTGGATCGCCGAGGAGTCGGCCGCGGCACGCGAGCACGGCGGCGGGCGCCTCGGGATCGGGCTCATGACGTGGTCGCTGGACGCGGACGACACGCTGCTGACCGCCGCGCTGGAGCAGCGGCCGGACCTGGTCTCGCTCTCCTTCGGCGACCCGGAGCCGTACGTGCGGCGGGCGCACGACGCGGGCGCGCTGGTGTGCTCCCAGATCAATTCGCTGGAGGATCTGCGCGTGGTCGAGTCGGCGGGCGTCGACTTCGTCGTGACGCAGGGCGGCGAGGCCGGTGGCCATACCGGCCGGGTGGCCACCCTGCCGTTGATGCAGATGGTGCTCGAGGCGACGGACCTGCCCGTGGTGGTCGCCGGCGGAATCGGCTCGGGCCGCGGCCTGGCAGCCGTGCTGGCGGCGGGCGCCGCCGGTGCGCTGGTGGGCACCGCGCTGCTGGCGAGCCCGGAGGCCGACGGCCCTGAGTATTCCCGGCGGCGCGTGGTGTCGGCGGGCGGCACCGACACCGTCTACACCGATGTCTTCGACCGCGCCCGCAGCCAGCCGTGGCCGCAGCGGTGGGGCGCGCGGGTGATCGTCAACGACTTCACCCGGCGGTGGGCGGGCCGGACGGGCGTCGCCGACGAGGAGCTCGCCGAGTCCTATGACAAGGACGACCCCGACCTCGGCGTGGTCAATGCGGGCCAGGCCGCGGGCCTGGTGGCCGCGGCAGAGCCGGCCGGCGACGTGGTCCGGCGCATCGCCGCCGACGCGGAGGAACTGCTGGCACGGTTGGGGTGACCGTGCCGGTCACCCGCGGTGCGCCGGCCGGAACCGTCCGGTGGCCACCCGCCGTTCGGCGCGGATCAGGTGCACGATCGCGTTGATCAGCGACAGGTGGGTGAACGCCTGCGGGAAGTTGCCCAGGTGCCGGCCGGTGTGCGGGTCGAGTTCCTCGGAATAGAGCATCAGCGGGCTCGCGAAGGACAGCAGCCGCTCGCACAGGCGCCGTGCGCGGGCGACCTCGCCGATTTCGACGAGCGCCGCCACCAGCCAGAACGAACAGATGGTGAAGGTGCCTTCCTCGCCGTCGAGCCCGTCGTCGGTCGAATCGGTGCGGTAGCGCAGGACCAGGCCGTTGACGGTCAGCTCGTCGGCGATGGCGAGGACGGTGGCGCGGGCGCGCGGGTCGTCCGGCGGCAGGAACCTGCGCAGCACCACCAGCAGCAGCGACGCGTCGAGGCTGGTGCCGCCGTAGTACTGGGTGAACACGCCGCGCTCGTCGAGCCCGTGTTCGAGGACGTCGTCGCGGATCTCGTCGGCGATCTTCGACCACTGCGCGCTGTACTCCGACTCGCCGTGCATGCGGGCCAGCCGTGCGCCGCGGTCCAGCGCCACCCAGCACATGACCTTCGAGGCGGTGAAGTGCTGGGGCTCGCCGCGCACCTCCCAGATGCCGCGGTCGGGTTCGCGCCAGTTGTCGATGGCCTTGCCCACCTGCTCGACGATCAGCGGCCACAGGAACTCGGGGATCTGGTCGCGCGAGCGCAGGTGCAGGTAGATCGAATCCAGCAGCGCTCCCCACATGTCGTGCTGGGCCTGGTCGTAGGCGCCGTTGCCGATGCGCACCGGCCGCGCCCCCTCGTAGCCGCCGAGATGGTCGAGGGTCCCCTCGGTGAGCGTGCGCTCGCCGCCGATCCCGTACATCACCTGCAGCGGCCGTTCCGAGCCGTCGTCGGACCCGCTGGCCTCGGCGATGTAGGCGAAGAAATCGTCGGCCTCGCGGTTGAGCCCCAGTGTGTAGAGCGACCACAGCGCGAACGTGGAATCGCGCACCCAGGTGTAGCGGTAGTCCCAGTTGCGCGACCCGCCCGGCGTCTCCGGCAGGGAGGTCGTGGCCGCGGCCATCAGGGCGCCGGTGGGGGCGTAGGTGAGGCCCTTGAGCGTCAGCGCGCTGCGTTGGAGATACTCCCGCCACGGGTGGTCCGGGAACGAGCCGATGTTGATCCATTGCCGCCAATACTCGGCGGTCCGCCACATCGCGTCGGCCGCCTCGTCGTAGGTGTGGGGAGGGGGGAGCGCGGACCAGGACAGCGCCACGTAGAGCTGGTCGCCCTCGACCAAACGCGTGCGGGCGCGCGCGTCCCGTCCCTCCAGACCCAGCCGCATGTCGGTGGTGAGGGTCAGCGTGGGGGAGTCGTGCTGCGGCTCGCCGCCGTCGGCGTCGGTGCGCAGGTCCGACGGTCGCGGGCGGTCGCGTGGGGCGGGCACCGGCTCCGCCGCCGCCTGGTGGTAGTCGTCCCCGATGTAGGACCACCGGGCGGAGCTGCGGTGGTAGTCGAACGCGGGCTCGCAGGTCAGCTCCATCTCCACGGTTCCGCTGACGCAGCGGATCGTGCGCAGCAGCACATGCTCGGCGTCCCAGTCGTCGGGCGTGCGACGGTAGGTCCGCGAGCGCCGGGTGCGGTTGTGCCAGGGGCCCATCACCAGTGCGTCACGCACGATCACCCAGCCGGTGCCCGTCTGCCAAGTGGTCTCGAGAATCATGCTGCCGGGCAGGTAGCGGCGCGCCGCCGGCACGGTGACGCCGTAGGGGCTGATGCGGAAGTGCCCCGCGCTGCGGTCGAGGAGCGAGCCGAAGACGCTGGGGGAGTCCGGCCGCGGCAGGCACATCCATTCGACGGAGCCGCTGGGGGCGACCAGGCAGTTCGCCTCGCAGTCCGACAGGAAGGCGTAGTCGGCGATCGGCGGGAAGGCGGCCACGTCCGCGGGCGGCACCGCGACCCCGCCGGCGGATCCGCGGGCGTCGGGGGCGCCGTTCCCTTCGACGCCAGGTGCTCCCGTGCGGGTCTTCGTGCGCGAGGTGCTGTCCTGATGTGCCATGCATCCCATACTGTCCCGCGGCGTCCGTCTCGTCCACGGATTGCGTGAACAGCGTCGGTGAGACGGCGGCCATCCGGTGCGCGACCGGTGACCGGCCGTGTGGTGCACATGTCTACCCTGGTCCCGTGGAGGCGATCGGGCGCTGGTGGGACGGCGTGGAACTGTGGGTGACGGGGCTGCCGTTCGCCCTGCAGGTCCTCGTGGTGATGGTCGTGCTCGTCCCGCTGGCCGGGCTCGTGGCCGTGGCCCTCGACGTCGTCGTGACCAAGTGTTTCGCCCTCGTCGGCCGCGGCGACCCGCCCGACGAGCGCGGCGACGGCGGCGACGGCCCACGCGGCCAGGACGACGACAGTGCGGATCCGGTCGCCGGCCGGCACCCGCACACCACCGAGAGTGAGGACTGATGCCCAGGTCACGCGTGACGTTGGTGCTATTGCTGCTGCTGGTCCTGGTCGTCGTGGCCTGGCTGGTCAGCCTGCTGTGACGGCGGTGGCCGCGCCTGCGCGTGAGGGCTCCCGGCGGTGACGGCCGATGCCGGGCGCCGCCGCACGGTCGCATCGAAGGCGCTGGTCATGGTGGTGGCCGCGGCGTTGACGACGACCGCTTGCGGTGTGGGGGACGGAGACGGCGCACCGGGGGTCCGGGCGCCCGACGGGCCGACGGAGCTGGTGCTGGTCGCCGCGTCGCTGATGGAACCCGGCTTCGACGCCGTCATCGAGGGCTTCGGTGACGGCGAGGAGGGCGCGGATCTGGCGGTGACCCCGGAGTACGGTGCGTCCGGCGACCAGTCCAGAAAGGTGGCCGCCGGGCTTCCGGCCGATGCGGTCGCCTTCGCGGCGCGGCCCGGGATGGAACGGGTGGTGCGCGCGGGCGTCGTGGATCCGACGTGGGATGAGGACGCCACGCGCGGGGTGCCGGCAGGGTCCGTGGTGGTCCTCGTGGTGCGCGAGGGCGATCCGCCGGGCATCGACGGCTGGGACGATCTGCTGCGCGCGGGCGTCGACGCGGTCGTCCCCGATCCGCGCACCTCCGGCGCGGGCAGGTGGAGTCTGCTGGCGCCCTACGCGGCCGCCGGCGGGGCCGACGGCGACCCGGCGGCGGGCCTGGGCTTCGTGCGTGCGCTCGTCGCGGGGCACCTGGCCGCCGTCCCGGCCACGGTCCGCGCCGCGTCCGAGGAGTTCCTCGACGGCACCGGCGACGTGCTCCTCACCGTGGAGAGCGAGGCGAAGCGTCTTGCGGCGGAGGGCGCCCCGGTGCACTACGCGGTCCCGGAGGGCAGCATGAGGGTCGCGTACCCGTTCGCCGTCTCCGCGCGGAGCGGGCATCCCGGCGCCGCGCGGACGTTCATGAACTACCTGTACTCCACCGAGGGGCAACGGCTCTGGGCGCGCAGCGGGTTCCGGCCCGTCGACCCGGGGGTGGCGGCGGAGTTCGCCGGGGAGTTCCCGCGGCCCGCGGGACTGCACACCATCGAAGACCTGGGCGGATGGGAGTCGGTGGAGGAGGAGCTGTTCGACGGCGACGACGGGGCGATCACGACGATCTTCGACGAGGCCGACGAGTAGCGGACCGGTGGGGCGGCGCGTGCAGCCGTGGGGCCGGAACGGCATCCGGAGCGACGTGCAGCACCTAGTCTGAGTGCATGTGGTCAGAACCTCGACGCGCCACCGGGGGCCATGCGGCCGAGGGGCCCGCCGTCCGCGAATACGACGTGGTCGTCCTCGGCGGCGGGCCGGCCGGTGAGAACGCCGCCGCCTACGCGATCGCCGGCAGCGACCGGACTGCGATCATCGTCGAACCGGAGCTGGTCGGCGGCGAGTGCTCGTACTGGGCGTGCATCCCCAGCAAGGCGCTGCTGCATCCGGCCGCCGTCCGCGGCGCGGCGTCCGCGCTGCCCGGCACGGCGGAGCTCGTCGGAGACCGGCCGCTGGACGCGGAGGCGGTCCTGGCGCGCCGCGACACCTTCATCGGCCGCGACGGCGGGTCGCCCTTGCCGGACGACTCCGGCCAGGTGCGGTGGGCGCGCGGCGCCGGGATCGACGTGGTGCGCGGCAGCGGACGGCTGACCGGAGAGCGCACGGTCGCGGTGTCGCCGGCCGACGGAGCCGACGGCAGCGCGGCGACGCTCACGGCGCGGCAGGCGGTGGTGCTGGCGACCGGTTCGGCCGCCACGCTTCCCTCGATCCCGGGGCTCGCGGAGGCGCGGCCGTGGACCTCGCGGGACGTCACCGCGATGACGGCGGTGCCGGGGTCGGTGGCGATCATCGGCGGCGGGGTGGTGGCGTGCGAGGCGGCGACGTGGTTGAGCGCCCTCGGGGCCGAGGTGACGCTCATCGTGCGGGGGCGTGCGCTGCTCGGCGGGGCGGAGCCGTTCGCGGGGGCGCTGGTGGCCGATGCACTGCAACAGGGCGGGCCGGGGCGCCGGCCGGTGCGGATCCTGTTCGGCACGCAGGCGTACGAGGTGGAGCGTGACGCGGTGGCGGCGCACGCGCCGGGCGTGGCCGGCGGCGTGCCGGTGACGCTGCGCATCGAGCCGTCCGGGCACGGCGGCGACGGCGGCTCGGCGGGGACCGTGTCCGTCGACGAGCTGGTGGTCGCGGCCGGCCGGCGGCCGGCGGTGGACGGGTTGGGGCTGGACGCCGTGGGGCTCGACCCGCACCGGGCGCCCCCCACGGACGCGCACATGGCGGTGCCCGGGGTGCCGGGGCTCTACGCGGTGGGCGACGTGACGGGCCGCGCGCCGCTCACCCACATGGGCAAGTATCAGGCGCGGGTGTGCGGGGATGTCACCGCGGCACGGGCGGAGGGCCGGCCGACGGAGGCGCCGCGCTTCCAGGCCGGCCCAGGGCATTCGGCGGTGCCGCAGGTGGTGTTCACCGACCCGCAGGCGGCGTGGACCGGCCTCACGGTGGCCCGTGCCCGCGCGGCCGGGATCGATGCGCACAGTGTGGCGGTGGACCTGGGCGCCGTGGCGGGGGCGGCACTCCAGCGCGACGGCTACACCGGGCGTGCGCAGTGGGTGGTGGACCGGGTCCGCGGCGTCCTGGTCGGTGCGACGTTCGTGGGGCCGGAGGTGGCCGAGCTTCTGCATGCCGCGACGATCGCGGTGGCGGCGGAGGTGCCACTGGAGACGCTCTGGCACGCGGTGCCCGTATTCCCCACCGTCTCCGAGGCCTGGCTGCGGCTGCTCGAGGCGGCGCGGGAGACAGGGGTCATGCCGGCACCCTGACGGTCCGGGGAGCCGGGCGCGGGGGAGGTGGCGCGGCGTGAGGTAGCGCGGCGGGAGGTAGCCTCGATCGTCGATGTGCCGGGACCCCGGCGCAGTGTGGCGGGCCGCCGGCGGGCGTGCGCCACGACGTACGTCAGGAGGAGAACGGGGCAGTGGGCGAGAAGATCCGGATCGGCATCGCGGGGTACGGGAACCTGGGGCGCGGGGTGGAGGCCGCCGTGGCGCGCACGCCCGACATGGAACTGGTGGGCGTATTCACCCGGCGCGATCCCGCTGCGGTGACGCCGCAGGCGGACGGGACCCGCGTGTACGGGTGGGACGCGCTCGCACGGTTCGAGGACGCGGTGGACGTGCTCATCCTGTGCGGGGGGTCCAAGGAGGACCTGCCGCAGCAGGGGCCTGCGCTGGCGGCGCGGTTCACCACCGTGGACAGCTTCGACACGCACGCGCGCATCCCCGAGTACTTCGCCTCGGTGGACGGCCCCGCGCGGGCGGCCGGGACGACGGCGGTGATCTCCACCGGCTGGGACCCGGGACTGTTCTCGCTCAACCGTGTTCTGGGCGAGTCGATCCTGCCATCCGGGGAGACGTACACCTTCTGGGGGCGCGGGGTGAGCCAGGGCCACTCGGACGCGGTGCGGAAGGTTCCCGGCGTGGCCGCGGGCGTGCAGTACACGATCCCGTCGGAGCAGGCGGTCGAGGCGGTGCGGCGCGGCGACCGGCCGGAGCTGTCCACGCGGGACAAGCACGTGCGCGAGTGCTTCGTGGTGCTCGAGGACGGCGCCGACGCGGAGACGGTCCGCGAGGCGATCGTGACCATGCCGCACTACTTCGAGCCCTACGACACCACGGTGCACTTCATCACGGCGGAAGAGCTTGCCCGCGATCACGCCGGAATCCCGCACGGCGGCTTCGTTATCCGCAGCGGCGAGACCGGCCCGGCGGACGACTCCTCCGGGCAGGTCTACGAATTCAGCCTCAAGCTCGGCAGCAACCCCGGCTTCACGTCCAGCGTGCTCGTGGCCTACGCACGCGCCGCGCACCGGATGAACGTGCGCGGCGAGGTCGGCGCCAAGACGCTGTACGACGTGGCGCCCGGCCTGCTCTCGCCGAAGACCCCCGAGCAGCTGCGGGCCGAGGACCTGTAGGGGACGGTCACGCTGCGGCGGTGCGCGACGTACGGGCGGCCGCCGCCGCAGCCGCCCGCCGGTACCGGTCCACGATCACCTGCGGCACGAGCGCATGCGGCCCGATGGGGTCGGCGATCAGCGCCGAGGGGTCGGCCGCGAGCGCACGGCGCCGGACCCGGTCGGTGAGCAGGCCCGGCGCGAGGAACCACGAGCCCACCACGATCCGCCGCGCGCCGCGCGCCCGCAGGTCCGTGATCGCCGACTCGACGGTGGGTTCCGTCGCGGCCGCGAAGCATGCGCGGGCGCCGTGCCACGCGGTGCCCGCGCACACCCGGGCGGCAAGGGCACGCGTCACGGCGTTGGCCTCGGCCGACGACGAGCCGACGGCCGACAGCGCCACGCCCACCGACGGATCGTCCGCCGGTGCCCCGGCGCCGACGATGCGGTCGCGTACCGCCGCGACGAGACGCTCGTCGTCGCCGAGGACAGGAGCCTGGATCAACTCCATCCCCGGCCGCCGCGCGGACGCCGCGGCGAGCAGCGCAGGAAGATCCACCCGCGAGTGGTAGGCGCTGCCCAGCAGCAGCGGGACCACCACGGCGCGACGGTGGCCGGCGCGCGCCACCGTCTCCACCACGTCGCCGAGGGAGGGCACGGACAGGTCCAGGAACGCCACGTGGACTGCGATCCCCGGGGCGGTGGCACGCAGCGCGTCGACGATCGCGTGGACCGTCTGCGCGGACCGCGGGTCCCGGCTGCCGTGCGCCACGGCGATCAGCGGCGGTCCGTCCGGCGCGGGTCCGCCGGCGGGCCCGGCGCCGTTCATGCCGGCTGGCCCGCGACGGTGCGGACCGCCTCGAGCGCGTTTCCCACGAGCCCGGCGGACAACGTGTTGCCGCTGGCGGGGTCGATGAGGAGGAACGATCCGCTGCGCCGGCTCGCCCGGTAGTCGTCCACCGGCAGCTCGCCCGCGGTGCGCAGGTGCACCAGTCCGATATCGTTGAGCCCCAACTCCTCCGGTGCGGGAGCCACGGCCAGCGCCTGCTCGTCGAACCGTGATTCCACGGTGTCGACGATGGCCTGGACCGTCTGCGTGCCGTGCTTGACGAGCACACGCGCGCCGGTCCGCAGCGGGCGCTCGGCCAGCCAGCAGACGGTGGCGGCGAACTCCCGCACCGGAGTGGGTGCATCGCCGACGGACGAGATGACGTCACCCCTCGAGACGTCGATGTCGTCGGCGAGCACGATCGTGACGCTGCGCCCCGGCTGCGCTGCGTCGAGCGGTCCGTCCGCGGTGTCGATGCGCCCGATGGTGCTGCGCACGCCGGACGGCAACGCCACCACCGGGTCTCCCACCCGCGCGGTGCCCACCGCCACCTGACCGGCGTAGCCGCGGTAGTCGGGGTGCTCGGGGGTGCGCGGACGGATGACGTACTGCACGGGGAAGCGCAGGCCCACGGTGTCCGGCTCGGCGTCCACCGGCACCGACTCCAGGTGCTCGATGAGCGTCGGGCCGGAGTAGTAAGGGGTGTTCTCCGAGCGGACGGCCACGTTGTCGCCGTGCAGTGCGGACACCGGAATGGACTGCACCGCGGACGGGTCCCAGCCGAGGCTCGCGGTGAGCTCGGCGAACTCCGCCGCGATGTCCCGGTACACGGCCGCCGCGTCGTCGACGAGGTCGATCTTGTTCACCGCCAGGACGAGCCGCGGCACGCCGAGCAGCGCGAGCACCGCGGCGTGGCGGCGCGTCTGCGCGACCACCCCGTTGCGCGCGTCCACCAGCAGCACCACCAGCTGTGCGGTGGAGGCGCCGGAGACGGTGTTGCGCGTGTACTGCACGTGCCCCGGGGTGTCCGCGAGCACGAAGGTGCGGCTGGGCGTCGCGAAGTAGCGGTAGGCGACGTCGATCGTGATGCCCTGCTCGCGTTCGGCGCGCAGCCCGTCCACGAGCAGCGAGAGGTCCGGTGTGGCGAGGCCGCGGTCCACCGAGGCGCGGGTGACCGCGTCGATCTGGTCGGCCAGCACCGATTTCGTGTCGTACAGCAGCCGTCCGACCAGCGTGGACTTGCCGTCGTCCACACTGCCCGCGGTGGCCAGGCGCAGCAGGTCCGGCTGCGCGGTCGTTTCAGTACTCATCAGAGGTGTCCCCATCGGTTCAGAAGTAGCCTTGGCGTTTGCGGTCTTCCATCGCGGCCTCGGAGACCCGGTCGTCCCCGCGCGTGGCGCCCCGCTCGGTGAGGCGGCTGACGGTGAGCTCGTCGAGGATGGCCTGGTTGTCCGCCGCGTCGGAGAGCACGGCGCCGGTGGTGGAGCCGTCGCCCACGGTGCGGTAGCGCACCGACTTGGTCTGCAGGGGGCTGCCCTCGTCGGGGCCGCCCCACGGGCCGGGCGTCATCCACATGCCGTCCCGGTGGAACACCTCGCGCTCGTGCGCGTAGTACAGCGACGCCAGCGCGATATCCTCGCGTGCGATGTAGCGCCAGATGTCCAGCTCGGTGAAGTTGCTCAACGGGAACACGCGCACGTGCTCCCCGGGGGCGTGCCGGCCGTTGTAGAGGTTCCACAGCTCCGGGCGCTGGCGCTTGGGGTCCCACTGGCCGAAGGCGTCGCGCAGGCTGAAGATCCGCTCCTTGGCGCGGGCCCGTTCCTCGTCGCGCCGGGCGCCGCCGAACACCGCGTCGAACCGGTTGTCGGCGATCGCATCCAGCAGCGGCTGGATCTGCAGGGGGTTGCGGATGCCGTCCGGACGTTCCTGCAGCCTGCCGTCGGCCAGGTAGTCCTCCACGCTGGCGACGACGAGGCGCAGGCCGTGCTTCTCCACGAGGCGGTCCCGGAACTCGAGCACCTCCGGCAGGTTGTGTCCGGTGTCCACGTGCAGCACCGGGAACGGCATCGGCGCCGGCCAGAAGGCCTTGATGGCCAGGTGCAGCAGCACCGTGGAGTCCTTGCCGCCGGAGAACATGATGACGGGGCGCTCGAACTCGCCGGCCACCTCGCGGAAAATGTGGATCGCCTCGGATTCGAGCGCGGTGAGCGTGTCGAAGTCCTCCGGCGCCGTCCGCCCGGCGAACAGTGCGTCGATGTCCGAGGCGGTCTCGGTGGTGAACTGGTCTGTCAGATCGATGGTCATGATGAGTGCAACCCGCATTCTGTCTTGGTCGAACCGGCCCACCGCCCGCTGCGCGGGTCGGATCCGGGGAGTGGCTTCGCGGTGCACGGCGCGCACCCGATCGACGGGTACCCGTCGGACACGAGCGGATTGACCAGCACCCCGCGGTCGTCGATGTACTGCTGGAACCTGTCGTCGTCCCACGCGACGATCGGGTTGATCTTGACCAGCCCGAAGCCCTCGTCGAACGAGATCGCCGGGGCCTGCGCCCGCGTCGGCGATTCGACGCGCCGGATGCCGGTGACCCAGGCGTCGTAGCCGGACAGCGTCCTCGTGAGCGGCACCACCTTGCGCAGGTGGCAGCAGCGGCCGGGGTCGCGGGCGAACAGGTCCTTGCCCTCGGCGGCGTCCTGCTCGGCCACCGACGCCTCCGCCTTGGCCTCCACCAGGTTCACCTCGTAGGTGGAGACGACGGCGTCGCGCGTGCCCAGCGTTTCGGCGAAGTGGTACCCGGTCTCGAGGAAGAGCACGTCCACGCCCGGCTTGGCGCGCGCCGCCAGGTCCACGAGGACGGCGTCCTGCATGTTGGAGGCGACGAGGAACCCGTCGCCGAACTGCTCCACCGTCCAGGCGAGCAGCGCCGCGGGGTCGGTCTCGTCGAGCTCGCCGGCCGCCACCAGGGCCGCGCCCTGTTCGGCGATGCGCCGCAGCTCGTCGGAGCCCAGGAGCCTTCTCCGCACAGCCGTGCTCATCGCAGGTCCTCCTCGTCGGCCCGCGCCACCCACTGCGCGAAGCGTTCGCCCTCGGCGCGCTGTGCGATGAAGTTGCGCACGACGCGTTCGATGTAGTCGCCCAGTTCGCTCGAGAGCACCTTGTGCTGGCGCACCTTGCGACCGAAGCCGAGGTCTTCGCCGAGGCTGCCGCCCAGGTGCACCTGGAATCCCTCGGCCTTGGTGCCGTCGGGCTGCTCGATGAGCTGGCCCTTGAAGCCGATGTCCGCGGTCTGGATGCGCGCGCACGAGTTGGGGCAGCCGTTGAGGTGCACCGTCACCGGGACGTCGAGCTGGGAGTTGAGGTCGGCCATGCGCTCCTCGAGCTCCGGCAGCAGCGAAATGGCGCGGCGCCGGGTCTCGACGAAGGCCAGCTTGCAGTACTCCAGGCCGGTGCAGGTCATGATGCTGCGGCGCCACGGCGTAGGGTCGGTGGGCAGCCCGATACGCTCCATGTCGGCGACGAGCTGGTCGACCTTGTCGTCGGCGATGTCCAGCGCGACCAGCTTCTGGTACGGCGTGGTGCGCACCTCGGTGCCGCCGGCCCGTTCGACGGCGTCGGCCAGCTCTGCCAGCTGCGTGCCGGAGATGCGGCCGGACACCGGCGCGCCGCCCACCGCGTTGAGTCCGTTCTTGAGCTTCTGCACGCCCACGTGGTCGCGGACCTTCGTCAGCGGCGTGGGTGCCGGGCCGTCGATGAGCTCGCGGTGCAGATACTCGGTCTCGAGCACCTCGCGGATCTTCTCGGGGCCCCAGTCCTTGACCAGGAACTTCAGCCGGTTCTTGCTGCGCAGGCGCCGGTAGCCGTAGTCGCGGAACAGCTTCGTCACGGCCTCCCACACGTCGGGCACCTCGTCGAGCGGAACCCACGCGCCCAGGCGTTGCGCGAAGTGCGGCACCGTCGACAGTCCGCCGCCCACCCACAGGTCCAGGCCCGGCCCGTGCTCGGGGTGGTGCACGCCGACGAACGCGATGTCGTTGATCTCGTGCGGCAGGTCCTGCAGGCCCGAGACCGCGGTCTTGTACTTGCGCGGCAGGTTCGCGAACTCGGGGTCGCCGATGTAGCGGCGGACGATCTCGTCCAGCGCGGGGCTGGCGTCGAGCACCTCGTCGACGGCCAGGCCCGCCAGCGGCGAGCCGAGCATGCCGCGGGGGCAGTCGCCGCACGCCGAGGTGGTCTGCATGCCGACCTCGCCGAGGCGCCGCCAGATCTCCGGGACGCTCTCGACCTCGATCCAGTGGTACTGGAAGTTCTGCCGGTTGGTGATGTCGAGCGTGTCGCGCGCGAAATCCTTCGAGATGCCGGCGATCGTGCGCATCCGGTCCAGGTCGAGCTTCTGGCCGTCGGCGCGCACCCGCATCATGAAGTACTGCGACTCGAGCAGGTCCGCGTTATCGTCGCCGGTGAAGGTGCCGTCGTAGCCGGCGGCGCGCTGGGTGTACAGACCCATCCAGCGGAAGCGCCCGCGCAGGTCGTTCGCGTCGATGCTGCCGTGGCCGAGTTCGGCGTACAGGTCGGTGATGCGGTCGCGTACGTTCAGCGGCGCGTCGTCGCGTTTGAACCGCTCCACCGGGTTGAGCGGTTCGCGGTATCCCTTGGCCCACTGGCCTTCCGAGCGGGTCTTCTTGGGGCGCGGGCGCTTGGCCTGGGGCGCTGCGGAGCCGGAGGTGCCGGACACCGCGGTGGCGCCGGCGGCAGGGGGTTTCGGTGACATGGTGGGGCTCCCGGTTCCACTGCACCGGTGCGGAATCCTGGGGAGCGGCGGCCGCGAAGGGGCGCCGGGACGACGGCGATGCGTGGCGTTCGCGGCGATGGGAGCGCGACCGGCGGGGCGGGACCCTGGTGTGGCCGGCGGCGTACGGCATCACTCACGGGACGGCGCTGCAGAGCACGTGACCGTGGATTGCGCACAGATGCAGAAAATGAATCGTTCAGAAAAGAGGAAAGAACGGATCAGTGCATCGAGGGCATGTGCATGCGACACATGCCGCAGGGCATACACATGCCGCTGCAGGTGCGCTTGAGGTCGACGTGGCGACGGGCCGCCAGCAACACTCCGTTTCCGATCACGGGGGACAGTCTGCCATGGATGCGGCCGATCTCCGAATGTTCCAGGCCAGGAGAGTCCGGTCACACATGATCATGGTCACGTGATGCACGGCACAGTGCAGGCCGCAGTCGTGCCTGCGCACCGGGTGCCCGGATGTGCGGAGCCGCCCCGGCACCGGGACACTGGAGAGTGAAGTATGCGGGCGGATGAAGGAGCGGGTGCGCGGGTGGACACGAGCATGAGGCGCGCGCGGACGGTGCCGTTGGAACTGCCGGACTCCGCGCTGCCGGGGCCGGCGGGGCCGGGCGCCGGCTGGGGCGCGGGGCGCCCGTTCGGCGTGTACATCCACGTGCCCTTCTGCGCGACGCGCTGCGGGTACTGCGATTTCAACACCTACACCCCCGGCGAGCTGGGCACGTCCGCGTCGCCGGAGTCCTGGGCGGAGGCGTACCGCAGGGAGATGCACGCGGCGGTCGAGCTGCTCGCGGGGCGCGGCGTCGATGCGCCCGCCGCGCAGACGGTGTTCGTCGGCGGCGGCACCCCGTCGCTGCTGGGGGCGGACCGCCTGGTCGAGGTGCTCGACGTGGTGCGCGACACCTTCGGCCTCGCTCCGGACGCCGAGGTGACCACGGAGTCGAACCCGGAGTCCACGTCCCCGCGATTCTTCGAGCGGTTGCGCGACGGCGGCTTCACGCGCATCTCGATGGGCATGCAGTCCTCGGCGCGGCACGTTCTGGCCGCGCTCGACAGGGTGCACACTCCGGGGCGCCCCGTCGACGCCGCCCGCGAGGCGTTCGCCGCGGGCTTCGAGCACGTCAACCTGGACCTGATCTACGGCACCCCGGGCGAGCGTGACGAGGACCTGGCGGCCTCTCTCGACGCCGTGCTGGACGCCGGGGTGGACCACGTCTCGGCGTATTCGCTGATCGTCGAGGAGGGCACGGCGATGGCGCGCAAGGTGCGGCGCGGTGAGCTGCCGGAGCCCGACGACGATGTGCTCGCGGCCCGCTACGAGATGGTCGACAGCCGGCTGCGGGATGCCGGCATGGCCTGGTACGAGGTGTCGAACTGGGCGCGGACCGGTGGCGAGTGCCGGCACAACATCGGCTACTGGGACGGCGGCGACTGGTGGGGCGCCGGCCCCGGCGCGCACAGCCACATCGGTGGGGTGCGCTGGTGGAACGTCAAGCACCCGGCCTCGTATTCGGCGGCGCTGGCGGAGGGGGTGCTGCCCGTGGCGGGCACCGAGGTCCTCGAGGCGCACGACCGCCACGTGGAACGCGTGCTGCTCACAATCCGGCTGGCCTCGGGCCTGCCGCTGGCGGAGCTGACCGGGCCCGAGCGGACGGCCGCGGCGCGGGCGGCGGAGGACGGACTCGCGGTCCTGACCGGCGGCCGTCTGGTGCTCACCGACCGCGGGCGTCTCCTGGCCGATGCGGTGGTGCGCGACATCCTGGAGTGAGCGACGGGCGTGCCGTCGCGGCGCCGGTGCGCGCCGGCTACTCGGCGAGGTCCTCGAGGGCGAACCGGGGCGCCCCGCCATGCTGCGCGGGCGCGGGCGCGAGCTGGTCGTAGTCGAACAGCCGCGCATGCAGCACGGGACGCCCGCGCAGCGCGGAGCGGACCGCACGGTGCAGCCCGTCCTCCAGGTACAGCGTCCCCTGCCACTGGACCACGTGCGGGAACAAGTCGCCGTAGAAGGTGGAGTCCTCGGACAGCAGCCTGTCCAGGGCGAGCACCGTGGTGACGGTGACGAGCTCGTCCAGCCGGACCTGTCGTGGCGGGATCTTCGACCAGTCCCGTGTGGACATGCCGTGCTCGGGGTAGGGCTTGCCTTCCCGGACTCCCTTGAAGATCATCGCGCCGTCCTCGCTGGTCGCCTCAGCAGTCCGCGTCAGCTCGTGCCGCGCCTGCTCGTATCGGTTGTCCCGTCCTCCCCGACCGGCCGGGCGCAGGACGCCCCGCCGGGGATGCAACAGCCATGTCGCAGGATAGTCACGAACAGGTCTCGCCGCACAGGGCCTGCGCACGGCGGCGGGGGAACCGCGGCGGGCGGCGCGCCATCCGGCCCGGCCGCCTGCCGGTGCGTTCCGACTAGACTGGCCGTACGACGCACGATTCCGCGCGCCTGACGGGTGGGCGTGCACTCGGGAACTTCGTGCGGGGACATAGCTTCGTGCGGGGACATAGCTTCGTGCGGGGACATAGCTTCGTGCGGGGACATTCTGCACGGTCGCAGCCAGGAGGTGGAAGTCCGGTGTCCAGCACCGAGGATCGACGGTTCGAGGTCCTGCGGGCGATCGTCGCGGACTTCGTGGCCACCCAGGAGCCGGTGGGATCGAAGGCCCTGGTGGACCGCCACAATCTCGGAGTGTCCAGCGCGACGGTGCGCAACGACATGGCAGTGCTGGAGGCCGAGGGCTACATCACCCAGCCGCACACGAGCTCCGGGCGCGTGCCCACGGACAAGGGCTATCGGCAGTTCGTCGACAGGCTCTCGTCGATCAAGCCGCTGTCGCAGGCCGAGCGGCGGGGGATCGCGCAGTTCCTCGACGGCGCGGTGGACCTGGACGACGTCCTGCGGCGCGCCGTCCGGTTGCTGGCGCAGCTGACGCATCAGGTGGCCGTCGTCCAGTACCCCACGCTCAACGCCTCGTCGGTGCGGCACCTCGAGGTGGTGCAATTGACCCCCGTGCGGCTGCTGCTCGTGCTCATCACCGACTCGGGGCGGGTGGACCAGCGCATCGTCGAACTCGGCGACGTCGTCACGGACGACGACCTGGCGACGCTGCGCGACATGTTCGTGGGGGCGCTGGCGGACAAGAAGCTCACCGACGCCTCCACCGCCGTGGCGGAGCTGCCGGACACCGCCCCGCCGCACCTGCGCAATGCCGTCGTGCGGGCGGCGACGACGCTCATCGAGACGCTCGTCGACGATCCGCGTGAGCGCCTGTTGCTCGGCGGCACCGCCAACCTCACCCGCAATGTGCAGGACTTCGCCCCCGGGGTGGGGTTCCCGGGCTCGCTGCGGTCGGTGCTCGAGGCGCTGGAGGAACAAGTGGTCATGTTGCGCCTGCTGGAATCGGCGCATGACAACGGCCGGGTGCTGGTGCGGATCGGCGACGAGACCAACGCCGAGGAGATCCGCGGCACCTCCGTCGTGACCACCGGATACGGCGCCGCCGGCACGACGTTCGGCGGAATGGGGGTCCTGGGTCCGACCCGCATGGACTATCCGGGGACAATGGCTGCGGTGGCCGCGGTCGCCCGGTATGTGGGCGAGGCCATCGCCGGACGGTGACGGCCGGCCCCGATGCGGGCCGGCCGATGCGGGCCGGCGCATGACATGGGTTTCGATCAGGTGAGGACTGGACTGGACGTGGCACGGGACTACTACGCGATTCTGGGCGTGGACAAGAACGCGAGCGACCAGGAGCTCAAGCGGGCCTACCGCAAGCTCGCGCGCGAACTGCACCCGGATGTCAACCCGGACGAGGCCGCGCAGGCGCGGTTCCGCGAGGTGACCGCGGCCTACGAGGTCCTCACCGACCCGGAGAAGCGGCGCATCGTCGACATGGGCGGCGATCCGATGGAGTCCGCGGGCGCGGGCGGCTTCGGCGGCGGGGGTTTCGGAGGATTCGGCGGCGGCGGGCTCGGCGACGTCTTCGAGGCGTTCTTCGGCGGGGCCGCGGGCGGCGGTGCGCAGGGCCCGCGCAGCCGTGTCCAGCCCGGTTCGGATGCGCTGCTAAACATGTCGTTGACCCTCGAGGAGTGCGCCACCGGGCTCACCCGCGAGATCACCGTGGACACCGCGGTGCTGTGCGACCTGTGCAGCGGCAAGGGCACGAACGGAGACAGCAAGCCCACCCGCTGCGGCACCTGTGGCGGTGCGGGCCAGGTGCAGTCGGTGCAGCGCTCGTTCCTGGGCCAGATGGTGACGATGCGCACGTGCCCCAGCTGCCGCGGCGTCGGCGAGATCATCGCCGACCCGTGCCGCAAGTGCAGCGGCGACGGGCGCGTCCGCACGCGGCGCGAGATCACCATCAAGGTGCCTGCGGGGGTCGGCGACGGCATGCGCATCCGCCTCGCGGCCCAGGGCGAGGTGGGCCCCGGCGGCGGCCCGGCGGGCGACCTGTACGTGGAGGTCGACGAGAAACCGCACGACATCTTCGTGCGCGAGGACGAGCACCTGCACTGCACGGTGCGCGTGCCCATGGCCGACGCGGCGCTGGGCACCACGATGCAGCTGGAGACGCTGATCGACGGCCCCGTCGAGATGGACATCGCGGCCGGGACGCAGCCGGGCCAGACCGTGCGCATGCAGGGGCTGGGCATGCCGCGGCTGCGCTCGAGCCAGCGTGGCGACCTGGTCGTGCACCTGGAGGTCGTCGTCCCCTCGCACCTGGACGGCAAGCAGACGGAGGCCCTCGCGGCGTTCCGCGAGGCGGCGGGCGCCGACGGGCCGGAGGTCGTCAGCTCCCGCAGCCAGAATGGTGCGGGCCTGTTCTCCCGGCTCCGCGACGTGTTCTCGGGCCGCTGATCCGTGGCGCTCGCGGTCTTCTACGTCGAGGGGCTGCCCGCCGAGGGCGGGCTGCTGACCCTCGACGGGCCTGAAGGCCGGCATGCGGCCACGGTGCGGCGGTTCGGCCCGGGGGACCGGCTGCTGCTGTCGGACACCCGCGGCACGGTCGCGCAGTGCGTCGTGGAGGGTGCCGCCCGCGACTCGCTCGACGTCCGCTGCGAACGCGTGCGCACCGTCGACCCGCCGCGCCCGTGCGTGACGGTGGTGCAGGCGCTGCCCAAGTCCGAGCGCGCTGAGCTCGCCGTCGACCTGGCCACCGAGGCGGGCGCCGACGTGCTCGTGCCCTGGGCGGCCGCACGGTGCGTGGCGCGGTGGAAGACGGAGGACAAGGCGCGCAAGGCGCTGGCCAAGTGGGCGACGACGGCCCGGGCCGCGGCCAAGCAGGCCCGGCGGCCGCGCGTGCCGCGGATCGAGCCCCTGCATGACACTCCTGTGCTGGTGGACCGGGTGCGGGCCGCCGCCGAGGCGGGCGGGCTCGTGCTGGTGCTGCACGAGTCGGCCACCGGCACGTTGCCGCGGGATGCGATCGCCGCCGCGGGCGACGTGATGCTGATCGTCGGCCCCGAGGGCGGGGTGGACGGCGCGGAGATCGCCGCGCTCACCGAGGCGGGCGCGCGGCCGGTGCGCCTGGGACCGGAGGTGTTGCGCACATCCGCCGCGGCGGCCGTGGCGTTGGGGGCGATCGGCGTGCTGAGCAGCCGGTGGGACGGCTCTCCGCTCGAACACGGCGGGTGAGGCGGTAGACTGGCGGTGCGCCGGTACCGATGACAGTTCTTGCATTGCTGACAGCGCGAGACTCTTCCGGCACCGGCACCCTTCCGATCGAAAGCAGGACGCATCAACTCCGTGACCGACAAGATCAACACCGTGCCAGAGCAGCCGGCCGCAACGGAGCCGGTGCAGACCACGATGACGTTGCATCCGGATGCCGTCCGCCCGCTTCTGGGCACGGCGGACCGCAATCTGCGGGTCCTCGAGGAGGGGCTGGAGGCGGATGTCCACGTACGGGGCACGGACATCACCCTGACCGGCACGGACCAGGCGGTGGCCCTCGCGCAGCGCGCAGTCTCCGAGCTGGTGCGCATCGGCCGTGCGGGCCAGCAGATCACCCCGGAGACGGTGCGGCGGACCGTCGGCATGCTCACCGAGGGTGCGCCGGAGTCGCCGGCGGAGGTCCTCAGCCTCGACATCCTGTCGCGGCGCGGCAAGACCATCCGCCCCAAGACGCTGGGGCAGAAGCGCTACGTCGACGCGATCGACGCGAACACCATCGTCTTCGGTATCGGCCCCGCGGGCACGGGCAAGACGTACCTGGCCATGGCGAAGGCCGTCAGCGCGCTGCAGTCCAAGCAGGTCAACCGCATCATCCTGACGCGGCCGGCCGTGGAGGCCGGCGAGCGGCTCGGTTTCCTGCCGGGCACGCTCAACGAGAAGATCGACCCATACCTGCGGCCGCTGTACGACGCGCTGCACGACATGATGGCGCCGGAGGCGATCCCCAAGCTCATGGAGGCCGGGATCATCGAGGTGGCGCCGCTGGCCTACATGCGTGGACGCACGCTCAACGACGCCTTCATCATCCTCGACGAAGCGCAGAACACCACCGCCGAACAGATGAAGATGTTCCTGACCCGCCTGGGTTTCGGCTCCAAGGTGGTGGTGACCGGCGACGTGACGCAGGTGGACCTCCCCGGCGGCGCGCGTTCGGGCCTGCGGGCGGCCGAACAGATCCTCGGCGGCATCGATGACATCCACTTCACCCAGCTGACCAGCCAGGATGTGGTGCGTCACCGGCTGGTGTCGGACATCGTCGACGCCTACGAACGCTTCGAGAACGACGCGGCGGAGGGCGGCGTCGCCCACGCCGCCGACTTCGCCGGCACCAGGGCACAGCGGCGGGCGGGCCAGGGGCGCCACGCCTCGCCGCGGCGGTGAGTCCCGCGTGGACTGCGGAGAACGGACAGCGACCGGTGGACGCCGGAAGGACAGGTGGACGGCAGAAGTGAGTAGCCGACGGTGAGTATCGAGGTGGCCAACGAGTCCGGCTGGGAAGTCGATGAGGCCGGGCTGATCGACGTGGCCGGATATGCGCTGGCGCGCATGGACGTGCATCCCGCGGCGGAGCTGTCGATGACGATGGTGGACATCGCCACGATGGCGGACCTGCACGTGCGGTGGATGGACCTTCCCGGGCCCACCGATGTCATGTCTTTCCCCATGGACGAGATGACTCCGGGCGGGCGGCCCGACGCCACCGAGCCCGGCCCCGTGGTGCTGGGCGACATCGTCCTGTGCCCGGAGTTCGCCGACGGCCAGGCGCGCGAGGCCGGTCATCCGGTGGAACACGAGCTGGCGCTGCTCACCGTGCACGGGGTCCTGCACCTGCTGGGCTACGACCATGCGGAGCCGGAGGAGGAGCGCGAGATGTTCGCCCTGCAGGCCGAGCTGCTCTCCGGCTGGTACCGGGAGCAGGAGGACTCTGCGCGCCGCGTCGCCCTGGCGGAACGGGACAGCCGTCTGCTGGGCCGCATGGGATTCCTCGCCGCCGACGAGTCCGACGGCGGTAGAGGATCGGACGGCATGGGTCCCGCCGGCGGCGGCGGGGCGCGGGGCCGGGCCTGACGGTGGCCGTCGACAGCATCGTCCTCGTCGTCTGCGTCATCGCGCTCATCCCGCTGGGCGGCGTGTTCACGGCGCTCGACGCCGCGATCATGTCCATCTCGCCGGCGCGCCTGGACGAACTCGTCAAGGAGGAGCGTCCGGGCGCGGTGCGGCTGCGGCGGGTCGTGGCCGTCCGCCCCCGCTACATCAACCTGCTGGTGCTGCTGCGCATCGTCTGCGAGATCGCGGCGACGGTCATGCTCGCGGCGGTGCTGTTCGACGCGCTGCCGCAGGTGTGGGCGCTGGTGACGGCGGCCGCAGTGATGGTGGTGCTCAGCTACGTCGTGATCGGCGTGGGCCCGCGCACGCTGGGGCGCCAGCACGCCTACGCCATCGCCCTCGCGTCGTCGTTGCCGCTGCAGTGGCTGGGCACGCTGCTGCACCCCATCAGCCGGCTGCTCATCGTGCTCGGCAACGCCATCACGCCGGGCGGCGGGTTCCGGCAAGGGCCGTTCGCCACCGAGATCGAGCTGCGCGAGCTGGTGGACATGGCCCAGGAGCGCGGCGTGGTGGCGGACGAGGAGCGCCGGATGATCCAGTCCGTGTTCGACCTGGGCGATACGCCGGCGCGCGAGGTCATGGTGCCGCGCACGGAGATGGTGTGGATAGAGCAGTTCAAATCGGCAGGCCAGGCGACGTCGCTTGCGGTGCGCAGCGGGCACTCGCGGATTCCGGTGATCGGCGACAGCGCCGACGACGTGCTGGGCGTCGTCTACCTCAAGGACCTCGTCACCCGCACTTACTACTCCGTGGACGGCGGCCGCAGCGTCACGGTGGGCGAGCTCATGCGCCCCGCCGTCTTCGCCCCCGACTCCAAGCGGCTCGACGGGCTGCTGGACGACATGCAGCGCACCCGCAACCACATGACGATGCTGGTGGACGAGTACGGCGGGATCTCCGGTCTCGTCACCATCGAGGACGTGCTCGAAGAGATCGTCGGCGAGATCGCCGACGAATACGACCAGGCGGAAACCCCGCCGGTGACGGAGCTGGACGACGGGGGTTTCCGGGTGTCGGCGCGGTTGCCGCTGGACGACCTGGGCGAGCTGTTCGGCACCGACCTCGACGACCCGGAGGTGGATACCGCGGGCGGGCTGCTGGCGCACGCGCTCGGCCGCGTCCCGCTGCCCGGTTCGACGGTGCGCACCGGCGGGCTGGTCCTCACCGCGGAGGGCGGCACCGATCCGCGCGGGCGCATCCGGATCTCCACCGTGCTGGCGGCGCGGGACCCGGACGCCCGCCCCGCCGAACACGTCGGCGGGGACCACGACAACGGCGGCGGCCGCGCCGCATCCGACGACACGACGGAGGGTTCAGGCGATGGGCGATGACGCTCGGCGGCACGGCGACGGCGCGGAGGAGTTCCGCTCGGGGTTCGTGTGCTTCGTGGGACGGCCGAATACGGGCAAATCGACGCTGACCAACGCGCTGGTGGGGACGAAGGTGGCGATCACCTCGAACCGCCCGCAGACCACCCGGCACACCATCCGCGGGATCGTCAACACCCCGGGCGCCCAGCTGGTCCTCGTGGACACCCCCGGCCTGCACCGGCCGCGGACGCTGCTGGGCAAGCGGCTCAACGACCTGGTGCACGAGACCTACGCCGAGGTGGACGTCATCGGCGTGTGCGTGCCCGCCGACGAGAAGATCGGCCCCGGCGACCGCTGGATCCTCGAGCAGGTCCGCGCGTCCGCGCCGCGCACGCGCCTCATCGGCATCGTCACGAAGATCGACAAGGTGGGACGCGACCAGGTGGCCGCGCAACTGGTGGCGCTGTCGGAGTTGCTCGGCGGCGACGCCGACGTGGTCCCCGTGTCGGCGTCCTCCGGCGAGCAGGTGGGGGTGCTGCGTGACGTGCTCGTCGGCGCCATGGAGCCGGGGCCCGCGTTCTATCCGGACGGCGAGCTGACCGACGAGCCCGAGACCACACTGATGGCGGAGCTCATCCGGGAGGCCGCGCTCGAGGGCGTGCGCGACGAGCTTCCGCACTCGCTGGCGGTGGTGATCGAGGAGATCATCCCGCGAGAGGGCCGCCGGCCCGAGCAAGGGGAGCTGCTCGACGTCCACGCCATCCTCTTCGTGGAGCGGCAGAGCCAGAAGGGCATCGTCATCGGGCGCGGCGGTGCGCGGCTGCGCGAGGTGGGCACCGCCGCGCGCACCCAGATCGAGGCCCTGCTGGGCACGAAGATCTACTTGGACCTGCACGTGAAGGTGGCCAAGGACTGGCAGCGCGATCCCAAGCAGCTCAGCCGGCTGGGGTTCTGACGCCGCGGCGTCCGACGCAGTGCCGGCGGACCGCGTGGCCGGTCACGTGGCCAGCAGCATCATGAGCGCCTCGCCCACGCGGCGCCCGGGCTCGCCGGTCGCCAGCCGCCGCAACTGCAGGCCGGTGATCATGCCGACGACGGCGGGGGCGAGGGCGTCCGGGTCCGGGAGGCCCAGCGCGGTCAGCACCGTCACCGCGAGGTCGTCGTAGGCGGCGAAGCACGCGGCGGCGGCGTCGCGCAGCGCGGGATCGCGTCCGGCCTGCACGTACAGCTCGAATGAGGCCACCTGCTCGGCAGTGAAGGCCAGGCCCTCGCCACTTCGGAGACCAGCGCCGCCGCCGCGGCGAGGTCCGGCGCCGCGCCGTCGGGGACACGCCGGCGGGAGGCGTGCGCCAGGTCCGCCAGGCGGCGGGACTCCGCGTCGACGAACTGCAGCAGGGCGGCGCGCAGCATGTCGGTCCGGGTGGCGAAGTGGTAGGTGATCGACCCGAGAGACACGCCGGCGTCCTCCGCTATCCGCCGGTTGGTCACCGCCGGGATCCCGGCGGCGCCGACCACGTCGAGCACCGCGGCGAGTATGCGGTCCCGGGCGGACGCGCCGGCCGGGCCGCGGCCGGTCACCACCATCGGTCCGGGGTGACGCGGTGCCACTGCAGTTCCGCCTCCAGCTGCGCGGCGACGCTCACCAGCAGCGGTTCGCTGCCCGCGTGGCCCATGAGCTGGGTCCCCAAGGGCAGTCCGTCGCCGGTGAACCCGGCGGGCACGTTCACCGCCGGCCAGCCGAGGACGTTCCACGGCCAGGTCATCGGGCAGAAGGCGGTGATGGCCTTGTCGGTGTCCCAGCCGCCGAGGCCGTCGATGGCGTCCGCCGGGCGGGGCGGCGTCGCGGTGGTGGGGGCCAGCACCACGTCGACCCGGTCGAAAACCTTCCCGATGCGCCGGCGGATGCGCGGCTCGGCCTTGCGCGCGGCGGCCAGCGGGACGCCCCCGAGGAGGCGCCCGTTCCTGGCATTGCCGAGCGTCCTCGGATCGAGGACGGACGGGTCCGGGAACCGGCGGCGCCACTGCTCGAGGCCCGCCATCGAACGGGGCAGGAAGTTCAGGCCCAGCAGCCGGCCGTAGCGGGGCCCGTCGAGCACCACGTCGTGCCCGAGCCGGACGAGGGCGTTGGCGACGCGCTCGGTCGCGGCGACGACGTCCGGGTCCAGGGTGACGGGGGTGGCGGTGAAGGGGGAATCGAACGACAGCCCGATGCGCAGGCGGCCCGGGTCGCGGCCCACCCACTCGGAGGCGGACACCGGTGGCGGGCGATGCCTGTCGCCGGGGTGGCCGCCGGACAGCGTGTCCAGCAGCAGGGCGGCGTCGGCGACGGTGTGCGCCAGCGGTCCCATGACGGTGAGCCCGTGGAACTGCTCCGCCTCGGGGTAGGAGGGGATCCGGCCGCGCTGCGGTTTGATGCCCACGAGGTTGGTGCACGCGGCGGGGATGCGCACCGAACCGGCGCCGTCCGACCCCATCGCCGCGGGCACGATGCCGGCGGCGACGGCGGCGGAGCTTCCGCCGGAGGACCCGCCCGGCGTGTGCACGGGACTCCACGGGTTGCGGGTGACCCCGAACCGGCCGGTGGTGAACGGCCATTGACCGAGCTCGGGCGAATTGGTCTTGCCGATGATGATCGCGCCGGAGGCTTTGAGCCTGCGGACCATCTCCGCGTCGGCGGCGGCGGGGGCCCGGCCGGAGTCGTCGCAGCCGAAGGCGGTGGGCAGCCCTGCGATGTCGACGTCGTCCTTCATCGCCACGGGGACGCCGAGCAGCGGGGAGCAGTCGCCCCGCGCGCGGCGGGCGTCGGCCTCCGCCGCCTCTGCCAGGGCCTGCGCACGCCGCAGATAGCGGAACGCGTTGAGCGTGGGCCGGGCCTCCTCCGCGGCGTCGAGCGCGCGGGCGACCAGGTCCACCGACGAGACGGTGCCGGCGTCGAGCTCCGCACGCAGGTCGCCGATCGTCGGGGACCCGGCACGGGCGGAGCCGCCGTCCGCGGGGGATGCGGCTGCTGCGGGGGGTTCGGTCATGGCACCTCCGTCATCGGTTCTCCACACCCGACGCTAGCACTGTTCGTTCGAACGAACGGGAGGAAGTGCATGGCCGCGCGCCGGGCGGCCTAGGATGGTCCGGTGGAGGTCGATCGGTGAGGCTGTACCGGGATCGGGCGGTGGTGCTGCGCCGGCACAAGCTGGGCGAGGCGGATCGCATCATCACGTTGCTCACGCGCGACCACGGCCTGGTCCGCGCGGTGGCCAAGGGCGTGCGGCGCACCCGTTCGCGCTTCGGCGGGCGGCTCGAGCCCTTCGGGCACATCGACGTGCAGCTCTATCCGGGACGCAATCCCGGACGCGGGCTCGCCACCGTCACGCAGGTGCAGATCCTCGACGCGTTCACCGACCCCATCGTGGCCGACTACGCCCTCTACACCACGGCCTCGGCGGTGCTGGAGACCTCTGAACGGCTGGCGGGCGAGGAGCACGCCCCGGTCCGCGACCAGTACCTCCTCGCCGTCGGTGCGCTGCGGGCGCTGGCGTCGGCCCGCCGGCCGGCCGGGCTGATCCTCGACTCGTACCTGCTGCGGGCGATGTCCGTCGCCGGGTGGGCGCCGGCGCTCACCGAATGCGCGCGGTGCGGGCAGAGCGGGCCGCACCGCGCCTTCCACGTCGCCGCCGGCGGGGCGGTGTGCGTGCACTGCCGCCCGCCCGGATCGGCGACCCCGGCGGAGGGGGTGCTCGAGCTCATGCTGGCGCTCGAGCGCGGCGTCTGGGACGTCGCCGAGGCCGCACCCGCACAGGCCCGGTCCCAGGCCAGCGGCCTGGTCGCCGCACATCTGCAGTGGCACCTGGAGCGCCAGTTGCGGACGTTGCCGATGATCGAGCGTGGCGCGCCGCACCCGGCGGCGCGCGGGGTGGACGTGCGCGCGGGCGCGGTGTCAGGGCAGGATGAGGTGCGTGATCCAGCGACGACGAACGCGGCGGACCGGCGCTGACGCGGCGGCCGCCGCGGGGCCGGGCCCAGCCGCGGCGCCACGGCCACCGGACCCGCACCCCTCCGGCGCGACGCCGCCCGACATCCCCGCCGCGCTCGTGCCCCGCCACGTGGCCTTGGTGATGGACGGCAACGGGCGGTGGGCGCAGGAACGCGGCCTGCCGCGCACGGCCGGGCACGAGCGCGGCGAGGCGGTCCTGATGGACACGGTGTGCGGGTGCATCGACATGGGCGTATCGCACCTGTCCGCCTACGCCTTCTCCACGGAGAATTGGAAGCGCAGCCCGGAGGAGGTCCGCTTCCTGATGGGCTTCAACCGCGATGTCATCCGCCGGCGCCGCGACGAGATGAACGAGATGGGCGTGCGCGTGCGCTGGGCCGGGCGCAGGCCCCGGCTGTGGAAGTCGGTGATCACCGAGCTCGAAGCCGCCGAGGAGCTCACCGCGGGCAACTCCGTGATGACGCTGACCATGTGCGTCAACTATGGCGGGCGTGCCGAGATCGCGGACGCGGCCCGAGCCCTCGCCCGCGAGGCGGCGGCCGGGCGCATCGACCCGGAGAAGATCACCGAGAAGACGTTCGCGCGGTACCTTGACGAACCGGACATGCCCGACGTGGACCTGTTCCTGCGACCGTCCGGCGAACTGCGCACGTCCAACTTCCTGCCGTGGCAGTCCGCCTACGCCGAGCTGGTCTTCCAGGACACGCTGTTCCCCGACTTCGACAGACGCGACCTGTGGGCGGCCTGCCTCGAGTACGCGCGGCGCGACCGCCGGTTCGGGGGTGTCAAGTGAGCCGCCTGCCAGGGGATCCCGAGGGCAGCGAGGACGGCGGGGGCCACGTCGACGCGGTGGCACGGCTGCGCGGACGGGTCGCGCGCGCGCTCGCCTCGGTGGCCGACGACGCGGAGGTGCAGTCGCCGGCACGGGAATCCAACGGGGACGGTTCGGTGAGCTTCCACTTCGGCGGCGCACCGTGCGCAGTGCACGTGGCGCAGATCGCGGACGGACTCGAGATGGTCTCGGTGACCTGCGTGGTGGCCTGGGACGTGCCCGATGACGAGCGCCTCGGTGCGCTGCTGGCCGCTGCGCGGGAACGCGCCCAGTTCGGCACCCTGCGCGCGGTGGCGCAGGGAGGCGGCGACAGCGCTGATGTGGTGCTGCAGTACGCGTTTCCGGGTTCCGGCCTGGCCGACGAGCCCCTGCGGACCCTGCTGCTGCTGGTGCTGGGCGGCGCCGCGGAAGCCCGCGCCGTGTTCGCCGCACTCGGGGAGTAGTCCACCCCGATCGGGGGGGAGCCGGGCGCCGGTGCGCGCCTCATGCCGGTTTCCCTCGTCCTGCACGGCACTTTTATGCGACGATTCTACCGGTATATCCGACTGCGGAGAGGTAGTGGTGCACAGAGAATTACGCGACGTCCCACAGGCGGTGTCCACCGGCGCGCTGCCGCCGCCGGCGCGGATCGACCGGATCGTCGAGGCGGCGCACAGCAGATACCTGCCGCTCGAGGACGGCGCCGTCGCGGACTACATCCCCGTACTCGCCGCGGCCGACCCGGACCTGTTCGCCGTCGCGGTCACCGAGACCGACGGCGACGTCCACGAGGTCGGCGACGTCGGCGACCGGTTCACGATCCAGTCGATCTCGAAGGCCTTCGTCTTCGCGCTCGCCTGCGAGGCGCACGGACACATGGTGCTGCGGGAGCGGGTCGGCGTCGACAACACGGGGCTGCCGTTCAACTCGGTCATCGCGATGGAACTGGGCGACGGGCACCCGCGCAACCCCATGGTGAACGCCGGCGCCCTCGCGACCACCGGGCTCGTGCCGGGGGCGACGCCCGCCGAGCAGTGGGAGCGCGTGCGCACCGGGCTCTCGCGCTTCGCGGGCCGCAGCCTGGAACTCGACGGCGAGGCCTACCACTCCGAGATGCTCACCAACCACCGCAATCGGGCCCTCGCGCAACTGCTGGAAAGCTACGGCCGCGTCGAGGTCGATCCCGTCTCGCTCGTGGACGTCTACACCCGGCAGTGTTCCCTGCGCGTCACCGCGCACGACCTCGCCGTCATGGGCGCCACGCTGGCGGACGGCGGCGTGAACCCGGTGACCGGCGAGCGCGTGGTGTCGGGGCAGACCGCGCGCGACACGCTCGCCGTGCTCGCATCGACGGGGATGTATGAACGTTCGGGCACGTGGATGTTCGAGGTGGGGCTCCCCGCCAAGTCCGGGGTGGCCGGCGGCATCGTCGCGATCGCGCCGGGCAAGGGCGCCATCGGGACCTTCTCGCCCCGCCTCGACAGTGCGGGGAACAGTGTCCGGGGCCAGCGGGCCACGGCCTACCTTTCGCGGGCGCTGGGGCTCAACCTGTTCGCGTCGGCGGCGCACGGTGCGGCCGAAAACAGCTTGGGGAAGGAAGGCACGGTATGAGTTCGTCGACCGCGGTACCGGAGGTGACTGCAGAACGCGCCCCGTGGACGCCGATGATCGGCCTCTTCCTGGCCCAGATGCTCATGTCGTTCAATGTGGCGGTGCTGCCGGTGTCGCTGGGCGGCATGGTCGACTCGTTCGGCGCCTCGCCGACGACGGTCGCCGGGACCATCGTCGTCTACGGGCTGGTCGTCGCAGCGCTGGTGATGGTGGGCGCCAAGATCGGCCAGAAGCTCGGCTGGCTGCGGGTGTTCCGCGCGGTGATCGTGCTGTTCGCCGTGTCGTCGGTGGTCATGCTCGTCGCGCCCAGCGTGGGATGGGCTATCGCGGGCCAGGGCCTCGCGGGCGCCTCGGCGGCGATCATCGTCCCTGCGCTGGTGGCGCTCATCGCCGAGAACTACCGCGGAAGCCAGCAGGCCACGGCGGTCGGTTCGCTCGGTTCGGCGCGCGCGTTGTCCGGGGTGAGCGCGTTCCTCATCGGCGGCGCGCTCGCCAGCACCGTCGGCTGGCGCCCGTCGTTCGCCATCGTGCTGGGCATCGCCGTCGTCGTCTTCCTGCTCAGCTTCACGCTGCGCGGCGACGAGGGCGACGCGGGCATCGAGATCGACTTCGTCGCCGCGGCGCTCATCGGCGCGGCGATCGTGCTCATCACCGTCGGATTCCAGAACCTCAACGCGTGGGGCGTGTGGTTCGCATCGCCGGACGCGCCCTTCGACATCGTCGGCGTGTCGCCCGCCCCGCTTCTCGTGCTCGTCGGTCTCGTCGTCGGCCAAGGGTTCTTCCTGTGGACGCGCGCGCGGGTGCGGGCCGGCAGGACCCCGCTGGTGGACCTGTCGGTCCTCGGCTCGTCCAGCGAGCGCGCCGCCGTCTACGCGATGTTCATCGTCGTGGCCATGGAGGCCGCCCTCAACTTCACCGTGCCGCTGTACATCCAGATCGTGCAGGGGCGCAGCGCGTTCGACACGTCGCTGGCGATGCTGCCGTTCAACCTCACCGTCTTCATCACCGCCACGCTGGTCGTGCGCTTCTACAAGCGGTACAGCCCGCGCGTGATCGGCGTGGCGTCGTTCGTCCTCACCACCGCTGCGCTGGTGTGGCTGGCATACGTGGTGAGCAACAACTGGGAGACCGCGCCGACGATCATCGGACTGATCGTTTTCGGCATCGGTCAAGGCGCCTTGGTGACGCTCGTGTTCAACGTGCTGGTCACGAGCGCCCCCAAGGAGCTCGCGGGCGACGTCGGCTCCATCCGCGGCACCACGCAGAACCTCGCCTCGGCGGTGGGGACGGCGGTCATCGGCGCCATCCTGGTGTCGCTGCTGTCGATCGGCATCGGCAACGCTGTCGCGCATCAGACGGGTGTTCCCGATTCACTCGTGGCGCAGGTGGACCTGGACAAGGTCGACTTCGTCCGCAACGACCAGCTGCGCGAGCACCTGGAATCGACCACCGACGCCTCGCCGCAGCAGATCGACCGAGCTGTGGAGGTCAATGAGGACGTGCGGCTGCGGACGCTCAAGTACGGGCTGCTGGTGCTCGCCATCCTCAGCGCCACCGCGATCCTGCCGGCGTCGCGCCTGCCGCGGTACCGGCCGCACGAGATCCCTGATCCTGCGGGAGCAGGGGAGTGACCCGGCCGATGCTGTGATCCCGCCGGTGCGCGGGTCAGCCGGCGCCGGCGCACTCGGAGCAGACACCGAACACCTCCAGGGTGTGCCCCGGCTCGGTGAATCCGTGTTCGGCGGCCACCGTGCGTGTCCACGCCTCCACAGTGGGGCCGTCGATCTCCACGGTGTAGCCGCAGCGCCGGCACACCAGGTGGTGGTGGTGCCCTGACGAGCAACGGCGGTAGACGGATTCGCCGGTGTCGGTGCGCAGCACGTCGACCTCGCCGGAGTCGACCAGCGACTGCATCGTCCGGTACACGGTGGTCAGCGAGATCGCCGCGCCGCGGCGCCGCAGCTCGTCGTGCAGATCCTGCGCGGACCGGAAGTCCGTGATCTCCTCGAGCATCGCGGTGATCGCGCTGCGCTGCTTGGTGGCCCGCACGCCGACGGCGGGGCGGCCGGCGGTGGTCACGATGCGCCCCCGTCCTCGGCGTCCACCGGCTGCGATTGCAGCTCGTCGGCGTGCTCGAGCGCGTCGGTCACGATGTGCGCGAGGTGCTCGTCCATCAGGTGGTAGCGCACTTCCCGGCCGGCGCGTTCGCCCGTGACCACGCCCGACGACTTCAGTACGCGCAGGTGCTGGCTCACGAGCGGCTGCGGCAGCCCGAGCGCGTCGACAAGATCGTGGACGCAGCAATCGTTCTCGCGCAGCCGCAGGACGATGGCCATCCTGGCTGGTGCGGACAGCGCACGGAGCAGGGCACCGGCCGCATCGAGCAGCGCCGCATCCGGAGCCTCGGCCGACCGTCGGTGGTCGGTGCGGCCCGGGTCGTGCCGAGGGGGTCGGTCGTCGTGCAACTGCGCCGTCGTCATGCAAATCATTCTCATATGCAGTCTCACGCATGTCAACGCGGCGGTGTCCCGCGGCGGGTGGTCCCCGGAGAGGCGGCGCCACCCGATAGGCTGACCGGGTATCGCGAGCGCGCCCGCGCCGCGGCCCCGCACCTCTCAGCTCACCCCGATTGGCAGGTAAGTCAGTGGCAGGCAAGTCCAACCGTATCGACACCGTCGTCAACCTGGCCAAGCGTCGCGGCCTGGTGTTCCCGAGCGGCGAGATCTACGGCGGAACCCGCTCTGCCTGGGACTACGGCCCCCTCGGCGTGGAGCTCAAAGAGAACATCAAGCGGCAGTGGTGGCGGAGCATGATCACCGGCCGCGACGACACCGTCGGCATCGACTCGTCGGTGATCCTGCCGCGCCAGGTGTGGGTGGCCTCCGGTCACCTCGCGGTGTTCAACGATCCGCTCGTGGAGTGCCTCAACTGCCACAAGCGGCACCGGCAGGACCACCTGCAGGAGGCGTACGCCGCCAAGCACGGGATCGACGACCCGGACACCGTGGCCATGGACCTGCTCGGCTGCCCGGACTGCGGCACCAAGGGGCAGTGGACCGAGCCGCGCGACTTCAACATGATGCTCAAGACCTTCCTCGGGCCGGTGGAGAGCGAGGAGGGGTTGCACTACCTGCGCCCCGAGACCGCCCAGGGGATCTTCGTCAACTTCGCGAACGTGCTCAACACCGCGCGCAAGAAGCCGCCGTTCGGCATCGGCCAGATCGGCAAGAGTTTCCGCAACGAGATCACGCCCGGCAACTTCATCTTCCGGACCCGTGAGTTCGAGCAGATGGAGATGGAGTTCTTCGTCAAGCCCGGCGAGGACGAGACCTGGCACAAGTACTGGATCGACCAGCGGTTCGGCTGGTACACCGACCTCGGCATCAACAAGGACAACCTGCGGCTCTACGAGCACCCGGCCGAGAAGCTCTCGCACTACTCCAAGAGCACCATCGACATCGAGTACCGGTTCGAGTTCGCCGGCAGCGAGTGGGGCGAGCTCGAGGGCATCGCCAACCGGACGGATTTCGACCTCTCGACGCACAGCGAGCACTCGGGTGCGGACCTGAGCTTCTACGACCAGGCGGCCGGCGAGCGCTACACGCCGTACGTCATCGAGCCGGCGGCGGGGCTGGGCAGGTCGCTGATGGCCTTCCTCGTCGACGCGTACACGGAGGACGAGGCGCCCAACGCCAAGGGCGGCGTGGACACGCGCACGGTGCTGCGACTGGACCGCAGGCTCGCGCCGGTGAAGGCCGCGGTGCTGCCGCTGAGCCGCAACGCGGATCTCACGCCCAAGGCCAAGGACCTCGCGCAGCAGCTGCGCCGCAACTGGAACGTCGACTTCGACGATGCGGGGGCCATCGGCCGCCGCTACCGCCGCCAGGACGAGGTGGGCACGCCGTTCTGCATCACGGTCGACTTCGACACGCTCGAGGACCAGGCGGTGACCATCCGCGAGCGTGATTCGATGGCGCAGGAGCGCATCGCGCTGGACCAGGTGGAGGGCTACCTGGCCCAGCGTCTCATCGGCTGCTGAAGCGGGTGCCGCCCGCCTGTTCCAGGTGGGCGGCGCGGGGCATCGGTGCGCGCAGGAACCTGTCGATCACGGTGGCAGCGTGCAGGTGCCGCAGGCCGTGCGGTCGCGTCGGGTCGTGCCCGGTGAGCTTGGCGATGCGCTTGAGCCGATGGTCGACGGTGTTCGGGTGCAGGCCCAGAGCGGTGGCGGTGCGCCTCCGGTCCAGGTTGTTGCCGATGTGCACGCCGAGCGTCTCGATCAGCCCCGCATTGGCGGTGAGCGGGTCGAGCGCCGCTGCGAGCCGGTCGCGACCCGGACCCGGGCGGGTGAGCTGGTACTCCACCGCGAGGTCGCCGAACGTGTAGACGCCGGCCGGGTAGCGCAGGCGGGTGACGATCCGCGCGAGCTCCCGGGTGTCCTCCGCCGCGCGGGGGATCTGGGCCGTCGCCACAGTGTCGGTCACCGCGGTGATCTCCGCGCCCAGGACCGTGCCGATCTCGCGCAGTGCCTCGCGCAGCGCCTCCACCGGCGCCTGCGCGAGAAGCAGCCCCCGGTGCGGCGCGGGCGCGATGAGCGTGCCGGGGAATGCGGCGCTGAGCTGGCGGCCGGCCTCGTCGAGGTCGTGACCGGCCTTGATCGCGAGATGCGGCGGGACCGTCCGGGTGCTGTTCACGCGCGTGCGCGCCGGCCCGGTCGCGGCGGGCAGGCCGGGGTCGGCCGAAGACCACGGATCCACCACCAGCCGCACCACCAGGTAGCCGCGGGGGACGTCCCCCGTCGGCGCCCGTCCCGCCAGCAAGGCCTCCGCGAGCGATGACGCCGTGCCGGGGCCTCCGGGGCGGCGTGCGGCGTTGACGTAGCAGATCGGGATCGTCGTGTGGATGTGCTGGGCGAACGCGAAAATGCGGTCGTTGATCTCGCGCAGGTCCTCGTTGTCGCTCGCGTGCGCCGGGGCGAGGACGGTGGCGCGCAGCTTGCCGACGGTCTCGTCGGTCAGCGCCATCATGGCGCTGAGGGGGACGCCCACCAACGCCTTCTCCGCGATCAACGTGAGGATCCCGGAGAGCTCGTCCTCCGTCGGCAGCGGGCCGCCGTCCAGCAGGCGCGCGGCCAGGCGGAAGCCGGCGGCGAGCGAGCGGACGATGTCCGTGTGCACGTCCGCCATCCGGTAAAGGCGGTAGTCGGTGCTGGTGGCCGCGTGGTGCTGCAGAACCTCCTCGGCGAGGGCGGTGGAATCCGCCAGGGCATGCGAGGCGGGCGTGCCGTTCAGCATCATGGTGCGGCCGCGGTCCATTGCGGTTCGTGTCATCTCGACCCCCCGTGGTCGGTAGTCCGTGAGGCTTCCGTGACGGCGGCACCGGGCCGCGCCCGGCTCCGGGGACGGCCTTGCTGCGGCCCGGACGGGGCGCATCGTGCCCTGTTGCGCGAACGTTACGAGAAGTGACTCACATCACAATGTCCAGTCCATTGTATAGGACGTACGTCCTGATGGCCAGAACGTGTTCTCGTCCTTGCATATGCACCGCCGCGTCGGACGAGCAAGCCCTGCTGTGAGCCGTCACATCGTGTTTTAAGAGATATCTGAACGAGCGTCCGTGGGGCTTACGCTGCGGCCGGGCGGGCGGATAGAACTGACCGCGGTGCCAAGCACCACGACACATTTCCGCTACGAAAGGCAACAACGTGAACAACGGCCAGAACAACGGCGTCATCGCCGTCATGCTCGACACCCTGCTCCAGCTCTTCAACGCCGGCAGCAGTGGAACGGGTTCGCAGGACGGCGGAGGCCTGTTCGCCAGCTGACCTCCGCTCCCGAGCGGAAGCGCCGGGCCGGGGCAGCGCGTCGTCGCCGGATTCGCAGTTCTCCGACGACCGCCCGCCCGGCCCGGCGTCCGCCTCACACAGTTCAGGAGTATCCGTGATCAACGGCCCTACCAGCGGCGCGATCGCCGCGGTCTCGAACGTCATCCTTCAGCTGTTCAACATGGGAAGCAGCTCGGTGGGCAACGGCAACGCCGCGACGACGCCGGGAGACACCGGCCCGGTCGACGGCGTCACCCCGGCGGGCCTCGTCTAAGGCTGCCGGGCCCCGGCCCGGGCCGCCGCCGGAGTCCCGGAACGGCGCCCGGTCCCCGCTGCACCACCAGTCACACCACAAGAAAGCAGGACATCGTGCCCAACAACGTCGTCTCGGGGGACACGCCGGTCACCATCAACGTGATCTTCCAACTCTTCAGCGCCGGCAGCAGCACCGCGCTCGCGCAGTCGGGGCTCGGCAGCACCGATCTCGGGCTGGGCAGCTCCGGCTTGGGCAGCTCCGGGTTGTTCGACTCGATCTCCGGGCTGAGCTGACCGCGCAGCGCGTCCGCGTGTCAGGCCGGCCGCTTCCGCGCCGTCCGGCCGCCGCCCCCGCCGCTTCGTCGTCGGCGGGGGCGGCGCCGTGCGTCGCCGGGCCCGGCGGCGCGGTACCGCCACACTGACGCAGGTGGAACATCGGGAACAGCCGGTCCGGCGCGAGCCGCTGCTCCATCGCATAGCCGGGCCAATAGTGCACGATGTCCGCCCAGTACTGCGGGCGTTCGGCCTCGCGGACGCGATGCACCCGCATGGTCACCGCGCGCGCGCCGACGTGCACCTCGGCATGCTCGACAGCGCCGACGTTCCACGCCCAGGCGGGCGCCTCGGCGCGGCCCCAATTGGACCCGGTGACGATGAAGCCGTCGTCCAGCGGCACCGCCAGCAGCGCCGTCGTACGCGGGATGCCCGTGCGCCTGCCCGGCACCGTGATCTGCACCGACGGCAGTCCCGCGATGCCCACGAGGCTCATCCGGTTTCCGCTCCAGCGGCGCAGGAACGACTCGACCAGGATGATCGCCGGCGCCAGCCGCATCAACCACTCGTGCCGGCCCAGGCGGCGGGCGAGCGCCGAGAGCGGATTGCGCGGCCGGCGGGTGCGGGGCAGGGGTTCGCTGGGAAGCGTCATCTGAGGCCTTCGTCTGGACTGCGGGCGGGTCGGTGTGGGCTGGTACGGGCGGACCGGCGGACGCCGGGGCGCGCACGGCCACCGCTGTGATCATGACATCTGTCACGCCTGATCCGTGACCGACGGACGGGGTGTCCGCCGGGCGCGGGCGGCATGATCGGAACATGGACACCGCACCGGCAATAGAGTTGCACGATCTGCGCAAACAATTCACCGTCCGCGGCGCGCCCCCGGTGGCCGCCGTGGACGGGTTGAGCATGACGGTGCGGCCCGGCGAGATCGTCGCTTTCCTCGGCCCGAACGGGGCGGGCAAGTCCACCACGATCGATATGCTGCTGGGCCTGCTGACACCCGATGCGGGAGAGGTACGGCTGTTCGGCGGGGACCCGTCCGCGGCAGTGGCGGCGGGGCGGGTGGCCGCGGTCCTGCAGAACGGCGGCCTGCTGCGAGACGTCACCGTGCGGGAGACCGTCGACCTTTTCGCGTCGCTCTTCGCGTCGTCGCGCCCGGTCGACGAGGTGATGGCGCGGGCCGGCATCGACGGGATCGGCGCCAGGCCGGTGCACAAGTGCTCCGGCGGGCAGCAGCAGCGGCTGCGGTTTGCGATGGCGCTGCTGCCGGATCCGGACCTGATGGTGCTCGACGAGCCGACCACCGGCATGGACGTCGAGGGGCGCCGCGACTTCTGGTCGGCGATGCGTGAGGACTCCCGCCGCGGCAGGACGGTGCTGTTCGCCACCCACTACCTCGACGAGGCCGACGCCTACGCGGACCGGATCATGCTCGTCCGCGCGGGCCGGATCGTCGCGGACGGCAGTGCGGCGGAGATCAAGAATCTGGCGGCGGGCAGAACGGTGTCCGCCACCCTCCCGGGCGCCGACCCGGCACGACTGACGACCGCCCCGGGATTCGACCACGTGGAACTGCGGGGCGACAAGGTGCTGGTGCACACCGCCGACTCCGATGCGGTGGCACGGTACCTGCTCACACAGACCGCGGCGCACGACCTGGAGGTGACGTCCCGGAACCTCGAGGACGCCTTCCTTGCGCTGACGACCGGCGCGGACCCCGGGAGCGCGGACCCGGTGAGCGCAGGCGCCGACGCGGAAGCGGAACGGGCCGACCAGACGATCAGGAGCGGGCGATGACAACGGAAGAGCACGCATTCGGGACGGCGGTCGCGGGCCGGGCGCCGCGGGCAGTGCCCGCGCGGGGCGGATTCAGCCTCGGTTTCCTGCGGCTGGAACTGCGCCGGCTGCTGCGCAACCGGCGCGTGCTGATCTTCGCGATCGCCATGCCCCCGGTTTTCTACCTGATCTTCGGGCTGACGCAGAGTTACAGCACCGACTTTCCCGACGACTGGCCGGGCGGCGGCAACGTGACGATGTACGTGCTCATCAGCATGGCGGTCTACGGCGCCATGCTGGCGACGACGAGCGGCGGGGCGATGGTCTCGGTGGAGCGGGAACTGGGGTGGAGCCGCCAGCTGCGGCTGACCCCGTTGCGGCCCGTGGCGTACATCGCGACCAAGGCGCTCGTGGCGATGACGCTCGGGTTGGCGTCGGTCGTCGTGGTGTTCATCGTCGGGGCGTTCACCGGCGCTCAGGCTTCCGGCGCCGTGTGGATCGCCGCGCCCCTCATCGCGTGGCTGGGATCGCTGGTGTTCGCCGCCTTCGGCCTGTTCATGGGCTATCTGCTTCCGTCGGAGAACGTCATGCAGATACTGGGCCCGGGCCTGGCGCTGCTCTCGTTCGCCGGTGGGCTGTTCGTGCCGATCGACGGCGGGGTGTTCGGCACGATCGCCGCGTTCATGCCCACCTACGGCCTGGCCGAGCTGGCCCGCTACCCGTTGACGGGCGGCGACGGCGCGAGTATTGCCTTGGCGGTGCTGAACCTGGTGGTGTGGGCCGCGGTGTTCATCGTGGGCGCTGCGTACTTGTTCCGTCGCGACACCCGCCGGGTGTGAGGTGCACGGTGTGGTTCGGGGCGCCGCACCGGATAGCGTGATGACGGTGAACACCGTCCGCCGGGATGCGACCGGATCGGGCCGCGCGCAGGCTGCTGCGCACGGCCCGGCCGGTGGTGCGGAAATGCCCGTACCCGCCCCGGTGGGGCGGGCGTGGGGGCGGCGTCCCTGGATCTTCGCGGTGGTGTGGCTCCTCTACCTGATCTATCCCGCGGTGGAGGCGTGGCGCTATCCGGAGCTGTGGGCGCGGATCGCCGCGCTCGTGGGGCTCGCGCTGTTCGCGGCCGTGTTCGTCGGGACGTTCATGCGCGCGCGCACCTGGAACCGAGAAGGACGCCCGCCGTCCGTGTCGATCTCCGAATCGGCCACGGGGCTGGCGATGATGGCGGTGCTGCTCGCCGCCGTCGCGCCGGTCGTGGGGGAGGACGTCGTGGGGGCGATGATGTACATCGTCGTCCTGGCGGTGATGGTGCTGCCCTCGCGGCTCGGCTGGTCCGTCGCCGGGGCGGTGATCGTCGCGGCGGCCGTGCTCACGCACACCGTGCCGGGGTGGGAGAGCGAGGACATGTTCCTGGCACAGTTGGTCCTGGGCGCCGTGGCGGCGTGGGGGGTGGGCCAGTTGATCACGCGCAACGACGAACTGCGGGCGGCGCGGGAGAGCCTTTCGGAACTGGCCGTGGTCGCGGAACGCGAACGGGTCTCGCGTGACCTGCATGACATCCTGGGCCACTCGCTGTCGGTGGTTGCGATCAAGGCCGAGCTGGCAGGCCGATTGTTGCAGGGCGAGGGGCCGATCGGCGCGCGCGACGGTGCCAGGGCCCGGGCCGAGGTGTCCGACATCGAGGACCTGGCGCGGGAATCGCTCGCCGACGTCCGTCGCACAGTGGCGCAGATGCGCTCGGTCATCCTCGACGGGGAGCTGGCCTCCGCGCGTACGGCGCTCGCGGCGGCCGGAATCGAGGCGGACCTTCCCGGGAGCGGGGACATCGTTCCGGCGGTGCGCCGCGAACTGTTCGCCTGGGCGTTGCGCGAGGCGGTGACCAACGTGGTCCGCCACAGCGGCGCCGGCCGGTGTGCGGTCACTCTCGGCCCGCGCCGGATCACCGTCGACGACGACGGCACGTTTCCCGTGGGGCCGCGCGGCGACGGAGTCGGGCCGGGCGGTTCGGGGCTGCGCGGACTGCGCGCGCGGGCCGAGGCGGCGGGCGCCGTCCTGCGGCTGGGGCGCGGGCCCCTCGGCGGCATGCGGCTGGAACTGGAGGTCATGTGACCAGCGGGCCATCGGAACACGCGGCCGGCGGTGCGGCCGCCATCCAACTCGTCCTGGCCGACGATCAGGCGCTGGTGCGCGGCGCCCTCAGCGCACTGCTGGAGATGGAGCCGGACATGGCGGTGGTCGCCGACGTCGGCCGCGGCGACGAGGTGCTGGACGCGGTGCACGCGCACCGGCCGGACGTGGCCCTGCTCGACGTGGAGATGCCCGGGGCCGACGGCATCGCCGTGGCGGCGGCGATCCGCGACGAGGCGCCGTGGTGCCGCGTGCTCATCGTCACCACCTTCGGGCGTGCCGGCTATCTGCGGCGGGCGATGGCGGCGGGGGCGGCCGGCTTCGTCGTCAAGGACACGCCGGCGCGGCAACTGGCCGACTCCGTGCGCCGGGTGCACGCGGGCCTGCGGGTCGTGGATCCGGCGCTGGCGGCGGAGTCGCTGGTGCTGGGCGACTCGCCGCTGACCCCGCGCGAGGCCGACACGCTCCGCGCGGCACGCACCGGGGGCACCGTCGCGGACATCGCCCGGCGGGTGCACCTGTCGGAGGGGACGGTGCGCAACCACCTGTCGTCGGCCATCGGCAAGACCGGTGCGCGCACGCGTGCGGAGGCGGTGCTGCTGGCGGACGGCAACGGCTGGCTGTGACGGGCCCCGCAAGCGGCGGGCCCTGCGGGTGATGGGGCCCGTCAGCCCCACAGCTGCACCAGCAGCACGTACAGGCCCGTCCCACCGATGATGCTGACGAGCGCATGCGAGCGCCACAGGTGCAGTCCGATGCTCGCCGCCAGCGCCGCAGCCGCGGGCGCCGCGCCCGCGACGGTGAGCGGGGTGCCCGCCAGCGTGTACACGGTGAGGATCACCATGATGCCCACGGGCATGTGCGCTCCGAGAAACCGCAGCAGCGACGACGAGCGCACCGGCGCGACGAAGGCGAACGGCAGCGCGCGCAGACCGAACGTCACCACGAGGATCACCGTGAGTGCGCCGAGGAGGTATCCGGTGGACGGCATGGTCACGCGTCCCCCTTCCGGGCGTCCGGCCCGTCGGGACTCCCGGCGTCCTGCGTCGACGGCCTGACCCGTGGCGCACTGCGCCGCAGCCTAGTGCGCCGCACGCCGTACCGGGCGAGAAGGACGACGGTGAACGCGCCCATCGCGACGACCAGGAACGCGCCGGAGGGGACGAACAGCGCGCCGATCGCGCAGGCGAGCGCCAGCACCGGTGTGGGGATGTCTCGGCGCACCCGGAAGGCGTCGACGGCGAGCACCGCGAACAGCGCGGTCAGTGCGAAGTCGAGCCCCTCCACCCGGCCGGGGATCGCCAATCCCACCAGGGCCCCGGCGAGACCGCCGCCCACCCAGTAGAGCTGGCAGAACATCTGGATGCCCAGCACCCGCCCGCCGGTGAGCTCCGCCTCCGGACGGGTCGCGGTCACGGCGTACGACTCGTCTGTGAGCGCGTACATGCTGTATGTCCGGGCGAGCGGACCGCGGACCTTGTGCAACGGGAACGACAGGGCGTAGAAGACGTGCCGGAAGTTCACCATGAACGCCGTCAACGCCACCTGCGCCAGCGGCGTGATGGCGAGCAGCAGCCCGATGGCCAGGAACTCCAGCGACCCCGCGTAGATCATCATCGAGAACACCGGCGCCCACCACCACGCCAGCCCCGACTGGGAGAGCAGCACGCCGAAGGCCAGCCCCAGCGGAAAGAGCCCGAAGCCGACGGCGATGGTGTCCCGGAACGCGGCCGTCGCGGCGTGCGCAACGTTTGCTGGTGCTCCGCCGAACCCGTCGCCGTCGTCCCCGGCCGGCCGCGGACGGTCGCCGTCCGTGTCGGTCAGAACCGGCCCCCGCCGCCGAAACCGCCGCCCCCGCCGCCGCCGAAGCCCCCGCCGCCGAAACCGCCGCCGCCGAAGCCCCCGCCGCGCCCGCCGCCGAGGATCGAGCCGATGAGGATCCCGCCGAGCATCATGCCCGCGCCGGACGAACGCCGGCCCCGATAGCCGCCGTAGCCGCCGAACCCGCCCGGTCCGGACCAGTGGGTGAAGTCCCGCTGCGCGAGGTCGAGCGCCTGCTGGGCCATGGAGGCCGCGGCGTGTGCCTCGCGCTGGGCCGCCTGCTGGTCCGTGTCGCGCAGGCGGCGGGCCTCGTCGAACCGGCGGTGCGCCTCGGACAGGCGGGTGCGCGGTTCCGGTCCGATGCCGCCGCGCCGGGGGCCGATGAAGTCCTCCGCCGCGTCCAGCCGCGCCCGGGCGCTGTGGAGGGTCTGATCCACCAGGTCCCGGGCGCGCGCGTGGGCGTGCACCCGATCGGTGGTGTCCGCGTAGACGGTGTCGAGCTCCGCGTCGGCCTCGACGACCGCCTCGTAGGTGCCCAGCGGGTCGGACTCTTTGTGCTTCTCCGCGTCGGCCAGTGCCGCCTCGACGCGTGCACGCGCCTCGTCGAGCCGGGCACGGTTGGCCTCGACACGGATCGCACCCGAATCCGACAGGCTCCGGGCGACGTCCGCGCCCTGCTGCGCGTCCGCGATGGTCGCCGCCATCTCGGCGACGGCGTGCCGGATATCGGATTCCGCGGTGCCGATGGCGTCGAGCAGCGCTCCCGCCTGATCCAGCGCGCGCTCGGCGGCCCGGATGCCGCGTACCGCGTCGGTGGGGGCGCCGCCCGGGCCGGACACCGCCGTGCGCGCGTCCGCGATGCCCTCGTCGGCGTAGTCTGCCTGCTGCTCGGCGATGCCGATGTTCGGTGCGATGGCGGCGAGAGCGGAGGCGTCGAACCGCGACTGCAGGTCTGCGAAGGTGGACCGGGCCTTCGGCAGGCGCGCCTTGAGGGCGACGAGCCGTTCGGTCAGCGCGTCCAACCGGACCGGAGCTGTGATCACCAGATCGCGCATCGTGTCGAAGTTCTCGACCTGCTCGTTCAGTGCCGCATTGGCGCGGCCGGTGTGTACGAGCAGATCGGTGAGCATGCTGCGCCGCTGGTCCGGAGTCTCGGGAATGGCGTCGTCGAGCCGCTGGCGGATGCCGAACGCTTCGGACAGCGCCCGTTGCGCGGCGGTGAGCGCGGACTGGAACGGCTCCGTGGCGCGGGTGCCGAACTCGTCGGTGGCCGCCCGCAGCTCCTCGGAGCTGGTGCGCAGCGCATTGTCGGTCTCCACCAGCAGTTCCCGCGAGCGCGTGTCCAGCGCCTCGGTGGACAGCCCGGCGAGGTTCCGCGGGTCGGTGAGGTCGGTGTCGCGTGCCGCGGCGGCCTCCGCCCGCCGGCGACGGCGCTTGCGGAGCTGCACCCACACGAGCGCACCGCCGATGATGAGCACGAGGATCACCACGCCCACGATCAGCGGCGCAGAGCTGGGCCCGTCGAGCGCCGAGGACAGGCCGCCCGCCCCGGCGATCGCCGCCCCCGCCCAGTCGTGCTCGCGGAGCTTCGGGACGATGTCGTCGTTCATGACGGAGGACAGTTGCGCGTCGCTCAGGCCGGTCACCGAGCCGGTGAAACCGAACGCGCCGTCGCCCGTGTCGACGGCGAGCAGCATGGTGTCGGATCCGAGGCCGCTCGCCGCCGCGGTCTGTCGGGCCCACTGCTCGCCGTCCATGCCGTCGAAGGAATCGGTGTAGACCACCCAGAGCTGCACGTGGTGCTGCGCGAAGAGGTCGTCGACCGCGTTCTGGACATCGCCGGCGCGATCCCCGAGTGCGCCGGCATGGTCGGTGATCTGCTGCGGGAGGCGGAACGGGGCCTCCGCCTCCGCGGTGGCGGGCTGGGCGAGCAGCCCGGCGCAGGCCAGCAGGAACGCCACGGCGAGCGCGGCCGCGGCGGTGACCACCCGGCGGGATGCCGAAACGACCCGCGCGGCGGTGCGGGGACACGTCACGGCGGGTGCGCAGGGGGCGGGTCCGGGTGTGCGGGGGCGGGCGAGACGCATACCCAGAACCTAGCTGTAAGGCCAGGGTGAGGTAACGGCCCGGGGTGCGGCGTCGCGGCGCGCGCGGGTGCGCTGGCAGACTGGTCGGCGATGAACACTGGATTGGGGGTCGGCGGCACGCTGGCACGGTGGCTGCGTCGCGGAGTCGCGGGCGTGTTGATCGTCGGCGTGCTGCTGGTGGCCGGCACCGCATTCCGCGTGTGGCAGGTGGCCCGAATCGACGACCGGACGCCGACGGGGGCGATCCTCGTTCTGGGCGCCGCGCAGTACAACGGCACGCCGTCGCCGGTGTTCCAGGCGCGGCTGGACATGGCCGCGGAGCTGTTCGACGAGGGCGTCGCGCCCACGATCGTCACCGTGGGGGGAAAGATCCAGGGTGATTCCACCACCGAGGCGGAGGCGGGGCGGCAGTATCTGATCGAGCAGGGCGTGCCCGCCGACAGTGTGCTCGCAGTGGCGGTCGGGTCCGACACCCTCGGCAGCATCGACGCGGTGTCGGCCATGCTGCAGAGTCGGCGCGTCGGCTCCATCGTGATCACCTCCGACCCGTGGCATTCGTTGCGGGCGCGCACCATGGCACGCGATTCCGGGCTGGAGGCGACAGTCGCCCCCACCCGCAGCGGGCCGGCAGTGACCACGAGGTCTGCGCAGATCAAGGGCATCGTGCGGGAGACGGGCGCGCTGCTGTGGTACCAGCTCACCCACTATCAGGCCGACTTTCCTGATGTGATCAAGGAGTGACGGCGCCGGACGCGCGGGCGTCGGAACACGACACCGCGAGCGGTGCACGCGGGACGCAGACGAGGGAAGGCCAGGTACGCCGGTGAGCGGATACACACCCGCAGACCTCGAGCGCATCGGGGACGAGGCGCCCAAGACGGCCGGCCTCACCGGGGCGGACGCCGAGCATCGGAGCGCGTTCTCACGCGACCGCGCCCGCGTCCTGCACAGCGCGGCCCTGCGCCGCCTGGCGGACAAGACCCAGGTGGTGGGACCGCGTGAGGGCGACACCCCGCGCACGCGCCTCACCCATTCCATCGAGGTGGCGCAGATCGGCAGGGGCATCGCCGACGGACTCGGCTGCGACCCGGACCTGGTGGACCTGGCCGGGCTGGCCCACGACATCGGCCACCCGCCCTACGGCCACAACGGCGAACGGGCGCTCGACGAGGTGGCCGCGCAGTGCGGCGGGTTCGAGGGCAACGCGCAGAACCTGCGCATCCTCACCCGCCTCGAACCGAAGGTCCTGGGCCCGCAGGGGGAGGGACTGGGCCTCAACCTCACGCGGGCGTCGCTCGACGCGGCGATGAAGTACCCGTGGCTGCGGCAGGCCCCCGGCGCCAAGTTCGGCGCCTACGACGACGACGCCGCGATCCTCGCCTGGGTCCGCCAGGGCGCGCCGCAGGGGCGGCAGAGCCTGGAGACGCAGGCGATGGACTGGGCGGACGACGTCGCCTACTCGGTGCACGACGTCGAGGACGGGGTGATCTCCGGGCGCATCGACCTGCGCGCCCTGGCCGACCCCGCCGAACAGCGGGCCCTCGCGACGATGGGCTGGTCCGAGTTCTCCGCGGTGGGGGAGAACGAGCTGATCGAGGCCGCGCAGCGGCTGTCCGTGCTGCCGGTGGTGCAATCGGTGGGCGTCTACGACGGCTCCCTGCCCTCCTCGGTGGCGCTCAAGCGGATGACCAGCGAACTCGTCGGCCGGTTCACCTCCGCGGCGATCGCCGGCACGCGGTCCGTCGCGGGCAAGGGCCGCCTGCGGCGCTACGACGCCGACCTGCAGGTGCCGGCCGTGGTGGCGGCGGAGGTGCTGCTGCTCAAGACGGTGGCACTGCGGTACGTGATGTCGGATCCCGGTCACCGCAAGCGGCAGGACCGGGAGCGTGAGCGGATCCACAGGGCCGCGCAGTGGCTGTTGAGCACCGCGCCGGGGTCGCTGGATCCGATGCTGCGCGCCGACTGGGAACGCGCCCCGGACGACGCGCGCCGCGTGCGGGTGGTGGTGGACCAGATCGCCTCGTACACCGAGAGCCGGCTCGAGCGCATCGACCGCGAGGGCCGCGCCGACCAGGCCGGTTGGGCGTAGGGGCCCGACATCTCGATCCGCGCGCTGTTTTCTCCGTGCGGCGCTTGAATCCAAGGTGCTAGCAGCGGGTATGAGGTGCTCGGATCCGGTCGGCTGGCCGGGGGCTAACTGCAATGCCGCGCAGTTAGTGGTGTGGCTGGTGTGGCAAGTGTGACTGCGGCGTGTCGGGCGAAGAGCAACGGAACTCCACGGTAGGCAAGGGGTGTCCTCACAAGACGCCCTGCTACCAAAGGAGTTCCGTTGCCGTCCCAGTCTGTCATCCCTGCCCCGCTGCCCGCGCCGGCGGATCCCTTCGCCGCGGGTCATCTCGGCGAGTTGACCCGGATCGTGTCATTCGATCTGGTCGACGCGGCGATCGAGGCTGCCGGAGCGGCGCAGAAACGGGTGCGCCGCCTGCCCACCCGGGTGGTGATGTACGTGCTGCTCGCGGGGGTGCTGTTCACTGGCGTGGGCTACCAGCAGGTACTGGCGCGCCTGGCCCGCGGCGCCGGCCTGAGCCTGACCACGCCCGGTAGCTCGGCGTTGTCCCAGGCGTTCCGGCGGATCGGCACCGGCCCGCTTGCCGAACTGTTCGACCTGGTCCGCGGCCCGGCGGCCGGGTCCTCGCGCTGGCGGGGCCTGCTGGTGTGCGCGATCGACGGCACCACGATGTTCGTGGCGGACACCGGCGCCAACACCGGCGCGTTCGGCCGCCAGTCCGGCCGCCCTGACGCACCGGCCGGATACCCGATGCTGCGGCTGGTGAGCATCGTCGCATGCGGCACCCGCACGGTCATCGACGCCGTGTTCGGCTCCTACCGGGCCGGGGAGACCACCTACGCCCCCGCCCTGACGAACAGTCTGCGCCCCGGCATGCTGCTGCTGGGCGACCGCAACTTCGCCGCCGCCGCCCTGATCGAGCAGTTCGCCGCCACCGGCGCAGACCTGCTCATACGGTGCAAGAACGCCCGCAGGTTCGAGGTCCTCGAGCGCCTGGACGACGGCACCCAGATCGTGGCCATCGGCGATCTGCGGGTGCGCCTGATCGACGCCCAGATCACCGTCGATCTCGACCCGGCCGGCGGCCGGCGCACCGGCACCTACCGTCTGATCACCACGCTGACCGACCCGGACCGCTACCCCGCACGGCAGATCGTGCAGCTCTACCACCAGCGATGGGAGATCGAGACCAGCTACCGGGAGACCAAAGCGACGATCCTCGCGGGCCGGGTCCTGCGAGCACGCACCCCGGCCGGCGTCGCCCAGGAGGTCTACGCCGTCCTGATCGTCCACCAGGCGCTGCGCACCGCGATCGCCGACACCGCCCTGGCCGCCGGCGACATCGCTCCCGACCGGCTCAGCTTCACCATCGCCCTGACCACCGCCCGCGACGCTATCCACGATGCGGGTCTCATCCTCGCCGGGCCCTGCACCGACCTGACCGGCCGCATCGGGCGAGCAGCACTGGCAGCGGTCATGCCCGCCCGCCGATCACGCTCGAGCCCCAGAGTCACGAAACGGGCCATCTCCAAACACCGCGCGAAAGGCAACGTCGACCGCACGAACTATCGGACCCGCATCACGACACACCTACCGGGCATCATTGACACCAGACACGACAACTAACTGCGCGGCATTGAGGCTAACTGTAGAAGCTCTCCCTGAGGTTGATCCCGTGCTCCAGCCACACCTTCATCGCGGCGAGCATCCCCGTCCAGCTCATGCAGTTGCCGAAGGCCCGCTGCGCGTCGTTGGCGGTGGGGCGCCATGACGACTCCGTGATGGTGACCCGGGTCCGGGTGTCGCCGTCGACGGGGTCAAAACCGAAGACCACAGTGGTGTGGCCGTCCTCCGGGTGGATGTCGCGCCGGCGTCCCAGCGGATCACGATGCTTCGCGGAGGTTCGGCATCCGCGACGGTGACCTGGAACGCGCCGGGGAAGTCATGGAAGTCCCAACTCACTTGCGCGCCGGCTTCGAGCCGGCCGCGCGCCGCCGGTGGTGAAGTAGTGGGAGAGCTGCTCCGAGTCCGCCACCGACTCTTACACGCCGGCGCTCGGGCGGGCGATGAACCCCGACATACTGAACATGTGTGGGCCCAAAATGCCCCATCCGGAACTCGCCGCTGACCAGCGCAGACGACGATCCCGATGATGGGCGGAGCCGACTCGTTGAACGTGACAGCGGCAGCAGCTTTGGCGTTCTACGCTATGAGGTGACCTCAGGGTCGCATCGTGAGCCCTCGCAAGTAAATCCTTTGAAATGCGGTCACGGGGGTGGTGCTTGCGTGCAGCCTATTGCACCGCGCGATGAGGATGCATCGACGGTCGAACGTTCGATGCACTCCGGTCGGGGACGCCAAAGTGTCAGTGCTCTTCGCTAAGGTCGGGGTGAGCTTGGGTGCGACCAGCCTGTGTCGCGGCTCGAACACATGAGGAGGCCCAGACATGGCTGAGAAGAAGGTCGTATTCGTCGCATTCGCCATCGAAGACGAACGGCAGAGAGACTTCCTCAAGGGACAGTCCTTGGGCCCGCGATCACCGTACGAGTTCACGGACATGTCGGTGAAGGAACCCTATGACTCGGGCTGGAAGGACAAAGTCTGCACACGCATCCGTCGCTCCCATGGCGTGATCGCTCTCGTGAGCAAGAACTCGCTCACGTCTTCTGGGCAGAAGTGGGAGATCCAGTGCGCCAAGGAAGAGGGCAAGCCACTCCTGGGTGTATGGGCCTACTCGAACGATCGGACTTCCCTTTCTGGGGTCCGGACGGTCGTGTGGAGTGATGCGAACATCTCCGGCTTCATCGACTCGCTCTGAGGTGCGCCGACATGCGTAAAGCACTTATCGTCGGGATCGACCACTATGTTCAGATCGGCTCCCTCAATGGTGCGGTGAACGATGCCTACAGCATCAAGAACGTGCTGGACCGTCACGCGGACGGCACCCTCAATTTCACGCAGCCGTTACTGCTGACCGGCACTGGCCCAGGAGCAACCGTCACTCGCACTCAGCTGCGTGATGCCGTCGAAGACTTGTTCAAGGATGACGCGGAAATCTCGTTGTTCTACTTCTCCGGGCATGGCTACATCGACGGAGCGGGGGGCTACTTGTGCGCAAGCGACTGCGCGAATGGTCATGACGGGCTATCGCTGACCGATGTGATGACGTACGCGAATAGCTCGCCTGCGAAGAACAAAGTGATCATTCTCGACAGTTGCCACAGCGGAGTTGCGGGTGGGCATCCGGGCATCCCGCAGATTGCGGAGGTCAAGGAGGGCGTCACGATCCTGACGGCTTCGGCGGCTAATCAGTACGCCATGGAGACCGGCGGTTCGGGTGTATTCACGAGCCTCCTCGTCGACGCGCTCAACGGTGCGGCCGCCAACCTTATGGGCGAGGTGACGCCAGGTAGCGTCTACGCGCACATCGATCAGTCGCTTGGGCCTTGGGCGCAACGGCCGGTGTTCAAGACGAATGTCAAGAAGTTCGTTTCGCTCAGGTCGACAGACGCGCCGATCGAGCTGACGCAGCTTCAGAAGCTTACAGTCCTATTTGAGGAGCCGTCCACGCAACTCCGGCTCGATCCCGGTTACGAACCCGAACGGTCCGGCAAGGAACAGGCCTCGACCCCTCCACCGGACCCGGCTAAGAACGCGGACTTCGCGGTGCTGCAGGCACTAGTGAAGGTGAACCTCGTTCGCCCGGTCGGGGCGCCCCACATGTGGCACGCGGCGATGGAGTCGAAGAAATGCGAACTTACCTTTCTCGGCCAACACTACTGGGCACTCGTGAAGAAGGACCTAATCTAATGCCCTCATTTGACCGGATCCGAGGGGTCCTCGAGAGGAAACAGACGGTCGACAGGCTCGCCGCGATCGAGCACGACCGGTGGGCGCACTGGCAATGGTACGTGCTGAGCGGGTGCTGAAAGTGGAGACGTGTAGGTGAGCAACGAGGACGACAACATGCGACGCGTCCGGTTCTTCAGTGTCGACGACCTATCCGTCGGCTGGTACATCAAACGCGTCGCTGAGCTCGTAGAGCAGTTTGACCCAGAGCATGCTCCAACTGATGTCATGGACATCCTCGAACTCCACAACGTTCAGCAGTTTCTTGAGTACGACCTGATCCCGCGCGAATACACCGAGTCACAGCGCGCTGTAGCAAGTTCCCGGATCGGCCAAATCCGCAGCATCGTGGCCAGGTTCTTCTCCTCGGTAAACAATGCCAACTGTGCCGCGCTGATCGGAGGTGTTGGTCATGAGTACCACACGGTTCTTCTTGAGCTCCTCGGTCGAAACAAGGCGTTTGAGTGCTGTGACGCTACCACGATGCTGCAAGTGCTTGATCAGGCTGGCGTCCACTTAGGCGAATTGCTGGCATGCAAGAGACTCGTGGAGGCGTACGATGCCGAAGTCCGCGATTTGTTACTTGCCGCGCCGAAAAACGCCGAATATGTGGTCCGCAAGTACCTCCAGAGGGATGTTCGTGACGAGGTGTATCTTCCCCGCAGTCTTACTCAGGAAGATGCAGGTGCCCTCCTTGTGCGGTACGTCGATAGCGCGGACGCCAATCTCAACTATATACGCCTGATCGAGTCCGCGCCCGTTAAAGCAGATACTGGCATTGACGCCAAGCTTAAGCTGCGGGCGAAGCGCCGAAACGTCGAAATGACTGAGAGTTTCTTTGAGAGCAATCCTGGGCTCAAGACCGGAATCGAGGTGAAGCTGTCCGACATCCAGGACGAGCCCGTGATATTCGAGATTGATGAGTCCGACGGGATCATAACTCGTTTTACGTACAGCAGTCGGTGGCTGGACGAGACACTAGACAACCCGAGTTTTCTCAACAATTTCCAGCATCTCTTCGAGTTCGCGGACCGGCAGGTGCTCCTCACCTTTCCAGCTTACCGGGCACAGTTGGGGGTTTTTGAGCGGATCATCGGGGTTAATGGCAGGACCCACTATCAGGTGGGTGCAGGTTTTCATGCAGTCGATACAAGCAGTCGCCTTCAGATATTACTGTACCGGCACTACCTGGAGAGAAAGGGCAAGGACCTCGAGGAAGTTATCTCCTGGTTCTTTGAGAATTATCTCGTCAACGAGTTCCACGCCCACAACTTCTCGTTTCGACCCTCGAGTCGCAGTGCCAGCTACCTGGAACGCGTTCGGCACCTATTCTCCGAAATGGAAAGTGTCGTGGCGCAGTTCAGTCTTTGGGTCGAGAATGGAGAACTCGATCCGGAGCTGCTTGCGATCACCTCAGATCAGGTTCGCTACAAGCAAGTCCCCAGCTTGCTACCTGGAAAGTATGTCTATTCCACCCAGTGCCCGGACATTGCCGGCATCCTGGATGCGTTGTTCTCGGATCAGTCGCCGCTGGCGTACGTCAGTGACGAGTTCACGGGCGACAACGCTGCTGAACTGCTCCTGAAAAACGAAGTCTCTTACGATGACTACCACGAGCACCAGAGACCCGCCATTGATCGGTTGTTTGCGCTTGGCATCCTTAAGGACGCGGGAGGTCGTGTGCAGATCGCGAATGCAGAACAGTTCCTCATTCTCGAATCATTGTTTCTGACTGAAGCCTGCAGTTACTACCATCTATCAGCCTACGGGCGCTCGGAAGTCGAGGCCATGGTGCAGCGTGGCTGGGTAGAGCGTCGTACCTCATTGCTTACGGACGCTGAGGGGCGGTATTTCAACTATTTCCTGAACAAAGTGGACTTCAGCAATGGGCCGGAGTTGCGGAACAAGTATCTCCATGGTTCACAGGCCAATGGGGAGGGGGAGGAACGGCACTTCCATGCCCACATTATCGCACTCCGGCTGATGATCGCCCTCGTCATCAAGCTGAACGATGACTTCTGTCTATTGGCGCAGGAGCAGTCAAATTCGGCGGCGACGAAGAAGCTCAGCGAATGATCCGTGGCCCGGTGTTTAGTCGGTGCGTTTGGTGGCGCGCGTGTAATGATCTGGTAGCGCGGGCGTGGGTCCGGGTAGCGGCCACTGCACCCGCGCTGTCGGTCATACGGTGTCGGCCCGGTGGGCCCCGGAATAGTCGGGTTTGGTCAGGTCAGCGCCAGTGTGAGTGCGTCGTCGGGCCATCGGGCGTGGTGTCGTAGCCCGGCTGCGATGTTGCTCCAGCCGCCAATGCGCAGCATGCTGACGGCGAGGTTGCGGCAGGAGGCCACGACCCGGGGCGTCTGTCCGGTGCGCACTTGGGAGAGGTATTCACCGAAGGTGACGTCGCGAACATGGTGCAGCGCCTCGATACCCCAATGCCCGCGGACCCACGCGGCCAGCACCCCCGGCGGAGCTACGGCATGGTCGGCCGATGTGATCAGGTAGACGACCTCGATCGACTTCGTGCCACGGCCGGTGACGGTACCACGCAGCTGGGCCACCTGCGCGGCTTCGCGAGAACGATCCACGCGGGGACGTCGGCGACCTTGATTGTGCGGGTGACGCGCCGGCCGCAGCCTGTGCTGGTGGTCCGGGTCGCGGGAACGTGTTTCCAGGGCAGTGCCGCCGTGTTGCGATGAGGCGTGGGCGTGTTCCTTTTGACCGTCAGCACATAATCACCTCCAGCGGAGGTGATCTGCGCGGCGGTCGCGGTCTGTGTGTGGAGTGCATCGAGCGTGACCGTGACCCCGTGAAGGTTGAACTGGGCGAGCAGGGTTCGCGCTGCGGGGATCTCGTTGCTCTTGGCGTCGACGGCGACCTGGCCGAGTACGACCCCGGCGTCGTGGTCGAACGCGGCGACCAGGTGCGGGGCACGCCCGTCCGTTTTGCGGTCGCGGGCGCCGCGGACGGTCTTGCCGTCCAGGGCGATCACGCGGCGCCCGCCGGTATGGAAGGTGCGTGTACATAGCCATACGCCGACCGCGGAGTCGAGGGCGTCGCCGTCGAGGCGGGCGGATAGTTTGCGCAGCGTCGACTCGTCCGGGATGGTCGTCCTGCCCAGGTCGAATGCGTCGAGATGTTCGGAGGTCGCCGCGGCGGCCTACTGGCCGATCGCGGCGAACGAGCGGGCACCGGCAATCGTGGCCGCCACCGCGAGCGCCAGCACCCCGGCGAGCGGGTAGCGGATACCGCGCCTGTCACGCGGGTCAGGGACGGCCGCGAGAACCTCGAGCAGACGCTCGCGGCGAGTCGGTGTCGCGGTGTTGAGCGGCGTGGGCGATGATGTCATGCGGACGTGACCTCGGGCTTGGTGGATTGGTGTCGCAACCCCCATCCAATCCCGTAGGTCACATCCTTCCCAGCGGCCACGCAGTTCACGCCACAGCGAAGTTCGAGGTCGCAGCGCCGCTACCCGACCTTTCCGGGGCCCTGGCCCGGTGGGTGTGTAGGCGCATGTTGGGGCCGTCGAGCTGGACGAGTTCGGCGGTCGAGACGATGCGATTGAGGATCGACTCGGCGATCACGGCGTCGTGCAGCGACCGGTACCAGTCCTCGGGATCGAACTGGCTGGTCACGACGGTCGATCCGCTGCCTTCTCGTGCGGCAAGGATGTTCAGCAACTCGGCGGGGGTTTCCCCGGTGATGGAGGTCGTCAGAAAGTCGTCGAGGACGAGAACATCGCAGGCGTGCAGCGTGTCAAGGAACCGCAGCCGGTGGGCGTCTTTACGGTGGTAGACAGCGAGTTGGTTCGCCAGGTCGTCGAGCCGGAAGTACTTCACGGTGTAGTCGCGCCGGCATGCGGCGTTTACGAGTGCCTGGGCGAGGTAGGACTTTCCGACACTGGACTTGCCGAGGACCACCAGGTTGCCGGCCTGCTCGATCCACCGGCACGCGGCCAGCCGGGCGACGACGTCACGGCTCAGCGTCCGCCCGTCGATGTAGTGGATGTCCTCGATGCACGCGGCCGGATTCGGGGTGCGCGACGCTGCGAAGAGCTTGTGTACTCGCCGTTCGGCACGGGCGGTGGTCTCGGTGTCGGGAGCGTGCCGGATCTTCTGGGAGAACGTCCACTGGTCTTATGCGGGATCGTTCGCGATGTCGATGACCGCTTCACCGAACGCGGTCATCCGCAGCCGGGTGAACAGGGGCATGTCGTCGGCGGTCAAGTGCTGATCAGGCATCGCCGGCTACCTTCTGCGCATCGGAACCGGTCAGTGCGTCGAGGCTGAACGCGCCCGCCCCGGCGAGATGGGCGCGGCTGGTGTCCCGGACAGTCGAAGGGCCGGCGCCGCTCGACACTCCCGGGGCAGCGGCGCTGGTGCTGGTGGTGGCGGAGCGCGCCGACAGCGAGGCACTCACCGACGATACCGACCCCGCGGCGATCGCCGCCTGACTCCCACGCGACCAGCAGGAAACCTGGCAACACCGTGATACACCACTCAAGAAGCCTTGACCGCGCCCGGTCCGAGCTCCGTTTCCCGCGGGCAGGGCGTGCATGAACCTGCGCCTTGGATGCGCGGAATGCCGGGCGGTTCGGGGCGGCCGACAGGCAGGGACGCCGATGCCTACACTGCACGTGTGGCCGGCCGAATCCCTGAACGTGACATCGCAGCGATCCGAGAGCGCGTCCGCATCGAGGACATCGTCGGCGAGTACGTGGCGCTGCGCAGGGGCGGCGCCGATTCGATGAAGGGCCTGTGCCCGTTCCACGACGAGAAGACCCCGTCGTTCCACGTGCGCCCCAACCACGGCCACTTCCACTGCTTCGGGTGCGGGGAGGGCGGCGACGTCTTCAGCTTCCTGCAGAAGATCGAGCACATCGGATTCGTCGAGGCCGTCGAGCAGATGGCCGACAAGACCGGCTACCAGATCAATTACGAGGGTGGCGGCACGGCGATCCGCCGGGACCGCGGAACGCGCGCGCGGCTGGTCGCCGCCAACGCCGCGGCGCAGGAGTTCTATGCCGAACGTCTCGCGCAGCCGGACGCGGAGGCGGCGCGCGCCTACCTGAGCGAACGCGACTTCGACGCGGAGGCCGCGCGGATGTTCGGCTGCGGGTATGCGCCGGCGGGGTGGGACACGCTGACCAAGCACCTGCTGAGCAAGGGGTTCGAATTCAAGGAGCTCGAGGCCGCGGGGCTGTCCCGCCAGGGCAAGCGCGGGCCGATGGACCGGTTCCACCGCCGGCTGCTGTGGCCCATCCGCAGCCTGACGGGCGACGTCATCGGGTTCGGCGCGCGCCGGTTGCACGAGGACGACCCCATCCAGGCCAAGTACGTCAACACGCCGGAGACGCTGCTGTACAAGAAGTCGCAGGTGCTCTTCGGGCTGGACCTGGCCAAGCGGGAGATCGCCAAGCGGCACCAGGCCGTCATCGTCGAGGGGTACACCGACGTGATGGCGATGCACCTGGCGGGCGTGCCCACGGCGGTGGCCGCGTGCGGCACGGCCTTCGGCGGCGACCACCTGACCCTGCTGCGCAGGCTGCTGCTGGACGACAGCTACTTCCGCGGCGAGATCATCTACACCTTCGACGGCGACAGTGCGGGGCAGGCCGCGGCGCTCAAGGCGTTCGACGGCGACCAGAAGGTCACCGCCCAGACGTTCGTGTCCATCGCGCCGGACGGGCAGGACCCGTGCGAGCTGCGCATCGCCGACGGCGACGTCGCGGTGCGCGACCTCATCGCGCGCCGGGTGCCCATGTTCGAGTTCGCGATCCGGTCGATCATCGCCGGCATCGACCTGGACACGGAGGAGGGCAGGGTCGAGGCGCTGCGCAGGTCGGTGCCGATCGTCGCCCGCATCAAGGATCCTGCCCTGCGCGACGGCTACGCCACACGCCTCGCGGACCACTGGGTGGGCTGGCCGAACATCCCGCAGGTGGTGCGCCGGGTGCGCGAGGAGTCGCGCCGCGGCGGGCGGCGCGGGTCCGCGGGGACGGCGCGTCCGGGCCGGCCGGGTGCGGAGGACGAGCAGTCGCAGGAGGCGCCCGCCGTGCCGCGGCCGGACCGCCGCGACCCGGCGCTGTGGCCGCAGCGCGAATCCCTCAAATCCGCGCTCCAGGAGCCGGGCATCGCCGGGGCGGTGTTCGATTCGCTCCCCCCGGACAGCTTCACGCACCCGGCGTACGCCACGGTCCGGGCGGCGATCGAGGCGGCCGGCGGCACGGCGGCCGGGCTCGGCGGCGGGCAGTGGGTGGAGGCGGTGTCCGTCGCGGGTGAGGGCCTCGTCGGCGGTCCCGGCGACGGGACGCCGCGGATGACCGGCGCACAGGTGCGTTCGCTGGTCTCCGAGCTGGCGGTGGAGGACATGCAGGTGGCGGAGGCGGACGTGCCCCGCTACATCGGCGGCGTGCTGGCTCGGTTGCAGGAGGTATGGGTGGGCGAGCAGATCGCCGACCTCAAGTCCAAGCTGCAGCGCATGTCCCCGGCCGAGGACGCCGACGGGTATCGGGCGCTGTTCGGCGATCTGGTGGCACTGGAGCAGTACCGGCGGGGGCTGCTGGACCAGGCGGTGGGGGCGCGCGACGACGTGCCCATCGGCTGACCGGGCTGCCCGCTGACCGCGCCGCCTGCTGTCAGCGGCGCTGCTCCTCCGCTTCCGGGATGTACACCGAGGTTTCGTCGTCGATCGACTCGATCCTCGTGAACCGCGGCTCGGTGCTCAGCGCCTCCGACAGCCGCTGACGTCCGGCGTCGAGGGCGGTGCGCGTGGCGGGGCTTTCCGCGATGGCCTTGGCCGCACGGCTGATCTGCTCGTAGCGGCGCCGTCCGGCCTTGGTGCCCAGCACATAGCCGGCGCCCGCCGCGAACACGATCCCGATCATCGGCTCTCCTCCGTCGACGCGGTCCGTCCGCCTGCGCGGCGGCCGGCTCCCCAGGTTCGGGCACAAGGCCCGGGCCCATACTTCCAGCAAGGATAGTGGGTGCCGGAGCCGGACGCCGCTCGCCGCACCGGACGGGATCCGGGTGGAGGGCGGGGGCGATTTGGCATGCCGGGTGTGGTGTGCGCTAGAGTCTGACATCGGCGCGGGCACCGCCTGTCGCCGGTGTGATCCCCCGTAGCTCAATGGCAGAGCATTCGACTGTTAATCGAAGGGTTACTGGTTCGAGTCCAGTCGGGGGAGCAAGCATAATCTCAGGTCAGGCACCCTTTCGAGGGTGCCTTTCTTGCGCTTTCGCCACCCAAGCGGCACTAGGGATGGGGCGGAAGGATGGAATGCCGGCCGGCGGCCGCAGTTTCACGCGACAATGCGCCCAGGTGGTTCCGGGGTCCGGCACCGGCACCCGTGCGCGTCATTCCGATGGGGCTCCCATGCGCCGCCTCCGGGTTAGCATCCGGGACGTGACTGCCACCATCCTTGTCGTCGTAGCCGCACTCGTGATCATCGTGTCCTGGGCAGCCATCTACAGGTCACGGGGCACCGTGACCAGCGCTGGCGGACAAGTCGTCACCACACCGGAGCTCGAATTCAGCTGGTATGCGAGCTTCGTGCCATATGCGGCAGGCGTGATTGCGGCTCTGATCGCCTGGCTCGTGGTGCCTGACCTGGATACATGGGGCATTTACGGACACCCGTCTATATTCGCAGTCGCAACAACATTCGTGTCGTTGGCCTTCGTCCGCGAGCGCATATCGAAACCGGTGCAGACGGTCGTCTGGTCTGTAATGGTGGCGGCGTGCAGCGCGGCCACGATCGTGACCTGGTGACAGCAACCGCTGCAGCCCCGGCCGGCTACAGGTCTGTTTCGCGTGTGCGCTGCCGCGCGGTCCACACGTTGGCGCCGGCGAGTGCCACCCACGATGCGGTCCACGCGCCCGTCTCCCAGGGGGATCGGCCGTTCACGACGCCGAGCCCGATGCCGACGGCCAGTCCGCCGAGTCCAACCACGCTGAGCACGTTGTGCCTGTTCATTGCCCCGGCCCTCCGATAGTGGTGATGCGGGCGCCACCGTCCTAGGTCGCCGCATTTTCTCGAACCGTACGGGGCGGGACTGACAACAATAGGAGCATCAAGTCGACGCGCGTCGGACCATCGCACGATCCGGGGGTGTGCCGGTCGTGGAGACCTTCACGACACCGTCCGGCTGGAAGCCGATTGGCCACACCGACGCCGTGGGTCGCCAGGATGCCTGTGATGCCGTCGAGTACCGCTACTTCGACCTCGACGGCATTCAAGTCCGCGCCCAGCTTCAATCCGTCACCGGAGACAAGCCGGATAACGGCGCCGCGAGGCGCGCGCTGCGTGCGCTACTCGTGCAAGGTATCGCGTATCCGCACGGCCACCTGCTGGCCCCGGCTGTTGTAGGCGAGGTAGTCGAATCCCACGCCGGTGCGTGCGACGAACTCCGAGAACGCCTTGTGTTCGTGGGCCTGCCAGCCCGGATAGTTGAAGTACTCGTCGAACACCAGCACCGTCCCGGGGACTATCCGGTCCGCGAAAGCGCTCAACACCGTGGCGGTGGAGCTGTAGAGGTCCGCGTCCAAGTGCAGGAACGCGGCCGGGCCCGGCGTCTCGGCCAGAAACGGTGCGACGGTGTTCTCGAACCACCCGACGTGCAGCGTCGCATCGTCGACCTGCGGGATGCGGTCGACTGCGAAGGTGCCGCGGCGGTACGGACCGCGCCAGTCCTCGGGTAATCCCTCGAACGAGTCGAACCCGTGTGCGCCTGGGCGCCGCGCGGCGATGCGTCGCAGCGTCGCCCCCGAGTACACGCCGAACTCTGCCACCAGGCCGGTTGCGGGCGCGCAGGAGAGCGCATGGTTCAGCACTCCCAGGGGAGTCCGGAAGCGGCGCGCCCTGGACATCGAGGCAATAAGCTGCACGCTGCTGCTCCTGCTCTCCGTGGTGGGCCATTGTGTGGTCCGATGCAGGTCGAACGGGGTGTTCAGGGCGGAGAGCGCGGCATGCTTCGCCTCCAGCGGGATTTGCCCGCGGAACCGGGCCGCAAGGGACTGCCTTGCCAACAGGCACCTCCTGATTCCGGATACCGTCTCCCTTCACACACCGCCGGGCATGTGCGGGTGCCGGGAGAATCTGTGCGCGCGGGAGTGGGGCCGACCGGCGTAGGGGCTGCTGCGCGGGAGCCGGCCTCCGCGACTGTGTTCCACGCTACGGATCCGTCGACGTTCTCGCCGTGACAGGAAGGCGCCAGAACGGAGGTGGGAACACGCTGCGGCGCACGTGCCTTCAGGCATGCGTGTGGGTTCGACCGTGTGGAGGGAAAATCGATCCGATGGTGGGGCAGGTGGGGCTCGAACCCACGACCTGACGGATTATGAGTCCGCTGCTCTGACCAGCTGAGCTACTGCCCCCGACGCGTGCAGCATCACAGTACAAGACGGCCACCGGCGGTCGGCCACGGGTGCGAAGCGCCCGCATCCGGACGTCCGGGTGTCGCCACCACACCCGATTCGCGAGATACTTAGGTGCACGATGCATTGAGTGCGGACTACCGTGGGCCCGGCCCCGAGACCACGAAAGTCGATAGAGGAAGGTCGGGCATGACGGCTCCGACACGGCAGACACGCAGACACGCCCGCGCTGAACGCGACACAGGCAAGCCGCACTACAAGTGGATCGTCCTGTCGAACACGACGCTCGGCAGCCTGATCGCCACCATCAACTCGTCGATCCTGCTGATCGCCCTGCCGGACATCTTCCGCGGGCTGGGCGTGAATCCGCTGGAACCGGGCAACACCAGCCTGCTGCTGTGGCTGATCATGGGCTACCTCGTGGTGACGGCCGTGCTGGTGGTCAGCTTCGGCCGCCTGGGCGACATGTTCGGCCGCGTGCGGATGTACAACGCGGGGTTCGCGGTGTTCACGCTGTTCTCGGTGATGCTCTCGGTCACCTGGATGGGCGGCACGGCGGGGGCGTGGTGGCTGATCGTCATGCGCGTGCTGCAGGGGGTCGGCGGTGCGATGCTCATGGCGAACTCGTCCGCGATCATCACCGACGTGTTCCCCACCAACCAGCGCGGCCTGGCGCTGGGCCTCAACGCGGTCACCGCCATCGCCGGCTCGTTCATCGGGCTCGTCCTGGGCGGGGTGCTGGCCCCGATCAGCTGGCGCCTGGTGTTCCTCGTATCCGTGCCCATCGGCCTGTTCGGCACGGTGTGGGCCTATCTGCGGCTGCACGACACCGGCATCCGTCAGCGCACCAAGCTCGACCCGTGGGGCAACCTGACGTTCGCGGTGGGCCTGATCGCCGTGCTCGTCGGCATCACCTACGGCATCCAGCCGTACGCCGGGCACACGATGGGGTGGTCCAACCCGTGGGTGCTCACGGCCCTGATCGGCGGGGGCGTCGTCCTGGGGATCTTCTGCCTCGTCGAGACGAAGGTGGAGGAGCCGATGTTCCGGCTCGGCCTGTTCCGCATCCGCGCGTTCACCGCCGGCAACCTGGCCAGCCTGCTGTCCGCCCTGGGGCGCGGCGGCTTGATGTTCATCCTCATCATCTGGCTGCAGGGCATCTGGCTGCCGCAGCACGGATACAGTTTCGAGTCGACGCCGCTGTGGGCGGGCATCTACATGGTCCCCATGACGATCGGCTTCCTGGTGGCGGGACCGGTATCCGGATGGCTCAGCGACCGCTTCGGCGCCCGCCTTTTCGCCACCGGCGGCATGGTCATCGCCGCCGCCACCTTCGTGCTGCTCATGGTGTTGCCGGTGGACTTCGTCTACTGGCAGTTCGCTCTCATCCTGCTGGTGAACGGGCTGGGCATGGGCCTTTTCGCGGCGCCGAACCGGGCCGGCATCATGAACAGCCTTCCGCCGAACCGCCGCGGTGTGGGCGCCGGAATGTCCACGACGTTCCAGAACGCCGCCATGGTGCTCTCGATCGGCATCTTCTTCAGCCTCATCATCACCGGGCTGTCGCATTCTCTTCCGGACACGCTGTCTTCCGGCCTGATCGCCCAAGGCGTCCCGGCCGTCAAAGCGGACCAGATCGCGGCCCTGCCGCCGGTGGCGGTGCTGTTCGCCTCGCTGCTCGGGTACAACCCCATCGGCTCGCTCCTGGGCGGTGACGTGCTCGCGCAGTTGCCGCCGGGGCACGCCGACTACTTGACGGGGCGCAGCTTCTTCCCGCAGCTCATCTCCGGCCCGTTCGCCGACGGCCTCGCAGTGGCGTTCGGATTCGCGATCGTCGCCTGCCTGATCGCCGCCGTCGCCTCGTGGCTGCGCGGCGGACAGTACGTCTACTCGGAGCCGAAGGTGGAGACGATGCTTCCCGCCCGTTCCGACGTACCGGAGGACGCCGTCGGCCAAGACCGAGCCGTGGAGGCCGCAGACCCCGACACCTGGACGTCCGTGGCCGACGGCGTGGCTGCGACGCCGTCCCCGGGGGCGGCCCGTGACTCTCCCGCGACGCACTCATCTCCTACGCTGTGACTGTGGAGCGACTCGATCGGGACAATCGGCATGCGGGCGGCGGAGCCGTGGGCGCGCGTCGCGGTGCGGGGGATCCTGTGGCGGCGTTGCGGATGATCGACGACTGGCCGGTGGACAACGCCGCGGCCGCGGTGGTCGCCGCGGACGGGACGGTGTCGGCACACGGCCACGCCGGCGCGGTGTTCGAGCTGGCCTCGGTGACCAAGCTGCTCACGGCCGTCGGGGTCCTGCTCGCGGTCGAGGAAGGCGCGGTGGAGCTCGACGCGCCGGCCGGGCCCGCGGGGTCCACCGTCCGGCACCTGCTCGCGCACGCGTCGGGCCTGGCTTTCGACGAGCACCGCGTGCGCGCCGAGCCGGGGGAGCGGCGGATCTACTCGAGCGCCGGCTACGAGGTGCTGGCGGGGCTGGTCGCGGGAGAGACGGGCATCGGTTTCGCCGAGTACCTCACCGAAGGCGTCTTCGCCCCGTTGGGCATGGCGGACACGGTCCTGTGGGGCCCCGCGGGGCACGGGGCGCGCTCGACGGTCGCCGACCTCGCACGCTTCGCCGCCGAGCTGCAGCGGCCGACTCTCCTGGACCCGACGACGCTGACGGAGGCGACGACGGTCCAATTCCCGGGGCTCGACGGGCTGCTCCCCGGGTACGGGATGCAGCGCCCCAACGACTGGGGCCTGGGCTTCGAACTGCGCGGCGGCAAGAGCCCGCACTGGACCGGCGGCCGCAACTCGCCGGAGACCTTCGGCCACTTCGGACAGTCGGGCACCTTCCTGTGGGTGGACCCGGTGGCCGGTTGTGCCTGCGTCGCGCTCACCGACCGCGCCTTCGGCGCATGGGCCACACCGCTCTGGCCGGCCCTGTCCGACGCCGTCGTCACCGGTGGGGACGGGTCCGCTGCGGGGGACGGTAAGGGGACGGGAAGCGACGCCGATGCCTGACGACAGCAGCGGCACTCAGACCCCGGACCTCCCGGAGGAGAAGGAGCCGGACTACCGGTTCACGCTGGCCAACGAGCGCACGTTCCTCGCATGGATCCGGACGTCGCTGGGGCTGGTGGCAGGCGGTGTCGTGGTGCACCAACTGGTGGAGCCGCTGCACGTCGAGGGGGCGCGCACGGTCATCGCGCTCGGCTGCGTCATCCTCGCCATCGCGGTGGCGGCGGGCTCGTACTTCCACTGGCGCTCGGTGCAGCAGGCGATGCGGCGCAGCATGCCGCTGCCGGGGTCCACGCTGGTGCCGATCCTGGCGTTGGGGGCGACGGTCATCGCGCTGTTCGCCGCGGTCACGGTGATCCTTCTATGACCGTGGCAGCCGATCGGCGAACGGCCGCGGCGGGCAGGCCCGGCGCGACCGTTCCGGTGGCGCGGTGAGCGCCGCCTTCGATGATCCCGGGCTGCAGCCGGAGCGCACCGCGCTGTCCTGGCGGCGTACGGCGCTGTCGGCCATGGTGGTCGCCGCGCTGATGCTGCGCCAGGCGGCGGAGGTCGGCTGGGGCAAGGCGGCGATCGCGCCCCTTGTCGGTGTCGGGATCCTCGTGGTGCTGGGCCTGGGCTGCTACCGGCGGGGCGACAGCCTGCAGAAGCACCGGCTCCATGAGGGCAACGTGCTCGCGCGCCGGCGGGTGATGGCGGCCGTGTCGGCGTCGGTGGTGCTCGGTGCTCTGGCGACCGGTGCCATCGAGATCACCGGGTACCACAGCTGATCGCTGCACCGGGGAGCCGCGGCGTCACTGGTGCCACACGTTGCGCACTGGTAACTTGTACATCGCATAGCACACGCGGCACCGGACATCCGTGCAAGACACGAGGTCGTTGGGGAAGACGTCCCTCGTCTACAACGGAGGTCTGCCGTGCGCAACCTGAACCAGTTCGCCGAAGCGACGACCGGCGTCGTGTACGTCCACTCGTCGCCCGCTGCGCTGTGCCCGCACATCGAATGGGCGCTCACCGGCGTCCTGGGCAGCGCCCCGGACCTGGAATGGTCGGCGCAGCCCGCCGCGCCGGGGCTGCTGCGCGCCGAGATCGAGTGGGTCGGCCCCGTGGGCAGCGGCGCGCGTCTGGCCGGCGCCCTGCGGGAGTGGTCGATGCTGCGCTTCGAGATCACCGAGGACGCCAGCGAGGGCGTGGACGGCGAGCGGTTCAGTCACGTCCCCGGTCTGGGGCTCTGGCGCGGCAGCACCAGCGCCAACGGCGACGTGGTCCTGGGAGAGCAGCGCCTGCGCGCGATGCTCGCGGCGGGGGCCGACAGCCTGGCGTCCGAGCTGGAGACCGCGCTCGGCACGGCGTGGGACGACGCCCTGGAAGAGTTCCGCGGGTGCGACGGTGATCACATCACGCTGCTGGGCCGCGACGTCGGCTGATCGGCACACGCCGGAGTTCGCACGCGCGGGGGCGAAGCGAAGGGACCCGGGAAGCTCAGCCGCGCCCGTAGCGCAGCCGCCACGGCATCAACGCGGACTCCCATTGCACGGCGAGGGTCATCTTCGAGGCGCCCTCGGTGCGTTCCTCGAAGCGGATGGGGACTTCGGCGATCCGCAGCCCCTGGCGCACCGCGCGGTGGTTCATCTCCACCTGGAACGAGTATCCGTTGCTCTCGATCGTGTCGAGGCCGACGGACCTGAGCGCGTCCGCACGCCACGCCTTGAAGCCGGCGGTGGCGTCGCGCACGCCGAGGCGCAGGATCGTGTCCACGTAGCGGTTGGCCCCGCGTGAGAGCAGCTTGCGGTGCCAGGCCCAGTCCTCGGCGACGGAGCCGCCGGCGACATAGCGCGACCCCAGCACCACCGCGGCGTCGCTGCGGGCGAGCACGTCGAGCATTTCCGGGATGGCGCCGACGGGGTGCGACAGGTCCGCGTCCATCTGGATCACGACGTCCGCGCCGTCGTCGAGGGCGCGGAGCATCCCGGCCACGTATGCGCGGCCGAGGCCGTCCTTGACCGTCCGGTGCAGCACGTCCACCTGCAGGGGGAGCGTGTCGGAAAGGCCCTCGGCCACCTGCCCGGTGCCGTCCGGCGAGCCGTCGTCGACCACGAGCAGGCGCAGGGCGGGCAGCCCCAGCCCGGCGAGCCCGACGGCCAGCCGCGGCAGGTTCTCGCGCTCGTTGTAGGTGGGGACGACGACGGTGACTCTCGGAGGGGTGTCGGGCACGGGGGTCCTTCGGTTGTCGGCTCGGCACGGCCCGTCGGTGCGTCAAGCGCGTCGATTCCGCGGGGCACAGTGCGTCGGTGACTCGATCGAAAGACACCGTATACGGTGCCGGCGCGCGGTGAGGCCCTGGGCCGGTCGGCGGCGTGCCGCGGATGCGACGGCGGGCCCCGCCGCGGCTCGAGGAGCCGTGGCGGGGCCCGCCGTGGGGGTGCCCGTGTGCGGAGGCGTCCGGCGTCAGGCCCGCCCGAAGGCGAGCGACACGTTGTGCCCGCCGAACCCGAACGAGTTGCTGATCGCCGCGTCGAACGTCCCCGTGCGGGGGCCGCCGGCGACCACGTCCAGGTCCACCTCCGGATCCTGGTTCTCCAGGTTGAGTGTCGGCGGGATGACGCCCTCGCGCAGGCTCATCACCGTCAGCGCCGCCTCCAGGGCCCCCACCGCCCCGATGGAATGCCCCAGCGCGCTCTTGGGCGCGTAGACCGACGGGTGCCCCCCGACGGCGGCCTGGATGGCCTTCGCCTCGGCGAGGTCGCCGACGCTCGTCGACGTGGCGTGCGCGTTGACGTGTGCCACGTCGCCGGGGGCGATCCCGGCGTACTCGATGGCCTTCGACATGGCACGTGCCGCTCCGGATCCCTCCGGGTCCGGGGCGACGATGTGGAAGCCGTCGGACGTCGTTCCGGCGCCCAGCACGCGGCCGAGGATCGTGGCGCCGCGGGCACGCGCGTGGTCCTCGCGCTCGAGCACCAGCATGGCGGCCGCCTCGCCGAACACGAAGCCGTCGCGGTCCCTGTCGAACGGGCGGGACGCGGCCTCGGGGTCGTCGTTGCGGAAGCTCGTGGCCCGCATCATCGCGAAGCTCGCGATCGGCAACGCGCTGATGCGGTTCTCCACCCCGCCGGTGACCATGACGTCGGCCTCGCCCATGGCGATCATGCGCCAGGCCATGGCGATGGCCTCGGAGCCCGAGGCGCACGCGGAGACCGGGGTGTGCACCCCGGCCTTCGCCCCGATCTCGAGCCCGATGGTGGCGGCGGGCCCGTTGGGCATTATCGCGGGGACCGCGATGGGCGAGACCTTGCGGTACCCCTCGGCCTCGAGCTTCGCAGTGTTCTCCAGCAGCGTCTCGATGCCGCCCATCCCGGTGCCGACGGCGACGCCGAGGCGTTCCGCCTCCACCGCGGGACTGCCCGCGCGGGCCCAGACGTCCCGGCCCAGCACCAGCGCAAGCTGTTCGATGTAGTCCAGGCGGCGCTTTTCGACCTTCTTGAGCGATTCGGTCGGATCTGCGGCGAGGCGCCCGGCGATGCGCACCGGCAGGTCCAACCGCTCGACCCATTCGTCGGTGAGCGTCGCGATGCCCGAGCGGCCGTCGAGCAAACCCGACCACGTGGTCTCGAGGTCACCGCCGACGGAGCTGGTGACCGCCATCGCGGTCACCACAACCGGGTGCAGTCGCAGACCGGAGTGCGTCACCGCAGCGGTCACTGAGCGTCGACCGAGGCGCCGCCCTCGGTTTCGAGCTTCTGGATGTACTCGACGATGTCGCCGACGGTGCGCAGGTTGGCCAGGTCCTCATCGGGGACCTTCACGCCGTACTTGTCCTCGGTCTGGACCGCGATCTCGACCATGGACAGCGAGTCGATGTCGAGGTCGTCGACGAAGGACTTCTCCATGGTGACCTCGGACGGCTCGATGCCGGTGACCTCTTCGATGATCTCGGCGAGGTTCTTGACGATCTCTTCCTGGCTGATGGCCACGGTGGTGGTCCCTTCTGTTCGTGTGCGTTGTGGTTCCGGGTTCCGGATCGGATGAGGATGCGCAGATCCGGGTGCGCAGTTCAGGGGGGCGGCCGCGTCAGGCGGGCACCGGCAGGGCGTCGAGGTCCGCGGGGGCGTTGACAGCCGCCGACGGCACGCCGCGCAACGCGCGCTTGGCGATGCCGACCAGCGTGCCGGCGGGCGGCAGCTCGACGATGGCGGTCACCTCGGCGTCGCGCAACGCGGCGGAGCACAGGTCCCAGCGGACGGGGCTGGTGATCTGGTCGACGAGACGCTGCATCGCGTCCGCACCCGTGGTGACCAGGGCGCCGTCCTTGTTGGACAGCAGCGGCATGGCCGGGTCCGACGGGGTGATCTGAGTGGCGACCTGCGCGAAGGCCTCGCGGGCGGGCGCCATGTGGCGGGTGTGGAAGGCGCCGGCGACGGCCAGTGGGCGCAGACGTGCGCGGGCGGGCGGCGCGGCGGCGAGCTCGTCGAGCGCCGCCTGCGTGCCGGCGGCGACGATCTGGCCCTGCGCATTGCGGTTGGCGGGCGTGAGGTCGAGCTCGGCGAGGCGGTCGAGGACCTCGGCCTCGTCTCCGCCCAGCAGCGCCGTCATCCCGGTGGGCTCGATGGCGCAGGCGCGGGCCATCTCCCGGCCCCGCACCGCGGCGAGACGCACGGCCTGCTCGTCGGTGAGCACCCCGGCGATGGCGGCCGCGGCGAGTTCGCCGATGGAATGCCCCGCGGTGATCCCGGAGCCGGAGGCTCCCGCGCTTGCGTCGTCGCCGGTGCCGCTTCCGGTTCCGTCGCCGTCGCGCAGCATCCGGTACGCGACGAGGGCGGACGCCACGACCAGCGGCTGGGTGACGGAGGTGTCGGTGATCTCGTCGGCCTCGGCGACGGTGCCGAGCCGGACGAGGTCGATCCCGGCGATCTCGGACCACGCGGTGAGCCGGTCACGGACGCCGGGCGCCTGGAGCCACGGCGTCAGCATTCCGGGCTTCTGGGACCCCTGTCCCGGGGCGAGCAGTGCTTTCACGTAGTACAGACAACACTGTCGACGGGGGTTTCCGGAGTGTCGACGGAAACGAACGTACACCGCTGAATTTGTAGGATACCTACAAAACCAGCGCATTTGCGCACCCATCTGTCACAGCGGTCATTGTGTTACATCATGGGGAGAGTGTGACTGAAGTGGCCGATGTGAGTAGCTTGACCCCCGCTTTCCTCATCCGGTGCACCGAAAACGCAACACGGAGGACGTAGGCGTCGCGCGCATCGGCGGGGTCCCGCCCGGTGACGGTGGTGATCTTCCGAAGCCTGTACCGGACAGTATTTGGATGGACATACAACTCGCGCGCGCAAGCCTCGATCGAACCGCCGGTGTCCAGATAACTGTCCAGCGTCTCGGGCAGTCCGCCGCCGCTGTCCAGCAGCGGCTGGACGACGACACGGTCGAGTTCGTCGAGTGCGGACCTGTCGCCGATCAACGCGCGTTCCGGCAGCAGGTCCGACGCGGGGACCGGCCGCGGCGCCGCCGGCCAGCCCACCGCGCTCTGGTATCCGCGCAGCGCCTCGACGGCGCTCTCGTGCGCCAGTGCCAGGCCCGGCACCGTCGAGCCGACCACCACCGGGCCGTCGTCGAACGAGTCGAGGAGTCCGGAGATGAACGTCCCACCGGCGAAGACCTCGCCGCTGACCACCACGACCAACCGGTACCCCTGCACCACCGCCAGCACCGAGCGGCCGTCCGCCCGGGCGAGCGTGTGCACGCGCTCCACGGCCTCACCGCTGTAGTCGATGGCCGGCGCTCCGACGAGCACGGTCACCGGGGCGCTCGGCTGCCAGTTCAAGGTGGCGGCCTGCGAGAGCATGGCCGGTCCCGTGTCGCCGCGGACGATCGCGTCGACCACCATCGCCTCGAGCCGGGTGTCCCAGGCGCCGCGGGACTCGGCCGCCGAGGCGTACACCGCGGCCGCGGCGAACCCGAGGTCGCGGCCGTAGCGCAGGACGGCCTCGGTTAGCGCGACCAGCTGGTCGTCGTCCCGGGCCATCAGCGGAAGCCATTGCTCGAAGAACTCCATGGCCACGCGCACCATGTCGACGGTCTCGCTCAGGCGCACCTTGCGGGTGAGGTCCTGGGGCACGACACGGAAGGCCTCCACCGTGGAGAAGATGTCGCCGTCGGGGTCGTGCAGCCAGTCGACGAAGTTCGCGACGGCCGTCTGCACCACCATCTGCACATCGGCGCGCTGGGAGGCGTCGAGAGCCGTGACGAACGGAAGCTGCGACTCCATCGAGCGCATGGCCTCGACGGCGAGCCGCCGCGAATTGCGCTTGATGCGCCGCAGCAGGGCCTCGGACAGGATCGATTCATGCGGCGCGCCGGTCATGGTTGAACGCTACCGTCCCCGGCCGCACCGGCCCGGGACGCCGCGGGGCGTCTCGGGCCGGTGCACCGCCGTGGGAGCCCGGTCAGTCGACGTTGGCCGGGGTGTTCTGCTCGGGCGCGGGCAGCACCTCGGCGATCCGGTACCTGCGCGCGGCCTCCACGGGTGCGGAGGCGTCGACGCTGCCCTCGCGGGCGAGCGCCTGCAGCACGGCGACGACGACGGACTCGGCGTCGACGTTGAAGAACCGGCGGGCGCCCTCGCGGGTATCGGAGAAGCCGAAGCCGTCCGTGCCGAGCGAGGTGTAGTCGCCGGGGATCCACTGGCGGATCTGATCGGGCACCTGGCGCATCCAGTCGGACACCGCGATGAACGGCCCCTGCTCGCCGGCCAGCACGTGCTGCAGGTAGGGCGTGCGCGGCTCGGCGGACGGATCGCGCAGCGCGTCGCGTTCGCACTCGATGCCGTCCCGCCGCAGCTCCGACCACGAGGTCACCGACCAGACGTCCGCCGACACGCCCCACTCGTCGGCCAGGAGCTCCTGCGCGCGGAGTGCCCACGGCATGCCCACGCCGGAGGCGAGGATGTGCGAGCGGGGGCCGTCGCCCTGCGCCTTCGCGAGCCGGTAGATGCCCTTGAGGAGGCCCTCGACGTCGAGGTCGTCGGGCTCGGCGGGCTGGACCATGGGCTCGTTGTAGATCGTGAGGTAGTAGAAGACGTCCTCGCCGCCGAACCCGGGGGCCAGCGAGCCGTCGGGGTTGACCGTGCCCCCGTACATCCGGCGCAGACCGTCCTTGATGATGTGTCCGAGCTCGTAGGCGTACGCCGGGTCGTAGGCGACGGTGCCGGGGTTGGTGGCGGCCAGCAGCAGCGAATGGCCGTCGGCGTGCTGGAGGCCCTCGCCGGTCAGCGTGGTGCGTCCGGCGGTGGCGCCGAGCACGAAACCGCGCGTCATCTGGTCGGCCGCGGCCCAGAAGCCGTCGCCGGTGCGCTGGAAGCCGAACATCGAATAGAAGATGTAGACGGGGATCATCGGCACGCCGTGGGTGGCGTAGGAGGTGCCGACTGCGGTGAACGACGCGACGGCGCCGGCCTCGTTGATGCCTTCATGCAGGATGTGCCCGGACTCGGACTCCTTGTAGGCCAGCATCAGGTCGGCGTCCACCGACGTGTACGTCTGCCCGTTGGGGTTGTAGATCTTCAGAGACGGGAACCACGAGTCCATGCCGAAGGTCCGGGCCTCGTCCGGGATGATCGGGACGATCCGCCAGCCGATCTCCTTGTCGCGCAGGAGCTCCTTGAACACGCGCACGAGCGCCATCGTGGTGGCGACCTCCTGCTTGCCCGATCCCTTCCGCACCACGTCGTAGGCCTTGTCGCCGGGGAGCGTGAGCGGCGTCGCCGCGGTGCGCCGCTCCGGCACGAAGCCGCCCAGCTTGCTGCGCCGGTCCCGCATGTACTGGATCTCGGGTGCGGCGTCGCCGGGGTGGTAGTAGGGGGGAAGGTACGGATCCTGCTCGAGCTCGCCGTCCGAGACCGGGATCCGCATCTTGTCGCGGAACTCCTTGAGGTCGTCGAGGGTGAGCTTCTTCATCTGGTGCGTCGCATTGCGGCCCTCGAAGTGGGTGATCGAGTAGCCCTTGATGGTCAGGGCGAGGATCACCGTCGGCTGGCCGGTGTGCTGCATCGCCGCCGCATACGCCGCATAGACCTTGCGGTAGTCGTGGCCACCGCGCTTGAGGTTCCAGATCTGCTCGTCACCGAGGTCCTTCACGAGCTCCTTGGTGCGCGGGTCGCGCCCGAAGAAGTGTTCGCGGACGTAGGCGCCGTCCTTGGCCTTGTAGGTCTGGTAGTCGCCGTCCGGCGTGGCGTTCATGAGGTTGACCAGGGCGCCGTCCTTGTCGGCCTGCAGCAGGGCGTCCCACTCGCGGCCCCAGACCACCTTGATCACGTTCCAGCCGGCGCCGCGGAAGAACGATTCGAGCTCCTGGATGATCTTGCCGTTGCCGCGCACCGGGCCGTCGAGGCGCTGCAGGTTGCAGTTGATCACCCAGGTGAGGTTGTCGAGGCCCTCCATGGCGGCGACGTGCACCAGCCCGCGGGACTCGGCCTCGTCCATTTCGCCGTCGCCCAGGAACCCCCACACGTGCTGCTGCGTGGTGTCCTTGATGCCGCGATTGTGCAGGTACTTGTTGAACCGCGCCTGGTAGATCGAGTTCATCGGCCCGATGCCCATCGACACCGTGGGGTACTCCCAGAACTCCGGCATCAGGTGCGGGTGCGGGTAGCTGGGCAGCGCGCCCTTGGCGGCGTGGCTCTTCTCCTGACGGAAGCCGTCGAGCTGCTCGGCGGGGATGCGCCCCTCGAGGAAGGCGCGCGCGTAGATGCCGGGGGAGGCGTGGCCCTGGATGAACACCTGGTCGCCGCCACCGGGGTGGTCCTTGCCCCGGAAGAAGTGGTTGAAGCCCACCTCGTAGAGCGCCGCGGACGAGGCGTAGGTGGAGATGTGGCCGCCGACGCCGATGCCCGGGCGCTGCGCGCGGTGCACCATGATCGCGGCGTTCCACCGGATCCAGCGGCGGAACGTCCGCTCCACGTCCTCGTCGCCCGGGAACCAGGGCTCGTTCTCGGTGGGGATCGAGTTGACGAAGTCGGTCGAGGTCAGGGAGGGGAGCGCCACGTGCCGCTCACCGGCGCGCTCGAGCAGGCGCAGCATCAGATAACGGGTGCGCCCGGGGCCGGACCGCTCGAGGAGGTCGTCGAGCGACTCGAGCCACTCGCCGGTCTCCTCCTGGTCGATGTCCGGCAGGTAGGAGGCGACGCCCTCGCGGATGACGCGCACCCGGTTGTCGCTGCCGCGCGACGGGCGGTGCGCCCCGTCCTGCACGCCGGTTCCCGGCGTGGTTGCCTTACCGTCGACCGCCGGCTGCCCCTGTGCAGCGCGGGCCGGATCCTGGACTTCGTTCGACAAGCCGTACTCCTTGATGCGCGAGGGCGCTGGTGTGCGCCCGTGTCCTGGCGCGCCCCCGGGGGTGTGGGCGCGCGCCTACCGTGTGTCGGTGTCGGTACCGGCACGGCCTGCTGCGGGCACCACAGAGTGACCGCGCGACCGCGTCACTGTCCATCGTGCCTCAATGCACAGCGGATGCCGCATGAGTTCCCACAGTCTGGTCGGTAACAAACGTGTCAGGGCTCTGCGGGCGCGGGGCTGCCGACACGGCCCTCGCGCGGAGAGGACTCCCGCGCGGAGAAGAGCGGGCGGGAAGGCGACGATACCGCCACGCGGAACGGTGGAGTGGACGACAATCCTGGGCAGGGGTCACCTGCGGCGGATCCCGTGATCCGGTGTGATCCCGGCACGGGAATACGACGACACGGGCGTGACCGCCTACCGTTGTGGTTGCGCTCGTGGCTCAGACCATGTTCGCTTTCAGGTGACCGGTATCCGCCGGGAGCCTGATCGGGCGGCCGAAAACCGCCCGAGACCTTCGAAAGAATGGAGATGACCACCGTGGTCGCCGCGGACGCCCAGAACTACCCGCAGATGCTCGGCATCGACGCCGATACGGTGGTGCAGGAGGTCGGTTGGGACGACGACACCGACGATGTGGTGAGAGAGGCCATCGAGTCCGTGATCGGCGGCGAGATGGAGGACGTCGACACCGATGAGGTGGTCGACGTCGTGCTCCTGTGGTGGCGTGAAGGGGACGGCGACCTGGTCGACGAGCTCATGGACATCATCAGCCCGCTGTCCGAGGAGGGGTTCGTGTGGGTGCTCACGCCGAAGACCGGCAGTGACGGCCACGTCGAGCCCAGCGAGATCGCCGAGTCCGCCCCCACCGCCGGCCTCATGCAGACGTCGTCGATCAAGCTCGGCGCCTGGACTGCGAGCCGCCTCGTCCAGCCCACGTCGCGGGCCATCAAGCGCTGACTGCGTGCCGGGCGTGCTGAACAGGAAGGACTGGTAGCGATGACCGATCGATCGCAGACCGTGCCGGGGGGTCCGAACATCGAGGTGGGGGACGAGGCGCCGGACTTCACCCTCAAGGACCAGGACAACCAGCCCGTGACGCTGTCGTCGTTCCGGGGCCGGAAGAACGTGCTCGTGGTGTTCTACCCGCTGGCGTTCACCGGGGTGTGCCAGGGAGAGCTGTGCCGGGTGCGCGACAACCTGCCCACTTTCCAGAACGACGACACCGAGATCCTCGCGGTGTCGGTGGGGCCGTCGCCCACGCACAAGATCTGGGCCGCGGAGCAGGGCTACACGTTCCCCCTGCTGTCGGACTTCTGGCCGCACGGCGCGGTGGCGCAGCTCTACGGCGTGTTCAACGAGGAAGCCGGCATCGCCAACCGCGGGACGTTCGTCATCGACAAGACGGGCGTCGTGCGCTTCGCCGAGATGAACGGGCCCGGCGAGCCGCGCGACCAGAGCGTGTGGGAGAAGGCGCTTGCGGCGCTGGCCGAGTGAATGCGCTAGATTGCTGGACGCACCGGAACGCCCGATCGGTAGGGCGGGCCGGTGCCGGGGCGTGTAGCTCAGCGGTAGAGCTCCTGTCTTACACACAGGCGGTCGCTGGTTCGATCCCAGTCGCGCCCACCGCAACGACCAAGCCCCTCACCTGCATTGACGGGTGAGGGGCTTCGTGTCGGTCGCGTCGGTGTGCGCCTACTCCGGTTGGTACTCGTCGGCGTCGTCGAGCGGTTCTTCGCGTTCCTGATCGAGCGCGTCGGCTTCATCGACGAACCGTTCGCCCACCGGGTCGTCGGGGTATGCGGTGCCGGGGTCGTCGTCGGTGGGCGTGGACTGGTCCGCGCGGTCGGCGTCGGTCATCGTGTCGAGGTCGTCACCGCCGAGCGCGGCAGCCGAAGCGCCGGCGCGGGCGGTCCTGTCTGCTGAAGTGCTCCTGTCAACGGCCATACCACATCGTAGGCGAACCACCCCGCCCCGTGCCCGGCTCCGCCGAGAGAACGCCCACCGGTGCGGGCTCCGGCGCGGTCAGGGCTTCTTGCCGTAGCGTTCCGCGAGGGTGCGGCGCTGGGCCTCGGGCAACTCCTCGACGCGCGTGCGTTCGGGGGTCCGCACGGGCATCGGGGTGTGGGCGCGGCGCTTCCTGCGGCCGCGCATGACGTGCGCGAACTCCTCCTCATCCACTGCGGGGCTCCGCTCCGGCGTGCGGGGTGCCTGTGCAGGGGCGCCGCCGGGTTCGCCGGCAGCGCTGTCGGAACCCTCCCTCGGGCCCGGCTCCGGGCCGGCACCGGGCGGCGGCCACGCGCCGGAGGAGACGGCCTGGTCGTAGGCGCGGCGGAGGCGGCGCTCCCGCAGCTCCGCCCACACGAAGTAGCCGACGCCCAGCGGCGCCATGATGCCGAAGGCCAGCCATTGCAGGCCGTAGGACAGGTAGGGGCCGGAATCGAGCTGGGGCAGCGCGATCACCCCCAGGCCGCCCGGCTGGTCCGCCTCCAGCTGCAGGTACCCCTGCAGCAGGTCGACGTCCGTGAGCGCACCCACCTTGCCCGGGTCGATGGCGTACACCTGAGTCCAGCCGGCTTCGTGCACCGGTGGGCGGTCGCCTGTCGCGTGCTCCGGTTGTCGCACGCGCGCGTCGAGGGTGATCGTCCCGCCGGGGGGAGGGGCGATCTGCGGCGGCTGCATCTGCTGGTCGGGGCGCACGTATCCGCGGTCGACGAGGATCGTGCGCCCGTCGTCCAGGCGGAACGGTGCGAGCACCTCGTACGCCGGGTCGCCCTCGATCGACCGCAGCCGCACCAGCACCTGCTTGTCCGCCAAGTAGGTGCCCGTGGCGGCGACGGGGCGCCACTCGTCGGCGTCGGCCACGGCGGTGGTGCCATCGAAAACCTGGCCGACGGGGACCGGGTCGGCATGCAGTGAGGCGGCGATCTTGTCGTTGCGGTCCGAGTTGCGGGAGTTCTTTCCCAGCTGCCACGGAGCGAGAACCGTGAAGCACATGTAGGCGAAGGCGAGGCAGAGCGCGATCAACGCCAGCCACCCGGGCCGCAGCAGGAAACTCAGACGTCGCACGGCGTCAACGGTAGTCGATGGCCGGAACGGCGCTGGTCACGGGAGGTCCGCGAGGTTCTCTACTGGGTTATCGGCGCGGCCGGACGCGGCGGTTCGGGCCCAGTCGACGATCCCCGGCGCGGCGGCCTCGATCTGCCGGCGGACGGTGGCGAAACCGTCGTCGGCGCCGTAGTACGGGTCGGCGACGTCGGTCCCTGTCGCGTGAGGGTCGAAGCTGCGCAGCATGCGCACCCGGGAGGGGGCGGCGCCGGCGCCCAGCAGCGCGCGCCGGTGGCCGGAGTCGAGCGCGACCATGAGGTCCGCGGACAGGTGCGCCGGGCCGACCTGCGCGGCCGCGTGGTCGACGCCGTAGCCGTGTGCGCGCAGTTCGTGGCGGGCGCGCGGGTCGGCGGGGTCGCCCACGTGCCAGTCGCCGGTGCCCGCGCTGGTGACGTGCACCGCGTCCGCCAGGCCCGCGCGGCGGAGATGTTCGCGGACGATCTGCTCCGCCATGGGTGACCGGCAGATGTTGCCCGTGCACACGAACGTCACGTGCACGGTGCCGGACGGGGCGGCGCGTGCGGACTGCGGCTCCGCGGCGCCGTCGGGATCGGACCGCCGCTCGAGGTACCGCAGCACGGCGCCGCGCAGATCCTCCGGCGCGTCGACCACCCACGCGGCGCCCTGCGCCTCACTGCGGGTGCCGTACCCCCACAGGACGAACGCCACGGGGATGCCGTGCTGCGCGGCGCCGGCCACGTCGTGGCTGCGGTCGCCGACGAGCACCACGGCGGGCCCGCCCGTCGGGGCGGGATCGTCCACGCCGAGCGCGCCCAGCGCGTGCGCGACGACGTCGGCCTTGGCACGCCGCTCGCCGGCGGCGCCCGCGATCACCTCGAAGTGCCCGGCGAGCCCGTGCGCGTCGAGGATCCGGCGCGCGTCCGTCTCCTGCTTCGACGTGGTGACCGCCAGCCGCACGCCGCGCGCCGCCATGTCGGCGAGCACGTCGGCCATGCCGGCGAACACCGTCGACCGTTTCCACCCCGAGGCGGAGTAGTCGGCATGGTAGGCGGCCAACAGCTCCCGCGCCTGCTCCGCGGCCACGCCGAGCCCGGCCATCGTCTCGGCCATCGGCGGTCCGACGATCTGCGAGCGGAGGTCGCCGTCGGGCTCGGGGACACCATGGCGTGCGAGCGCGGCGCGGAAGGATCCGACGACACCGTCGGCCGAATCCATGATCGTGCCGTCGAGGTCGAACAGTGCCAGGGGAGCGGACGGAGAAATGCCAGGCATGCCCGCATTGTCCCCGGTTCGATGCGTACCCGGCGCCCGGGGACGCCGGGTGTGGTGCCGGGCACCCGGCGGTCCCGGCGGGGCGCGCCGAGGCGGTAGCGTGCACAGCGGTAGTCCGGAGCGTGCCGGGCCCGGGACGGCGCCGGCGCGGCCGGGAAGGCCGGCGGCGATGAGGAGCGCGAACGTGATCGGTGCGGCGGACGGGGAACCCGCGACGAAGGACGGGGGTGCCGTGCCCCTGGGCGAGATCATCGCGGCGCTCGATGAGGCCTACCCGCCGTCTCTGGCACAGTCGTGGGATTCGGTGGGCCTGGTGTGCGGGGATCCGGCCGAGCCGGTCGAGTCGGTGCTGCTGTGCGTCGACGCCACATCCGCGGTGGTGGATCAGGCGGTCGGTTCGGGCGCGCAGCTCGTCGTCGCGCATCACCCGCTGCTGCTGCGCGGGGTGGACACGGTGGGTGCCCACACGCCCAAAGGGGCGCTGGTGCACCGCCTTATCCGGTCCGGGTGCGCCCTGTTCACCGCGCACACCAACGCCGACAGCGCAGACCCCGGCGTGTCCGACGCGCTGGCGGCGGCGTTGGACCTGACGAACACCGGGCCGCTCGATCCGCTGCCCGGTGCCGCGCTGGACAAGTGGGCCGTGATGGTGCCGGTTTCCGGGGCGCATCGCGTGCGGGCCGCGATGTTCGACGCCGGCGCGGGGCGTGTCGGCGACTACGACAGTTGCAGCTGGTCGGTGGAGGGCGACGGGCAGTTCCGTCCCCTCGCCGGTGCGGATCCGGCCATCGGTTCGGTGGGCGCGCTCGAGCACGTGCGCGAGCATCGCGTGGAGATGGTGGCGGCGCGCGCCCTGCGTGAGCGGGTCCGGACGGCTCTGCGCGCGGCGCATCCGTATGAGGAACCCGCCTACGATGTGATCGAGCTGGCGCCGGAACCGTCGGCGCGCGGCCTCGGCCGCGTCGGCGACCTGCCCGAGGAAATGACGTTGGCGCAGTTCGCCGACCGGGTCGCGCAGGCGTTGCCGGCGACGGCCTGGGGTGTGCGGGCCGCCGGCGACCCGGATCGCAGGGTGCGCCGGGTCGCCGTGTGCGGAGGAAGCGGGGACTCGATGCTCGGGGCCGCGACCGCTGCCGGGGCGGACGCGTACGTCACCGCGGACCTGCGGCACCATCCCGCGGACGAGCACCTGCGCGCGGGCGGGCCCGCGCTGGTGGATGTCGCGCACTGGGCCAGCGAGTTCCCGTGGTGCGCGCAGGCCGCGGGCGTGCTCAGGGCGGCCTTCGGAGACCGGTTGGCGGTCGCCGTCTCAGACGTGCGGACCGACCCGTGGACGGTGGGGGCGTCCGCCGCGGAACCACGCTGACGACGCCTGGCGGGCGGGCGGCGCACCCGGCGGGCGCGGCGACGGCGGATGCCGGGGGCGGGCGGCCGGCGCCACGGTACGGTTGCACACGACGGGGTCGCGGCCTGAGCGTCGTCGAGACGAATGGAGATATGCGCGTGAGAGCTGAACCGGATGTGCAGCGCCGGCTGCTGGACCTGGCCGAGATCGACACCGGGCTGGCCCAGGCAGCGCACCGGCGCCGCAATCTCCCCGAGGCGCAGGAGGCGCTGCGGATCGAGACGGAACGCAACGCGCACAAGGACGCCGCCGTCAAGGTGGAGATGAGCCTGGAGGACCTCGACCTCGACATCCGCAAGCTCGAGGGCGAGGTGGACGCCGTGCGCAAACGTGAGGCGCGCAATGCCGACCGCCTCGCGGCGGGCGGGGTGCCCGCCAAGCAGCTCAGCGAGATGGAGCACGAGAACACCAGCCTGCAGCGCCGTCGCGGCGTGTTGGAGGACGATCTGCTCGCCGTGATGGAGCAGCGCGAGGCCGCAGGCGAGGACCTCGACAGGGCGGGCGCCCAGGTCGACGTGCTGGACCAGGAATTGGAAGAGGCCCAGCGGCTGCTCCGCGAGGCGGAGGCGGACCTGACGGCCTCCGAGGAATCCGCTCGCGCACGGCGGACGGAACTGCTCGCAGCCGGCCTGCCGGACGAGCTGCTCGCCGACTACGAGCGGCAGCGGTCCAGCTCCGGCATCGGGGCGGCATTGCTGCGCGCGCGCCGGTGCGGGGCGTGCCGGATGGAGATCGACCGCGCGGAGATCGAACGCATCAAGGCGGCCGATCCGGCCGAGGTGGTGCACTGCGAGGAGTGCGGCGCGATCCTCGTGCGCACGGGCGAATCCGGTCTGGGCGCCTCCGCCGGGGCCTGACGGAGACTCACAGAAGGAGCCGGTGCTGTGAAGGTGATCGTGGAGGCCGACGGCGGCTCGCGCGGCAATCCCGGCGTGGCCGGTTACGGTGCGGTCGTGCTCGACGCATCCGGATACCCGGACGAGCGCACGGTGCTGGCCGAGTGCGCCGAGGGGATAGGGCACGCCACCAACAACGTGGCCGAGTACCGCGGGCTCATCGCCGGACTCGAGGCGGCGGCGGCGCAGGGCGCGACGTCGGCGGCCGTGCACATGGACTCCAAGCTCGTCGTCGAGCAGATGTCCGGCCGGTGGAAGGTCAAGCACCCGGACATGATTCCGCTCGCCGACCGGGCACGGAAGGCGGCGGCGCGGGTCGGCGCGGTGTCCTACACGTGGATTCCGCGTGCGCAGAACGGGCACGCCGACCGGCTCGCCAACGAGGCCATGGACGGGAACAAGGAGCAGGCCGCGACGCCGGAAGGCGGTGACGGACAGGCCGCGACGTCGGCGTCGGCGCGATCCGCGCCGGGGTGGACCGGGGCCACAGGCGACCCGTGCCGGCTGGTGCTGCTCCGCCATGGGCAGACGGCCCTGTCGGTGGAGCGGCGCTACTCGGGCCGCGGAGATGCTCCGCTGACGGAGGCCGGACTGGCCCAGGCGGCCGCGGCGGCGCGGCGCATCGGGGCGCGCGGCGGCATCGACGCGGTGGTGTCGTCGCCGTTGGCGCGCGCACGGGCCACCGCCGAGGCGGCGGCCGCGTCCCTGGGCGTGCCGGTCGGGATCGACGACGACCTCATCGAAACCGACTTCGGCGAGTGGGAGGGCCTGACTTTCCGTGAGGCGGCGCAGCAGTACCCGGAGCTGCACGCGCGGTGGCTGGGCGACCCCACGGTGGCACCGCCGAACGGGGAGAGCTTCACGCAGGTGGCAGGCAGGGTGGCGCGGGCGCGCGCACGCGTCGCCGCGGAACACCCGGGCGCGACGGTGTTGCTCGTCTCGCACGTCACTCCCATCAAGCTCGTGCTGCGGGCGGCGCTCGACGTGGGATACCCGCTGCTCTACAAGCTGCACTTGGACCTGGCCTCGCTCAGCGTGGCCGAGTTCTATCCGGACGGCGGGTCGTCGGTGCGCCTGGTCAACGACACCGCCCACCTGGGGTGACCGGGCGGGCGGACGCCGCCGCGCCGCGCCACGTATTGTTGCCCGTGCGGACGAGTCGGTGGGGCGGCCGCGGCACGGGGACCGGCGCCAGTGCGTCCAGGCCCGGGTCGAGGAAAGTCCGGACTCCACAGAGCAGGGCGGTTGCCAACGGCAACCCGGGGCGACCCGCGGGACAGTGCCACAGAGAACAGACCGCCGGCGCGCACCCTTCGGGGCGCGGGCCGGTAAGGGTGAAACGGTGCGGTAAGAGCGCACCAGCGCTGCGGGTGACCGCAGCGGCTCGGTAAACCCCGCCCGGAGCAAGGCCGAAGGCCGCACCGGATCCACTGCGGATCGGGTGCGGCTGCGCAGGTGATCGAGGGCTGCTCGCCCGAGCCTGCGGGTTGGCTGCTCGAGGCACCCGGCGACGGTGTGTCCAGATGGATGGTCGCCGCCCTCGCCGCCCCGGTTCGCCGGTGCGGTGCGGGAACGAAATCCGGCTTACACACCGGCTCGTCCGCCCGATCCCGCGCACGCCCCCGGTCGGCGCGCGGTGCGGGCGCTCGATTGTCAGGGCAGCGCGAGGAAGTCCCGCATCCAGCCGTCCACCGCACGCATGGTCGCGGCGTCGACAGTTCCGATGGTGCCGGCCAGGTGCTCGCGGGCCACGGTGCGCGGCTGCTCGGTCATCGTGAACGTCGGTTTCGCCAGGGCGAGGCGTGGGCGACGTCGAGCAAGTGCTTTCGGTCGATTCGGGTCCGTGGGCGTGCGAAGAATGCTTGGTCGTGGCGGCGACACGGCGGCCGCCCGCCCGCGTGCGGCACGGAAGATCGCGCGGCGCGGCATCGGAGACTGCGGCACACTGGGCCCATGAGCGACGAAGAGTGGTACTTCAGCCTGGACGATCACACCGTGCACCGTGGCAAGGACTCCCGCGCCCTGAACCGCATGGGCCCGTACCCGGACGAGGCCACCGCGCGCCAGGCCCTGGACATCGCGAAGGCGCGCAACGCGCAGGCCGACGCCGCCGACGACACGTGGGAGAACGGCTGAGCGTCCCGCGCCCCACTGGGACCGCGGCCTAGAACCCCACGAGTGCGGAGGCGACGTCCGGCACCTCGAGGGCGCTGGTCACCCCGTCGCGCACGTCGGGGCAGCTGACTGTGAGCGTCTGGTCGATCTTCTCGCGGTGCTGGGCCAGGTCGACCAGGTTCACGCCGTTCTGCGCCGCCCAGGTGACGACCACGCCGTTGAGCGTCACCTTGCCGGGGGTGATGGTGTACGTGCGCATCGACTGCAGCTGATCGCCGAGGCTGCTGCACAGCGCGTCGGCCGCGGCGGGGGTGATGCCGGCGGGGAGCCCTCCCGCCGCCTCGGCCGAACCCGTGTCGGGCGCGGCGGGGGAAGCCGTGACGGAGGTGTCCGCGGCGTTCTTGGTGGCGGAGTCGGACTGCCCCGCCGCCGAGCACCCGGCCAGGACGGCGGCCGCGGCGGTGACGGCGGCGGCCGCGGGCAGCGCACGGCGCAACGCCGGGGGCCGGGCCGCGGTGCGGAGGGCGGCGCGTCGCCGGGCGGTGTCGGGGCTCATGCTCACGTTCCTTCGTCGTCGGCGGCGTGCGCCGGGGGCGGGTGCCTGGCCGAGGATACGGAAACCCCGGTGCCCGCGCCCGGGACGGGGCGCGGGCACCGGGGCGCCGTCCCGGTCAGAACGAGTGCTCGGCGGCGGGGAACGATCCGTCCTCCACCGCGGCCGCATAGGCGCCGGCGGCGTCGCGCAACGCCGTGCCGACCTCGCCGAAGCGGCGCACGAACGTGGCGGTCTTCCCGGAGGTGTAGCCGGCCATGTCCTGCCACACCAGCACCTGCCCGTCGCACTGTGCGCCGGCGCCGATGCCCACGGTGGGGATGGACAGTGCGGCGGTGACCTCGGCGGCGACGTCGGCGGGCACCATCTCCATGACCACGGAGAACGCGCCGGCGTCCTGGACTGCGCGTGCGTCGTCGAGGAGTTGCTGCGCGGCCTCGCCGCGGCCCTGCACGCGGAACCCGCCGAGCCCGTTGACGCTCTGCGGGGTGAAGCCGATGTGCGCCATCACGGGGATTCCGGCCTGCGACAGGGCGGTGATCTGCGAGGCGACGCGTACACCGCCCTCGAGCTTGACCGCGTGCGCCAGGCCCTCCTTGCAGAAGCGGGCCGCGGTGGCCAGGGCCTGCGCGTCGGACGCCTCGTAGCCGCCGAAGGGCAGGTCGGCGACGATGAGCGCGTGCGGGGCACCGCGCACGACGCCGCGCACCAGCGGGATCAGCTCGTCGGAGTCGATCGGCAGGGTGGTGTCGTAGCCGTAGACGACGTTGGCGGCCGAGTCGCCGACGAGCAGCACCGGGATGCCGGCGTCGTCGAAGATGCGTGCGGTGGAGTGGTCGTAGGCGGTGAGCATGCCCCACCTTTTGCCCTCCTGCTTCCATTTCTGCAGGTGGTGGGTGCGGATGACGGGCCTGCGGGCAGGTCGGCCGCCCGCGGGCGCGGCGCCGTACGGAGATGTGTCGGTCATCGTTGATCCTCTTCTCAGCCTCGAGGCCCTGCTGCAGGGTCCCCGGGTTCCTAAGGTGGTGACGCACGAGAGTCTGCCACCGACGCCGCCCGGCATCCATGCGTCGGTGACCCATCTCACCTGGTGCGCCCGTGCGGCCCGGGGACGTTCGCGCGCACCGTCCGCGGCGAGTGCATAGGGTCGTGCCTATGGATCGTCAGATGGAATTCGTGCTGCGCACGCTCGAGGAGCGGGACATCCGGTTCGTCCGGCTGTGGTTCACCGACGTCCTCGGCTACCTCAAGTCGGTGGCCATCGCCCCGGCCGAGCTGGAAGGCGCGTTCACCGAGGGGATCGGCTTCGACGGTTCCGCGGTGGAGGGCTTCTCCCGGGTGTCCGAGGCGGACATGGTCGCCATGCCGGATCCGTCGACGTTCCAGGTGCTGCCGTGGGTCTCGGACGACGGCCGCCAGCCCACCGCGCGCATGTTCTGCGACATCCTCATGCCCGGCGGGTCGCCGTCGTGGTCGGACCCGCGGCACGTGCTGCGCCGCCAACTGGGCAAGGCGGGCGACGCGGGCTTCACCTGCTACGTGCACCCGGAGATCGAGTTCTTCCTGTTGGAGGCCGGGCTGGACGCCTCCGGGCGCCCCACGCCTGCGGATCAGGGCGGGTACTTCGATCAGGCCGTGCACAACCAGGCGCCCAACTTCCGCCGGCACACCATCGACGCGCTCGAATCGATGGGGATCTCCGTCGAGTTCAGCCACCACGAGGCGGCGCCGGGCCAGCAGGAGATCGACCTGCGCTACGCGGACGCGCTGTCCATGGCGGACAACGTCATGACGTTCCGCTACCTGGTCAAGCAGGTGGCGTTGCAGGAGGGCGTGCGGGCCACGTTCATGCCCAAACCGTTCAGCGAGTACGCGGGCTCGGCCATGCACACCCACATGAGCCTGTTCGAGGGCGAGAACAACGCGTTCCACGACGATGACGATCCGATGCAGCTGTCGGCCACGGCGCGGTCGTTCGTCGCCGGGATCATCGAGCACGCCCACGAGATCAGCGCGGTCACCAACCAGTGGGTGAACTCTTACAAGCGGCTCATCCACGGCGGCGAGGCGCCCACCGCGGCGTCGTGGGGGCGGGCGAACCGCTCGGCGCTGGTGCGTCTGCCGCTGTACACACCGAACAAGTCGTCGTCGCGCCGCGTGGAGGTGCGCAACCCGGACTCGGCCTGCAACCCGTACCTCACGTTCGCGGTGCTCATCGCCGCCGGACTCAAGGGCATCGAGGGCGGATACGAGCTGCCCCCGGAGGCGGAGGACGACGTGTGGGCGCTCACGCCCGGCGAACGCCGCGCGATGGGGTACCGGGAGCTGCCGACGAGTCTGGGGGACGCGCTGAAGGCGATGGAGCGTTCCGAGCTGGTGGCCGAGGCGCTGGGTGAGCACGTCTTCGACTTCTTCCTGCGCAACAAGCGGCAGGAGTGGGCCGACTACCGCGGGCAGGTCACGCAGTTCGAGATCGCCAACTACCTGGGGTTGTGACGGTGCCCGCGCGCACCACCAGGGGGCGGATCCCCTCGACGGGCAGGCTGGGGCTGGTCGAGGCGCACGCGGCCGAGGACCTCGCAGCACTGGGCTGGACGGGCGCGGACGACGTCGCGGTGCTGTGGGCGCTCTCGCGCGCCCCGGACGCGGGGCTGGCGTTGCGCACCCTCGTGCGCATCAAGGAGGCGCTCGACGCGCCCGACCCGGCCCGGGGCGGCGCCGTGCCCGCCGAGTCCGACGCCGGCGGCTGGGACGCGCTGGACGAGGCGCTGCACTCGGACAGCCGCCTGCGAGCCCGGCTGCTGTCGGTGATCGGCTCGTCCACCGCGCTGGGGGACCACCTGGCGCACTTTCCGGGCTCGTGGCGGCGCCTGGCGTCGGCCCCGGACCTGCCTGTGCGCGACGAGATCCGGGCGGACCTGCTCGCCGCAGTCGATGCCGTGCCAGAGGGGGCGCACGGACTGCATCGGTCCGCCGTCACCGGGCCGGAGGCCGTGCTGGCGCTGCGCACCCGCTACCGGGACCACCTGCTGCTGCTCGCAGCAGTGGACCTCGCCCCGACGATCGAGAACGAGCCGGGCCTGGAGTTCCGGGCCGTCGGCAGGCATCTGTCCGACCTGGCCGACGCCGCGCTCGCGGCCGCCCTCGCCGTCGCGGTGGCGACGGTGTGCCGCGAAGAGACGGTGGAAGCGCGGTTGGCGGTGGTGGCGCTGGGCAAGTGCGGCGCCCGCGAGCTCAACTACGTCAGCGACGTGGACGTGGTCTTCGTCGCCGAGCCGGCCGACGCGCTCACGGCGCGTCTTGCCGGCGAGATGATCCGCATCGGTTCCAGTGCGTTCTTCGAGGTCGACGCCGGGCTGCGGCCCGAAGGCAAGCAGGGCGCGCTGGTGCGCACCCTTGATTCGCACCTGGCCTACTACCGCCGCTGGGCGAAGACCTGGGAGTTCCAGGCGCTGCTCAAGGCGCGGCCGGCGGCCGGAGACCTGGAGCTGGGGCGCGAGTACGCCGCGGCGGTGGGGCCGATGGTGTGGACGGCGTCGCAGCGCGAGGACTTCGTGCCCGAGGTGCGGGCGATGCGCCGCCGGGTGGAGGAGCTGGTGCCGGCCGACGTCCGCGAGCGTGAGATCAAGCTGGGCACGGGGAGCCTGCGCGACGTGGAGTTCGCCGTGCAGCTGCTGCAGATGGTGCACGGGCGCGCGGACGAGACGCTGCACTCCAAGTCGACGCTCAACGCGCTGGCGCAGCTGTCGGCCGGCGGTTACGTGGGCCGGGGCGACGCCGCCCAGCTCATCGAGTCCTACGTGTTCCTGCGGCTGCTGGAGCACCGCCTGCAGCTGCAGCGCCTGCAGCGTACGCACATGCTGCCCCCGCCCGGCGACACCGAGGCGCTGCGCTGGCTGGCGCGCGCCGCGCACGTGCGCTCGGAGGCCCGGCGCGGCGTCGTGGACGAGCTGCAGCGTCAGATCCGGCGGCACTCGCAGCACATCCGCCGACTGCACGCCAAGCTGTTCTACCGCCCGCTGCTCGAGTCGGTCACGCAGATCGATTCGGAGGCGCTGCGGCTGAGCCCGGAGGCGGCGGAACGTCAGCTGGCCGCGCTCGGCTACCGGGCGCCGCGCAACGCCCTGGGGCACCTGACGGCCCTGACCAAGGGCGCCACCCGCAAGGGGCGCATCCAGTCGCTCATGCTGCCGACCCTGCTCGAATGGCTGGGCGAGACGCCCGATCCGGACGCGGGCCTGCTGGCCTACCGCACCTTGTCCGAAGCGATGACCGACCATCCGTGGTTCCTGCGGACGCTGCGCGACGAGGGAGCGCTGGCCAAGCGCCTCATGCTGGTGCTCGGGTCGTCGCGCTACATCCCGGACCTGCTGTTGCGCGCGCCCGACGTGGTGCACATGTACGCGGACGGGGCGTCCGGACCTAAGCTGCTCGCCGTCGACTACACCGTGGTGGCGCAAGGGCTCACCCGGTCGGCGGCGCGTCACCGGTCCCCGGAGCGGGCCATCGCGGCGGCGCGGTCGCTGCGGCGTGCCGAGCTGGCCCGGGTGGCGTCGGCCGACGTGCTGGGCATGCTCGAGGTGCGGCAGGTGTGCCGCGCGCTGTCGTCGGTATGGGTGTCGGTGCTCGGGGCCGCGCTGTATGCGGTGAGCCGTGCGGACGCCGCCGAGTCGGGGCGCCCCGCGCCCGCCCGGATCGCCGTGATCGGCATGGGCCGGCTGGGCGGCGGAGAACTCGGCTACGGCTCCGATGCCGACGTGCTGTTCGTCTGCGAACCGGTGCCCGGAGAGCCCGGAACGCCCGCGCCGTCGGACGCCGAAGCGGTCCGGTGGGCGTCGGGGATCGCCGACAGGGTGCGCTCGCTGCTGGGCCGCGCCAGTGTCGACCCGCCGCTGGAAGTGGACGCGGACCTGCGGCCGGAGGGGCGCAGCGGGCCGCTTGTGCGGACGCTCGCGTCGTACCAGGCCTACTACCGCAAGTGGGCTGAGCCGTGGGAGGTGCAGGCGCTGCTGCGCGCGACCACCGTCGCCGGAGATTCCGACCTGGGGCTGCGATTCCTGCACATGATCGACGAGTTCCGCTATCCGCCGGGCGGCATCGATGCGGGCACGGTGCTGCAGATCCGGCGCATGAAGGCCCGGGTGGATTCCGAGCGGCTGCCCCGCGGCGCCGACCCGGCCACCCACACCAAACTCGGACGCGGCGGTCTCGCCGACATCGAGTGGACCGTCCAATTGCTGCAGCTCAAGCATGCGCACGAGAATCCGGAGCTGCGCGGCACGTCGACACTCGAGACCCTCGAGGCCATCGAGCGGATCGGGCTGCTGGAGGCGGACGACGTGCGCATGCTCACCGAGTCGTGGCTGCTGGCCACCCGGGCGCGCAACGCCATCGTGCTGGCCCGCGGCAAGGCGGGCGACCAGATTCCGGGCACCGGCGACCAGCTCGCCGCCGTCGCGTACGCGGCCGGGTGGCGCGGTGACGACGCGGGCGAGTTCCTGGACCACTATCTGCGGGTGACCCGCCGGGCCCGGGCGGTGGTGGAGCGGGTCTTCGGCTGAGCTTCCGGCTCCGGAACCGCCGCCGGGTCAGGCGTCGACGGCCGGCGCCTGGGCGGATGGTCGCCGCGCGGCGCCGGCGTCCTCGGTCACCGGCACCATTGCGATCAGCGTGCCCTCCGCCGACGGCAGTTTGGTCGTCTCGTGGGCGACGGAGGTGACGCCGCCGCGCTGCACGAACAGGATCACCGCGTCGTCGCCGTACTGCCGACGGAAGTCGGCCAGCGTGTACTTGCTGCTCAGCGCGGTCTTCTTGACGGCCATGCCGGCCATCATCCGGCGGTCGAGCTCGGCGCGCGACAGCGGCGGGACGAAGGCGTAGCGGGCGCTGAGGTGCCCGGCGGTGTCGCGCCGGGTGCTGCCGGTGCCCGTCGACTTCGCCCCCCTGTGCAGCTGGAAGGTGTTGGCGCGGCCGAAGATGTGGGAGAACTCGCGGGCGGCGGTGGCGTTGGTCTCGTCCTCGGGCGTGCACGCGATGAAGTAGCCGATCCCGGACAGGTCCATGTCCTTCACCGCGTATTCGGACAGGATGTTCGCGGTGATCGTGGGCAGCCCGGCCATGCGGGCGCCGGAGAGCGTCACGTAGTTGCGCGCCACCACCAGTACGGGGATGCCCGAGTCCTGCAGCAGCTTGGCGGCGTCCACCACCCAGCGGTTGACGCCGACGAACACCACGCCCTGCGGGTTCGCGGAGGCGAGGCCCAGTCGCTCGGCGAGCCTGCCGACGCTCAGTCCATAGATGGCCACGGTGCACACGATGAGGACGAAGACCAGCGGCACCATCTCCGCGGCCTGCCCCGCGAGACGCTGCAGATCGGCGGCCTGGGCGACGAGGGCCTGCTTGTCGTCTCCGGTGGCGGCGTCGGCCTTCGCCGAGAGCGCGTCCGCCGACTGCGTGAGCCCGAGGGCGAAGATGCTCGTCACCGCGGCGGCGACGACGCCGCGCGGCGCCATGCAGGCCAGCAGTATCCGCTCGTTCCGGGTGACCTTGGTGCGCAGCAGGCCGAGGGCGATGCTCACCGGGCGTACGACGAGCACCAGGGCGGCGATGAAGATCAGCGCCTTGGGCGCGACGTCGATGATCTGCTGGGGGCTGATGCGCCCCGCGAGCACGATGAACAGTGCGCCGACGAACAGGATCTGCAGGTGCTCTTTGAACTCGGCCACGTGCTCGAGGTGCAGCTCCGGCCGGTTGCCCAGGTAGATGCCGAGGATCGTCACCGTGAGCAGGCCCGACTCCGGCTGCAGAGCGTTGGACGCGACGAGCGCCGTGATCGCCGCGGCCAGGAAGAACACGCCGTGCAGGAAGTCGGGCACGGCCCGGCGCCGCATGACGAACTCGATGGCCACGCCCATGAGCAGGGCGATGCCGAACGCGATGAGCAGCGTCTTGCCCAGCGCGATGAGCACGGCGGAGGCGGCCTGCCCGCCCTCGCCGCTGACGATCCCCTGGAACACCAGCAGCGCCAGGACCGCGCCGATCGGGTCGACGACGATGCCCTCCCACCGCAGCAGCGACGACACGCGCCGGGTAGGGCGCAGTGATCGCAGGATCGGCGCGATCACGGTGGGGCCGGTGACCACGAGGATCGCCCCCACCAGCAGCGCCACCTTGATGTCGAAGCCGATCAGCCAGGCGGCGAGCGTGATGAGGGACCAGGCCACGAGGACGGTCACCGAACACAGGCGCCACACGGGACGGCCGAGGTCCTGGACGTGTTTGAGGCGCAGCGACATGCTGCCCTCGAACAGGATGATGCCGACGGTGAGGCTGATCCCGTCGAAGAGCAGGTCGCGTCCCAGCACCTCTTCGGCGGAGACGATCTGTCCGAGACCGAAGCCCACGAGCAGCATGAGCAGGATCGACGGCATGCGGATGCGCCACGCGAACCATTGGCACACGACGCTCACGGCGACGACGAGTGTGATGTATCCGGCGGGGCCGAGACCGGCCAGCGAGTCCGTGATGCTCGCGACGAAGTCGGACATCCGGAGAAGGATTCCGTGCGCGTGGCCGATGCGCAACCCCGGTGCCGATTCCCGCGGGGCAGATCACATTCCGGGGCGGGCCGGTGCGGTTCAGCCGTCCGTGACGAAACCCTTGTCCACCAGCCACTGCCGTGCGACGTCGGCCGGTTCCTCGCCGTCGACGTCCACCTTCGCGTTGAGCGTGGAGATCTCGTCGTTGGTGATCTCCTTCATCACGGGAGCGAGGACGGTGACGATCTCCGGATGGCTTCTGTAGACCTGTTCGCGCATGGTCACGGCCGCGTTGTAGTGGGGGAAGAACTGCTTGTCGTCCTCGAGCACGTACAGGTCCAGGCCCTTGATGCGGCCGTCGGTGGTGAACACCTCGCCGAAGGTGCACTCGCCGCCGGTGGCGGTGGCCTGGTAGATGATGCCCGTCTGCAGGATCTTCTTGCCGGCGTCGTCCGGGTTGAAGCCGTACGCCGCGGCCATGCCCGGGAATCCGTCCTGGCGGCTGTTGAATTCGGTCTCGATGCAGGTGGTGATCGACCCGGGATGCGTGTTGACGAGGTTCGCGTAGTCGGACAGCGTGCGCACGCCGGTGTCCTGGACCACCTTCCGGCTCGCGGCGAGCGCGTAGGTGTTGTCCATGGGCGCGGGTGCGGCCCATACGATGCCGTTGCGCTCCAGGTCTTCCTTCTTCACCGCCTCGAACTGCTCCTGGGCGTCGGGGATGGGGTGCTGGTTGTGCAGGTAGTTGATCCAGCCGGTGCCGGTGTACTCGATGTAGAGGTCCACCTGGCCGGCCTCCATGGCGGCGCGCGCGCTGTTCGATCCCTGGATGTCCGTCAGATCCCGGATCTCGGCGCCCGCGGCGGCCAGCGCGAACTCGGCGATGTAGCCGAGGATGATGTTCTCGGTGAAGTCCTTCGACCCCACGGTGAGCTTGACGCCCTCGAGTCCGGGGTCGGTCGTGATGCTGCCCGGCCCCACCGACAGGGGCAGTGCGCCGCCGGATTGCAGCCCGCACGAGGCCAGCAGCATGGTGGTGAGCAGCGCGGCGACCAACGCGGCGGCGCGCGGGAGCGGGCCGCCGCGGGGCCGGCGGGAGGCCGGAAGGCCGGGCGCCGTCGGTGCGGGCGAGGCCGGTGCGGTGTCCATCAGCGCAGCCCCTTGGGGCCGATGAAGCGCTCGGCGAGTGCCCCGAGCCAGTCGATGAACAGGGCCAGCGCGACAGCCAGCACCGCGCCGACGTAGAGCGTGGGGTTGTCGCGCAGCTTGTAGCCGGTGTCGATGAGCACGCCCAGGCCGCCGGCGCCCACGAGGAAGCACAGGGTGGCGGTGCCTACGGCGAGGACCAGCGATGTGCGCAGGCCGGCGAGGATGAACGGCACCGCCAGCGGGAACTCGACGCGCCGTAGCACCGTCATCGGCGACATGCCCTGGCCGAGGCCGGCGTCGATCAGCGACGGGTCGACGGATTGCATGCCGAGCATGGTGTTGCGCAGCACCGGCAGCAGCGAATAGAAGGCGATGGGCAGTACGCCGATCCAGAAGCCGGTCTTGCCGGTCCACAGGAACAGCAGCACGAGCAGGCCGATGGCGGGGGAGGCCTGACCGATGTTGCCGATGCCGATGAACACCGGCGAGAGCGCCTTGTACCCCCGGCGGGTGAGCAGTATGCCCAGCGGAACGGCGAGGGCGACGACGATCGCGGTGACGACGGCGGTGATGGCGATGTGCTGGCCCAGCCGCGTGCCGAGCGATGACGCGTTGAGGGTTTCGCGCTGGGTGGCGTTGAGGTCGTTGAAGGCGAATGCCCAGACGAGGATCGCCGCGGCCCCGCCCACCGCCACCACGGGCTGTGCCAGCATGCGGATGCTGTCGCCGCGCCGCCCGGCGGCGGTGCTGTCCACCGGGTCGGCGACCTTCTCGCCGGCAGTGACGGTGTCCTGGGTGATGGTCATTCCGGTTCGCCTCCGATCACCGTCGGGGGTGTGCGAGTGCCCCCTGCGTCGCCCGCCCCGCCGTGCCCGCCGCCGTCGCCGTCAGTGTCACCGCCTGTGCCATCGTCGTCGTCGGAGTACTCCTCGCGCAGCGTGCGCACCGTCTGGATGAGCGTGTCGATGTTGATCAGGCCCTCGTACTGTCCGCGGCTGCCGGTGACGACGGTGGACGCGCTGGACGCGGCCAGCAGCGCTTCGAGGGCGTCCTGCAGCGTCGACTGGGTGCTGACGACCTCGCCGATCGGGTCTCCGATCCCGCGCAGCGTGGTCGCGGTGGCGAGGTGGCGCGCGTGGACCCAGGCCACCGGCCGATTGCGTGCATCGAGCACGAGGCCCCAGGTCCGTCGCCGTGTGCCGAGGGCGGCGCGGAGCGAGTCGGGCGCGTCGGACTCGTGGGCGGTGGGGCAGTGCTCCAGCTCGACGTCGCGCACGCGCAGCAGGGTGAGCTGCTGCAGCGAGGCACCGGACCCGATGAAGCCGGCGACGGTGTCGTCGGCCGGATTGGCGAGGATCGCCTCAGGCGTGTCGTACTGGAGGATCTTCGACTGCCCGCCCAGCACCGCGATGTGGTCGCCCAGTTTGACGGCCTCGGCGAAGTCGTGCGTGACGAAGACGATGGTCTTGCCCAGCTCGGACTGCAGCCGCAGCAGCTCGTCCTGCAGGAGCCCGCGGGTGATCGGGTCGACGGCGCCGAAGGGTTCGTCCATGAGCAGCACCGGCGGATCCGCGGCCAGCGCGCGCGCCACTCCCACGCGCTGCTGCTGCCCGCCGGAGAGCTGCCGCGGGTAGCGCCCGCGGTACGTGTCGGGTTCGAGCCCCACCAGGTCCAGCATTTCGTCGACGCGCTCGGCGATGCGCTTCTTCTTCCACCCCACCAGACCCGGCACCATGCCCACGTTCTGTGCGATGGTCATGTGCGGGAACAGCCCCGACTGCTGGATCGAGTAGCCGATGCCGCGGCGGAGCCTGTCCGGCTTGATCGACAGCGCGTCCCGGCCGGCGATCGTGATCCTTCCGGAGGTGGGTTCGATGAGCCGGTTGATCATGCGCATCGTGGTGGTCTTGCCGCACCCTGAGGGGCCGACGAACACGACGATCTCGCCGGCCGGGATGGTCATCGAGACCCGGTCGACCGCGGGGGTCTTGCTGCCGGGGTAGCGCTTGGTGACTTCATCGAGAACGATCTCGACCCCGGAGACCGTCTTGGCGGCGGTGGTCGTCGCGGCGCCCGCGCCGGAACCGTGGTCAGGCATGGAGTCCCCTCGATGTCGTGAGCTTGCCGATGACGATGTAGATGCCGTCCAGGATGAGCGCCAGGATGATGATCAGCACCGTGCCGGTGAGCGCCTGCGGCACGGCGGTGGGGCTGCCCACACGGGAGAGCCCGGAGAAGATCAGGTTGCCCAGTCCCGGGCCCTTCGCGTAGGCGGCGATGGCGAGGATGCCCATGCTCATCTGGGTGCTCACGCGCATGCCGGTGAGGATGGACGGCCACGCGAGGGGCAGTTCGATGCGTGCGAGTACATGCAGGCGGCCCATGCCGATGCCGCGGGCGGCGTCGGTGGTGCCGGGATCGATGGAGCCGAGGCCGACGATGGTGTTGCGGATGATGGGCAGCAGTGCGTAGAGGACCAGGGCGATGACGGTGGGCGGCACGCCGAGCCCCACCACGGGGATGAGGATGCCCAACAGCGCGAACGACGGGATGGTGAGCACCGCGCTCGACAGGGCGGTGGCGGCAGCCGATCCGAGCGGGCTGCGGTAGACGAGGACGCCCACGGCGACGGCGATGACCGTGGCGATCAGGACGCACTGGATGACGGCGCTGACGTGCTGGTACGAGTCGATGAGGAGTTGTTCGCGCCGTGAGGAGACGAAGTCCCATAGATCGCTGAGCACCGGGTGCGCCTTTCCTGCCGAATCCGACCCCTCCGCTGACATCGGCCCCCGGTCGCGAGTCGCCGACCGGCCGTCCACCCGTCACTCTGCTCCGTCTCCGGTGGCGGCGAAGGGGTTACGTGTGACAGATGTGAATACCGTTACCGGACTGTGATGATCGGTGGCCGCGGCTAGTCGAGCACCTTCTCGGTGGCGACCATGAGCAGCCCCGAGCTGTGCGTTCCGGCGATGTCGACGCCGTCCGGGGGAGCGACGTACCCGGGCAGCCCGTCGAGGCCGTCGCTGCCGCCGACGGCCCGCACCCGCACGGGGCCGTCTCCGGAGATCCGGTATCGCAGCGTGATCCCCTGGGGCGTCGGGCCGTGGAAGGTGACCGCGCTGGTGGACGAGCCGACCGCGTCCCCGGCGAGGTCCCTGCCCGCGGTGCCCGGGCTCTCGAGGCGCACGCCCTCGACGGTGCCCCCGTCGGTGTCGACGCCGACGGTGATCATCCGCACCGGGCGGCCCGGGGACGCGTGGACGGTGATCGTGCGGACTCCGCCGGCCCGCGCGTCCGAGACGACATCGAGTGTCGGCGTCGGCAGCGCGGCAGTCGGGGCCGGGCCCACGTGCACCGTCTGATGGATGTACGGGAAGTAGCCGGACACCTCCGCCGGCTCCAGGGGGCCGGAGTCGCGCCCGCTGCGGGTGAAGGGCAGATAGTCGCCGGCGTCGGCCTCCGAGTCCAGATATCGCCGGGTGTAGTCGGTCGGCGCGTTCTCGCTGAGCCAGTGCGCGCTGCCGGTGTCGGCGTCGAGCGCGTACATGAGCTGGGCCGGTTCGGGATGGCGGGCGTCGAAGCCGTTGATTCCGGTGCCGACGCCCAGCAGCACCGCGGCGGACGCGAACGCGGTCAGCGGCACCGCGGCGGTGGCCAGACGATGCCGTCGTCTGCCGGGGGTGGTGCTCTCGGCGGTGGCGGTGACGGCGTCGTCGGCGGTGCTGCCGGTGAACAGCAGGTCCAGCGTCGGTGTGGCCGCGAAGCACAGCAGCACTGTGAACAATGCGGGCCCGGCGGCCATCGGCATGCCCAGCGAGGCGAAGAACATCGCGATCGCGGGGGCGAGCACGAGGACGGCGACGACCGAGCCGGCGAGCGTCGCCGCCGCCCGCAGCCCGGGCATGCGGGCGGACAGGGCAACGGCGGCGGCGGTGCCGGTGGCGAGCGCCGGCAGTGTCGCCAGGTACGCCGCGCCCGGGGCGAGCGCCGAGAACACGACGCCGAGGACGGTGAGCCAGACGAGGCAGCCGAAGGTCGCGGCGGTCGCCCCGATCCGTCGCCGGGCCAGGGCCAGAAACGCGAGGAACACCGCGACCGCGAGAACGATGACCCCGATGCGCAATACAGCCGGCCGCCAGAGGTCGAGCACGCTGCCGTACCCGGGCCGGATGAGCACGAGCATCCGCCACACCCCGTACGCGGCGAGCGGGGCGAGTACAAGCGGGAAGAGCGCGGCGGCGCTGCCCGCGACGAGGCGCAGGATCGTGGCCCGGCGGGTGCGCCACGCGATCGCGGCCACCGCGCCGGTGAGGGCGACCGAGAGCCCCGCGAGCGGCCACACCCAGAAGCCCGGGTAGTGCGCGACCGCGCCGGGCACGGTGAAGTAGGTCTCGTCGTGCGGCGCGGGCCGCGCGTAGTCGGCGAGATCGGCGGAACCGAGCGCCCTGGTGAGCGCGAGCCCGTTGTCGCCCATCGCCTGCAGGCTCGCCCCGCTCAGCCGCTCGGGCACGTCCTGCGGGGTGTGATAGACGGCGGCGCCGTCGAAGAACGCCGAGTTCATCCCGGTGAAGTCGCCGGTCTTGAGGAAGTTGGTGAAGTCCGTGTTGTTGCGCAGGCGGCGGTAGACCTCCACCGCGGCGCTCGTGGCGGCGGGGTGCGGGGCCGTGGCGGCGTAGAGCCGTGCGAGCGCGGCGTTGCCCTCCGAGGTCTCGAACATCACCACCGGCCCCGACGCGCCGCGGGCCTCGAAGTTGAGCACCACCCCGCCGTCGGCGGCGAGCGGGGAGGAGGCGAGGAACCCCTCGGAACCGATGGTCCCGGACTCCTCCGCGTCGGTGAACAGCAGCACGATGTCGTTGCGCAGCGGCGGCGCGTCCTGCAGTGCCCGCGCGATCTCGAGGATCGCCGCCGTCCCGGCGGAATCGTCCCCGGCGCCGGGGGAGAACTGCGCGGAGTCGTAGTGGGCGGCGAGGAAGATCCTGCCGGTGGGGTCGGTGCCGGGGAGGACGGCGACGACGTTGTCGACCGCCGCCGCGTTGACCCGGTCCGGGCCCCGGACGACGACGCCGAGCGCGCTGTTCACCCGCGGCTGCAGCCCGAGCCCGGTGAGCCGGTCGATGAGGTGGGCGCGGACCTCGTCGTTGGCGACGGAGCCGGTGGGATGCGGAACCCGTGCGCTCTGCTCGACCTGCTCCATCGCGCGGTCCGCGCTGAACGAGCCGGGTGGTGCATCGACGCCCGCGGGCGCCGGCGGGTGCAGACTCAGCACCGACCACGCCGCGACACCGGCGAGCACGAGCAGCGCGCCGATGCCCGAGAGTAATCGGACGGCCCCGCCCGCACGTGTCCGGGGGCCCCGGGCGGCGGGCTCGTTGTCGGCGTGATCTGGGCCACTGGTACCGGTCACACCTGGATGCTAACGAGGCGATAAAGCGTCCGCGTGTTGAATTAGCAGGCCGTACTGAATGGACGGGCGGCGAAAAGCGGCCCGCGCCACGGTCGGGGTCGGTGATCGCGGCCCGGGCCGATTCTGCTGCGGACGCACGGGGGACTGACTGGGTACCGACCCGGCGATCCAGGACGCGGTCGCCAGGTCAGCGCGCTGGGAATCTCAGCAGTCGTAATAGCGGTGGGGACGCCCGCGCTGACCTGCGCAGACGCGGTTTCCGCTGGTGCTGGGGCCTCGGCGGGGTCGCACGTCGCCGAGTTCAGCTCGCGACCAGGGGGGTGACCTTGGCGAGTTCGTCGGCGTGCAGGTCGCGCTCGACCTCGAGGTCGTAGTCGGTCTGGATGTTGATCCAGAAGCGGTCGTCGACGCCGAGGGTCTTGGAGAGTCGCAGTGCAGTGTCGATGGTGATGGCTCGCTTGCCGCGCACGATCTCGCTGATCCGGGTCTGGGGAAGCCCGGTGGCCTGGGCGAGGCGGTACTGGGTGATGCCCAGCGGCTCCAAGAACTCGGTCAGCAGGATCTCGCCGGGAGTGATCGGGTCGTGTGCCTTGGTCGTCTCAGCCATGATCGGTCTCCTCTCTTGATCAGTGGTAGTCGGTGATCTCGACGTCGTCTGCGCCGTTGTCGGTCCAAACGAAGCAGATCCGGTATTGGTCGTTGATGCGGATGGAGTGCTGTCCGGCTCGGTCGCCGACCAGCTTCTCCAGGCGGTTGCCGGGCGGCACTCGCAGGCTGTTCAATTCTGAGGCCGCGTTGAGGAGGCGGAGCGTCTTCTGCGCGGCGCGTTGCAGTTCGGGTCCGAGGGCTCGGACGTGTTCACGGTTCCAGACCTTCTCTGTGTCGGTGTTCTTGAAGGACCGGATCACGGCACCATCCTAACGCATGACAATACTAGCGGAAAACGTAATCATCTGGTTGGTCTGACCGTGTGGGTCAGGAGGCGGACCAGAGTGGAACTGCCTTCCATCAGGTGGGTACAGGTCCGCAGTGTGAAGCCGGGGTCGGCGTGGCCGTAGGTCTCGAACGGGATCTTGCCGGCGTCGGGCTCGCGCCAGCGGACCCTGTAAGCCCGCATCATGGTTCCGTCGGCAGCCTTGCGATCGCGACGTTCAGCGTGTGCCATGCGACGCCTCTGTCGGCTCGGAGTGGTCGGCGGGCCAGCTACGAATCGTCCGGGCGCGCGTTCAATGGATTGCCCATGCGTCATCCTTCTCTCCGGGCCGCGGGTGGGGGGCTGGACCTGGCCCGGACGCACGATCCAGGGGCCGCGGTGGGGCCGCAGAACAACGATAAGCGACCCCTGACGCTGACAGACGCCCAAAGGCGTTTGCGCAGGTCAGGGGTCGTTCTCGGCGACAGCTGACGGAGGCTGGAAAACCCCGGATCAGCAGTCGTAGTAGAGGTCGAACTCGTACGGGTGCGGACGCAGGTTCATCGGGCCGATCTCGTCGTCGCGCTTGAGTTCGATCCACTTCTCGATCAGGTCGGTGGTGAACACGCCGCCCTCTGTGAGGTAGTCGTGGTCGCGTTCGAGGTTGTCGATGACGGCCTCCAGCGAGGTGGGGGCCTGCGGCACGCTCGCGGCCTCCTCGGGCGGAAGCTCGTAGAGGTCCTTGTCGATCGGCTCGGCCGGCTCCATCTTATTGCGGATGCCGTCGAGGCCGGCCATCATCATCGCGGCGAACGCCAGGTAGGGGTTGCCGGACGAGTCGGGTGAGCGGAACTCGATGCGCTTGGCCTTGGGGCTGTTGCCGGTGACGGGGATGCGCACGCACGCCGAGCGGTTGCGCTGCGAGTACACCAGGTTGATGGGGGCCTCGTAGCCGGGGACCAGGCGCTTGTAGGAGTTGATGGTGGGGTTGGTGAACGCCAGCAGCGACGGCGCGTGGTGCAGGATGCCGCCGATGTAGTACCGGGCGATGTCGGATAGGCCGCCGTAGCCGGACTCGTCGTAGAACAGCGGCTCGCCGTCCTTCCACAGCGACTGGTGCGCGTGCATGCCGGAGCCGTTGTCGCCGTAGAGGGGCTTCGGCATGAACGTGACCGTCTTGCCGTGCTGGTGGGCGGTGTTCTTGATGATGTACTTGAACTGCATCAGCTCGTCGGCGGCGTGCAGCAGGGTGTTGAACTTGTAGTTGATCTCCTGCTGGCCGCCGGTGCCCACCTCGTGGTGCAGGCGCTCGAGCTCGAAGCCGGCCTCGGTGAGGTTGGTCGACATCGCGTCGCGCAGGTCCACGGTGTGGTCGTACGGGGCCACCGGGAAGTAGCCGCCCTTGACCCGGATCTTGTTGCCCAGGTTGGGGCTGCCGTCGCGCTCGGTGGCGAGCCCGCTGTTCCAGCGCCCCTCGATGGAGTCGACCTCGTAGAAGCTGCCGTTGACGGACGAGTCGAAGCGGACGGAGTCGAAGATGTAGAACTCGGCCTCGGCGCCGAAGAAGCAGGTGTCCGCGATGCCCGTGCTCTTGAGGTACTCCTCGGCCTTCCGTGCGACGTTGCGCGGGTCGCGGCTGTAGGCCTCGCGGGTGAACGGGTCGTGCACGAAGAAGTTCATGTTCAGCGTCTTGGCGCTGCGGAACTGGTCCACCGTGGCCGTGGTGACGTCCGGGAACAGCTGCATGTCGGATTCGTGGATCGACTGGAATCCGCGCACGGACGAACCGTCGAAGGCGAGGCCGTCCTCGAACACGTCGTGGCTGAATGCGCCCGCCGGGATGGAGAAGTGCTGCATGACGCCGGGGACGTCGCAGAAGCGGATGTCGACGTACTCGACCTTCTCGTCACGGATATAGGCGAGTACCTGTTCGGCAGAAGTGAACACTATGTAAGGCTCCTCAGTCATGACCCGTCGCGGTGCGGCGACCGGGTGTACGCGAATCACGGTATAGACGCGGTGTTGCCCGTCAGTCAACCGGATGTTGCGACGGTGTTACACGATACGTGTCGGGCGTGACATTCGTCTCGGGCCGCGACGTGCGACCCGCCCCGCACGGGTACGGGGCTGGTCGCGCGCGGTCCGCGGCGGCCGGGCGCCGCGGCGTTCCGTATCCTGGTGCCCATGCGTCGAATGACCGGATCCTGGCTTTCAGGCCCCGCCGCGGCCCTCCCCAAGGGTGAGGACGGCAGCGTGGTCAAGTACCGCGGGGAGCGGCTCGGCCTTCCCGAGTCCGGCCCCCGCTCGGTGGGCGGGACCGGCCGCAAGGTCACGGGGCTGCTCATCGACTGGCTGCTGTGCTACGGCGTGGCCATGCTCCTGCTCGCCTTCTTTCCGCTGCCCGGCGGTCCCGCCACGACGGGCGCCGTCGTGTGGGCGGTGGTGAGCGTGGTCAGCGTGTGGCTGTTCGCGGCCACCCCCGGCCAGACGGCGATGGGCCTGGGGGTCGCCCGGGTCGACGCCGAGGTTCCCGTCGGCCTGCCGCGCGCGTTCTTCCGCGTGCTGCTCACCTTTTTCATCCTGCCGCCACTCGTGATGGACGAGGACGGGCGCGGCCTGCACGACCGCGCCACCCAGACGGCGGTCATCAGCTCGCGCTGAACCCCCGCCGGCGGCAGGACTCAGCCGGTCAGCGCCGGCGGACCGTGCGCTGGATGCCCTTCTGCTTGGCGCCGCCCGGGACGGGCCCCTTCGGCATCGCCGCGCCCGCGCCGCCCTTCTTCTGCAGTGCCGTCATGCGCGCTTCGATGCTGTCGAGGGTCTTGGTGTCGATGTTCTTGGGCAGCTTGGTGATCTGCCGCTGCAGCTTGGCCAGCGGCACCTGCCCCTCCCCGTTGCCCACGATGAACTCGTAGATCGGGGTGTCGCCGATCAGCCGCGCGGCGCGCTTCTTCTCCTGCGCCATCAGCGGCTTGAGCCGGTGCGGAGCGCCCTCGCCCACGAGGATGACGCCCGGACGGCCGATGACGCGGTGCACCGCGTCGAGCTGCGTGGTGGCGGCGACGGCGTTCGTCACGCGCCAGGCGCCCTTGAGGTTCTCCAGCGCCCACGCGGCGGCGCCCGCCTGCCCGTCCGCCTTGCGGTAGACGTTCTTCTGCACGCGCCGGCCGAAGACGATGAACGCGAGCAGCGCGCCGAGGATGATCCCCAGCACCAGCGCCGCCCACCAGGCGATGCCCACCAGGAAGCTCAGCCCCACCAGCACGCCGACGGTCACGAGCAGCGTCGCCGCCATCAGCGGCAGGAGCGCCTTGTCCTCCTTGCGCTGCATCTGGAACGCCTGCCAGATCTGCGTGCGGCGCTCCTTGGACGCGGCGCGCGAGGCCGCCTTCGCCGCCTTGCGCTCTTCCTTGGTGGGTTTGCCCTTCGCCATGCCACTCAGGATACGGGTCCGCGCGGGCGCGCCGTGCCCGCGGTCCGCGGCGCGGTCGCGAGGCGATCAGGCCTGCTGCATCCTCGCCAGCACCGAGCCCGCCTCCTGCCATGTGCTGCCGGATTCGGCGAGGTGTGCGAGGTTGTCCGGCAGCGATTCGCCGCGTTCGCGCACAGCCTGCGCGTACAGCCGGCCGGCGCGGTACGACGAGCGCACCAACGGCCCGGCGAGGACTCCGGAGAACCCCATGCCGCGGGCGGCGTCGGACAGTGCGACGAACTCCTGCGGCTTGACCCACCTGTCGATGGGGTGGTGCAGGGCCGACGGCCGCAGGTACTGCGTGATGGTGAGGATCTCGCAGCCCGCGTCGCGCAGCGCCTGCATCGATTCGACCACCTCGTCGGTGGTCTCGCCCATCCCCAGGATCAGGTTGGACTTGGTCACCAGCCCGGCCTCGCGGGCCGCCGTGAGCACGTCGAGGCTGCGCTGGTAGCGGAACGCCGGCCGGATCCGCTTGAAGATGCGGGGGACGGTCTCCAGATTGTGCGCGAGCACCTGGGGGCGCGCGTCGAACACCGCCTGCAGTGCGTCCGCGTCGCCCTGGAAATCGTCGATGAGAAGCTCGACGCCGGTACCCGGGTTGAGCTCGTGGATCATCCGGCACGTCTCGGCGTAGATCCAGCTCGCCCCGTCGGGCAGGTCGTCGCGGGCCACGCCGGTCACCGTCGAATACCGCAGGCCCATCGACCGCACCGACTCGGCCACGCGGCGGGGCTCGTCGGTGTCGAGCGGCTGGGGCTTGCCGGTGTGGATCTGGCAGAAGTCGCACCGCCGGGTGCACTGGTCGCCGCCGATGAGGAAGGTCGCCTCGCGGTCCTCCCAGCACTCGTAGATGTTGGGGCAGCCGGCTTCCTCGCACACGGTGTGCAGCGACTCGCTGCGTACGAGACCCTTGAGCTCGGTGTACTCCGGACCCATGTGTGCACGGGTCTTGATCCACTCCGGCTTGCGCTCGATGGGTGTTTGAGCGTTCCGGGCTTCGATGCGCAGGAGCTTGCGTCCTTCTGGGGCCACAGTCACACGGCCGATGCTACGCGCCGTGCGGCGGCGTCAGCCCAGCCGGAGGGGTTCCATGAACGACGGCGACGCCGCGCCGGCGAGTTCCTCGGCGGTGCGCCGGGGGATGTCGCATTCGGCCACGGGCAGCCGGCCGTCGAGGGCCGCGGGCACCGCATCGCGCACAGCGGGGAGGACCTCCGACGAACAGACGTTCCGGCCCAGCTCGATGGTCAGCGAGGTGACGCCCGCGTCGGCGATTCCGCAGGGGACGATCGACGAGAAATCGGTCAGGTCGGCGTCGCAGTTGAGCGCGAAGCCGTGCATGGTGATGCCGCGCTCGACGCGGATGCCGATGGCGGCGATCTTGCGTTCGGGCCGCACGGCCCCGCCCGCCCCGCCGGTGTCCGCCGGCAGCCACACGCCGGAACGGCCGGGCACGCGTCCGCACCGCACCCCCAGCCCGGTGCACACGGAGATCAGCGCCTGCTCCAGCCGGCGCACGTACTCGACGACGTCGACGGGCTCGGCGAGCCCGATGATGGGGTAGCCGACGAGCTGTCCCGGGCCGTGCCAGGTGATCTTGCCGCCCCTGTCCACATCGATCACCGGCGTCCCGTCCCGGGGGCGCTCCTCGGGGAGGGTGCGCCGGCCCGCCGTGTACACCGCAGGGTGCTCCAGCAGCAGCATCGCATCCGGCCCGCCCGCTGCGCGCGCGTCGAGGTGCGCGCGCTGGCGGTCCCACGCCTCGAGGTAGTCGATGCGCCCCTGCTCGCTGACGGCCACGGGGCTGGCGGACGAGCGGATCGATTCGGTGGCGCTGCGCATGCAGACGACAGTACGCCGCGGCAGGAGCGGTCCCGGCGGCCCCGCGCGGGGCGGGTCGGCGAGTGGCGCGGGCGAGGGCGCGCCCGCGCGGTCAGACGGCGGCGTCGAGCGCCTGCCCGATGGTGGCGTGCTGGAAGTCGAACCCCAGGCGTTCGAGTTCACGCGGGATGGCGCGCTGTCCGGTGAGCACCCCCTCGGAGGCGAACTCGCCGAGCACCGCGCGCAAGGCCGGTGCCGGGACGATCCATGGGGTGGGGCGGTGCAGCCGGCGCCCGAGCGCGGCGTTGAACTGGGTGTTGGTGACGGGGGCGGGGCCGGTGATGTTGACCGGCCCGCGCGCGTCGGGATTGCGCAGCAGGAACATCATCGCGCGGATCTCGTCGTCGAGCGAGACCCACGACATGTATTGGTGACCGCTGCCGAGCCGTCCGCCCAACCCGAGCGAATAGAGCCGCTTGAGGGGGGCGAGCATTCCTCCGCGCGGCGCGAGGACCACGCCGCTGCGGCACGTGACCACCCGCATCCCCGCGTCCACGGCGGCGCTGGCGGCGCTCTCCCAGTCCACGCACACCCCCGCGAGGAAACCCGAACCGGCGGGGGAGGATTCGTCCACCACGCGGTCTCCGGTGTCGCCGTAGTAGCCGACGGCGCCCGCGTTGATCAACGCGGGAATGCCCGCAGCGGCGGCGGCCCGGGCGATCACCCCGGTGGGCTCGACACGGCTGTCGCGGATGAGCTGCTTGCGGGCGCCGGTCCAGCGGCGGTCGCCGATGCCCACGCCGCACAGGTTCACCACGGCGTCGACGCCGTCCAGCTGTGCGGCGTCCAGGTGGTCGGTGGCCGGGCTCCACGGGATCTCGTCGTCGCCGCGCGCGGGGCGACGCACCAGGCGCAACACCCGGTGACCCTCCGCCCGGAGTCGGGCGGCGAGGGCCGTGCCGATCAGGCCCGACGATCCCGCGATCGCCACTCGCATCGCACGGCACCCCTTCCTGTGGACGCACAGCACCCGGGTCTCATCGTATCGATGACGACCCGGGTGCGGTGGGTTACTGCGGTCGCGCGCGCAGGCGCGGGGACGGCCCGTGCGCGGGCCGACCCCCTAGAGGCCCAGGTCGGCCTCGAACGCGCCTTCCTCGAGCCGTTGGCGGATGGTGCTGACGAAGCGCCCCGCGTCCGCGCCGTCCACCAGGCGGTGGTCGTAGGTGAGAGGCAGATAGCACATCGACCGGATGCCGAGCGATTCGTTGCCCGCGTCGTCCTTGACCACTGCGGGGCGCTTGACGATGGCGCCGGTGCCCAGCATCGCGGCCTGCGGCGGGACGAGGATCGGCGTATCGAACAGCGCACCCTGGCTGCCGATGTTGGTGATCGTGAACGTGCCGCCGGTGAGCTCGTCCGGCTTGAGGCCGCCGCCGCGGGCGCGGTCGGCGATGTCGGCGATGGCGCGTGCGAGCCCGGCGAGCGACAGGTCGCTCGCGTTGTGGATGACGGGCGAGAGCAGTCCCTGCTCGGTGTCCACCGCGATGCCGAGGTGCACCGCCGAGTAGTAGGTGATCTCCTTGGCGTCCGCGTCGTAACTGGCGTTGACGTTGGGGTGTGCCTTGAGAGCCTCGACCACCGCCTTGGCGAAGAACGGGAGGAACGTCAGATTGACGCCCTCCCGCTCGGCGAAGGACGCCTTGGCCTGCGTGCGCAGAGCGGCCACCCGGCTCATGTCGACCTCGTGGGTCTGGGTGAGCTGGGCGGTGGTCTGCAGCGACTCGAGCGTCTTGATCGCCGTGATCTGCCGGATGCGGTTGGCCTTCTGCGTGGTCCCGGGCAGGTGGGCGAGCTCCGGCCGGGGCGCGGAGGCCGGAGCGCCGGACCCGGAGGCGGCGGGGGGCGGCCGCGGGGGCCGCCGCGGCGGCCTTCTTGTCCTCGGCTGCGGCCAGTACGTCCTGCTTGCGGATGCGGCCGCCGACGCCCGTGCCGCGCACGGCGTTCAGGTCCACTCCGTGCTCGCCCGCGAGCTTGCGGACCAGCGGGGTGACGTACGGCGTGCTGCCCGACGAGGCCGGTGCGGTGGCCGCGGGCTGTGCGGCCGGCTGCTGCGGGGCCTTCGGCGCCGGGGCCGGCTGCTTCGGTGCCTCCGGTGCCGGCGGCTGCTGCGCGGGGGCCGGCTGGGCGGGGGCCTGCGGCCGGGGTGCCTCTTGCTGCGCGGGTGCGGGCTGAGCAGGCGCCTGCTGCTGTTGCGGCTGCGCCTGCGGCTGGGACTGCGGTTGCTGCTGTTCGGATCCCGCGGAGCCGGAGCCGATGACGCCGAGCTGTCCGCCGACCTCGACGACCTCGTCCTCCTGTGCGGTGATCTCCAACAGGGTGCCGGCGATGGGGGAGGGGATCTCGGTGTCGACCTTGTCGGTGGAGACCTCCAGCAGCGGCTCATCCACCGCCACGTCGTCGCCGATCGACTTGAGCCACCGGGTGACGGTGCCCTCGGTGACGGACTCGCCGAGCTCGGGCATCGTCACCGGGCTACCGTCATCGGCGCCGCCTGCGTTGCCGCCGGAACCCTGCTGGGGTGCCGAGTCCTGCTGGGGTGCCGAGTCCTGCTGGGGCGCCGAGTCCTGCTGGGGTGCGGAGTCCTGCTGCGCCGCAGGGGCCTCCTCCTGCTGCTGCTGTGCCGGTTGACTCTGAGGAGACTCACCGGCGTCGCCGATGGAGGCGAGCTCGCCGCCGACCTCGACGACGTCGTCCTCCTGCGCGACGATCTTGGTGAGAACGCCGGCCGCGGGGGAGGGGATCTCGGTGTCGACCTTGTCGGTGGAGACCTCCAGCAGGGGCTCGTCGACCTCTACCGTGTCGCCCTCCTGCTTGAGCCACCTCGTGACGGTCCCTTCGGTGACGCTCTCGCCGAGGGCCGGCATCTGGACGGAGAAGGCCATGTCGTCTGACTCCTGAAAGTTGTGTATGTGTTCTTCGGGGTCGCTCTGCGCCGTGCTGCTGCCCGGTCGGCGGGCACGGTTTCATTGTGGGCTGGCCGGTGGGCCTGGAGGTGCCGTTTTGCCGAAGAGCGGCACGGGCTCTGCGGGCGGGCGTTGCTCGTCGTCGTCGCAAGGCCGCACCCGCGCTGCCGTTGCCGGAGCCGTCGGGCATCTCCGGCGTCCATCCTTGCACCCGTGCGCGATTTGTGCTCGTGGTGGGTGTGCTGTACAAGTCGCGCATCGAAACCGACCCGCCGGTAGGTTCGTTTCCCTCGTGCAGGAACGGGGCGGCGCGTTCCGCCGACCGCTGCGTACTCGGTGTGCGGCGGATCCGGGCGGCGCGGCGTGCCCCCCGGTTCCGGTGGCAGAATTGTGCGGGAATCCGGGTACGTGTCGGCGCGAGGCGGGTGCGGCGAGGCGCCAGGAGGCGCCACGAGGATTGTCAACGTGACGATGGGGTTGCTCGATGGGGTTGTTGGACGGGTTGTTCGGCGGGCAGGCGGCCAAGGAGAAGCGCGCGCGCACCGACACGGACCGCGCGTACCTGGTGGCCTGGGCCACGTCCCACGAGGGCGTGGAAGGGTTCGTGGAGCCGGAGAACTCCTTCAACGCGGTGACGATCGTCCTCGTCGACAAGGACGGAAGTTGGACCCGGCGGGCGCCCGGTGGCGCCCGCGGTGCCGCGCGGGTGGGCCGCGAGGCCGCCATCCCGATCTACGACGTGACCAAGGTCGGCTACCCGCAGCGCATGCGTGATCACATCGAGCGCGCGCGGATCCGGCGGCGCCGCGAACTGCGCGCGGAACTGCTCGGGGGACCGGGCTCGGGGCGCGGCTCCTCGGAGCGTGATCCGGTGGAATGAACGCCGGCCCACCGGGCCGCACGCGCCTGCCGCGCACCCGCACGGGCACGCGGCGGGCGGCCGGGCGTCATCCGTTCGCGGCGATGTCCTCGAGCACGGCGATCATGGTGCGCACCGGCACGCCGGTGCCGCCCTTGCCCGTGTAGCCGAACGGGCCGCCGGTGTTGTAGGCGGGCCCCGCCACGTCGAGGTGCGCCCACTGGACGCCGTCGGCGACGAACTCGCGCAGGAACAGCCCGGCCACGAGCATGCCGCCCCAACGGTGATTGGTGACGTTGGCCAGGTCGGCCACCTTCGAATCCAAGTCGGCGCGCAGTTCCTCGCTCAGGGGCATGGGCCAGCCGTTCTCGCCGACGGTCCGGGAGATCCGGGCGACACGGTCGCGGAACTCGTCGGTGCCCATCACGCCGGGGGTGCGTGAACCCAGTGCCACCATCTGCGCGCCGGTGAGCGTCGCGGTGTCGATGAGGTAGGCGGGCGAGTCCTCGCAGGCGCGTGCGATGGCGTCGGCCAGGATGAGCCGCCCCTCGGCGTCGGTGTTGATGACCTCGACCGTGGTGCCGTCGTACTGGGTGAGTACGTCTCCGGGCCGCTGGGCGGTGGCCGACGGGAGATTCTCCGCCATGGGGACGTACGCGGTGACGTCGAGCGGGATGCCCAGCTGGGCGGCGAGCACCACGGTGGCGACCACCGCCGCGGCGCCGCCCATGTCGGAGGTCATGTTCTCCATGCCCGCGGCCGGCTTGATGGAGATGCCGCCGGAGTCGAAGGTGACACCCTTGCCGACCAAGGCGACGCCGGGCCCTGACGCCTGACCGCCCCGGTGGGCCATCCGCACCAGGCGCGGCGGGCGGGACGAACCTTTGCCGACGCCCAGGATCCCGCCGTAGCCGCCCTCGGCCAGGGCGTCCTCGTCGAGCACCTCGACGTCCAGGCCCGTGGCCGTGCCCAGGGCGCGTGCACGGTCGGCGAACTCGGCCGGATACAGGTGGCTGGGCGGGGTGTTGACGAAGTCCCGGGCCACGACGACGGCGGCGGCGACGGCCGCGGCGTGCTCGACCTGCGCGGCGGGATCCGCGCCCACGCCGTCGTCGGACCCGCCCGCGTCCGGCACCAGGAGGTCGACCCGCCCTACGGGCGACGGGCCTGGGGCGGACTTGAATGCGGTGTACCGGTACGCGCCCAGCACGAAGCCCTCGGCTGTGGGGCCCGCCCCGCGCAGCGACAGCGTGGTGACCGCGTGCTCCACGCCGTCGAGCGCCCGTGCGGCGGTGCCCGCGGCCTGGCGGAGACGCTCTTCCGCCTCGCCGCGGCAGCGTCGTCGGGCTCCGCCGGCGGTTCGGCGGCATCGCCGAGGCCCACGGCGAGGACGCTCGCCACCCCGAGCTCCGGCGGGGCCGGAACCCGGTGCACCGTGGCGGCGGCGCCGTCCGCGCCCACCGACTCCAGCCGTGCGAGCACGTCGGCGGCGAGCCCGCCGGACAGCGGGCCGAGATCTGCCAGGAACGGCCCCTCCTCCCCCTTGGATAGGCCCACCACGAGGACCTCGGCGGCGGGGTCGACGGCGGTCACCGCGGCGAGCCGGGGTGCCGGTGCGGGGAACGTCGACGAAGCGGGGGCGGTGTGCGAGGCACTCACTTGCGGCTCCTGGTGGGTCGTGGCCGGCGGCGTCCTGCAGGACGGGAGGTCCTGCCGGCGGGGTCGCCTTGCCGGACGGGGCGATGCGGCGCGCTCCGCTTCCGGAGCGGCCGGTGCAGGCCCGCCGGAACGGGCCGGCGGGTGCACGGGGCCATCGTATCGACCACGCCGGTGGCCTTCGCGGCGATACTGTCGGGGCATGGACTCCACGGACGCCGCGGCCTCCGGCCCGCGGCACGGCCTGCAGCACGGTCCGCTGCAGGACAGGCACGCGGCGCTCGGCGCGACGTTCGGCGGGTTCGGCGGCTGGGAGATGCCGATCTCCTTCACCGGGGTCGTCGCCGAGCACACCGGCGTGCGCGAGCGGGTGGGACTGTTCGACGTCTCCCATCTGGGCAAGCTGACGGTGCGGGGACCCGGCGCGGCGGCGTACGCCGACACCGTGCTCACCGCGGACCTCGGTGCGCTCGGCGACGGCGCAGCCCAGTACACGCTCTGCTGCACCGAGGACGGCGGCGTCGTGGACGACATGCTCGCCTACCGGGTCGGCGCCGACGAGGTGTTCCTGGTGCCCAACGCGGCCAACGCGCAGGCGGTCGCGGCGGTGCTGCGCGCGGGCGCGCCCACCGGGGTGGAGGTGGTCGACGGGCACCGCGCACGGGCGGTGCTCGCGGTGCAGGGTCCGCATTCGCCCGCGGTGCTGGCGGCCGTGGGGTTGCCGGTGGAGATGGACTACATGCGGTTCGCCGACCGCACCGTGGCGGTGGGCGGTGCGCCGGTGGATCTGCGCGTGGGGCGCACGGGCTACACCGGCGAGCGCGGGTATGAGGTGATCGTCCCGTGGGCGCAGGCCGGCGCGGTGTTCGACGCGCTGCACACGGCGGTCGACGACCAGGGCGGGGTCCTCGCGGGTCTCGGTGCGCGCGACACACTGCGTACCGAGATGGCGTATCCGCTGCACGGACACGAACTCTCCGAGAGTATTTCGCCGCTCGAGGCGCGGTGCGGCTGGGCCGTCGCCTGGGACAAGCCCGCCTTCCGCGGGCGCGCCGCGCTCCGCGCGATGCGCGAGGGCGGCGCGCCGCGCAGGCTCCGCGCTCTGCGGGCCGTCGGCAGGGGCATCCCCCGCCCGGGGCAGGAGGTCCGGGGCAGCGACGGGGCGGTGCTGGGCGTCTGCACGTCCGGCACGTACTCGCCGACCCTCGGCGCGGGGATCGCACTGGCATTGGTGGATGCACGGACCGCGCCGCGGGCGGGCGACGTCGTGACCGTGGACGTGCGCGGCCGCGGGCTGCGGTGCGAGGTGGTTTCGCCGCCGTTCCTGCCGAGCCGGGTCCGATGACCGCCTGCGATACGATGACGCGCATGACCGGTCTTCCCGAATTCGCGCATACACCGCATCCCGCACCGCATTCGGACGTCGAGCGCGAGCGCGTACTGGCCGCCCCCGGCTTCGGGAAGTTCTTCACAGACCACATGGTCACCGTCGACTTTTCGCCCGAAGAGGGCTGGCACCACGCGGTGGTGGGCCCTTACGAGCCGTTGACGTTCGACCCGGCCGCGACGGTGCTGCACTACGGCCAGTCCATCTTCGAAGGGCTCAAGGCCTACCGGCACGAGGGCGGCGGCATCCATTCGTTCCGTCCGGACGCCAACGCCCGCCGGTTCCGCGCGTCCGCGGAGCGCCTCGCGATGGCCGATCTGCCCGAGGAGCTCTTCCTCGAATCGCTGCGGCAGCTGCTCGCGGTCGACTCCGCGTGGGTGCCGCCGGCCGGCGGCGAGGAATCGCTGTATCTGCGGCCGTTCATGCTCGCCACCGACGTGGGGCTGGGCGTACGCCCGTCCGACGACTACCGGTACGTGCTCATCGCCTCGCCTGCCGGCGCGTACTTCCCGCGCGGCATCAAGCCGGTGAGCGTGTGGCTCTCGCACGAGTACGTGCGCGCCGCCCCCGGCGGCACGGGGGCGGCCAAGTTCGGCGGAAACTACGCTGCCTCTCTGATCGCGCAGGCGCAAGCTGCGGAGCAGGGCTGCGACCAGGTGGTCTGGCTCGACGCCGTCGAGCGCGAGTACATCGAGGAGATGGGCGGGATGAACCTGTTCTTCGTCTTCGGCTCCGGCTCGGACGCGCGCCTGGTCACCCCGGAGCTGTCCGGTTCGCTGCTGCCGGGCATCACCCGGGACTCGCTGCTGCAGCTGGCGGCGGACGCGGGTTACGGCGTGGAGCAGCGCCGCATCAGCGCCGACGAGTGGGAGCGCGGCTGCGCCTCCGGCGAGATCACCGAGGTCTTCGCCTGCGGCACGGCGGCGGTGATCACCCCCGTCGGGACGGTCAAGCACGCTTCCGGCGAGTTCACCGTGGCCGACGGCGAGGCGGGCGAGGTCACGCGGGCGCTGCGGGACACCCTCACCGGCATCCAGCGGGGCACCTTCGCGGACACGCACGGCTGGATGACCCGGCTGGCCTGACGGCCCGTGACCCGGCGCACCGTGGCCCGGCACGGATCGACGCGATGCGGTCGGGCGGAGCGCCTCAGAGCGTCAGGGCCCCCGCGGCGATCGCCACGGCGCCCTCGATGACGGCGCCCAGGACATCCCCGGTGATGCCGCCGAAGCGCCGGGCGCAGTGGGCGGTGAAGGCGACGGCCGCGGTCAGGACGACGAGGACGACGGCCGGCCCCTGCCACATCCGTTCCGGCACCGCGACCACCGCCGCGGCGGCGGCCACGACGGACCAGGCGGCGAGCACGCCGGCCCGTTGCGTGCCGGCGACGAGTCCGCCGAAGCCGCCGGCAGCGGCCGGTGCGATGCCGCGGCGGCATGCGACGACGACGGCCACGCGTCCCACGGCGACGGCGACCGCGATGGCGGCCCACCGCGACGCGTCGGCCAACACCCCCAACGCGAGGGCCTGGCAGCCGAGGACGACCACCAGCGCGGCCACGCCGAACGGCCCTGCCCCGCCGGAGCGCATCACCTCGAGAGCACGCTCGGGCGGCCCGTAACATCCGAGCCCGTCGACGGTGTCGGCCAGCCCGTCCACGTGCATGCCCCGGGTGGCCAGCGCCAGCAACCCGACGGTGGCCAGACCAGCGAGCGCGGGGGCCATCCCCGCCGCCAGTGCGCACCAGAGCACTCCGGCGGCGGCCGCGCCCAGCAGCGCGCCCACGGCCGGGGCGGAGGCGATGGCGCGGCGGGCGCGCGTCCTGTCGATCCGGCCGCGGGGAGCGGGGACGGGCAGCACCGTCAGCCAGGACAGCGCCAGCGTGGGGCCGTCGAGAACGCTGCGGAGCCGGTGCGGGCGGCCGTCGTCCCCGTCAGTCCGCGGCACCGGAGACGCCGGCGTCGGCGAATGTCGACATGTTCGACAGCGTGGCGACCGCCGCGCGCACCACGGGAACGGCCGTGAGCGCCCCGGTGCCCTCGCCCAGCCGCATGCCGAAATCGAGCAAGGGCGGCTTGTGCAGCCGTTCGAGCGCCGCGTCGTGCGCCGGCTCCACGGAACGATGGCCCGCGAGCCACCAGTCCGCGCAGCCCGGGGCGAGCTGCGCGGCCACCAGCGCCGCAGCAGTGGCGATGAGACCGTCGAGGACCACGGGCGTGCGGCGCACCGCCGCCTGGGCGAGGAACCCGGCCATCGCCGCGAGATCCGCCCCGCCGATCGTCCGCAGCAGCGCGACCGGGTCGCCGACGAAGTGCCGGGCGCGGAACATCGCGTCGCGGATCGCCGCGGTCTTGCGCATCCACGCGGCGTCGTCGATGCCGGTGCCGCGTCCCACCGCCACCACCGGTTCCAGGCCGGTCAGGGTGGCGACGATCGCCGTGGCCGGCGTGGTGTTGCCGATGCCCATGTCGCCGGCGATGAGCAGGTCGGTCCCGGCGTCCACCTCTTCGTCCGCGATGGCGCGGCCGGCGCCGATGGCCGCGATCGTCTCCGCGGCGGTCAGCGCGTCCTCCCGGTCGATGCTTCCCGACGAGGAGCGCACCTTGTACGCCCGCACCGGGTCTCCTCCCGCTGCCGGAGCGCCGACCTCACCGGCGCCGGAATCCGCGCCGGGGAAGCCGTCGTCGACCGCCATGTCGACCACCCGCACACCGGCGCCGACGGCGTCCGCGATCGCGTTGACGGCGGCACCGCCCCGGCGGAAGTTCTGCACCATCTGCGCGGTCACATCGGGCGGGAAAGCCGAGACGCCGGCACGGGCGATCCCGTGGTCGCCGGCGAAGACGACGACGCGCACCCGCGTGAGTGCGCGTGGCGGGCACTGACCCTGGCACGCGGCGACCCAGCAGGCCACGTCCTCCAGCCGCCCGAGCGAGCCGGGCGGTTTGGTGAGCTCACGCTGGCGGGCCTGCGCGTCGCGCAGCACCTGTGCATCCGGCGGAATGACGGTGGGGAAGGTCGCACCGAGCTCCGCCGCGGCCGCGCCCACCTCAGACCTCATCGCCGACGGAGACCTCCGGACGCGGGGTGCGCATGCGCCGCAGCTGCGACGCGCGCACGAACGCGTACCAGCCCAGCGAGAAGCGGCTGTCCGCCACGTCCGGATACCGCTCGGCGACGCGGGCGTAGGTGCGCCGGCTCAAGAAGAAGCCCTCGATCATCATCAGCACGACCATGATGAGCATGAACAAGCTGACCAGGGCCTGGATGTTCGGTGCGAGGAACAGCGACAGGATCATGACGATGGCCAGCGGCATGAACAGGCCCACCAGGTGACGGCGGGAGTCGACGATATTGCGGACGTAGCGGCGCTCCGGGCCCCGGTCGCGCGCGGGCAGGAACTTCTCTTCGCCCGCCATCATGCGCTCGCGCCGGTCGGCCATCGCGGCGCGCCGCTCCGCCGACTCGGCCTTGCGTTCCTCGCGGGACTTCTTGGACCCGTCGCGGTGGGTGCGGCGGCGGGCGCGCGCCTCCTTCGCCGTCATCGGGGCGGGCCCGACGGGGCCGCGGCGCTTCTCGGAGGCGTTGCGCTTGGGGGTGGGCCGGCCCTTCCCCTCGGTGACCCTTCCGCCGCCGGCACGGTCGGAGCCTCCGTCCGAGGCGTCGCCCGTGTCCGGGGCGGGGGAGTCGTCCGGGGAGTCGGCGGTGTCCGAGGCGGGATCGTCGGGCGTCGGCTGTGCATCCGATGCCCCGCGGCGCAGAAACTTCACCCCATCAGGCTATAGGGACGGCGCCCTTGGCCCTGACCCTGGTCGACGATCCTGGCCGGCGCCCGGCGCGGTCCGGCTACCGTGGAGGGATGGAGGCGATGCGCCGTGTACCCCGCACGCGTCCGCTCCGCGTGCTGGTGGCGCCCGACGGGTTCGGCGGGACGCTCACCGCCGCCGCGGCGGCGTCCGCGATGGCGGAGGGGTGGGCCCGCGCCCGGGGGCGCGATGAACTGGCCCTCGCGCCGCAGTCGGACGGCGGCCCGGGGTTCATCGACGTGCTCCGGCGCGGCATCGGCCCGGCGCACGTGGAATCACGGTGGGCGGACGTGACCGGTCCGCTGGGGGCTCCGGCCCGCGCTCGATGGCTCCGGGCGGGCGACACCGCCTTCATCGAGTCGGCTCAGGCGTGCGGTCTGCGGCTTCTGGGCCGGCCACCGGATCGGGACACGGCCATGGATGCGACCAGCTTCGGGGTCGGCGAGCTCATCGCACGGGCGGTGGCCGAGGGCGCGGAACGCGTCGTCGTCGGCCTCGGCGGCAGCGCCTGCACCGACGGCGGGGCCGGCGCGGCGGCGGCATTCGGCGGCGTGCGCCGGATGCGCGGCGCGCTCGGAGGGGTGGAGCTGACCGCCGCCGTCGATGTGCGCAGCCCGTTGCTCGGTGTCGAGGGTGCGGCCGCGGTGTTCGGGCCGCAGAAGGGCGCCGACGACGCGGATACGGTCCGCCTGCTCGAGGAGCGCCTGCGGGAGTGGGGCGCCGTGCTGCTCGCCGACACCGGAGTGGACGTGCGCGATGGCGCGGGCGCCGGCGCGGCGGGAGGACTGGGCGGGCTGCTGATGGCCCTGGGCGCGCGGGTGCGGCAGGGGGCCGGGATCGTCGGCGAGGTCACCGGCAGGGGTGCGGCGGTGGGTGAAGCCGATGTGGTGCTCACCGGCGAGGGGTGCGTCGACGCCGGGTCCGCGCGCGGCAAGGTCGTGGGCCACCTTGCCGAGGAGGCGGCCCGCCACGGCGCGCGGGTGGTCGTCATCGCCGGGCGGATCGCGCTGGCGGAGCCGGACCTGCGACGCATGGGCGTCGACGAGGCGTGGTCGGCCGTCGAGGCCGCGGGTCCGTCGACGCGGCGATGGCGCATCCCGCGGCGCACGTGGCCGAGGCTGCGCGGCGGGCCGCGCAGGCCATGGCCGGGACGGCGTGATCCCCGGATATTCCCGGACCCGCAGGCCGCGGGAATGTTGCGGAGGGCGGTACCGTTGTCCCTATAGGCGTGCGTCGCAACAAGCTGAGGAGATTTCATGACTGTCGAGAGCACCACCGCCACCCACGGCGTGACGTTGAGCGATGAGGCCGCCGCCAAGGCCAAGGCACTGCTCGACCAGGAGGGCCGTGACGACCTCGCTCTGCGCATCGCCGTCCAGCCCGGCGGGTGCGCGGGGCTGCGCTACCAGCTGTTCTTCGACGACCGTGCCCTCGACGGCGACCTCGCCGCGGAGTTCGGCGGCGTCAAGCTTGTCGTGGACAGGATGAGCGGCCCGTACCTCGAGGGCGCCTCGATCGACTACGCGGACACCATCGAAAAGCAGGGGTTCACCATCGAGAACCCCAATGCGGGCGGCTCGTGCGCCTGCGGCGACTCGTTCAACTGACGCAGCGGCACCCCGTGCGGGGCCGGCACCCGTCTCGGGTGCCGGCCCCGCACGCGTTTCCGGGCGACGGCGCGCCGGCCCGGCCGAGTACGGTGAAGTCCGCTCGGCGTCCGGCGTGCACTCCCCGGATGCGCCCGAGCGCCGGCGGGCCCCGAATGCAGGCGGGGCCTGCGCGCCTGTACCCGAACCCGAAAGGCCACTCTCGTGACCATCGTCGTCACCGGCTCCCTCGCCACCGATCACCTCATGCGGTTCCCTGGGAAGTTCTCCGAACAGCTGCTCGCCGAGCATCTCGCCCAGGTTTCGCTGAGCTTCCTCGTCGACGACCTCGTCGTCCGTAAAGGGGGTGTCGGCGGCAACATCGCGTTCGCCATGGGCGTGCTCGGCGGGCGGCCGTTGCTCGCCGCGGCGGTGGGCGTCGATTTCGCCGAGTACCGGGCCTGGCTCGAGGAGCACGGTGTGGACTGCAGCGGGGTCCTCGTGTCGCAGACGGCGCACACCGCGCGCTTCGTGTGCACCACGGACACGGAGATGGCGCAGATCGCGTCGTTCTACCCCGGGGCGATGTCGCAGGCGCGCGAGATCGGCATGGGTGCGCTCGCGCAGGAGCACGGGCCACTGGAGATGGTCCTTATCGGCGCCAACGACCCGGACGCGATGATCCGCCACACCCGGGAATGCCGGGAACTCGGCATCCCGTTCGCCGCCGACCCGTCGCAGCAGCTGGCGCGGCTGTCCGGCGAGCAGGCCCGTGAGCTGATCGACGGCGCGGAGATCCTGTTCAGCAACGAATACGAGTGGAGCCTGCTGCTGCAGAAGACCGGACTGACCGAGCAGGAGGTCTCCGCGATGATCGGCCTGCGGGTGACGACGCTGGGCGCCAAGGGGGCGGTGATGGTGGACGCCGACGGCTCCACCGTGCAGGTCGACGTGGTGCCGTCGGCGGAGCCGGTGGATCCCACCGGCGTCGGTGATGCATTCCGCGCAGGCTTCCTCGCGGCGCGGACCGCCGGGCTGGGGCTGGAGCGGGCGGGCCAGTTGGGGTCGCTGGTCGCCGTGCACGTGTTGGAGACGACGGGCACGCAGGAATGGTCCCTCGACAAGGACACGGCCACCGCGCGCCTCGGTGCGGCCTACGGCCCCGATGCGGCCGCCGACCTGGCCGCCCTGCTGCCGGGCTGATCCCGGCGGCGTACCGACGCAGAACGCCGGTGCGGGCACGTGTCACGCGGGCCCGCACCGGCGCTCGCCGTGGGGCGGGCCCTCGCATGCACGAGGGGCCGGGGGGCGGGCGTCAGACCTCGACCGGGTAGGCGGGTTCGTCGATGTCCGGGTGGATGCGCTCCTCGACGAAGATCCCGTGCCAGATCATGAAGGCGAGGATCGTCCAGAGCCGCCTGCTGTTGTCGGCCACGCCGGCACGGTGGTCCGTCAGCATCCGGGCGGCGACGGCCTTGTCGAAGATGTGGTCGGTACCCGACTCCGCGATCACGGCGTGCGCCCAGTCGTAGAGCTCGGTGCCCGCGAGCCAGTGCCGCAGCGGGACCGGGAAGCCGAGCTTGGCGCGGTGCAGCACGTGCGGCGGCACGATGCCCTCGAGCGCGCGGCGCAACGCGTACTTCGTGGTCTGCCGCGTGATCTTCTGATCCAGCGGCAGGGACTGCGCGACCTCGAACACCGCGCGGTCGAGGAACGGCACGCGCAGTTCCAGCGAGTTGGCCATGGTGATCTTGTCGGCTTTGACAAGGATGTCGCCGCGCAGCCAGGTGAACAGGTCCAGGTGCTGCATGCGTGCCACCGGGTCCCACCCGCGGGAGATGTCGTAGATCGGCGCGGTGACGTCCTGGTGCGTCCACTCCTGCCGGAAGCCGCGCAGCACCGACCGCAGTTGGGCGTCGCTGAAGCTGCGCGCATTGCCGTAGTAGCGGTCCTCCAGCGTCATCGACCCGCGGTGCAGCAGACTCTTGCCGCGGACCCCGTCGGGGATGCGCTCGGAGAGCCTGCCCGCGCCGCGCCGCAGCGGCCGGGGCAGGCGCTCGAACGGCTTGAGCGACAGCGGCTCGCGGTAGATCGTGTAGCCCCCGAACAGCTCGTCCGCGCCTTCCCCGGAGAGCACCACCTTGACGTGTTTACGTGCCTCTCGTGCGACGAAGTACAGCGGCACCAGCGCGGGGTCGGCCACCGGGTCGTCCAGGTACCAGATGATCGCCGGGATCGATGCGGCGAACTCCGCGGGGCTGACCACCTTGACCACGTGCCGGGCGCCGATCGCGGCCGCCGACTCGGCGGCCACGTCGACCTCCGAATATCCCTCGCGCTCGAACCCGGTGGTGAAGGTGATCAAGTCCGGGTTGTGGCGCATGGCCAGGGCGGCGATGGCCGTCGAGTCGATGCCGCCCGACAGGAACGAGCCGACGGTCACGTCGGCCCGCATGTGCTTGGCCACCGAGTCCTCGAGGGCCTCGGCGACCTCGCGGTAGCGGGCCTCCTCGCCGCCCGCCGGGACCGGACGCACCGGGAATCGCGGCGCGAAATAGCGGTGCGGCTCCACGTCGCCGCCCGGCCGGACCGTCGCGTACGTGCCCGATTCGAGCCGTCGGATCCGTGCGTGCAGCGTCTCCGGCTCCGGGACGTACTGCAGCACCATGTAGTGCTCGGTGGCGCGCGGGTCCAGTTCGAGGCCGACGCCCAGGACGTCCGCCAGCGCGATCAGGCTCTTCTTCTCGCTGGAGAACGCCGTTCCGTGCGGCCCGGTGGCATAGAACAGCGGCTTGATGCCGAACGGATCGCGGGCGAGGAACATCGTCTGCTCGCGGCTGTCCCAGAGGGCGAACGCGAACATGCCGCGCAGCTTCTCGACCGCGGCCGGCCCCCAATAGTGGAAGGCCGCGACGATCGACTCGGTGTCGCCCTCGGTGCGGAAAACCGCGCCGTGCTCCTTTTCGAGCTCCGCGCGCAACTCGAGATAGTTGTAGATCTCACCGTTGAACGTGAGCGTGTAGCGCTCCGGATCGTCCTCAGGGCCCCAGGTGAGCGGCTGATGCGAGTGGCCGATGTCGATGATCGACAGCCGGTTGAAGCCGAACACCACGCGGCCGTGGGCAGCCTCGCCGCCGGCCGCGGCGGGTTCGGTCCACACGCCCGACTCGTCGGGGCCGCGGTGCCGCTGGCAGGTCAGGGCGGCGCGCACCCTGTCGATGGCCGCCGGCGGCGCTGCCGCGTCGGCGCTGACGAGTCCGAGAAGGCCACACACAGGGGCTGCACACCTCGCAGATCGTTGACGGGTTCCCCGGCGCCCGCGCCCCTGGGGGGGCGGTGGACTGCGCGGAGAAGCCGATTCGGCGTTTTCGCAAGCAGAGTATGCCGCACAATGATCGGAGACGTCGGGTGCGACCCCGTGCCGCGAGGCGACGGCGCCGGAGGCCGTGGCGCGTCGGCGGAGCCTGACGCAGCGTGCGTCCCGCTGGTCGCAGGGCCGAGTTCGGGTTCTCCCGGTCCCGTGGTCTACGCTGCGTAGTATTCCGATGGGCAGCAACACTCGGCAGAAGCAAGGCAGGAAGGCGTGAACGTGGCACACGGTGGTCGGCGTCGGCTCGTCCGACGCATAGGGCTTGCGGCATCTTTGGGCCTTGCAGGGATGGCGCTCGCGGGGTGTTCCCTGACGGATATCAAGAACCCGATTCTGCGCGCGGGCTGGCCGGACGGCGTCACGCCGGAGGCGCAGCGCATGCGCGAGCTGTGGACGTGGTCGATCGTCGCGGCGATGACCATGGGCCTGATCGTCTGGGGTCTGGTCTTCTGGACGCTCTTGTTCCACCGCAAGAAGAAGAACTCCCCGGACTTCCCGCGCCAGACGCAGTACAACGTGCCGCTGGAGCTCGCCTACACCGCGGCGCCGTTCGTGGCGATCGCCGTACTGTTCTTCTTCACCGTGCAGACGCAGAACTACGTCAACGAGAACCCGTCGAACCCGGATGTCACGGTCGACGTCACCGCGTTGCAATGGAACTGGCAGTTCGGCTACCGCCAGGCGCACACGGCCGGCTACAACAACCCGCCGGACCCGAGCGCGGAGGATCCGGACCGCAAGCTGAACCGTCACTTCGACGTCAGCCCCGAGGTCCAGGAGGCCAAGGACCGCGGCCAGACCGGCATGCGCGAGGACTGGTCTTACCTCTATGACGACCAGATCACCACTGTCGGCTCCACAACCGAGATCCCGGTGTTGGTCCTGCCCGTCGACCAGTCGGTGCGCTTCACGCTCGCGTCCAGGGACGTCATCCACTCGTTCTGGGTTCCCGAGTTCCTGTTCAAGCGCGACGTGATGCCCTTCCCGGAGGCCAACCAGTCCCGGAACGTGTTCACGATCGACAAGATCGACCACCCGGGCGCCTTCGTGGGACGCTGCGCGGAGATGTGCGGCACCTACCACTCGATGATGAACTTCGAGGTCCGGGCCGTTCCGGAGCCGTTGTTCAGCGAGTACATGGAGATCCGCGACCCGCAGCGCAACGGCGGCAAGCAGGTGTCCAACGCGGACGCGCTGGCGGCGCTGCAGCAGCGGCACTCCAAGGCCGTCAATCCGGCCGCCGAGGACAACATGTGCGACTACAACGGCACGGACGTGTGCACGCCGACGGCGATCACCACGCACCCGTTCGAGCAGCGGTTCAATCAGGCAGCAGCGGCTGCGACCGAAGGCAAGTAGCAGCCCACCTGCGGATTTAGGACGAGGACTGACATGAAGGTCGAAGCAAGAATCTTCGAACTGGTGACGGTGTTCTTCATCATCATCGCCATCGTGTACGGCGTTTTCACCGCCATCGACGGTGAACTCGAATGGGCCGGCCTGACGGCGATGGTGCTGGCGGCGGGCCTGGCGATGATCATCGGCACGTACTTCCGGTTCGTCGCCCGCCGCCTGGACACGCGCCCGGAGGACTACGAGGACGCCGAGATCAGCGACGGATCCGGCGACCTGGGCTTCTTCAGCCCGCACAGCTGGTGGCCGATCCTCGTCGCGTTCTCGGCCGGCATCTTCGCCATCGGCTTCGCGCTGTGGCTGCCGTGGCTGTTCATCTTCGCCATCGTGCTCATCCTGATGGCGGCCGCGGGGCTCGTGTTCGAGTACCACGTGGGCCCCGAGCGTCACTGAACCCGATACCAGTCTCCGGCGCGTCGCCGGGGGCGCGGGGCTACTGACGAGCGCAACGCTGCACCGCGGCGATGCCGCACCTCACCACGGGGTGCGGCATCGCCGCTTTTCGTGCCGGCGGCCGGTGGGCCCGCGGCGCGGGGAGTCGGCGGAATCCGGTCCGTGATCCGGCGGGCAGGGGCTCAGCCGAGCAGGTCGTGCGGCCGCGCCGCCGGGTCCAGCAGCGACAGTCTCAGGTCGGCGCGGGCGCGGAGCCATCCGGACGCTCGGTAGCGGGGGTCCCCGGTGTAGTCGAGAAGCCCGTCGAGGATCGCCAGGATGCGTTGCGGACCGATGCTGTCCCCCATGGCCAGTGGGCCCAGCGGGTAGCCGAGCCCCAGGCGTGCGCCCTGGTCGATGTCGTCCGGGTTGGCGAGCCCCTTCTCCGCCGCCATCGACGCGACGTTCACCATGGACGCCGCGATCCGCTGCGCCACCGGGGCGGGGCCGTCCGCGGTGACGGTGATCGCGCAGCCGAGCGACGCGAGCGCGCGCACCGCCCGGCGCCCGGCGTCCCGGTCGACGGTGAACGGGGCGATCACCGCGAGCCGGGCCCGATGGACGCCGCCGTCGCCACCGACGTTGTGCTCGCCCGTGAGCAACGGGACGCCGAGCGGATCGACGCCGAGGGTGCGGCGCGGATCCAGGCCGTGCTCGATCGCGGCGAGGTAGGCGGGGCGGCCCAACGGCTGGACGACCGACACCGCGGAATCCGAGGGGCCGTCGGAGACTGTCACGCCCCGCGCGCGCAGCAGATCGGCAAGCGGGCCTCCGCCGACGATGTGCAATGCGACGGCGGACGGTTCGGGTGCGGCGGCGTGTTCGGCCGGCACCTGCGGTACCCCGTCGGCGTAGCGGTAGAACCCCTCGCCGCTCTTGCGGCCGAGCAGGCCGGCGGAAACACGCACCTGGGTGCTTCCGGCCGGGCGGAGCCGCTCGTCGCCGTAGAAGCCCTTCCAGATGCTCTCCAGCACGGGGTGGGACACATCGAGCCCGGAGAGATCCATGAGCTCGAAAGGGCCCATCTTCAGGTAAAGCATGTCGCGGACGATCCGGTCGATGTCCGCGGCGTCGGCGACGTCCTCGTCGAGCACGGCGAGCGCCTCCGTCGGCAGGCCGCGCCCGAGAAGGTTGACGAGGAAGCCGGGGCTGTCCTTGGCCTGCACAGGCGTGTGGCCGGTGTGCTCGACGAAGGCGCGTGCGGCGGCCAGCACGTCGGGGGAGGTGCGCGTGCCCGGAACGACCTCGACGATCTTCATCAGCGGCACCGGGTTGAAGAAGTGCAGTCCGATCACGCGCGACGGGTCGGCGACGACGGATGCGATCGCGGTGATCGACAACGACGACGTGTTGGAGGCGAGGACCGCCCGGGGCAGGGCACCGGACAACGTGGCGAACAGGCGCTGTTTGACGTCGAGACGTTCGACCACGGCCTCCACGACCAGGTCTACGTCCTCGGAGGGTGCGGTGGGGTCCGTTCCGGTACGGATCCGGCCGATGGCGGCTTCGGCCTCGGCCGCGGTGGTCAGGCCCTTCGCGGCGGCACGGTGCAGCATGCGGGACACGAACGCCACGCCATCGTCGACGGCGGTGGAGGACACGTCGGTGAGCTCCACGATGCACCCGGCTCCGGCGGCGAGCTGCGTGATCCCGCGGCCCATCGTGCCGGCGCCGACTACTCGGATACGGGGGAATGGGGGCATCCGCACGCTTCCTCTCATCGCGGTCGCAGCGACGGCCGTGGTCGCCTTGTGGACACAGTATCGGCACGGGCGCACGCTGCGGTGCCCGGACACCCGGCGATGCGGTCCGTCGATGAGGAGAGCGCGGTAGGGGAGGGGAGGGGGCGCTGCGGGCGGGCGGACTCCTTCGGCCCCGCACCTCCGGCATGCGCAACGAGGGGGGCCCCGGATCGCTGTGCGATCCGGGGCCCGCCCCGTCGTGTCGTGGCCGCAGGGGGTCAGCCGCGGTGGCCGATGCCCTGGTCCTGCTCCTGGCGTTCGCGGAGCATGTCGAGCTGACGCTCTTCGCCTTCGTGCTCGGCGTCGTCGAGCGCCCGCGCCTCGTCCTCCGGGTCGGCGGTGAGCCAGCCGCCGCGTGCCGGGCGGCCGGCCGCGCCGAGCTTGTTGAGCTTCTTCGGCAGCTGAGCGCCCTGGTACTCGAGCGGGATCGGGTGGCCGTGCTCGTCGACAGGCCCGAGCGGCTGGTGCACCTCGATGTACTCGCCGTGGGGCAGCCGTTTGATGTGGCCGGTCTCGATGCCGTGGTCGAGCACCTCACGGTCGCTGCGCTGCAGCGCCAGGCAGAACCGGTAGGTCACGAAGTAGACGATCGGGGGCAGTGCCACCGCGCCGATACGGCCGATCCACGTGGTCGCGTTCAGCGAGATGTCGAAGTTCAGCGCGATCACGTCGTTCATGCCCGAGAACATGAGCACCAGGTAGAACGCGAGCGACATCGTGCCGAGCGAGGTGCGGACCGGGGCGTCGCGCGGACGCTGCAGCAGGTTGTGGTGCTGGGTGTCCTTGGTGAGCTTCGCTTCGATCCACGGGTAGGTGAACAGCAGCGCGAACACCACGCCGAGGACCACCGCGACCCAGACCACTGCCGGCACCGTGTACGGCCCGAGGTACAGCTCCCAGTCCGGGAATATTCGGGCCAGACCCTCGGTGAACAGCATGTACATGTCCGGCTGCGAACCTGCCGAGATGTGCGACGCGTTGTACGGGCCCAGGTTCCAGATGGCGTTGATCTGGAAGACGCCGCCCATGATGGCCAGAATGCCGAAGGTGACCGCGAAGAAGCCACCCGACTTCAACGCGAACACGGGCAGGATGCGGACGCCGACGACGTTGTTCTCGGTGCGGCCGGCGCCGGGCCACTGGGTGTGCTTCTGGTACCAGACGAGCGCCAGGTGCGCGCCGATGAGCGCGAGCAGGATGCCCGGGATCAAAAGGATGTGCAGCACGTACATGCGCGGCACGATGATGGTGCCGGGCCAGTCGCCGCCGAACACCGCCCAGTGCAGCCAGGTGCCGATGACCGGCAGGCCCAGGATGATGCCGGAGGTGATGCGCAGGCCGGTGCCGGAGAGAAGGTCGTCCGGCAGGCCGTAGCCGAAGAAGCCCTCGGCGATCGACAGCAGCAGCATGACGCAGCCGATGACCCAGTTGGCCTCGCGCGGCTTGCGGAATGCGCCGGTGAAGAAGATGCGGCACAGGTGCACGATGATCGACGCGACGAACATCAGCGCGGCCCAGTGGTGGATCTGACGGGCGAACAGGCCGCCGCGCACCTCGAACGAGATGTTCAGGGCCGACTCGTACGCCTTGGACATCTCGATGCCGCGCAGCGGCTGGTAGACGCCGTTGTAGGTGGTCTCGGCCATCGACGGGTCGAAGAACAGCGACAGGTAGATGCCCGAGATCAGCAGGACGATGAAGCTGTAGAGGGCGATCTCGCCGAGAAGGAACGACCAGTGGGTGGGGAAGACCTTGTTGATCTGTCGGCGCATGCCGGCGGAAAGCCGGTAGCGCTCGTCCATGTTGTTCGCCGCCTTGGCGAGGTGTGCGTTGCTCATGACCTACGCTCCCAGAATGCCGGGCCCAGGGGCTCGATGAAGTCACCGTTGGCGACGAGGTAACCGTCCTCATCGATGGTGATGGGCAGCTGCGGCAGCGCGCGCGCCGCCGGCCCGAAGATCGGCTTGCACCATTGCAGGGCGTCGAACTGCGACTGGTGGCAGGGGCAGAGGATCCGGTTGGTCTGCTGCTCGTAGAGCGAGGTCGGGCAGCCCAGGTGGGTGCAGATCTTCGAGTAGGCGAAGTAGTCGCCGTAGTTGAAGTTCACCTGGCCCTTGCGCTTGATCACCTTGGCGGTGTCCTCGGTGCGCAGGCGGATGAGCATCACGGGGTTGCGGCTGCCGCGCATGGCGTTGAGCAGCTTCTCCTCGGACGGATGCCCGGGCGAGTCGACGAGGTCCGATTCGCGGAACGGGAAGACCGTCTCCATGCCGCCGGCCTCGAGGTCGGCGAGTCGGATCTTCTCGACCACGTGCGGGTCGCCGACGTCGCGGCGCAGGAAGATCTTCTCGCCTTCGAAGTGCGGGGTCCAGCCGCTGGTGTGCAGCGTCCCGTCCCCGAGGTTGGTCATCGGGTGCTTCTTCCACGGGTTCTTGATGAGCCCGCCGAGCGGAAGGATGGCCATGATGCCCACCGCCACGGCTCCGAAGCCGAGGGTGCCCTTGAGCATCTTGCGGCGAGCCAGGCCCGTGGCCTCGTAGGAGTCCTGCAGCTGCGCGGACATCGTCTGACGGTCGACCTCGGGGGAAGGGCCGTCATGACGCTGCTGGATCGAGACCTCTTCGGGGATGAGCTTCTTGGTGAAGTGCACCGCGCCGATACCGACGGCGAGGATGGCGATGCCCATCGTGGCGCCGATGAGGGGCGTGTACAGGCTGTACATGAACTCGCCCTCGTCGCCGACGCCCTTGTACTGCCACGGCCACCAGATGTAGATGCCGAAGAACGCCGCAGCGGCGAGGCCGGCGATGATGAACCACATGGCCACGGTGCGTTCGGCGCGCTTCTCGGCCTTGGTGCCGGGGATGGGGAAGCGCTTGCGGTGGTAGGCGACGTCGACGCCGTCGAGGTTGGTGCCGAGCTTGACCAGCTCGTCCTGGCTCATCTGTGCCAGTTCCTCGTCCGTGTAGTCGCGATTGGTGTCGTCGTTGCTCATGAACGGGCTCCGATCCACAGCGCGGCGCCGACGGCGGCGACGATGCCGACCGCCCAGATCACGCCTGCCTCGGCCGCGGGGCCGAATCCGCCGAGCGCGAGGCCGCCGGGCTCGTGCGCCTCGGTGGCACCCTTGACGTAGGCGATGATGTCCTTCTTCTCGTCCGGCGTGAGCTGCCGGTCGGAGAACTTGGGCATGTTCTCCGGGCCGGTCAACATGGCCGTGTAGATCTGCGCCTCGGGCACGTTGTTGAGGTCCGGCGCGTGCTTGCCGGACGAGAGCGTGCCGCCCTGGCCGGTGAAGTTGTGGCAGGACGCGCAGTTCTGGCGGAACAGGTCGCCGCCGACTGCGGCGTCGGACGCGCGCAGCATGTCCTCACCGCGGCCGGAGCCGCGCAGCGAGTCGCTGGCGACCTCGCCGTCGGCGTTGCGCGGGACGGTGGGGCCGCCGCCGTGCGCCTGCACGAACGCGCCGAGGGCGTCGATCTGCTGCTCGGAGTACTCGACCTTCTTGCGCGGCATCTGCGCGCCCAGCTGCGAAGCCGGCATGCGGCCGCTGGCGACCTGGAAGTACACCGAGGCTTCGCCCACGCCGATGAGGCTGGGGCCGCGGCCGTCGACGCCCTGCAGGTTGGCGCCGTGGCAGGTGATGCAGGACTGGTCGTAGAGCTGCTCGCCTTCGCGCACCAGCGCAGTCTGCTCCTCGTTCGCAGTCGCGACCTGCGGGGTGGGCGTCAGCACCGCGGCGAGCAGCCCGGCGCCGGACAGCCCGCCGAGCAGCAAGGCGCCGCCCGTCGCGCGGCGGCGGATCTTGCGGCGGCGCTTGGCGCGGGCCGGGTCCGGTGCCTGTGTGTCATCACCGGGCTCACCGGCGACAGGTGGGGGAGATGATTTCATCGGTATCCCTTTTGTGTATCGCGGGACGGACTGAACATCGCCTTGCGGTGTTCGTTCCCGACCGGTTGCGGGTCAAGCGCTATCGGATGATGTAGATCGTGAGGAACAGTCCGATCCAGACGATGTCGACGAAGTGCCAGTAGTACGAGACGACGATCGACGCGGTGGCCTGGGCCGGCGTGAACTTGCTCATCTTCGTGCGGGCGATGAGGAAGAGGAACGCGATCAGACCACCGATGACGTGCAGGCCGTGGAAGCCGGTGGTGATGTAGAAGACCGAGCCGTAGGAACTGCTGGCGAGCGTGGTGCCGTGCGCGACCATCTCCCGGAACTCGTTCGCCTGGCCGATGACGAAGATCAGGCCCATGATGAACGAGATGAAGTACCAGCGTCGCAGGCCGAACACGTCGCCCCGCTCGGCGGCGAAGACGCCCATCTGGCACGTGAACGACGACGCCACGAGGATGATGGTGAAGACCAGGGCATACGGCAGGTTCAGTTCCGTGGGCTCCGGCGGCCACCCGCCCGTCGCCTGGGCGCGCGCGACGAAGTACATCGCGAACAGGCCGGCGAAGAACATGAGCTCGCTCGAGAGCCAGACGACTGTCCCCACGCTGACCATGTTGGGTCGGTTCAGCGAGTGCACCCGTTGGCTGATGGCGGATCCTGATGTCCCTACTGCGCTCGTCACAGATGGAAGTATGACCCCTCGTAGTAACTTCTGCCCAATCGGGTCCGAAATTGCCTCTCGGCAATAATTCCCGGGCATGGTGACCTGCGGTTTCGGTACCGTCGTGGGAGCGGGACGGTGTGTCTCGGGGTGTCAAGCGGGAAGTCCCCCGGCGCTGCGGCGCCGGTCGCGCCGCGTGTTCGAGGACGCCGCGCCCGCCGCGCTGCGGGGGCCGGCAGGGTGCGCGGCGATGCCGGCGGACGGCCGGCGACGACGAAGGAGGGCGACGGATGTCGAATCGGAGCGGCGTGCGGGGCTGGTGGCGCAGACGGTTCGGCGGCACCCGCGGAGGACCCGCCCCGGATCCGGCCGATCCGGGGCTGAAGGTGGTGGCGTCGTCGGAGGACGAGGTGGAAGCGTGCAGCGCCATCCTCGAGCGCGCCGCGTCGACGGACCCGGCCTGGGACGGCGGTGCGCCCGCGGTGTCGCGTCATCTGCTTCTGGTCCCCGAGGGGGCGGCGGAGCAGATCGTGGCCATCGGGGCGCAGACCGGCTATGCGGAGTTCGCGGGCGGGCTTGCAGCGGCCGGCGCGTTTCCGTCCGGCGGCGGCGACGATCGCAGAGCCGTGCGACTGGTGCGGGTCGAAAGGCTCGACGCGCTGCACCTGGCGCAGGAGCGCGCGCGGATGGCGGGGCTGGCGCAGCGGTTCGGTGGCACGGTACTGGGATGGGACGCGCTGCAGTAACCGGGCGGACCGCCGGACCTGCCGCGGACCGCGTGCCGATAGGCTGGTCCTCGCGGGCGCGCGCAGGACCCTGGAGCCAAGACCAGCGCGCAGCCCGCATCGTCGCTGGACATGTGGAGCCCAGGGCGTCCGTTCGGATCCGGAAGGCCGGTCCCGGCCGGTGCCCCGGGGAGATCACCGCCGGACGCGCAGCGGCTGCAGGCGTACGTGGGAACTCGGATGAGGCGGGTGGAGATGGATCGGGACGCACAGGTGGCCGCAACGGCTCCGGAGCAGCGCTCGTGGCCCGGCATCCTGGGCCGCGTGGTGGACGGCGCCGAACTCGACGCCGGTGACACCCGGTGGGCCATCGACGAGATCTTCGGCGACAACGCGACGCCCGCGCAGATCGCCGCATTGGGCGTGGCGCTGAAGATGAAGGGGCCCACCCCCGGCGAGCTCCGCGGGCTGGCCGACGGGATGCTCGCGCACGCGCGTCTCGTCGACGGTGCCCGCGACGGCATCGACATCGTCGGCACCGGCGGCGACCGCGCCAACACGGTGAACATCTCCACGATGGCGTCGATCGTCGTCGCGGCGGCCGGGGCTCCGGTGGTCAAGCACGGAAACCGGGCGGCGTCCTCCAAATCGGGCGGCGCGGACGTGCTCGAGGCACTGGGGGTGACCATCGCCCTGGGGCCGGAGGGCGTCGCGCGGTGCATCCGCGACGCGGGCATCGGCTTCTGCTTCGCCTCTCTGTACCACCCGGCGCTGCGCTTTGCGGGCCTGCCGCGGCGGCAGATCGGGATTCCGACCGTCTTCAACGTCCTCGGCCCGCTCACGAATCCGGGCCGCCCGCGGTCGGGACTCATCGGCTGCGCATTCCCCGATCTCATCGAGACGGTGGCCGGGGTGTTCGCCGAACGCGGCCAGTCCGCACTGGTGGTGCGTGGCGACGACGGGCTCGACGAGCTCACCACCTCGACCACCTCCACCGTCTATCTCGTGGAGGATGGAACGGTGTCCAAGCAGACGCTGGACCCGCGCGAGCTCGGTGTGGAGAGGGTGTCGCTCGACCTGCTCCGCGGTGGTGACGCCGAGGAGAATGCGGATGTGGCGCGCGCGGTGTTCGCCGGCCAGCCGGGGCCGGTGCGGGACGCGGTGCTGCTCAACTCGGCAGCCGCGCTCGCCGCGTTCCACGGCGGTCCGGGAACAGCGACCGAGAGGATCGCGGCGCACTACCCGACGGCCGCGCAGACCGTCGATTCCGGGGCCGCGGCGGCACTGCTCGCGCGGTGGGTCGACGTCAGCGGGCGTGCGGCGGCCGACGAGGACTCGTCCGCCTCCTAGCCGAGCACACCCGGCCGGGGCCACGTCCTCGTACCGGCCATGGCTGCTGCGTGAACCCGGCTGCTGCGTGAACCCGGCTGCAGCCTCACTCGCCGATCGAGAACGCCTCTTCGACGTCGGCGCTCGAGTATGAGCGGAATGCGATGTGCGTGGTGGTGCGGACGATGCCGGTGATCTTGTTGATCCGGCCGGTCACCACGTCCGCGACGGCCTCGTGATCGCGCACCTGGACCACGGCGACGATGTCGACGTCGCCCGCGCACGAGTAGACGGACTCGACGCCGGGGATGTCCGCAATGGCCTGTGCGGCCTCGGGGATCGTGGCGGGTTCCACGGCGGCCAGGACGATTGCGGTGATCATCGTTGCTCGACTCCTCTTGGTCTGTGCGGCTCGTCGCCATTGTCCCCTGTACGTCTCCGGCGGCGGGGGTCACCCCGCGTAGTCCGCCGCGGCGCGGCCCTCGCGGGCCAGCTGCGCCCAGTCGGCCCACCGCCCCGCACCGCGGATCGGTGTGCCGAACCCGCCGCTGGAGCGGACGATGCGTGAGCCGGGGCGGTCTATCCAGCGCGCCACGATCGACACCTCGCCGCCGGTGGCGCCGCGCAGCGGGCCGGGTCCGGGCAGGACGGTCTCGGCCGCGGCGGTCAGGGCGTCGACGACGGGCATGGGGGCGGCTCCCCGGGGCGCGCATCCGGCCGCGGCCAGGCGTCCCGACCGGACGACGGCGAACTGCCACCCCCCGGAGCCGTCCGGTCTGGCGACGACCACCTCGTCGAGCGCGGCCAGCGCCCGGAGTCGCTGGCTGCGCGCCAGCGCGGACACCAGCGCATGCAGCCCGTCACGTCTGCGTGCGGCGGATTCGAACAGGCACGACGCCGACAGCTCGGCGATGCGCAGCCTCGCGGACTCCAGCGGCGCGTCGTCGAGGCCGCGGATGAGGGCGCGCACCGGTGCGAGGCGCGCGGCGTACTCGTCGCGTGTCTCCCCGCGCCGACCCGCCGCGTCGCCGTCCGGGCCCCCGGCGCGCCGGGGGGCCGCGGGGCATCCGCCGACCGCACCCAGCGTGCTGCAGTCGGCTCCGTGCACCCCCGCCGCGGGGATGCGGTGGGTGCACGTGCGGATGCCGCAGGCTTCCGCGAGCGCCGCGGCGGCCTCTGCGGCGGCGCCCCGGCTGCGGAACGGGCCGAGCGAATCCGGACCGCAGCGACGGCGCACGACGGAGCGTGGGAACGGCTCGTCGGAGAGGTCCACCCACCAGCTGCGCGAGGGCTGCTTGGATGCGCGGTTGTAGGGCGGCTCGTGCGCGGCGATCAGTCGCAGCTCGCGGACCTCCGCCTCGAGACCGTGCGCGCACACCACGTGGTCGATGCGGACGGCGAGCGCCACCATCTCCTTCATGCGGGCGCGCTTCTCCGATCCGGTGAAGTAGGTCCGCACGCGGCGATGCAGATCCACCGCGGTGCCGACGTAGAGCACCTCGTCGGACGGGCCGCGGAACAGATAGACGCCCGGCGCGTGCGGAAGCGGGTCGGCCAGGTGGCGTTTTGTCTTCTGGGCCCTGCTCACCGGCGACATGTGCGCGAGCAGATCCGGGAAGGTGTGCACCCCCTCGCTACCGGCGCGGCCCAGCAGGCCGTGCAGCACATCGACCGTGGCGCGGGCATCGTCGAGGGCACGGTGGGTGGGCGGGGTACTGACGTCGAAGAACCGTGCGAGTGCGGAGAGTTTGGCTGACGGCGCCTCGTCGCGGCCGAGTACCCGTCGCGCCAGACGCACCGTGCACAGCACCGGGAACTGCGGCCATGCCGTCTCGGTGGCCGCGGCGGCCGCTTTGAGGAACCCGACGTCGAACTGCGCGTTGTGCGCCACCAGGACGGCGCCGCGCGCGAACTCCAGGAATGAGGGCAGCACCGCGGACATCGTCGGTGCGCCGGCGACCATCGCATCCGAGATGCCGGTGAGCCGCGTGATGAACGGCGGGATGGCGCGGCCGGGGTCGACGAGCGTGGCGAACTCGCCCAGCAGCTCGCCGCCGCGGACCTTCACGGCGCCGATCTCCGTCACCGCGTCCGTGCCGGTGCGTCCTCCCGTCGTCTCCAGGTCGACGACGACGAACGTGGTCGCGCTGAGCGCGGCGTCCATACGGTCCAGCCGCAGCTGTTCACCCGTCGCACCACGGGTGGTCGTCGCTGGGTCCGTCACGGCGACCAGAATAGGCGCGACCTCCGACAGGCGGTCGATCCCGACGTATGGGACGGAAAGCGACGAGCGTCACATCGGGCCGGTCCAGCGGCCGGGTCGGCGCCGCCGCAACGCTCCGCCATGCTCGTGGGTACGGTTCGACGGTGACGCTGAGCTGGGGGTTCGCGCCGTAATGCCGCGCGGGCGAGATTGCGCGGCGCCGCCGGCGCGACCGTCGTCCGGGTGAACGATCGAGCCGTTCAGGGGAGCCCGCGGGCCCGGATCGGAGAATCGCCGCCGCGGCGGCTGGACACAAAAGGTATCCGTTTCGTAATCTTTCCGAGACCTTGCGATGCAACGCCGTGCCGCCCGGCGCGGGGCGCAGGTCACCGCCTAATCGATGCAGGGCATCGAATCGGGGACCCACTCGAGTTCTGGGGTGAATCCGCAGCGTGTGCAAGCACGTTCGCGGTAGGGCAGTCTTCCTAGCCCGAACCCGTCAGCTAACCCGGTCGGCGGTAGAAGGAAGAAACGGAGACACCTGGGCTGTGGCCAAACACAGGTTGAAGAAGCAGAGCGCGCTGGGCACCACCGCGCGCAGCGCCCTCGCCGTCGGCGCCGTCTCGGCCGGTACGATCGGACTCGCCGCAGCGCCGGCCGCCGCGGACACGGTCACCGTGCAGGGCGTCGGGACGTTCGACGTTCCCGAAGGCGTCACGCTCCCCGATATCCCGACGACCGACGCGATGCTGTCGCAGGCGCCGGGCGGGTTCACGCTTCCGGCGGGCATCGATCTGCCGGACATCCTCGTCGACCGCGGCGTCAGCGACTCGCTGGGCGACTCCTCCACGGGCGACTCCCTCGGCTCGACGCAGGGCAGCGTCGGTGCTCGCGCGCTCGCCGCCGCGGAGAGCAAGGTCGGATCGCCCTACGTCTGGGGTGCCAACGGGCCCAACGCGTTCGACTGCTCCGGGCTGATCCAGTGGTCCTATGCGCAGGCCGGCGTGCAGCTTCCGCGCACCACCTATGACCAGGCGACCGCAGGGCATGCCGTGTCGCTCAGCAACCTGCAGCCCGGCGACATCGTCATCTACAGCGGCGGCGGTCACGCGGCCCTGTACGTGGGCGACGGTCAGATCGTGCACGCGACCACGTCGGGCGTCCCCGTGAAGTACGCGGACCTCAACGTCATGAATGCCGTGAGTGCACGCCGCATCTGACGTACGCCCCCATGGGGTTGGACAGTCGTCGGCGGATTTCGTAGCCTGTTCGCGACCGTGCCGCGCGGCGTCCCGATCACGACATGCAGTCGGATCCGTCTGATCCGCGCGGCTCCGCCGCCCGGCGCGGAAGATCACGCATCGATCCTGGGGCCGCGCCGGGAGGCCGGGGGTCGCATCTGATGACCGGCCGTGCTCCGCGGCCGGGTGAACCGGACGGGGGGTAGCGCGCGCGGTGGTCTTCCAACACAACAGGCCGACGGTGCGCGGATCGGTCACGGCGCTCGCCGTGGCGGTGGTCTGCGGGTCCATCGTCGGCCAGGCCGGCGCCGAACCGCAGGCGGATCCCGCCGTGCCGGTCGTCGACGCGCAGCCCGTGCCGGATGCTCCAGCGGCGGACCGTGCGCGCCGCGAGGCGCCCGACCCCGCCGCGGCGTTCGCGGTGCCGCCCGCTCCCACGGACCCTGCGGCGGCTGTCGATCAGATCATCACGCTGTCCCACGAGGCCGAGCGTGCCAATCAGGCGGTGCTCGCGCAGCAGCAGAAGGTCGACGCGGCGGTGGCCGACCAGCAGGCGGCCGAGGCCCGCAGGGATGCGGCGCAGGCCGCGGTGGATGCGGCGCAGGCCGCGGTGGAGCGGTACCGCGACACCGCGGACCGGGTCGCCGCCGCCAATTACCAAGGCGTGCAGGTGAACAAGCTGTACGCGTTGATGCTGAGCAAGTCGCCGCAGCAACTGCTGGATCAGATGTCGGTTCTCGACCAGATCACCTTCGAGACCGAGAGGCGGCTCGCCGCGTACAAGTCTGCCGAAGCCGAAGCGCGTGCGGCCCGTGCGGACTCGGCGAAGGCGGCCGACCAGGCCGCGCAGGCCACAGCGGCAGCCCAGGACGCGCAAGCCCGACTGCGTGACAAGCAGGACGCGCTCCAGGGCCGGATCAACGAAGTGCGCCGACTGTACGGGCAGATGACGGGCGCCGCCCGCGCGCAGCTCGCAGGGGCGCTCATCCCGGCCGGATTCGACATCGCCGGGATCGTCGGCGCGGGGCCGGAATTCGCGGCATTGCAGGTGGCGCTGACCCGCATCGGCGACCCCTACGTCTGGGGCGCCACCGGTCCGCACCAGTTCGACTGCTCCGGCCTTGTCCAATGGGCCTACGCCCAGGTCGGCATCGACGTCCCGCGCACCAGCCAGCAGCAGGCGCGGGGAGGCACTCCCGTGGATCCGGCGGACATGCGGCCGGGGGACGTGGTCACCTTCTACGACGACGTGTCACACGTGGGAATCTACGCAGGCAACGGGATGATGGTGCACGCCTCCACCTTCGGGGTGCCTGTCAAGGTGCAGGCCGTCGACTCGTTCCCGATCCACAACGTCCGGCGCTACTAGGCCGCCATGTCCGGCACCACGAGGACACACGAGCCCGGCACGAACCGGGCGGACAAGTCCGGCGCGGCCGGAGCGGTGAGCGCCCGTCTCGCGAAGGCCGCGGTGGCCCTGTCCGCTGCGGCGATCGTGCTCCTCGGCGGCTGCGCCCCCGGCGATGGACAGCAAGCGGCGGGCGGCACTGCTGCGACCTCGGAGCGGCTCTCACCCTTTCAGAAGGAGCGGCACGACGGCGTCGACGCGCTCCTGGCCTCGTGGGCGACCGCGCTGCGGAACGACGATGAGGACGCACTCCGCGGGCTGATCGACGCGCAGGCGGCGCCCGGGTTCCTCGAGTCGCAACTGGAACTGGCGCGCAATCTGGCCTCCGTCGACTTCGCGGACTTCGGATTCCACATCGGCGACGACCCGGAAGTGTTCGTCCCCGCGTCGATAGCCGAACGGCTCGGCGCGATCGACTCGTGGGGGCCGCCGGTATACCTGGATTTCCGACTCGAGGGCGTCGACGAGGCGATGATCCACACGCCCGTCGGCCTGATCGCGGCGCGGCACGGGGATCGCTGGACACTCGTGAGCACGCGGGAACTTCAGGGCGGGACCCACGCCACCCTGCCCGCCGGCCCGTGGGAGTACGGACCTGTCACGCAGACCCCGGTCCACATCGACGGGGCGGGCGCGTCGCTGGTCCTGAGCCATCCCGCGGACGGCGCGGAAGCAGATCGGGTGCGGGAGATGTTGCCGGGCGCCGTCGCCGCAGTATCCGACTTCTGGGGCACGCACTGGGACCGCACCATGGTCGTGGAGATCGCCGACAGCGCCGACGAGTTCTCCGGCCTCACGGGCAACCCGGCGGACAGGACCGACGTGGCGGCGGCGACCATCTCGCTCGATTCCGACACGCCGGGGCACGGCCAGCGCATCGTCTTCGCGCCCGGGGCCCTCAGCCGGATGCCCGCCGGCGACGCGCACATGGTGTTGCAGCACGAGCTCGCGCACGCGGCGGTGCGCACGGACGTGGGGCGCGGCGCGCCCACATGGCTGCTCGAGGGGACCGCCGACTACGTCGCGCAGCGGCCGGTGGGCGGAGCGTCGGCCCCGGCCTCGCTGCCGCTCGTCGCCGCGATGGTCTCCGCACACGGGGCGCCCGACGAGCTGCCGCAGAACAAGGACTTCACCGGGGCGAACGCCGCGCTCGCCTACGAGCTTGCGCGCTCGGCGGCCGACTACATCGTCGCCACCTACGGGGAGGACGGCCTGCGCGCGGTGCACCAGGCCCTCGGTGTGGGCGGACTCGACCCCGCCGCGCAGGACGCGGCGCTGAACAAGGCCATCGGCGTCGACATGAACGAGTTCGCCGGAGGCTGGTCCCGGTGGCTGGGCGGCAAGTTCGGCTGACCCCGCGGGGGACGGCGCGGGGCGGATCGGCCGGACCGGCCGGTACCGCATACGGTGTGACCATGCACAGGACGTTGCTGGTGACCAACGATTTTCCGCCCCGGGCGGGCGGTATCCAGTCCTACCTGCACACGTTCGCTTCCCAACTCCCACCCGAGTCCCTTGTGGTGTACGCGCCGCGGTGGCGGGGCGATTCGCACGTGCGCTTCGATGCGCAGCAGCCGTTCGAGGTGGTGCGACACCCCACCACGCTGATGCTGCCCACCCCGTCCGTCGCCCGGCGTGCGCGGCAGCTGATCCGGTCGCACGACTGCCGCACCGTGTGGTTCGGCGCGGCAGCGCCGCTGGCACTGCTGGGGCCCGCCATGCGGCGGGCGGGCGCCGAACGGATCGTCGCGAGCACGCACGGCCACGAGGTGGGCTGGTCGATGCTGCCCGGCGCGCGGCAGTCGTTGCGCCGGATCGGTGACGACGCCGACGTCATCACCTACGTGAGCCGCTACACCCGCGGCCGGTTCGCCGCGGCCTTCGGCCCGAATGCCGCGCTGGAACACCTGCCGCCCGGCGTGGACAGCGACGGGTTCCGCCCCGACCCGGCCGCGCGCACCGCGCTGCGACGTCGTTACCGGCTGGGGGAACGGCCCGTCATCGTGTGTCTGTCCAGGCTGGTGCCGCGCAAGGGGCAGGACATGCTCATCCGCGCGTTGCCCCGCATCCGGGCGAGGGTCAGCGGCGCGACGCTCCTCATCGTCGGCGGCGGACCGTCCGCGGACACGCTGCACGCGTTGGCACGGCGGATGGACGTGGAGGACCATGTGGTGTTCACCGGATCCGTGCCGGGCGGCGAGCTGGTGGCGCACCACAACGTGGCGGACGTCTTCGCGATGCCGTGCCGCACGCGCGGCGCGGGGCTGGACGTGGAGGGCCTGGGCATCGTCTTCCTGGAGGCGTCCGCGTGCGGCGTGCCGGTGGTGGCCGGCGACTCGGGCGGAGCCCCGGAGACCGTGCTCGACGGTGAGACCGGGCGGGTGGTCGACGGGCGCGACGTCGAGGAGATCGCCGGCGCGGTCGCGGGGGTGCTCGAGGACCCCGATCGGGCCGCTCGGATGGGGGCCGCCGGGCGCGAATGGGTGCGCGAGAACTGGCGCTGGGACGTGCTTGCGGGGCGCCTGCGCGAATTGCTGTGAACGGCCCGCCCGGCACGGGCCGGATCAGGCCGGCCGCCCGCGGGGCGGCCGGCCTGCGCGTCACTTCGCGTAGATCGCCTCGATCTCGCCGGCGTACGACGCCGCAACCACATTGCGCTTGAGCTTCATGGTGGGGGTGATCTCGCCGGTCTCCTCCGAGAAGTCCTTCGGCAGGATCCGGAACTTCTTGATCGACTCCGCGTGCGAGACTGTGCGGTTGGCGGCCTTGACCGCCCCATCGATCTCCGCCACCAGGTCGGGGTCCGCCGTCAGGTCTGCCACGGTGGCGTCGCCCGGCTTGCCGTTGCGTTCCTTCCAAGCGGGCCACGCGTCCTCGTCGACCGTGACGAGTACCGCGATGAACGGTTTCTGGTCGCCCACCACCATGGCCTGGCTGATCAACGGGTGGCTGCGCAGGCTGTCCTCGAGCCCCGCGGGGGCGACGTTCTTGCCGCCGGCGGTGACGATGATCTCCTTCTTGCGGCCCGTGATGGACAGGTAGCCGTCGGCGTCGAGCGAGCCCAGGTCGCCGGTGTGGAACCAGCCGTCCTCGAGCGACTCGGCGGTGGCGGCTTCGTTGCGCCAGTAGCCGTCGAATACGACGGGACCACTCACCAGGATCTCGCCGTCCTCGGCGATGCGCGCCGAATTGCCGGGCAGCGGGCGTCCGACGGTGCCCACCTTGATGTGGTCGACGGTGTTCACGGCGACGGCGGCCGTGGTCTCGGTGAGCCCGTAGCCCTCGTAGATGGTCACGCCGATGCCGCGGAAGAAGTGGCCCAGCCGGGCGCCCAGCGGTGCGCCGCCGGAGATCGCGATCTCGCACTCGCCGCCGAGCGCCGCGCGCAGTTTGGAGTACACGAGCTTGTCGAACAGCGTGTGCTGCGCCTGCAGAAGCAGCCCCGGGCCGCCGTCGGACTGCGCCATACTCCAGGCCACCGCCACCTCGTCGGCCCGGTCGAAGATCCGGCCCTTGAGAGGGCTGTCGTCGTGCGCGCTCTGCCGGGCGGTGTTGTAGACCTTCTCGAACACGCGGGGCACCGAGAGGATGAAGTTGGGCTTGAACTCCCCGAACGTGGGCACCAGCGTGGGGATGTCGGAGAAGTGGCCCAGCGTGACCTTGCTCTGGAACGCGGCGATGCTGATCGCGTGCGCGAGGACGTGCGCCATCGGCAGGAACATCAACGAGCGGCGTCCCCTGCGCAGCTCGGTGTGGAACGCGGCGATGGCGCCGTGCGACTCGGCCAGGAGGTTGCGGTGCGTCAGCCTGCAGCCCTTGGGGCGGCCGGTGGTGCCGGAGGTGTAGATGAGCACGGCGGGGCTGTCCGCGGTGAGTCCGCGGACGCGGTCGTCGATGACGGTGTCCGCAACGTCCCTGCCGCGCTCGGCGAGGCCCGCGACGGCGCCGTCCGGGGTGTCGCCGCCGGGATCGATCTGGAACACCGCGCTCAGCGCCGGCGCCGCGTCTCGGATCGGCGCGACGGTCGCGGTGTGCTCGTCGTGTTCGACGATGAGGATCTTGGCCTGCGAGTCCTCGAGGATCCATTCCACCTGGCCGGTGGACGAGGTCTCGTACACGGGGACGGTCGTGGCCCCGGCGGCCCAGATCGCGTAATCGAGCAGAGACCATTCGTAGCGTGTGGCCGACATGAGTGCCACGCGGTCGCCTGCTTCCACGCCGGAGGCGACGAGCCCCTTGGCGGCTGCACGCACCTGTCCCGCGAAGTCGTCGGCGCGCACCGGGGTCCACCTGCCGTCGACGAGCCGGTCGAACACCGCCAATGCGGGGTCGGTGGCGGCGAAGTCGAAGACCGCGTCGACGGCCGAGGCGTCATCGGCGACGGTGAACGTCGCTGGAGTCGTGAATTCTTGCACCTGAGGTCCTCCCGAGCGCTGGAGAGCGCCGTGCGTGACGGATTCGCAGTGCCGGGCTCCGCAATGCTGAAGGCCGATCCGCGCGCGACGAACTCCTTGCCGAACAATCTGGGCCGAGCTGTATGGGGCCGTTGACCCCGCGTGGCCGGCCGGGCCGGGGCCGACCACGGACGGACCGGACTCCTGACCCGACGGTCACCTTTCCTTCAGGCAGCTTAACCCGTGGGCCTCTCAGGCGGTGCGGTGTCCACGGGCAGCGGCGCGGACTTCCGGCCGCACGGGGGCCTGGGCCGTGCGGTGCAGCCCCGTGCGCGGGGGCGATGTGTGACCGTTCACCGTGTTGTGTGATGCTCGTTCCGTGACAGGTATCCAGGTCGCGGATCAGGGCTTCATCGCCGCTCCGGCGCACGAGGTGGCCGCCTCGGTGCGCAATGCGCGCAGTTGGCGGCGCTGGTGGCCGGATCTGCGGCTGCGGATCAGGGAGGACCGCGGCGACAAGGGCGTCCGTTGGGCGGTGTCCGGGCCGCTCGAGGGCACGATGGAAGTGTGGCTCGAGCCGGTGCTCGACGGCGTGGTGATCCACTACTTCCTGCACGCGGAGCCGGTGGATCCGTCCGCATCCGCGGGCGGACACGCGGCGGAGAACAGACGGCGCAGGGTGGACGGCAAGGCGATGGTGTTCGAGGTCAAGTCGGTCCTGGAGGCAGGAAGGGCAGCGGGGGAGCCGCCGCGGCATCGCGCGGCGGGGTAGATTCCAGCCGGATCGGCCGCACCCGGGGCCGCGGTCCGGGGGCTGCGGGCGGTGTTTCCGGGCCGCCCGCGGGGCCCGGCCTGCACCCGCGGGGCCGCGGCAGCGGTGCCGATGGAGAGGAAGCAAATCTGACGATGGCAGACAGTACGAGCGGTGCGATCACCGTGGCGGAGTCTCCGGACGTGGTGATGGCGACCATCGCCGACCTCGCGGCCTATCCGGAGTGGGTATCGGCGGTCACCTCCGTCGAAGTCCTGGAGACGGGGGCGGACGGGCGCATCCGGACGGCCAGGTTCGTCATGGACGCGGGGATGGTCAAGGACACGTACGTGCTGGCCTATGACTGGGCCGCCGACGGGATGTCGGTGCGTTGGGAGCTCGTCGAGGGGCAACTGCAGAAGTCGCAGCACGGCTCGTACTCGCTGGCCCGTCGCGACGGCGGTACCGAAGTTGTCTACCAGCTTGCCGTCGACCTGCACATCCCGATGATCGGCCTGCTCAAGCGCAAGGCGGAGAAGGTCATCATCAACACGGCGCTGGGCGAGCTGAAGAAGCGGGTGGAGGCCTGAGCGAGCAGGACGTCGCGGGGACCCGGCTGCGCTTCGTGGTCGGGAAAGGCGGCGTGGGCAAGTCGACGATCGCCTCCGCGTCGGCGGTGGCGGCGGCGCGAGCGGGGGAGCGCGTTCTCCTCGTCTCGTTGGACGAGGCCCATTCTCTGCGGGACGTGTTCGGCGCCGACAGCACCGACAGCGCCGGTGTGACCGGCGTCGTGGGGCCCGGCTCGTTGGAGCTCCGCGAGGTGGACACCCTGGCCCTCGCGGCCGACAGGTGGGGCGCGCTGACCGGATCGGTTCTGGGCCCCCGGATCGCGGAGACGGCGGGCGAGCTGCTGCCGGAGGAGCTCACCACCGTCCCCGGCGTCCAGGAGTTCCTGGGCATGGCCGAGGTGGCGGACCTGGCCGGCAGCGGCCGCTGGGACCGGGTGGTGATCGACTGCCCGCCCACGGGGGCGGCGCTGCGCATGCTCGAGGTTCCCACGGCCCTGTCGGCGTACTTGGAGAGGCTCTGGCCGCGGCACCGTCGACTGGGGCGCATCCCCTCGTCCGCACGCATGCTCGCGGCGGTGGGGGCCGCCGAGCAGCTCGAGTCGTCGGTCTCGCGCATCGGGGCGCTCGTGGGCGACGGCGCGCGCAGCGCGGTGACGGTGGTCACCGCGCCCGGGCGCGTCGCGGCCGCGGAGACCCGCCGCGTGCTCACGGCGTTGGGGCTCGCGGGGCCGCCGGTGCATTCGGTGGTGGTCAATCGTTCCCGCGGTGTGGACGGGGCGGAGGCGGAGGTCTACGACGGCCTGCGCGTGGTGCGGGTACCGGAGGTCGAGGACGAGCCGGTCGGTGTGGCGGCGCTCGTCCGGCTCTCCGCGGCGCTCGGCCGTGCAGCGGGTCCAGCCGCGGCGACGGCGTCGTCCGTGCGGGATTCCGCGCCCGCAACGAGCGTGTGCCTCGAATCCGGGGCCGGCCTCGATTCCGTGTACACGCTGTCGGTGCGGTTGCCGTTCGCGGACGAGGTGCAGGCGGGGAGGGTCGGCGACGACCTGGTCCTCACCGTGGACTGCGTGCGCCGCCGCGTGCCGTTGGCGCCGGTGTTGCGCCGGTGCACCGTGCAGGACGCGGCACTGGGCGAGGGCGCCCTGCGCATCCGTTTCCGGCCGGATCCGGAGGTGTGGCCGCTGTGAACGCATCCGGAAACGGCCCGCACGACCACGGGGATCACGGCGGCGCGCAGATCAGCGACGAGGTGCGTGAGGCGCTCGCGGGGTTCCTCGCGGCGGTCACCCCGCTGGTCGCACAGCTCGCCCCGGGACCCGCCGCTCCGGAGTCGTCGTGCACCTGGTGCCCGCTCTGCGCGCTCGTCGCCCTGTCGAAGGGGCAACAGCATCCGCTGTTGACGGCGCTCGGCACGCAGGGGGTGGCCCTGCTCACCGCGCTGCGGGACCTGCTCGCCGACTCGGTCCGCGACCACGCCGAAGCCGGTGTCGGCGGAGAAACCGCCTCGGGACCCGGTGGCGCCGCGGCCGCCGGTGCCGATGGAGGGCGCGACGCCACTGCGGACCGGTCGTCCGGCGGGCCCGCGCGGGACGGCACCGCCGATACGGGCGGCCGGGCGGAGCCGCCGGCGCCCCGCGCCCCGCGGTTCGAGCCGATCACGGTCACGGTGGACGATCCCGGCGACGGGGATCCGCCATGACGGAACCCGACCGCGAGGCGGGCACCGGAGCGGGCCCGGCCATCGGCATCGACGTCGGCGGGACGAATCTGCGCGCGGCGGTCGTCGACGCGGCCGGGGCCGCGGTGGAGGTGGTCTCGGCGGTCACGCCCGCGGAGCCCGACGCGCTCGATGGGGCGCTCGTGGAGGTGATCGGCGAGCTGGCCGGCAGGCATGAGGTGTCCGCGGTGGGGCTCGCCGTGGCGGGTTTCGTCTCCCGCGACCGGCAGGTGGTCCGGTTCGCGCCCCACCTGCCCTGGCGGGACGCCGCCGTCCCGGCACGGATCGCGGACCGGGTGGGGCTGCCGGTGGTACTGGAGCACGACGCGAACTCGGCCGCCTGGGGTGAGGCGTGCTTCGGCCCGGCGGGGGCGGGGGAGAACGTCGCCGTCGTGGCGATCGGTACGGGGATCGGTGCCGCACTGCTCGTGGACGGGGCGCTGTACCGGGGTTCCAACGGCGTGGCCCCAGAGCTCGGGCATCTGCCGGTGGTCCCCGGCGGCCGCCCGTGCGCGTGCGGCAAGTCGGGGTGCTTCGAGCGGTACTGCAGCGGAACTGCGCTCGCGGCCACCGCGGCGGAACTGCTCGCCGCGCACCCGGGCCGCCCGTCGATGCTCGCGCGTGCCGACGTGGGGGTGACGGGCGCGGCGGTGGCCGATGCCGCGGCGGCCGGCGATGCGGTGGCCCTCGAGGCGATGGCGGACTTCGCGCACTGGCTCGGTGTGGGGCTGTCCATCGTGGCGGACGTGTTCGACCCGGATCTGATCGTCGTCGCGGGCGGTGTCGCCTCGTCGGCGCCCTTGTTCCTGGACGACGCGCGCCGCGCGTATGCGGGGCTCGTCACCGGGGCGGGGCACAGGCGGTTGGCCCGTATCCGACGCAGCGAGCTCGGTGTCGCGGCGGCGATGATCGGTGCCGCGGAGCTGGCGCGCCGGGAGGCGGCCGCGGCGGAGGCGGCCCGGAACGCCGGCGGACCGGCCGTGGATCCGTGATGTGGCGCACAATGGGGGCGTCGGCAGGCGTCGTCCGTCGCACGTCGGCGGGCGCCGGGGTGAATGGAGTGCGGCGGTGCCTCTGTGGTGACGTGCACCGCAGCTCGGTAGAGTACCCGGGGGCCGTCGAGGTCGGGCGATCAGGCAAACGGAGGAGTGGGGTATGTGGTATTGGCTGTTCAAGCAGATCTTGATCGGTCCACTACTGCGCGTCCTCGGACGCCCCCGCATCGAGGGCCTGGAGAACATCCCCGTGGACGGCCCCGCGATTCTGGCGAGCAACCACCTGGCGGTCGTGGATTCGCTGTACCTGCCGCTGATGGTGCCGCGCAGGATCACCTTCCTCGCCAAGAGCGAGTACTTCACCACTCCCGGGCTCAAGGGGCGCATCAACAGGTTCTTCTACTCGGCCTCCGGCCAGGTGCCCATCGATCGGCGGGGCGGTGAGGCCGCGCAGGCCGCGCTGCGCACCGCCAGCCGCGTGCTGGAGGAGGGCAACCTCCTGGGGTTGTACCCGGAGGGCACGCGTTCCCCGGACGGGCGGCTGTACAAGGGCAAGACGGGGATCGCGCGCATGGCGCTCGAGTGCGGGGTGCCGGTGATTCCGGTGGCCATGATGGGCACCAACGTCATGAACCCCATCGGTTCGAAGAGCTACCGGCCCACCAAGATCACGGTCCGGGTCGGCGAGCCGCTGGACTTCAGCCGCTACGAGGGGCTGGAGGGCAGCAGGTTCATCGAGCGCGCCGTGACGGACGAGATCATGTACGCGCTGATGAACCTCTCCGAGCAGGAGTACGTCGACATCTACGCCGCCAGCCTCAAGGACGGCGGCCCGGCGAAGGCGGGGGCCGTCGCGGCGCGTGATGCGGCGCGGGAGGCCGCCCTGCAGCCCCGCATCCCCGACACCGAGGCGAGCTGACCGGAATCCCGGGCGGCGTGGCCCGCCACTATTGTGGGCGGGTGCGCTACTTCTACGACTGCGAGTTCATCGAAGACGGCTCCACCATCGATCTGGTGTCGATCGGGGTCGTCGCGGAGGACGGGCGCGAGTTCTACGCGGTGTCCACGGAGTTCGACCCGTCACGCGCCGGCCGGTGGGTGCGGGCCAACGTCCTGGACAAACTTCCGTCTCCGTCGTCGCAGGCGTACCGCTCGCGCGGCCGCATCCGGGACGACCTCGCCGATTTCCTGTTGGAAGGGCGCGATCCGCGGCGCGTCCGGCCCGGGGAGATCGAGCTTTGGGCGTGGGTGGGGGCGTACGACCACGTGGTGCTGTGCCAGCTGTGGGGCGACATGACCGCCCTGCCCCGGTACATGCCGCGCTTCACCCGCGAGCTCAAGCAGCGCTGGCAGGAGTGCGGAAGCCCGGCGTTGCCGCCCGCGCCCGGCGATGCTCACGACGCGCTGGCCGACGCCAGGCACAACCTGGCCAAGTACCGCGCCATCGACGCGGCCCTCGCCGGCGGGCGACAGGGCGGTCCGGCGTCGGTGGGGCGGGCGGCGGGAGCATCTTAGGACCTCGCATGCGCCCGGGTCCCGCCGCCGCATAGGCTGGTGGGGTGAACTGGACTGTCGACGTGCCCATCGACCTGTTGCCCGATCTTCCCCCGCTGCCGCAGAGCATGCGGGAGCAACTGGACGCGGCGCTGGCCAAGCCCGCCGCGCAGCAGCCCGGGTGGGACCCGGACCACGCGCGGGCCATGCGCACCGTGCTGGAGTCGGTGCCGCCGATCACGGTGCCCGCCGAGGTGCAATCGTTGCAGGACAAGCTCGCGGAGGTGGCCCGCGGCGAGGCGTTTCTGCTGCAGGGCGGCGACTGCGCGGAGACCTTCGCGGACAACACGGAGCCGCACATCAGGGGCAACATCCGCACGCTGCTGCAGATGGCCGTGGTGCTCACCTACGGCGCAAGCATGCCGGTGGTGAAGATCGCGCGGGTGGCCGGCCAGTACGCCAAGCCCCGGTCGGCCAATACGGACGCGCTGGGCCTGCTGTCCTACCGCGGCGACATGGTCAACGGGTTCGCTCCGGACGCCGCGGCGCGCGTCCACGATCCGTCCCGCCTGGTGCGCGCCTACGCCAACGCGGCGGCCGCGATGAACCTGGTGCGCTCGGTGACGAGCTCGGGGATGGCGGACCTGCGCAAGGTGCACGACTGGAACCAGGAGTTCGTCCGGACCTCGCCGGCGGGCGCGCGGTACGAGGCCCTCGCCGGGGAGATCGACCGCGGTCTGCGTTTCATGGACGCCTGCCGCGTCACTGATCCGGCGCTGTACAGCTCGGACATCTACGCCAGCCACGAGGCGCTCGTCCTCGATTACGAACGCGCGATGCTGCGGCTGGACACGGAGACCGCCGACCAGCCCCGGCTCTACGACCTGTCCGCGCACTTCCTGTGGATCGGTGAGCGCACGCGCGGCCTCGACGACGCGCACATCGCCTTCGCCGAGTTGCTGTCGAATCCCATCGGGGTGAAGATCGGGCCCGGCACCACACCGGAGATGGCGGCCGAGTACGTCGAGCGGCTGGACCCGGACAACATGCCCGGCCGCCTCACGCTCGTCTCGCGCATGAGCAACGCCAAGGTGCGCGATGTCCTCCCGGCGATCGTAGAGAAGGTCGAATCCACCGGCCACCAGGTGATCTGGCAGTGCGACCCGATGCACGGGAACACCCACGAGTCGTCCACCGGATACAAGACCCGCGATTTCGATCGGATCGTGGACGAGGTGCAGGGCTTCTTCGAGGTGCACAACCGGCTGGGGACGCACCCGGGAGGCATCCACATCGAGCTGACCGGCGAGGACGTCACCGAGTGCCTGGGTGGCGCGCAGGCGATCTCCGACATGGACCTGGGCGGCCGCTACGAGACGGCCTGCGATCCGCGCCTGAACACCCAGCAATCGCTGGAGCTGGCCTTCCTGGTGGCGGAGATGCTGCGCGGCTGACCGGCCGGGCCGGATCGGCGTGCGTGGTCAGGGCACGGCGGTGATGGTGACCGTGTCGCCCGGCTTGATGTGCGTGCCGGACGACGGCGACTGGGCGATGACCAGCGAGTTGTCGGAGTCGAGGAGTTGGCGCACGCGGGCGTCGACGCCGAGGCCTGCGAGTGTCGACCGGGCGGACCCCACCGTGTCGCCGACGAGGTTCGGTACCACGGTGGTGTCGGAGACGTAGACGGTCACCTGCGCGTGCGCGGGGTCCACCCGCTCGCCGGCGGCGGGCGCGGTCTTACCGACGGTTCCGGCGCGGGCGTCCGTCCCGGACGTGGTGCCGCCGTCGACCATCTCTATACCCGCATCCGCAAGCGCCGACCGGGCGGCCGACGGCGACTTGCCGGACACGTCGGGGACGGTGATGGCATTCGAGATGACCAGCGTGACGCGGCTGTCGGCGTCGACCACCTCGCCGCGGGCCGGGTCGGTGGCGGAGACGCGTCCCCCGTCGACCTCGGGGTCGAAGGCGGTCCGCTGCCCGCCGACACGCAGGTGCGCGTCGGCGAGGATCTTCGTCGCCTCCTCGGGGGTCTTCCCCGCGACGTCGGGGATGTGGACCGGCGGCGGCCCTTTGCTCGCCGTGACGGTGACGGCGGAGCCGACGGGCACCACCGTGCCGGACGCGGGGGCGATGCGGATCACGTGGTCGGCGGGGACGGTGACGCTGTACTCGTCGGAACCCATGGTGGGTTTGAGGGAACGCTCCTTCAACCGCGCCATGACGGCGCGGACGGAGGTGTCCCCGCTGAGCTGCGGAATCGAAGGGCGGCCGAGCGAGACGCTGACGGAGACCGTGGACCCGCGGGACACGCGGGTGCCACCGGAGGGATTGATGCCCAGAACCTGGTCGACGGGTGCGGAATCGGAGTACACGCCGCGGATATCGGGGTCGAGGTTCGCGTCCTGCACCGCTGCGAGCACCGCCGCCTTGTCCATGCCGGTGATGGTGGGCACGGTGGTGAGCCGGCCGGACCCGAACCACCAGCCTGCCACCCCCAGCAGTATCGCGAGTACCGCGATCAGTGCCGCCCACACCATCGCGGACCGTCGCGAGCGGCGCCGCTGGCGGGTGGCGGCGCCATCGTACGGGCCGTCGTCCGCCGGGGGGACGTCGTCGGGGGAATGGTCCGGCGGCGGACCGAATCCGGCGTCGGCAGGGGGATTTTCGCGGGGGTGCAACGCAGTGTACTGGCGGGTCGCGGAAGGTCCGGCGCCGTCCGGGGCCCATGACTCGGGCCCCGGTGCGCCGTCGCCGGCCGCAGCCGCACCGGCGGCTCCGGCCGCAGCGGCGACGCCGGCCCCGGCCGGTAGAACTGTGGTCGAGTCGGAGGATCCGTCCGCGCCGCCGGCCGGGCGTTCCGTTCCCAAGGCCGTCGTCGCATCGTCTTGCCGCGGGGGCGGCACCACCATCGAACGGTGCTGTGCGGAGTTGCGCGGCGCGGGCACCCGGAAGTGCGGCAGGCGGAGGCGGCCGGCGACCGACTCGAGCGCCGCCCCCATCTGCGCCGCATCCTGGAACCTGGCGGCGGGATCGCGTTCGGTGGCGCGGCGCACCAGCTGATCGAACTCGCGCGGAACCCCCTCGATGACGCTGCCCGGGGCGGGCACGTCCTCCTCGATGCGCCGGTAGGCGACGGCCAGATTGGTGTCGCCGGTGAACGGCGTGCGGCCCGTGAGCATCTCGAACAGGAGCACGCCCATCGCGTAGACGTCGCTGGCGGGCCCCGCATGCCCGGTGCTGACCTGCTCCGGAGCCAGGTACGCCGCCGTGCCGAGCATGACGCTGCTCGACGTCGCGTGCGTGCCCGCGACGGCGCGCACCAGGCCGAAGTCGGCCAGCTTGACGTCGCCGTCGTCGGAGATCAGCACGTTCTCCGGTTTGACGTCCCGATGCACCAGTCCCGCACGGTGCGCCGCCGCGAGTGCCGCGAGCGCCGGACGGGAGACCGCGGTGGCCGCATGCGGCGGCATGGGGCCCCGCTCGCGCAGGAGCTCCCGCAGAGTGCCCCCTCTCACCAGCTCCATGACCAGGAACGCATGCTCACCGTCGATCCCCTGGTCGTACACCGACACCAGGCCGGGGTCCTTGAGACCGGCCACCGACCGGGCCTCGAACTCGAAACGGGACACGAACGCCGGGTCCGCGGCGAACTCCGCGTGCATCACCTTCACGGCCACCTGCCGGCCCAGGCGCTGATCGGTCCCGCGGAAGACGGTGGACATCCCGCCGCGGGCGATGGGCGCCTCGATGAGGTAGCGGTTGTCGAGCACCATGCCGACGAGTCGGCTCACTCTAGGGCTCAAGTAGTGCACCTCCTGGTTCCGGACCGGCCAACCATATTATCGGCTCCGCCGCAGGGAGGGTTATCAGCTCCGCCGCAGGGAGGGTTATCAGCTCCACGGCACGGAGGGTTGTCAGCTCCACGGTCCGGGGCCGTCGGCTCCGGGGGCGGGCGCAACCGGTGTCCGGACGGTGCCGCTACCGTGGTGGCGTGAGCACCTTCCCCGTCTGCGAAGACATACTGGACGAGTCCGTCGAGCTGCTGCAGCTGCCGGATGTGGCCAAAATGCTGTCGGTTCCCGTCACGCACACCCACGAACTGCTGCGTCGGCACGAGTTCATCGCGATCCGTCGTGACGGTGTCGTCGGCGTGCCCGCCCAGTTCCTGACGGACGACGGGCAGGCGGGAAAGGTCGTCCGGTCGCTTCCGGGGACGATCGCACTGCTCCGCGACGGCGGCTACGCGGATGGCGAGATCCTGCGCTGGTTGTTCACCGACGACCCGTCGCTGCCCGGTCGCCCCGCCGACGTGCTGCGGGGAGATCACGCACGTGAGGTGGTGAGGCGGGCGCAGGCGATGGCGTTCTGACCGGCGCGCCGACGCCACCCGCCCCGCGGTGCGGCCGGCAGGCCGCACTCGCCGCCAGCAGGAACCGGCGGGCCGGGGGCACGACGGTCCTCCTGTCGAACACCCGGAAGCCGCTGCGCTCGATGGCGGTGAGGATCTCCGAATACACCGCCGTGGCGGCGCGGACGCACATCCGTTGGCGGGGCGCCAGCATCGCAGCACCCGGTTCCGCCCTCCGATAGTGCTCGTGTGCGCGCTCGGCGAAATGGGCCAGCGCGGCGCGCACCGCGGCGTCGGGGCGGCCTGACCTGCGTGCCGCGCGGAGGCGCTCCGCGTCCACCCCGAACTCCGCCAGCCCGTCGAGCGGCAGATAGATCCTGCCCCGGTCGAGGTCCTCGCCGACGTCGCGCAGGAAGTTCGTCATCTGGAACGCGACGCCGAGCAGCGCTGCCGCGGGCTCGGCGGCGGCCTCCCCGGCGCCGAGCACCGGAAGCATCTGCAATCCGATCACCGCCGCGGAGCCGTGCATGTACTTGTCCAGTGTCGCCATCGTGGGGTAGTGGGCGACGTGCTCGGCGGTACCGGGGATGTCCATCCGCATCGAGTCGAGGGAACGCGGAGAACAGGGCCGGGTCCAGGCGGTACCCGCGTGCGGTGTCGAGGAAGGCCGAGGAGACCCGGCGGTCCATATGCGGGATCCGGCCGTCCGTGTCATGGGCGAGAGCATCGGCGACGGCAGCGTCGATGTCCTGGAGCCGGCGGGACAGCTCCCCGGGCGAGACGCCGGCAGGCGGCAGATCCACCAGGTCGTCGACGCTCCGGGCGAACGCGTACAGCGCGCTCACCGCCGGCCGCCGCCGCCGGGGCAGCATGCGCGCGGCCAAGTGGTAGCTCTTGCCGTGTGCGGCCGCGATCCGCCCGCAATGCGTGTACGAGTCGCGCAACGTGGGCGCTTCGGTGGCGGGCACCGGGCCCCGCCGGGGGTGGTGCACGGGTTCGTGGAGCACGGCTCAGCCATCCCCGTCGCCGGCGGCGGCACGCGGCGCGACGGCTGCGCGCGGACGGGCCGGGGTGTCCGGCGCTCCGCCGTCGCCCTTCAGGAACCTGCGCAGCCGGAGCGGATCCTCGCGGTGCAGGGCGACGGCCGCGACGGCGGCGCAGCCGGCGGCGAGGAGCACGTGGTACCACTGATACATCCCGATGGAGCCGTCGGGCCGGAAGATGATCATCGTGAACACGCTGAACGCGGCCACCGCCGACATCGCACGGCCGGAGACCACAAGTCCGGACGCCACCGCGAGCGGCCACGTGTAGTACCAGGGCAGGGTGGCGGGGGAGAGCACGACGACGGCGACCATCGAATACAGGACGCCGTGCATGGCCTCGTGGACGGAGTGGCGGAAGCGGGCGACGATCAGCACGACGATCACCACGAGGGCCGCCTCGCCGATGAGCCGGGCGATCTCCAGCGCCGGGGCGAGCCCGACCCCCGTGAACCAGGATGTGGCGACGGTGTAGAGCTGTGCGGTCGCGGTGGGCAGGGAAAGCCAGTTGATGATCTTGTTGGCCCCGGACAGTGCCGTCATCCAGCCCACGCCGATGCCCGCGGCGACCGTGGCCGTTGCGAACACGGCTGCGAAGACCAGCACCGACGGCACGGCCGTGCGCACGAACTCGCGGAACCAGTGTGGCGACACGGTGCCGCGTGCGCGGTCGTCGTCGCGCCGGTGGCGCATCCAGATCCACACCATGAACGGCAGCGCGGCGCCGGCTGTGGCCTTCACCGTGACTGCCAGCGAGATCACGGCGATGCCCAGCAGGTGTTTACGCTCGAGCACCGCGACGATTCCGGCGGTGAGCAGCGCGACCATGAGCAGTTCGTTGTGCACGCCGCCGATGAGGTGCACGAGCACCAGCGGGTTGAGGACCGCCACCCACATGGCGATGGCGGGAGACCCGCCCAGGTTGCGCGCCATCCGGGGGATCGCCCACAACAGCAGCGCGAGTCCGGGCAGCATCACCAGTCGCAGCGCCATGGTGCCGGTGACCACGTTGTCGCCGGTGATCATCGTGACCCCGCGGGCGATGAGGATGAACGCGGGGCCGTACGGCGCGGTGGTCGTCGTCCACACCGTGCTGACGTTGTCCAGCAGCGGCCCTGGATTGACGGCGGGGCCCACGGCGTACGGGTCGAAGCCGTCGCGGAGCAGAGCCCCCTGCGCGAGGTAGGAATACGCGTCGCGGCTGAACAGGGGCACGGAGAACAGCATCGGCACCGCCCACGCCACCGCGAGGCCGCCGAGCTGGGCGGGGGTGAACCCGCCGGCGCGTACCGCACGGCCGATGCGTACCCAGGAGTAGAACATGAGCACGAGCCCGACGTAGACGAGTGCGCCGGAGAGGATCTTCCCGTGCCCGTAGCGCAGCCAGGACAGGAAGACCGTGTCGAGCAGCGGGTCCTGCCGGCGCAGCGCGCCCGAGCCGAATCCGCCGAACACCATCAGTACGACGCCGAGGAAGCCCGGCCAGGCCATGCGGCCGGGGCCGTGGAGGACGAAGGCGACCGCCTGGCGCACACGGCCCGCGGGGGTGGGCGGGGCGCCCCGCTCCGCGTCCGCGGCGGGGCCGGATGCCGGCGATGCCAGGGGGCGCAGGTTCATCAGCGCTGATCAGCCCCCTGTGTGCCCCCCGGGGCGATCGCCGGGGCGGATGGACGTGAACGGCCAACGGTACCCGAGCGGTCTGCGACGCCCCCCTGCGGGCGCCCCCGGTGCCGAGCGCATCCGCCGGTGATCCGCTCGGCGGCAAGACGGCCGGAGATGAGCGCCGTGGGCACGCCCACGCCGGGGGTGGTCCCGCACCCGGCGAGCACCGTGTTGTCGAGTCCGCGGACCAGGTTGGGGCGCCGGAACGGTCCGGTCTGCCGGAAGGTGTGCGCGGCCGAGAACGGGCTGCCCGCACCCATGCCCTGTGCGGCCCAGGTGGCGGGGGTGAACAGGCGGTCCACGCGCAGGCCGCGGTCCGGGTCGGAGATGCCGATGTAACCGCGCTGCTCGAGGACGGACAGGATGTCGTCGGCGTAGGAGGGCCCCAGCTCGTCCCACGGCAGCGGGGCGCTGTGCAGATTGGGGCACGGCGCCAGGACCGACAGCAACTCCCGCGGGCCGGTGGAGGACTGCGGGTCGAGCCCCGGGTCGGTCAGCCCCGGCCTGGTGAGCAGCAGCGAGGGGTCGGTCATCAACGAGCCGCGACCGGGACGCGCGCAGATCTGCGCGAAGGTCTCGTCCCATGCGTCGCCGAAGTCGATCGTGTGATGGTGCGGGCGATCCCAGGCGCTTCCCGCCCGTGCGGTGTCACGCGGGATCGTTCCGTGCAGCACCACCGCGGACGGCGACCACTGCGTGCGGCGGAGCCGTCCTCCGGCGAGCGTGTGATGTCGCGGCGTGCCCGCGGAGGCCAGAAGCGCGTCGACCACCGGAAGGTCGGGGGTGAGCACCAGCGCGTCGCAGTCGTGGATGCGGCCGTCGGAGGTGAGCACCGCCTGGGCGCGGCCGTCGGCGATGTCCACCGACCGTGCTTGTGCGCAGTACTCGATGGTCCCGCCCGCACGGACCACGGCGTCGGCGAGCGCCTTGGTGACCGCGTGCATCCCGCCGGCGGGGAAGTACACGCCCAGCGAGGTGTCCATGTGCGGGATCGCGCCGTAGACGGCCAGCGCCTTGCGGGGCGCGAGGCCCGCGTACAGCGCCTGGAAGGTGAAGACCCGCCGCAGACGGGGGTCGCGGATGAAGCGGGCCACGCGCGGCCCCAGTCGGCCGAAACCGCCGAGCGCCGTCACCCTGGCCAGGTCCGCGAGCGCCCCCGGAGAACCGACGAGGTCGAGGGGCGAGTCGAAGGAGGCGTCGAGGAAGCGGTCGAACTCGGCGGCGAACATGCGCTCGAGCCACGAACGTAGCCGCAGGTAGCCCTCGACCTCGGCGTCGCCGAAGACGCGGGCGATCTCCGCGGTCATCTCGTCGGGGTCGCTGTGCACGTCGAAGGCCGTGCCGTCGGCGAACCTGGCCCGATAGGCGGGGGCCAGGCGCGTCAGGCGCAGCACCGGCGAGGTGTCGGTACGCGTCATCCCGACGGCCGCGAGAGCATCGTCGATGAGCTCCGGCATCGTGAGGACGGTGGCTCCGGAGTCGGCGCGGTAGCCGGGTCCGTCGAGGACGCCCATCCGGCCGCCGGGCTCGGCGTCGCGTTCGAGGACTGTGACCTGCCGCCCCGCACCGAGTAGATGCATGGCCGCGCACAACCCGGACAACCCGGCGCCGATGATCACGACCCGGGAGGACGGGCCGGTGACGGTGCGCATCACAGTCGCCGGTGCGCGGCCGCCGTGATCATCGACCGCAACAGATGCGCGCCCTCTCCGGTGGCGCCGCCGGCGTCCAGCGCGGCGTGCGCGCGGTCGGTGAGCTCGGCGATCATGCGCTCCACCTCGTCCACTGCCCCGAGGCCCGAGATCATCTCTCGCAGGCCGGCGACCTGTGCATGGGTGAGGTCGGTGCCGATGCTGCTGCGCAGCAGCGCGGCGGAATCGGGGTCGGCCGAGTCCGCCTGGGCGAGCGCGAGCGCGAGCAGCACCGTGCGCTTGCCCTCGCGCAGGTCGTCGCCGGACGGCTTGCCGGTGACAGCGGGGTCGCCGAAGACGCCGAGCAGGTCGTCGCGCAGTTGGAAGGCGATGCCGAGGTCGATACCGAGCCCGCCGAACATGTCGAGCATCGCCGGATCGGCGTCGGCCGCGCTCGCGCCCAGTTGCAGGGGACGCTCCACCGTGTAGGCGGCGGTCTTGAACCGGTTGACGCGCATCGCCGCGTCGAAGGATTCGTCGCCGCGCGACTCGGTGACGACATCGAGGAGCTGGCCGCCCAGGACCTCGGTGCGCATCGCGGACCACATCGGCGAGATCCGTGCCTGTGCGTCGGCCGGCAGGCCGCATTCACGCAGCATGTCGTCGGCCCACGCCAGTGCGAGGTCGCCGAGCAGCACCGCGACGCCCGCGCCGAAATGCGCGGAGTCGCCCGACCAGCCGCCCTCGCGGTGCCGGCGGGCGACGTCGACATGCACGGTGGGGTGGCCCCTGCGGGTATCGGACGAGTCGATGAAGTCGTCGTGGATCAACGCGCACGCCTGCACGAGCTCGAGAGCGGAGCATGCCCGGAGCATCGCGTCGGCGGAATCGCCGGTGGCCGGCCCGCCCGCGCAGAGCCAGCCCGTCCACGCGAACAGCGGGCGCATGCGCTTGCCGCCGCGCAGGACGAACTCCTCGAGCAGGTCCGCGGCCTCGGCGAACTCGGTTCCGACGCCCGCGACGACGGTCCTGCGCGAGGCGAAGAAGTCCCGGAGCGCGGCGTCGACGGCACCGCGCACCGCCGCGGGGGCGTCCGCTTGTCCCGCGGGGGCGTCCGCCTTCTCAGAGGGGCCGAGCGAGTCTTCTCCGGTTGTCAGGGCAGCCTCCTAGGTGTGCAGCGTCGGATAGTGCGCTGCGGCGACCAGGCGTCAGCGGGGCGGTGCGGCGCTGCGGCCGGCCGCGGCCCCGCGTATACGCGCTACGCGGAAAACTCTACGTCGCGACGCGATGTGGGGCGCGCCACGGATGCGTGTCGCAGGTCACCGCCGGGTGCGGGCGTGGCCGCCTCCGCGGCACTGACCTTATGATCGTGCAATGGGAATCGGCGCGATCGGGGGAATCTTATGGCCTTGCAGGTGACGGGCATGCCGTCCGTCGTCGAGAGCATTGCTGCGCACGACTCCGGCAAGACCCCCTTCTCGGTCGAGTTCTTCCCGCCGCGTGACGAGGCCGCCGAGGCGCGGCTCTGGCGGACCGTTCGGGACTTCGAGCAGCTCAGGCCCGCGTTCGCCTCGATCACCTACGGCGCCGGAGGGAGCACCAGGGACCGCACTGTGCGTATCACCGGCGAGATCGCGGAGCACACGACCCTCACGCCGGTGGCGCATCTGACCGCCGTGGACCACAGCATCGACGAGCTGCGCGCGATGATCGGCTCTTACGCGGACAAGGGCATCCGCAACATCCTCGCGCTGCGCGGCGATCCGCCGGGCAACCCGCTGGGTGAGTGGTGCGCGCATCCGGACGGGGTGCACTACGCGGAGGAACTGGTGCACCTGGTGCGCGAGCTGGGCGGGTTCCACCTCGGTGTCGCATCGTTCCCGGAGGGCCACCACCGGTCGCCGGACCTCGAACACGACACCCGCTATCTGGTGCGCAAGCTGCGCGCGGGGGCGGAGTATTCGATCACCCAGGTGTTCTTCGACGTGGACGACTACCTGCAGCTGCGTGATCGCGTCGCGGCGGCCGACCCGGAGCAGGGCGCCAAGCCGATCATCCCGGAGATCCTGCCGATCACCTCGCTGCGCTCCGTGCGGCGGATGGTGGAGCTGTCCGGCTCCGCGCTTCCGCCCGCGCTGGAGGAGAGCCTGTCCGCGGCAGCAGGGACGGGACCGCAGGAGGACCGCGCCGCCGTGCGCGAGGTGGGCATCGAGTTCGCGACCGGGATGGCCGAGCGGCTGATCGCGGAGGGGATCCCCGCGCTGCACTTCATCACGCTCAACTTCTCGCGCGCCACGCGCGAGGTGCTGCAGAACCTCGGGCTGGTCGCGGCGCCCGCGGCGAGCTGACCGCGCGCCGCAGGGCGGGTCACTGCCCGGGCTTGGGCGAGGTGTCCCGGCTGCGCCACGCGACGTATCCGGCCAGGGCGGCGGCCGCCAGCGCGACGACGGAGACGATGGCGACCCAGAACGTCAGTCCCTTCGACGCCGGATCCTCGTAGTTGACGACGGCGTGCATGCTGGTCTGCTCGCCGGTGGGCAGCTTCCAGGTGACGCCGGTGTCGGAGTCGCGGGTGCCGTCGGTGGTGGCCGGGCGGGTCGGGAAGTTGATGCTGACCTCCACGTCGGCGCCCTCGGGCACGTTGGACAGGTCGGCGCGGCCGTCGAAGGTCACCGTGTCGCCCGTCCGCGTGAATGTCAGGCCGAAGTCCCTGCTGTGGTCCGGCATCATGCGGCCGAGATCGCGCGCTTCGCTGAACGTGAGGTCGCGGAAGTAGGCCTCGGTGCCCACATATCCGTCCTGGCGGTAGTCCTGCACGCGGATCTTGTCTTCGAGGCCCTTCGGCACCGTCAGTTGCGGGCCCCGGTCGTCGCCGGACTTCGGAATGGTCGCCGCGACGATGTGCCCGGTCACCCTGTCGCTCTTCGACACGCCCATCGTCACCTGGACGCGCAGGCAGCCGCTGAGCAGCGGCAGCAGTACCGCGAGCAGAAGCACGCCGGACACGGTGCGCCGCGACCGGCGCGGCAGCCGTGGACGGGGGCCGAGGGGAGGGGCGGGCGAGTCCGCACCGGTGTGCGATGCGATGCGGATGCGTGACGGGACTGGCCGGATTGTGATGGGCACGGAAGTCATCGTGCCAGGTCCGTCCCGGCGAACGTGGGAGTGGCACGCCCCGCGTCGCCTCATGGGTCCCGCGCCGCCGCTGGGGGGCGGTCCGCGCGGCCCGCGCGGGGCCCATAACCACGTACATCGTGATGGTCCGGCCACTGGGCCTAACGGCGGCGCACACGGCTCCGCGCGGCCGGCAGCAGGCGGCGCAGCGTCCCGGCGCGGGCATCCCGGAGCGCGAGCCGGGCGGCGGAGCGGCCACTGTAACCGCTGACGCCGCCGCCGGGGTGCGTCGATGCGCCGGTCAGATACAGCCCGGCGAGCGGATCCCCGCGGCCCGCGTCGGCGGCGAGGCCGCTCAACCGCTGGCCCGCGAGCTCCGCGGTGGGACGGAAGGCCAGCATCTGGTCGAGCGACATCTCGATGTGCATGATGTTGCCGCCGATCAGGCCCAGCTCGCTTTCGAGCCCGGCCGGCGATTGGACGTGGCGGGCCGTCACCGTCTCGCGGGTCCCGGGGGCGAACCGCTCGATCTCGTCGACCACCCTGTCCGCCTCCGTTTCGGCCACGTCCGCCCAGCGGGTGCCGTCGGCGATCCGGTACGGATGCCACTGCGACCACAGCGTCATCTGGTGTTCACCGTCCGGGCACAGCGACCTGTCCAGCGCGCTGAATGTCATCGACAGGGCGGCGGGACGCGGCGGGAGCCGGCCCGCGAGCGCGGCGGCATGCCCCGTGCGCAGGTGGGCCCTGTCGCTGACGAGCAATTGCAGGCCCGCGTGCACGCCGGGGCCGGGCCCGCAGTCCGGCGCCGACGGGTACGCGGGCAACGCGTCCGTGGCCAGCCGGACGGCCATGCCGATGCCCGGGCCTACGCGGATGCCGCGACGCAACTCCGTCGCGGCGGAGGCGGAGACGGCGCCGCCGTCCGCGAGCAGACCGATGGTGGTGAGGATGTGGCATCCGGCCACCACCGTCCGGGCCCGCACCGTCCGCCCGTGCTCGGTGGTGGCAGACCACCCGCCGTCGGTGCGGCGCAGCGCGGTCACGGCGTCGCCCGTCGTCACGGTTCCCCGGTCGGCCCGCAGGCGCGAGACGAGCGCCGTGGCCAAGGATCCGCTGCCGCCGACTGCGCGCCCCGGCGGCGCCTGGTGCATCAGAGCGGCGAACCCGATCATCGGCGCGGTGCCGGGCTCGGACATCGGGGGACCCGACTGCGCCCCGAACCACGCGAGCGCGGCCTTGAGCGGCTCGTCGTCGAAGTAGTAGTCGAGCAGTGCATCGCCGGTGCCCAGGAACCTGCGCGCCAGGGCTGTGGGCGGAAACCCGCCGCCGAGGAAGGCGGGCATACCCAGCGGACCGAACGCGCGGGACAGTCCGGCGACGCCGGGTGGGCGGGAGAAGGCGCGCATCACGCTGCGGGCGAGCGGGGTCCACTCGGTGACGAAACGCCGGTAGGCGTCGGCGTCGCGCTTGCCGCACGCCGCCGCGATGGACGCGCAGGTGGCGGCCAGGTCGGTGCGGAACACGATGCCCGGGCGCCCCGGCGACTCCGGTGGCCCCGGGGCGAACGCCCACGGGTCGCAGTCGATGTAGGTCAGTCCGTGGCCGGCAAGGTCGAGCTCCTCGATGATCCCGCTCTGCCGGATCATCAGGTGCGCGGACGAACCGCGGTCCACCCGGTGGCCTGGGAACCGTTCGACGGTCGACACCGCGCCCCCGGGGACCGTGTCCCGCTCGAGCACCTCGACGGCCCAGCTCTCCCGGGCGAGGTAGCAGGCGGCGACCAAGGCGTTGTGGCCGCTGCCGACGACGATCGCATCCAACACTCCGACAGGGTATCCGGCGGGGTCAGGGCAGCGGCAGCGTGCGACCGAGTACGGCGAAATCGCGCCGATCGCCGAGGAACCGGAAGTGGCGCAGGACGTCCTCGAACCCCATCCGCCGGTACAGCTGCCATGCGCGGTTCCGCTCGTCGGGCACTTCGGGTGTCGACAGCAGCACCCGTGATTCGGTGAGGCCGGAAAGCAGCCGTGTCAGCAGCGCGGCGCCGATCCCCTTGCCCTGGGCGGAGGGTGCGACGTGGATCTCGGTGAGCTCGAAGTAGTCGGACATCAGCCGGGTGCCCGGTGGCCCGGCGGTGTCGCGCACCGCGGAACGCACCTGCCGGTCCCACCAGTACGCGGGGGCGCCGTGGTATCCGTAAGCGATGCCGACCAGCCTGGCCCCATCAGGGATCGCGGTCGCATCGTCCGTCGTCGTGGCCACATCGTCCATCGTCGTAGTCGCTCGGGGGCCGTTGTCCGGAATCTCGAAGGCCGCGACCGCCCGCCAGCCGTCCCGGAGCATGTGCTCGGCCCACATGGGTGCGCGGCTGTGTTCGACTCCGCGCGGGTAGTGCATCGCAGCCACATAGATCTCGAGGGCCTCGTAGAGGCGTGCGCGCAGGACCGGAGCCGGGATCTCGGAGACGAGCAGGCTCATGAGCAGCGAACTTTCTGTGCGGAGACAAAGTTGTCGGAGAGTCTGTTTAGCATTGCCACCATCGAACCGTTGTTCGATGCCGGACCGTCCGGTGCGGCCCGAGGGAAGCGGGTCGTACCGGGCGTATGGTCCGCCGGGTCTGGCGGGCCGGGCCCGTGTAGTCCGGGCGTGGGCCTGACGGAGGCACGGTACCGCAGGGTCGGGCCCGCACTGCGGAGTCGGATCGCGGGCGGGTGCGAGCGGGAAGAGGAGAGGCGATGAGGACGATGAGCACGGGTGCAGCAGGCGCGGCCGCGGGAACGCAGGGCCACGGGCAGTGGATGCCGCCACCGCGTGTGGGTGGAGGATCCATGCCGTCGCGTCCGCGGTCGCCACATGCGGCCGCACTGCTCGGCCGCGCCGATACGCTCCTGTCGGAGGCCTTGTGCGGTGCGGTGGACCGGCCGGCGGAGCGGTTCGCCACCGCCTACGTTGCGGCGGTGCGCGGTGCCGCCGCGGTGTTGGCCGCGTCGCCGCCGCAGCCCCGCAGGGGTGCATCGCGCAGCGCATGGGCGAGGTTGGCCTCGGTCGGCCCCGGCTGGAAGGTGTGGGCGGACCACTTCGCGCAGTTCTCGTCCACGCGTGCGGCTGTCGAGGCCGGGGTCACGAGCAGGGTCGACGGCCCGGCGGCGGATGCGCTGGCCGGTGCTGTCGGGGACTTCCTCAACGTGGTCGAGTCGCACCTGGGCGGCGCGGCGGAGCCTGGTTCCGGCCGCGGGGACCACCCGGCCGGCCACCCCCTTTTGCGGGCGGGCTGATCCTGCCGGGGCGTGTGGCGCACGTGCTGCGCGGTGCCGACGGTTTATTCGATCCGGGGAGTGGGGTATTCGGTGGTACGGTCCGATGCCGAACAGTATTATCGGTGTTAGGCGCCCGTAATGGACGGGGGCTGGCGCGTTCGGTTCGGCAGCTGGACGTCATGACGAGAAGCCGGGGGAGGTGCCGTGCCACTCTCCGAGCACGAGCAGCGGATGCTCGACGAGATCGAGAATGCTCTGTATGAGGAAGACCCGAAGTTCGCTTCGCAGGTCCGGGGCCGCCGGTTCGGCACCCCCAACGCCAAGCGGCGTATTCAGGCGTTGTTCATCGCCCTGGTCGGGCTTGCACTCCTGATAGTGGGGGTCGCCACCAGCGCACTGCACATCGGCGGCTTCCCCGTTCTCGCTGTCATCGGGTTCGTCGTCATGTTCTTGGGCGCGGTGATGCTCATGCTCGGCACGCCGTGGGGGCGCGACAAGGTTCCGGCTTCCCCGTCGGCGCCGGGCCGCGCCGGCGCCGGCTCCGGAAAGGGCGGAGGGGCCAAGGGGCTCAAGGGCCGCTTCAGCAAGCCCAAGTCCGCGGGCAGCTTCACCGAGCGTATGGAGGAGCGTTTCCGGCGGCGCTTCGAAGGCTGATCTGCCGAACAGCACACTTCAACACCGACCACCCGGGCGCGGGGCCGTGACGACGGCCCCGCGCCCGGGTGGTCTTTCGTAGGCCGGCCCGGGAGGGTCTCGTCGCCCGCGCCCCCCGCGCCCCGGCTCCGTCCTCCACTCCGCCCCACCGCGGTCCTCCACTCCGCCCCACCGTGGTTCCCCACTTTCCGCCACCCCGGTGGCGGCAGGGACCCACGGGGTGCCCTGGTGGTGTGACCCGATCGGCTGCCTCGGTCTCGAAATCTCATCCATCTGCGGATATGCGTTCTGCGTGGATCCTCGCTCCTCCGGCGGAGAGGGCGTGTCCAGGGCTCGCACCCCACCGTCTATGGCGTCTGTACCAGCGCATTTCATGCGGAGTCGCGCAACGTGGCGGCAGTTGGGGTTGAAAGTGGGGAGAAGTGGGGTACTGTGGTGCCAACGGGTCGCCATCAAGGCATCCGCCAACGGTCTCCACACACGGAGGGCCCGGTGCAATCCGGTTCGGACATGTGGGAGGCGGTCGAGTCGGAGGTGTCGGATGTTCTTCGGAACCTTCACACCCAAGCTCGACGAGAAGGGTCGGCTGACGCTGCCGGCGAAGTTCCGCGACGCACTGGCGGGAGGTCTCATGGTCTCGAAGGGCCAGGATCACAGCCTTGCGGTGTATCCGCGGGACGAGTTCCTCGAGTTGGCCACCCGGGCGGCTTCCGCATCCCGGACCAACCCGGAGGCGAGGGCGTTCGTGCGTGCGCTCGCTGCCGGAACGGATGAGCAGCGTCCGGACGGTCAGGGACGGATCACCCTGTCGGCGGACCACCGCCGTTACGCGAATCTCTCGCGTGAATGCGTGGTCATCGGCTCGGTGACGTTCCTGGAGATCTGGGACGCCGAGGCATGGCAGAACTACTTGGAGGCCAACGAAGAGAGCTACTCGCAGGCGCGCGATGAATCGCTCGGCAGCATCTTCTGAGCGCAGCCTGATCGCACGACGCGGTCTCGGCGAATGTCACGAGGCCTCCGCCCGAACGGTCCTGACGTACTTCCCCAACGCCAGGCACGGTCGGCCGGAGACCCCAGGACATTCGCCGCTGCGTTTTCCGAGCCTTACCGGGACAGCAGTCATTACCAGGACAGATTGACCGGCAGCAGACCGACGTGACCGACCACTGGAGCAGACGATGACCGACGGAGCAGGCGGCGTGCGGCGGCGGTCCGGCGAGTTCGGGCACGTCCCCGTGCTGCTCCACCGTGCGGCCGACCTGCTCGGGCCGCCGATCGAGACGGCGGGCGAGGGGGCCGTGTTCCTCGACTGCACCCTGGGCATGGGTGGACACAGCGCGTTCTTCCTCGAACATTTCCCCGGGCTGCGGGTGATCGGTCTGGACCGCGACACGCAGGCGATCGACACGGCCTCGCGGCGTCTCGCGGGCTTCGCCGGCCGCTTCACCGCCGTGCACACCCGCTACGACGGCATCGCGGAGGCGCTCGGCGCCGTCGGCATCGCCGAGCGTGGCGGCGTCGACGCCATCCTGTTCGACCTGGGCGTGTCCTCCCTGCAGCTCGACGAGTCCGAGCGGGGTTTCGCCTACTCGGTCGACGCGCCGCTGGACATGCGCATGGATGCGTCAGCCGAACTCACGGCCGCCACGGTCGTCAACACCTATGCGGCCGCGGACCTCCGCCGCGTCCTCAGCACGTATGGCGAGGAGCGTTTCGCGGCCAAGATCGCGGCGGCGATCGTGCGGCGGCGTGCCGACGCGCCGTTCCGCACCACCGGGCAGCTCGTGGAGCTTCTTTACGACGTGATCCCGGCGGGCGCGCGGCGCACCGGCGGCCATCCGGCGAAGAGGACGTTCCAGGCGCTGCGGATCGAGGTCAACGGGGAACTGGATTCTCTGCGGGCCGCGGTACCGGCGGCGCTGGACGCGTTGACGGTGGGCGGTCGCGTCGCGTTCATGTCCTACCAGTCGCTGGAGGACCGCATCGTCAAGCGCGCATTGGCCGACCGTTCGCGTTCACGCAGTCCTCAGGATCTTCCGGTGGAACTGCCGGGTACAGGTCCGGAGTTCCAGCTGGTGACCAGGGGCGCCGAGCGCGCCACGGAGGAAGAGATCGCCGAGAATCCGCGATCGGCGCCTGTCCGGTTGCGGTGTGCCCGACGGATTGCTGGGAGCTGAGATGACGAGCACGATCACCACACGCGTGAACACCCGCTCGGAGCCGTCTCGACGGGCGCACTCGCCGCGTCCAGACGCCGGACGGCGATCCGGGCGCCGGGGCAGCGGGTCCTCCGCAGCGTCGCGGAAGGCGTACGACCGGCGCCAACGCCGTGGGACGGGTGCGGGTGCGGGTGCCGGCGCCGCGGCCGAGTCGGCTCTGCGGTTCGCCGGTCCGCGCGAACTCGCCCGGCGGATCCCGTTCGTCGTCTTCGTCATGCTGTTGTTCCTCGCAGGCATCGGCATAACTCTGTGGCTCACGACCAATGCCACGGCGCGGTCATATGAGATCGCCGACGCCCGACAGCAGAACACGCGGCTCGAGGACACGAAGGAGTCGCTGATGAAGGTCGTGCAGGCCGGCAACTCCGCACCGGAGCTCGCACGCAAGGCCGCCGAGCTGGGGATGGTCCAGTCCGAGGACGTCGCGCGTCTGGTGGTGGCGCCGGACGGCTCCGTGACCGTCCACGGCGAGCCCAAGCCGGCCGAGGGGCCCAAGCCCGGCGACCTCGCGCGTGTCCCCGCCGTGCCGGACACGGTGGCGCCGAGCGCGGGAGCGCCGTCGGCCCAGGGAGTGCTGCCGCCCGCCGACGCCGCACCGATTCCGCCGGCGGACGCGACGGTCATGGCCGTTCCGGCCCCGCCTCCGGCCGCCCCCGCCGAGGGGCCGGCGCACGGCGTGCTGCCGCCCGCGGACGCGGCGCCCGTCCCGCCGGCCGATGCGGCCTCCGTCCCGCCGGCGGACGCGGCTCGCGGGGCCGACGGTCCCGCAGGTGCGCCCGCCGAAGGTGCACACTGAGCGGGTCGATGGCCGCGATGCACGAACGGCGGGTCCACCGACGCGGACCGGAGAAGAACGACGAGTAGAGCAGGGGGCTGCAGCGAGTGACACCGCCGTCCGGACATCCTCGTGGCCATGGCCGCGGCCGGCCGCAGGGACGTCCGGGCCGTCCGCACCCGGCCAGGCCGCGGGCGGGCGGCCGCCCGTCCGGCACCGCAGCACGCCCGAACCGGGCCGGGACCCACAGCTGGAGCTTCGGCCATCGCACGCGTATCGCCGCGGGTCTGATGACACTGATGCTCGTGGCGGTGGTGGGCAAGCTGATGTGGGTGCAGGTGGTGCGCGCTCCGGAGCTGTCCGCGCAGTCGGCGAGCCAGCGCACCGTGACGACGAAGCTGCCGGCCACGCGCGGCGACATCGTCGACACCAACGGCAAGCCGCTGGCCTACACCGTCGATGCCCGGGCGTTGACCTTTCAACCGGTGCGGGTGCGCGACGAGCTGGCGGAGGCGCATGCGAAGGACCCGGAGGCGCCGACGGCCGAGGAGTACATCGACAAGGCGGTGGCGAAGCTCAGCGCCATGCTGGGCGACAAGGTCGATGCGCGCGAGCTGCGGAAGGAGATGACCTCCGACAAGCAGTTCGTCTATCTGGCCCGCCAGGTGGATCCGCGCAAGGCGACGGCGATCACCGAGGAGTTCAGCAAGATCGGCAGCGACCCCGACAACATCCGGGAGTATCCGGGCGGCGCGCTGGCCGCCAACATCCTCGGCGCCACCCGTTGGGACGGCAGCGGACTGATCGGGCTGGAATCGTCGATGCAATCGGTGCTGGCGGGGACAGCGGGGTCGAAGACCTACGACCGCGGCTCGGGAGGCGACATCATCCCCGGCAGCGTGCGCGACGTGCACCCGGCGCAGAACGGTTCCACGGTGCGGCTCACCATCGACTCCGATCTCCAGTATTTCGTGCAGAACGCCGTGCAGAAGGCCAAGGACGCCTCGGGCGCGAAGAACGTCTCCGCGGTGGTCCTCGACGCCGACACGGCGCATGTTCTCGCCATGTCGAATGACAACACGTTCGACCCGTCGATCGGGGTCGGCGATCCGGCCAACGATCATGCCGAATTGGGCAACCCCTCCGTGACGACCCCGTTCGAGCCGGGGTCGGTCAACAAGATCATCACCGCGTCCGCGGCGATCGAGTACGGGCTCACCACCCCGGAAGAGGTGCTGCAGGTGCCGGGGTCGATCACGATGGACGGGGTGACCGTGTCCGACGCCTGGCCGCACGGCGTCGCTCCTTACACGACCACCGGCATTTTCGGGAAGTCGTCCAACGTCGGCACCCTAATGCTCGCGCAGCGGGTCGGACAGGACCGGTTCGCGCAGATGGTCAAGAAGTTCGGCCTCGGCCAGCGCACGGGGGTGGGCCTGCCCGGGGAGAGCGCGGGCGCCGTGCCGCCGGAGGACCAATGGACGGCGGGGACCTTCGCGAACCTGCCGATCGGCCAGGGGCTGTCGATGACCCTGCTGCAGATGGCCGACATGTATCAGACCATCGCCAACGACGGGCTGCGCGTGCCGCCGCGGATCGTCGAGAAGATCGTCGGGCCAGACGGACAGGTGACGACGCCCGAGGAGCCAGAGCCGGTCCGCGTGGTGAGCCCGGAGACGGCGCGCACAGTGCGCGACATGTTCCGCGCGGTCGTCCAGGACGACGACGGGAACCAGCGCGGCACGGGCGTGCCGGCGGCGGTCGAGGGGTACCAGGTGTCCGGGAAGACGGGCACCGCACAGCAGATCGACCCGGAGTGCGGATGCTATTCCAACTCCGACTACTGGATCACCTTCGCGGGGATGGCGCCCACGCAGGATCCCCGCTTCGTCGTGGCGGTGATGATGGACCGGCCGCAGCGCAGTGCTGACGGCTCCGGCGGCATGTCTGCGGCCCCGTTGTTCCACGACATCGCCTCGTGGTTGCTGCAGCGGGAGCAAGTGCCGTTGTCGCCCCCGGCTCCGCGGCTTGTCCTGCAGGCCGGGTGAGCGGGCGCGGTGCGCGCCGTGTCGGTGCGCTGCGGATCACATCCCGGCGACGACCGGTGCGGCGTGGTCGGGGCGATGTTCCGATGCCGGTAATCTGTGGCCTCGTACGGGTTCGGCGGTAGTGCCACGGTCGGCCTGACCGGCCGCAGACCGGCCGATGTCGGGCCGGTACGCATGGACGACGGAAACAGGGGCCGGACGACGGCTGCGGGATGAGAAGGGAGGCCGCCCTCGGTGGCAGAGGAACCAGGTTCAGGGCGGCTGCGTCCTGCGCACCCGCCGCGTACGGCGCTGGCCGACGTGTGCACGGCGGCGGGTATCGCTCCCGCGACGGTGACGCTGACCGGCGGCGGGACGCCGGAAGACGTGGCGCAGGCGACGGTCACCGGTGTGGTGCTGCGCGGGCAGGACGCACTTCCGGGCGACCTCTTCGCCGCACTTCCGGGGGGACGCGCGCACGGGGCGGCCTTCGCGGCGGACGCGGTGTCCCGTGGCGCCGTCGCGGTGCTGACCGACCCGGCGGGGGCCCGGATGATCGACGAGTCGGAGATCGCCGGCGGGATAGCGGTGCTGGTGCACGAGCAGCCGCGATCGGTGCTGGGCGCGGTCTCGTCGACGGTCTACGGGGAACCGTCGCATTCGGTCGCGCTCATCGGCGTGACGGGGACGGCGGGCAAGACGACGACCTCCTACCTGGTGGAGGCCGGGTTGATGGCCGCCGGCCATCGGGTGGGCCTGATCGGCACCGTGGAGACACGGATCGACGGGCGCCGGACGCCGAGCGCGCTCACCACCCCCGAGGCCCCGGACCTGCAGGCGCTGCTGGCGGTGATGGTCGAACAGGGGGTGGACGCGGTGGTCATGGAGGTGTCCAGCCACGCGTTGGCGCTGGGGCGCGTCGACGGCTGTTCGTTCGCCGTCGCGGGCTTCACCAACCTCTCGCAGGACCACCTCGATTTCCACCGCGACATGGAGGACTACTTCGCCGCAAAGGCACGGCTGTTCGCACCGGGCTCCGGTGTGCGCGCCTCCGCGGCGGTGGTGTGCGTCGACGACGAGTGGGGCCGCCGGATGGCCGCGCTGGCTCGGTCCGCGCCGCCGGTGTCCACGACGACGGTGTGCACCGAGCCGGAATCGCGGGGACACACCGAGACCACCGTGGCGGCAGAGTGGTACGCGGGGGCGTCCACCGTCGACCGGACCGGCATGCAGCACTTCGCGGTGCGTGCGCCCGGCGGCCGCGAGTCCGCGGTGTCGCTTCCGCTGCCGGGCCGATTCAACGCGGCCAACGCGCTGGTGGCGTTCGCGATCCTCGACGCGGTGGGCGTCGGCGCGGGCACGGCGGCGGGCGGACTCGCCTCGGTCGCGGTGCCGGGCCGGCTCGAGCGGATCGACCGCGGCCAGTCTTTCCTCGCCGTGGTCGACTACGCGCACAAACCCGGCGCGCTGGAGGCCGTGATCGCCACGTTGCGGGCGCAGACGTCCGGCAGGCTGGCCGTGGTGGTGGGGGCGGGCGGCGACCGGGACGCGGGCAAGCGTCCCCGCATGGGCGCGGTCGCGGCCCGCGGCGCGGAACTGGTCGTGGTCACCGATGACAATCCGCGCAGCGAAGACCCGGCGGCGATCCGTGCGGCGCTGATCGACGGTGCACGGGAGGCCGTGCGTGGCGGCGTCGGCGCGGAGATCCGGGAAGAGGGGGACCGCGCGGCGGCCGTCGACCTGGCCGTGTCCTGGGCGCGGGCAGGTGACACGATCCTGGTCGCGGGCAAGGGCCACGAGACGGGCCAGAATGCGGGCGGTGTGATCCACCCGTTCGACGACAGGGAAGTGGTGGCGGCGGCGATCGAGCGGCACAGAGTGCCGGCCGCCGAAGACGGTGCGGGCGCCGGGGACCCGGTGCGACGGGCGGAGACGATGGCGAAGAACGAGGACGACGAGTGATTCCGATGACGCTGGCGCAGGTCGCCGACGCCGTGGGCGGGCGGCTGGCCGACGTGCCGGACCCGCACGCGCAGGTGACGGGTGCCGTCGAGTTCGACTCGCGCAAGGTGTCGCCGGGCGGGTTGTTCCTCGCCCTCCGCGGCGCACGGTCCGACGGCCACGATCACGCGGCCGCGGCGGTCGACGCGGGGGCGGTCGCGGTGCTCGCGGCGCGCGCCGTGGGAGTCCCTGCGATCGTCGTGGAGCCCCGCCCCGATCTCGTCGTCGCCGGTGCGGTGACCTTCGACAACGATGTGGACGGCTCGGCCGCCGCCGTCCTCGACGCGCTGGCGCGGCTCGCGTACCGGAGCGTGACGGAGCTGGCCGGGGCGGGCATGGACGTCATCGGCGTCACCGGATCGTCGGGCAAGACCTCCACCAAGGATCTCATCGCGGCGGTGCTCCGGCCGCTCGGTCCGGTCGTGGCGCCGCCCGGTTCGTTCAACAACGAGCTCGGCCACCCGTGGACGGCGCTGCAGGCGGACGGGTCCACCCGGTCCCTGGTGCTGGAGCTGTCCGCCCGCGGTGCGGGGCACATACGCAGGCTCGCGGGCATCGCACCGCCCCGTATCGGGGTGGTGCTCAACGTCGGCACCGCCCACCTGGGGGAGTTCGGTTCCCGGGATGCCATCGCGCAGGCCAAGGGAGAACTGGTCGAGGCGCTGCCGTCGGCGGCGGAGGGGGGAGTGGCCGTGCTCAATGCGGACGACACCCGCGTCGCCGCGATGGCCGCGCGCACGACGGCGAGGGTGGTGACGGTGGGGCAGTCCGAGTCCGCCGACATCCGCGCCGCGGGCGTCGTGCTCGACGGCGAGGCGCGGGCCGCGTTCACCCTCGAATGTGCGGCCGGATCCGCCGGCGTGTCCCTGGCGGTGCACGGTGAACACCAGGTGGGCAACGCGCTGGCGGCGGCGGCCGTCGGTCTCGAATGCGGCCTGGACGTCCCGCAGGTCGCCGCGGCGCTGAGCGGAGCGCACGCGTCGTCGGCCCGGCGGATGGATGTGCGCACGCGTCCCGACGCGGTCACCGTCATCAACGATTCCTACAACGCCAACCCGGACTCGGTGCGTGCCGCACTGCGCGCCCTCGCTGCGATGTCGTGCACCGCGCCCGCACACGGGGTGCCGATGCCGCCGCGCGGCAAGCGGCGCACGTGGGCGGTGCTCGGGGAGATGGCGGAACTCGGCGAGGACGCGATCATCGAACACGACGCGATCGGGCGTGCAGCGGTGCGCTTCGACGTGTCGAAGATCGTCGCGGTCGGCGCGGCCCGCACCATGGAGGCGCTGCACAAGGGGGCCGTCATGGAGGGGTCGTGGGGCGATGAGGCGATGCTGGTCCCGGACGCCGACGCGGCGCTGGCGCTGCTGCGTTCCGAGGTGGAGCCGGGCGACATCGTGCTGGTGAAGGCGTCCCAGGCCGTGGGGCTGTGGACGGTGGCGGAGTCGCTGCTGGCGCAGGAGGAGGAGCACGCGTGAGACTGATCCTCATCTCCGGCGGCGTGGCGCTGCTGGTCGCCATCCTGCTCACCCCGCTGCTGATCAAGGTGTTCTCGCGCCAGGGTTTCGGCCAGGAGATCCGCGTGGAGGGGCCGGAGAGCCACAAGGCCAAGCGGGGGACGCCCACGATGGGCGGCGTCGCCATCATCGTCGGCATGTGGGCCGGCTACTGGTGTGCACACCTGGTCGGCATCGGGTTGGAGGCCGAGGGGCCGTCCGCGTCGGGCCTGCTGGTGCTGGGGCTGGCGACAGTGCTGGGCATCGTCGGCTTCCTCGACGACTTCCTCAAGGTGCGCAAGCAGCGCAACCTGGGGCTGAACAAGACGGCGAAGACGGTGGGCCAGCTCATCGCCGCCGTCATCTTCGCCGTGCTCGTCCTGCGTTGGGTGTACACCGAAGGGGACGCGGCGCTGTCGTACGTCCGTGACATCGACACGGTGACGATGAACGGCGTCGTGTTCGTCATCTTCTGCCTCGTGCTGGTCAGCGCGTGGTCCAACGCGGTCAACTTCACCGACGGGCTCGACGGACTGGCGGCCGGCGCCATGTCGATGGTGCTGGGCGCGTACGTGATCATCACGTTCTGGCAATACCGCAACGCGTGCTCGAGGATCGACGCCGAGGCGGCGGTGGGCTGCTACCACGTGGACCAACCGCTGGACCTGGCGCTCATCGCCGCGGCTGCGGGCGCCGCCTGCCTGGGTTTCCTGTGGTGGAATGCCGCGCCGGCCAAGATCTTCATGGGCGACACCGGCTCGCTGGCGCTGGGCGGGCTCATCGCCGGGCTGTCGGTGACCACCAAGACCGAGCTGCTCGCGGTCGTGCTCGGCGCCCTCTTCGTGGCGGAGGCAGCCTCGGTGGTCATCCAGATCGCGGTGTTCCGCACCAGCGGGCGCCGAGTGTTCCGGATGGCGCCGTTCCACCACCACTTCGAGATGGGCGGCTGGCCGGAGACGACGGTCATAATCCGGTTCTGGCTGCTCGCGGGCATAGCGAGCGCGGTGGGTCTGGCGCTGTTCTACGGCGAGTACCTCACGGCGGTCGGCTCGTGATCGCGCCCGTCCACCGGGCCGGCGGCCCGGCGGACCCGCGCGAGCTGGTGGGAGGCACCGTCCTGGTGGCGGGCGCCGGCATCTCCGGCCGGTCCGCCGCGCGGGCGCTGACCGCGCTCGGGGCGTCCGTGACCCTGGTGGACGACGGCGCGGCGGGTTCCGCAGACGAGCAGCACGGCCGCGTGCTCGGCACCGCCGACGCCGCCGCCGGGATGTCGGGCCACGCGCTCGTGGTGACCAGCCCGGGGTGGCGGCCCGCCAACGCGCTGGCCGCCGCGGCCGAGCGCGCGGGCGTGCCGGTGTGGGGCGACGTGGAGCTGGCCTGGCGGCTCGACCGGGCACAGGTCTACGGACCGCCCCGCCGGTGGCTGGCGGTCACCGGGACCAACGGCAAGACCACCACCACCTCGATGCTGCAGTCGATCCTGCAGGCGGCGGGCGTGGCCTCCGCGGCGTGCGGGAACATCGGCCTGCCGATCCTCGACGCGCTGGCGGCGGAGACGCGCGCGGACGTGCTCGCCGTCGAGCTGTCGTCGTTCCAGCTGCACTGGGCGCCGTCCGTGGTGCCGGACGCCGCGGTGGTCCTCAACATCGCCGAGGACCACTTGGACTGGCACGGGGGGATGGACGCGTACACGCGCGCCAAGGCGCAGGTGCTGCGCGGGCGGGTCGCCGTGGTGGGGCTCGACGACCCGGTCGCGGCCGGGCTGAGCGGCACGTCGACTGCGGCGCGGACGGTCGGTTTCCGGCTCGGCGCGCCCGCCCCCGGCGAGCTGGGGGTGCGTGACGGGATGCTCGTCGATCGCGCGTTCGGCGCGCACGGGGGAGACGGGGCGGCGCAGGGGGACGCGGTCGCGCTCGTCGGGGCCGATCGCATCGTGCCCGGCGGCTCCGCGGGGGTGCTCGACGCGTTGGCCGCGGCGGCACTGGCGCGGGCGGCCGGCATCGGCGCCGATGCGGTCGCCGCGGGGCTCGCGGCGCACACCGTCGGCGCCCACCGCGCCGCCCACGTGGCCACCGTCGCCGGGGTCGACTACGTGGATGATTCGAAGGCCACCAATCCGCATGCCGCCCTGGCCTCCATCGCCGGGCGGCGCCGCGTGGTGTGGATCGCCGGGGGACTGCTCAAGGGTGCGTCGGTGGACGACCTGGTCGCCGCGGTGGCGCTGCGGCTCGCCGGTGTCGTCCTCATCGGCCGCGACCGGGCCGTGATCGCGGAAGCCCTCGCGCGACACGCGCCCGATGTCCCCGTCACCGAGGTCGCCGCGGGCGAAGATGGCGAGGTGACCGGCTCGAGCAACACGTCCCGCACGGATGCGGATGCGAGGGAGGGCGGCGTGATGGATGCAGTGGTCTCCGCCGCCGCGGAGTATGCGCGCGCCGGAGACACGGTCCTGCTCGCGCCTGCCGCGGCCTCGATGGACATGTTCCGTGACTACGCCGAGCGCGGCGATCGTTTCGCCGCCGCCGTGGCCCGGCTGCAGCCGGGCGGGTGAGCGGCCCCGTGGGATCAGGAGAATCCGGACAGGCCGCACGGCGGGGATCGGCGGACCGCGCGGCGCAGCCCGCCGGCAAGCCCGCCTCGGGCGGGGCACCCGCGGGCGGTCGCAGCGGGATCGCGGTGTGGCTGAGCGGGCCGCTGATGTCCTTCCACCTCGTCGTCACTGTGACAGCGCTGCTGACCCTGTCCGGCCTGGCGATGGTGCTCTCCGCGTCCAGCGTGGCCTCGTACACCGAGGACGGCTCGGCGTACAGCATGTTCAACAGCCAGCTGATGTACTCGATCATCGGCGCCATGCTGTTCTACCTGGCGATGCGCGTCCCGGTGTCGTGGGTGCGCCGGCTCGCCACCCCGGCCATCGGCGTCGCGGTGTTGCTGCTCGTGCTCGTCCTCGTGCCGGGCATCGGCGTCGAGGTGCAGGGCGCCCGGCGCTGGATCGACCTGGGTCCGTTCTCGCTGCAGCCGTCCGAGGTGATGAAGCTCGTCCTGGTGATCTGGGGCGCGCACATCCTCACCCGCGGCAAGACGATGCCGGGACTGCTCGGCGATCCCCGGCTGCGGCTCGGCTTCGTGTCGGTGTTCACGTTCGCGTTGGTCATGCTCCAGCCGAACCTGTCGACGACGATCGCCCTCGCGCTCATCGTCGGCGCCCTGCTGTGGTTCTCCGGACTGTCGGTCAAGTCGTTCGCTGTCCTGGCGGCGATCTGCGGCGCGCTGGCGCTGGTCCTGGGCCTCTCGGCCGGTTACCGCGCCGAGCGCATCCAGTCGTTCCTCAACCCCGGGTCGGACCCGAAGCACGGCGGCTACCAGGCGCTGCAGGCGAAGTTCTCCCTGGCGGACGGCGGGCTGTTCGGCCGGGGGCCGGGCCAGAGCCGCGCCAAGTGGAACTACCTGCCCAACTCGCACAACGATTTCATCTTCGCGATCATCGGCGAGGAGCTGGGCCTGGTCGGCGGGCTCGTCGTCATCGCGCTGTTCGTGCTGTTCGCGTACGCCGGCCTGCGCATCATGCTCCGCTCGGCCGACCCGTTCCTGCGCCCTGCTCGTCGCCGGCATCACCGTGTGGACCATCGCGCAGGCGTTCATCAACATCGGCTATGTGGTGGGTCTGCTGCCGGTGACCGGCCTGCAGCTGCCGCTCATCTCGGCCGGGGGCTCGTCGACGACGATCACGCTCGCTGCGTTCGGGCTCATGGCCAACGCGGCCAGACACGAACCCGAGGCGGTCGCGGCGCTGCGCTCGGGCCGGGAGTCGCGGGTTGCCGAAGCTGCTGCGGCTGCCGCTTCCGGAGCCCTACCGGCCGGAGCGCGGCGGCGTCGTCCGTGCCGCGACACACGACAAGCGGGCCCAACGCGCCCAGCAGCACCTGCGCCGCAGGCGGGCGACGCGGCCGCGCGCGCCGGCGGGCCACGGTCGGGCCAGGCGCGGGGGGCCCAACCCACCCGGGAGGCACGGTTGCGCCAGCCCCGCGGCACCCACGGGCGTCCCGCGGGTGGAACGCCGTATCGTCGGAGTGGAGCGGCGCCCGGCGGGCCGGCGGCGGGGCGCGGCGGCGCCGGCCGGACCGGCATGGGTGCACGCAGGCCACAAGGCGGGTCGTCGCAGTTTCAGCACGGCGGCCCGGAGAGCAGGAAGCGAGGAGACCGGTGGTGACCGGATCGGATTCCACATTGTCCGTCGTGGTGGCGGGCGGCGGGACGGCCGGGCACGTCGAGCCCGCGCTCGCCGTGGCGGACGCGGTGTCCGAACTGGCCCCGGGCACGCGGATCACGGTCCTCGGCACCGAGCGCGGCCTGGAGACCACGCTGGTGCCGGAGCGCGGCTACCCGCTGGAACTCATCCCGCCGGTCCCGCTGCCGCGCAAGCCCAGCGCCGATCTGGCACGCCTTCCAGGCCGGCTGCGGCAGTCGGTGCGCAGGACGCGCGCGATCCTCGACGCCTGCCGGGCCGACGTGGTCGTGGGCTTCGGTGGGTACGTCGCGTTGCCCGCCTACCTGGCGGCGCGGCCTGGACTGGTCGGGGGGCGGAGGCGCACCCCGGTCATCGTGCACGAGGCGAATGCGAGCGCAGGGCTGGCCAACAAGGCGGGTGCGCGGGGGGCCGATCGCGTTCTCGCGGCGGTCCCCGGCTCGGGCCTGCCCCGCGCCGAGGTGGTGGGGATGCCGCTGCGCCGGGCCATCACCGACCTCGACCGCGGTGCACTGCGCGCGCAGGCGCGCGCCAGCTTCGGGCTGGACCCGGACGCGCCCACCGTGCTCGTCTTCGGCGGATCGCAAGGGGCGCACTCGCTCAATACGGCCGTGACGGAGGCGGCCCGCGACCTGTCGGCGGCGGGCATCGGCGTTCTGCACGCGCACGGGCCCAAGAACTCCGTCAGTGTGGACCGCGCCGAGGGCGGCCCGGACTACGTGGCGGTGCCCTACATCACGCGGATGGACCTGGCCTACGCCGCGGCGGACGCGGTGATCTGCCGGGCCGGTGCGATGACCGTGGCCGAGGTCTCCGCGGTGGGCTTGCCCGCGCTGTATGTGCCGCTGCCGCACGGCAACGGCGAACAGGAACTCAATGCGCTGCCCGTGGTGGAGGCGGGCGGCGGCATGCTGGTGCGGGACGAGGACCTGTCGGCGCAGGCGGTGCTCGACCGCCTGGTGCCGCTGCTGCGCGACGACAAGCGGCTCGCCGCCATGTCGGCCGCGGCCGGCGACGCGGGGCACCGCGACAGTGCGGGGCGCATCGCCCGGATCGTGGTGGACACCGCGCGCGGCGGCGGGGCGGGTACGGATCCGCACACTGCGCGCGCCGATGAGGACCCGGTGCGGGGGCAGGGCCGGTGAGCGGGGGCGCGGGGCCGGTGCACGACGGTACGACGGACCCCTTGGTGACGGACGATGCGGCGGAGCGCGCGGCGCTCCCCCCGCACCTCGAACGCGTGCACATGATCGGTATCGGCGGGGCCGGGATGTCCGGGATCGCACGGATCCTCCTCGCCCGCGGCGGGCAGGTGTCGGGGACCGACGCCAAGGAGTCGCGCGGCGTGCTGGCGCTGCGCGCCGGCGGCGCGCAGGTCCGGATCGGGCATGCGGCCGAGGCGCTGGACCTGCTTCCGGGCGGGCCCACGTCGGTCGTCTCCACACTGAGCGCGATCCCGCGGGACAACCCGGAGCTCCTGGCGGCGGCGGCGCGGGGCGTCGACGTCCTGCTGCGGCCGGCGGTCCTGGCGGCGTTGATGCGCGGCTACCGTTCGCTGCTGGTGACGGGGACCCATGGCAAGACCTCGACCACGTCGATGGTCGTCGTCGCGCTGCAGCACTGCCGGATGGACCCGTCGTTCGTCGTCGGCGGGGAGCTCAACGAGTCCGGCACCAACGCCCACCACGGCACGGGAGAGGTGTTCGTGGCGGAGGCGGACGAGAGCGACGGGTCGCTGCTGCAGTACCGGCCGCACATCGTCGTCGTCACGAACGTCGATGTGGATCACCTCGACCATTACGGTTCGCTCGAGGCCTACCGACGGGTGTTCGACGACTTCGTCGAACGCATCGAGTCGGGCGGCGTGCTGGTGGCCTGCCTCGACGACCCGGGTGCGGCGGCCCTCGCCGAGCGTTCGCTGTCCCGGGGCGTCCGGGTGCTCGGCTACAGCTCGGAGTTCGCGCACACCGCCTACACGGGCCCCGTGCCGGTCGCCGCCCACCTGGCCGGGTGGACGGCGACGGGCGCGGGCGGCGTCGGCGAGCTGCAGATCGCGGGCGAGGACCATCCGCGGCCGATGACGCTGTCCGTGGCCGGCCGCCACATGGCGGTCAATGCGGTGGGCGCGCTCCTCGCCGCGCGGGAGGCCGGGGCGACGCTGGACCGGGCCCTCGACGGCCTGGCGGGGTTCGGCGGCGTGCACCGTCGCTTCCAGCTGCGGGGAGAGGTCGCGGGTGTGCGGGTGATCGACGACTACGCCCACCATCCGACGGAGGTCGAGGCCGTGCTCCAGGCGGCGCGCGACATGGTGGGCCCACGCGGATCCGGTGCACACGGCCGCGTGATCGTCGCCTTTCAGCCTCACCTGTACTCGCGGACGGCGGCATTCGCCGCGGAGTTCGCAGCGGCGCTGAGCCTGGCGGACATCGCAGTGGTGCTCGACGTGTACGGCGCACGGGAGCGGTCGGTGGCGGGGGTGAGCGGCCTGCTCATCGCAGAGAAGATCACCAGCATCGCGTACTTCCAGCCCGACCTGTCCGCGGCGCCGGCCCAGATCGCGGAGTTGGCGCAGGCGGGCGACCTGGTGATCACCATGGGCGCCGGCGACATCACGATGTCGGGCCCCGAGATCCTGACCGCCCTGGGGTCCACGGCGCGTGACGACACCGCCGGGAGCCGGGGGCGCCGGTGAGGCGTCTGCTGCGACGCCCGGTCCTGCCACAGCGTCGCCGCAACCGGGTGCTGCTGGCCGTGACCGCCGCGGTGGCCGCGGCGCTCGTGGCCGTAGGCGTGCTGTGGTTCACTCCGGCGATGTCGGTGCGGACGGTCGAGGTGACGGGGCTGGACCGGTTGACCGAGCCCGAGGTCGTCTCCGCACTCGCGGTGCCGGCGGGAACCCCGCTGATGCAGGTGGACACCTCCGCCGCCGCGCACCGGGTGGCCGGAATCGCGCGGGTCGCCCGGGTGAGCGTGCACCGGGAGTTCCCGTCCACGATCCGGGTCGATGTGACGGAACGGGTGCCGGTGGCGTTCCGCGACACCGGTGACGGGCCCCACCTGCTGGACCGTTCCGGGATCGACTTCGCGGCGGAACCACCGCCGCCGGGGCTGCCCAAGATCACCATGGCGGATCACGGAGACGCCGAGCTGCTCCGTTCGGTGCTGCAGGTGGTCGGCGGGCTGCCGCCGGAGCTGCGCGGGCAGATCACGTCGATCGACGTCGGTTCGCCGTCGGACATCTCCTTCGGGCTCGCCGACGGCCGCACGCTGGTGTGGGGGAGCGTGGAGCGCAGCGGGCTCAAGGCGCCTGTGGCGCTCGCGGTCCTGCAGCAGCCGGGGCAGACGGTCGACGTGTCGAGCCCCAATCTCCCCACCACCAAGTGAGCGTCGGGCGGTGCGCGGCGGCGGCGGGGGAGGCAAACTCCGTCGTGTTCGGCGCGCCTCCTGGCAACAGCGCGCGGCGATGCATAGCGTCTGCGCATAGTTCGGTACTTGACATAACTCTAACCCTTTGGTTGAGGTTGAGGGTTTTCGGGTCGGATGTGCGCCGCGCCGCGACGCGGCGGCCGCAGTCGCAGCACCGGACGCTTCGGGAAGACAGACGTAGATCGAGCAACATGGAAGGCGAGAGCACATGACGCCCCCGCACAATTACCTCGCCGTCATCAAGGTCGTCGGAATCGGCGGCGGTGGGGTCAACGCCGTCAACCGGATGATCGAGCAGGGACTGAAGGGGGTGGAGTTCATTGCCATCAACACCGATGCGCAGGCCCTGCTCATGAGCGATGCCGACGTCAAGCTCGACGTCGGTCGCGACTCCACGCGCGGACTCGGCGCCGGTGCCGACCCCGAGGTGGGGCGCAGGGCCGCAGAGGACGCCAAGGACGAGATCGAAGAGCTCCTCAAGGGGGCGGACATGGTCTTCGTCACCGCCGGTGAGGGCGGCGGCACCGGCACCGGCGGGGCCCCGGTCGTGGCGAGCATCGCGCGCAAGCTCGGCGCGCTCACCATCGGGGTCGTCACCCGGCCGTTCTCGTTCGAGGGCAAGCGCCGGGGCGGCCAGGCCGAGGCGGGCATCACGACCCTCCGCGAGTCGTGCGACACGCTCATCGTCATCCCCAACGACCGCCTGTTGCAGCTCGGCGACGCTGCGGTGAGCCTCATGGACGCGTTCCGCTCGGCCGACGAGGTCCTCCTCAACGGCGTCCAGGGCATCACCGACCTCATCACCACCCCGGGGCTGATCAACGTCGACTTCGCCGACGTCAAGTCGGTGATGTCCGGGGCCGGCAGCGCCCTGATGGGGATCGGCTCCTCGCGGGGGGAGGGGCGCTCGCTCAAGGCGGCGGAGTCCGCGATCAACTCGCCGCTGCTCGAGGCGTCGATGGACGGCGCGCACGGCGTGCTCATCTCCATCGCCGGCGGCAGCGACCTGGGGCTGTTCGAGATCAACGAGGCCGCCTCGCTGGTCCAGGAGTCGGCGCACATCGAGGCCAACATCATCTTCGGCACGGTGATCGACGATTCGCTGGGCGACGAGGTCCGGGTGACGGTCATCGCCGCGGGGTTCGACGGCGGTGCGCCGCAGAACAAGCAGATCGACGCCGGGGTCGAATCGCGCGGCCGCTCGACGATCGACGCGGGCCGCGCCGGCCAGATCGGGCAGTCGCGGGCCGGAGCCTCCGGCGACGCGTCCGACCGGCCGCAGCCGGTCACCTTCCCCGCTCCCGCGTCCTCCGGGGCCGCCGCTGAGTCGGCCCAGCGCGGCGGGGGGGTGCGCGGCGGTGCCGAGCGAGGCGGCGCCGAGCGAGGCGGCGCCGAGCGTGAGGTGATCGACGACCTCGACGACGACGTCGACGTCCCGCCGTTCATGCGGAGGTGAGGACAGTCACCGGAGCGGTGCACGCAGGCCCGCCGGCGCGCATGGTGTTCACCACGCGCGCCGGCGGAGTCTCGGATGCGCCCTACGACTCGTTCAATCTCGGCGACCATGTGGGAGACGATCCCGGCGCGGTCGCCGCCAACCGCGCGCGGCTGGCCGGCGCGCTGGGGCTCGCCCCGCCTCGGCTGGTGTGGATGGAACAGGTGCATTCGCGCAATGTCACCGTCGTGGACGGGCCTGTGGGCTGGGCAGTGGAGGTGACGGACGCGCTCGTCACGACCGAGCCGGACCTCGCGCTGGTGGTGCTCACGGCCGACTGCGTGCCCGTCCTGCTCGCGGACGAGGAGGCGGGCGTGATCGCGGCGGTGCACGCGGGCCGGATCGGCGCGCGCATCGGCATCGTCCCGCGTGCGATCGAGGCCATGGCCGGGCTGGGGGCGCGGCCGGAACGGATCGGCGCGCTGCTGGGTCCGGCGGCGTGCGGCGGCTGCTACGAGGTGCCGCCGCACATGCAGGCCGACGTGGAGGAGTATCTGCCCGGCAGCGCCTGCCGCACGCGCAAGGCCACGACGGGGCTGGACATCCGCGCCGGGGTCGCGCGGCAACTGGGCGCGGCGGGCGTGGAATCGGTCGTGGTGGACCCGCGCTGCACCATCGAGGACACGACGCTGTTCAGCCACCGGCGGGGCGCGCCCACCGGACGTCTCGCCGGAGTCGTCTGGCGGCCGTCGGCGGGGGGCCCGGCGACGGGGGGGTCGACCACGGGGGGACGGTCATGACCGCGCAGGCGGGCGGCGACCGCGCGGCCGAACTGGCCGGCGGTCTCGCCGCCGCCCGCGAGCGCATCGCGGGGGCGTGCGCCGCGGCCGGCCGCGCCCCGGGTTCGGTGACGCTGATCGCGGTGACGAAGCGCTTCCCGGCGTCGGACGCGGCGGCCCTCGCGCGGCTCGGCGCGGAGGACCTCGGCGAATCGCGGGAGCAGGAGGCCGGGCCCAAGGCGGAGGATTGCGCCCGGCTTCTGTCCGCCGCCGGCGGACCGAGCGCGCCGCCGCGCTGGCACATGGTGGGCCGGCTGCAGCGGAACAAGGCGCGGGCGGCGGCCCGTTGGGCGCACGCCGTCCATTCCGTGGATTCGCTCCGGCTCGCGCACGCCCTCGCGCGTGCGACGGCGTCGGCGCTGGACGCCGGCGAGCGGACCGCGCCGCTGGAGGTCTACCTGCAGGTGAGCCTCGACGGCGACCCGGCGCGCGGCGGCGTGTCCGCCGCCGACCTCGACGAGCTCGCGGATCAGGTGGAGGCGGCGGAATCCATGCGGCTCGCGGGGCTCATGGCGGTGGCGCCGCGGCAGGAGGAACCGGACGCGGCGTTCGCCCGGCTCGCCGGTGTCCGCGCGGCGTTCCTCCGGCGCCATCCGCAGGCCGGGGGCCTGTCCGCCGGGATGTCGGGCGACCTCGAATCGGCCATCGCACACGGATCGACCTGTGTGCGTGTCGGTACCGCGATCATGGGTGCGCGGCCGATAGTCTCGCCATGAACGGCGGGATCCACGGTCCTCCCGCCGGACCGCAGCACAACCCGTCCGCAGTGCACAGTCCACAGCCCAGCCACGATCCGCCGCAGCAAGGAAGGTCTATTCGATGAGCAGCCTGCAAAAGTTCAAGGCGTACTTCGGGATGGTGCCGCTCGAGGACTTCGATGACGACTACCTCGACGAGCCCGGGCCGCGCCGGGGGCTGGACGACGGTTACGACGAGTACGACCGGGAGTACGACGGCATGCGCGGCGACTACCCCGCCGGACCCCGCGGATACGAGGACGACCGCTACGCGCCGGGGCGTGGGCGGCTCGAGTCGGTCCCGCCGCGGGGCGGGAGCCGGCCCGCGCCGATGGCGGGGACCCGCGGCGCGCTGGCGATGGATGCGCGGCCGGAGCCGCGGGTGGAGCCGCGCCGTGCCGCTTCGCTGTTCGACGAGTCCGGGGGCATGGCGAAGATCACGACCCTCCGCCCCCGCGACTACAGCGAGGCCCGCACCATCGGCGAGCAGTTCCGCGACGGGGTGCCCGTCATCATGGACCTCGTCGAGATGAGCAACGCCGACGCGAAGCGCCTCGTCGACTTCGCGGCAGGCCTCGCCTTCGCCCTGCGTGGCTCGTTCGACAAGGTGGCTACGAAGGTGTTCCTTCTCTCACCCGCGGAGATCGACGTCTCCGCGGAAGACCGTCGCCGGCTGGTGGAGACGGGCTTCTACTCCAAGTGAGTCCCGCCGGCAGGAACCCCCGTCGCGTCCGCGCGGCGGGGGTTCCGCATGTCATGGCCCGGGGGCGTGCGCGGCGGGCGCGCCGGACGGTCGCGCCGGTCACCCGGCGTGGGGTGCGCCGCCGCTTTCGGGCAGAGTGATGGGCATGGCTGCGCTCGAGGTCGTCTACGTCCTTCTCTATATTTTCTGGTTCTGCCTCATCGGCCGCGTCATCGTGGAGTTCATCCGCTCGTTCGCGCGCGACTGGCACCCCAAGGGGATCCTCGTGGTGCTGCTCGAGGCGCTGTTCACGATCTCCGATCCGCCGGTGAAGCTGCTGCGCAAGCTGATCCCGCCGGTGCGCATGGGGCAGGTCCGACTGGACCTGTCGATCCTCGTGCTGATGCTGATCCTGTTCGTGCTCATCAGCGTCGTGGGGCGTTTCATGTACGCATGAGCGGTGTTCGTGATGCACGATCGTGACCTGATGTGACAGGATGGGCGGCAGTGAACTGCGATGGCCGGGTCTCTCTCGGCTGCCCATGTATGCGATAGGGGAACACTCCAATGCCGCTTACTCCGGCCGACGTCCACAATGTGGCGTTCAGCAAGCCGCCCATTGGCAAGCGTGGCTACAACGAGGACGAGGTAGACCAGTTCCTCGACCTCGTCGAGGCCGAGCTGGCCCGGCTCGTAGAGGAGAACTCGGACCTGTCGCAGCGGGTCTCCGAGCTCGAATCCGAGCTGGCCGACGCCGAGAAGAAGGCCTCGTCCGCCACCGGCGCGTCCGCCGCCGCCGCGACGGCGGCCCCGGCCGCCCAGACGCCCTCCCCGACGTCGACCCCCGCCTCGACGGGTGCTTCGTCGTCGGGTGTCACGGCAGACGTCAAGGAGCAGTCCTCGTCGGACAAGTCGGCCGGCGCCGCATCCGGTTCCTCGGTGGCGGCGGCCACCGAGGCCGCCCACGTGCAGGCTGCCAAGCTGTTGGCGCTCGCGCAGGAGACGGCGGACAGGCTCACCGGCGACGCCAAGTCGGAGTCGGACAAGACGCTCTCCGACGCGCGCAGCACGTCGGAGAAGCTCGTCTCGGACGCCCGCGCCAACTCGGAGAAGATGGTCACCGATGCGCGCACCAAGGCGGACTCCATGCTCGCCGAGGCCCGGCAGAAGTCCGAGGCGCTGCTGGCGGATGCGCGCACCCGCTCCGAGAACCAGCTCAAGCAGGCCCAGGACAAGGCCGCGGCGCTGCAGGCGGATGCGGAGAAGAAGCACACCGAGGTCATGGGCACCATCAACGAGCAGCGCACCAAGCTCGAAGGTGAGATCGAGTCGCTGCGCACCTATGAGCGCGAGTACCGGACACGCCTGAAGACCTACCTGGAGGGGCAGCTCGAGGAGCTGAACCAGCGCGGGTCCGCCGCACCGGTGGACAACTCGTCCGAGGTCCGCGACCGCAAGTAGTGACCGCCAGCAGCCGTACCCGCGCGCTGCGCCCGCCCGTCGTGCGCCGCCGGACACTCAGGAGGACCCGATGCTGATCGCAGCCCTGGTCGTGACCCTCGTCGGGTTCGTCCTGCTGGTCGTCGCGCTGGTGATCAGCTCGGTGGCCTTCGCCTGGGCGTGCATCGGCGTGTGCATCGTCGGATTCGTGCTGCTGGTGATCGACATCATCCGCGGGCGGCGCGGCGGTGACGGCACCGCGGCGGACGACGAGGCGCAGCAGGAACGCGGCGACGGGACCGGTGACGACGGCGATGAGGTGGCCGCCGGTCACGGCGCGCAGGACGAGGCCGACTAGAGTCGGCATGAGTGCGGTCCCCCCCATCGGGACCGCGGCGATGATCCGGCGATCACCGGGGAGCCTCCGGAAGAACAGCGGCACGCACGCCGGCCCGCACCGCGGGTCGGCGTCCGCCGCCCAGTAGACCCGGACGGGCGGGCCCGTCACAGCCCTCACGAGCGACCCTGCCCGCACGGCGCGGCCGGGTAAGCGGGGTGGTACCGCGGCGCAGGCGCGTCGTCCCCGTGCCGAGTCAAGGTGGCCCGCATCGCGGGCGCACGAGGAAACTGGCACGTAGGGAGCCTGAACAGTGACCGACCCCGCACACCCCGGATCCGGCGGCAGCAGTACCGTCGGCGCGGCCTACCCGCGTGTAGACCTCACCGGCGGCCACAGCAAGGGTTCCGCCGACTTCCCGGCGATGGAGGAGCGCGTGCTCGCGTTCTGGGCCGCGGACGGCACCTTCCAGGAGAGCATGCGCCGGCGCGCGGGCGCCGAGGAGTTCGTCTTCTACGACGGGCCCCCGTTCGCCAACGGCCTGCCGCACTACGGGCACCTGCTCACCGGGTACGTCAAGGACATCGTGCCCCGGTACCAGACCATGCGCGGCAAGCTCGTCGACCGGCGCTTCGGATGGGACACGCACGGCCTGCCCGCGGAGCTGGAGGCCGAGCGTCAACTGGGCATCACGGACAAGTCGCAGATCGACACCATGGGCATCGCGGCGTTCAACGAGGCGTGCCGGACCTCCGTGCTCAAGTACACCGACGAATGGCGCGAGTACGTCACCCGGCAGGCGCGCTGGGTCGACTTCGACCGCGACTACAAGACGCTCGACGTCACCTTCATGGAATCGGTGATCTGGGCGTTCAAGCAGCTCTACGACAAGGGGCTGGCCTACGAGGGCTACCGGGTGCTCCCGTACTGCTGGCGCGACGAGACGCCGCTGTCCAACCACGAGCTGCGGATGGACGACGACGTCTACAAGTCGCGCCAGGACCCGGCGATCACCGTGGGGTTCCGGGTCGACGGCAACGGCGCGGGCCCGTTCGAGCGGCTCGACGGGGCGCACCTGCTGGTGTGGACCACCACGCCGTGGACGTTGCCGTCCAACATGGCCGCCGCCGTGCACCCGGAGGTCCGCTACGTGCTCGTGGCGGGACCGGGCGGGCGGCGCGCCCTGCTGGCCGAAGCGCGCGTGGGCGCCTACGCCAAGGAACTGGGGGAGAGCCCGGAGGTGCTCGCGCACTTCACCGGCGAGGAGCTGCTGGGTCTGCGCTACGTGCCGCCGTTCCCGTACTTCGCCGGTGCCGAGAACGCCTTCCGGGTGCTCGCGGCCGACTACGTCACCACCGACGACGGCACCGGCATCGTGCACATCGCGCCCGCCTACGGCGAGGACGACAAGGTGGTCACCGACGCCGCCGGGATCACCCCGGTCACGCCGGTGGACGCGCGCGGCCGGTTCGACGAGCAGGTGCCCGACTACGCGGGCGAGCTGGTCTTCGACGCGAACCCGCGGATCATCCGCGACCTGAAGGACGCCTCGGGCCCGGTCGCGGCGGGCGGCGCCTGGCTGGTGCGGCACGAGACCTACGAGCACTCCTATCCGCATTGCTGGCGGTGCGGCAACCCGCTGATCTACCGCGCGGTGTCCTCCTGGTTCATCAAGGTCACCGAGTTCCGCGACCGCATGGTGGAGCTCAACGAACAGATCACCTGGTATCCGTCGCACATCGGCCGCGGGCAGTTCGGCAAGTGGGTCGAGGGTGCGCGCGACTGGTCCATCTCCCGCAACCGCTACTGGGGCACGCCGATCCCGGTGTGGGTGTCCGACGACGCCGAGCACCCCCGCGTCGACGTGTACGGCAGCCTCGACGAGCTCGAGCGCGACTTCGGGGTGCGCCCGGCCGACCTGCACCGTCCGTACATCGACGAGCTCACCCGCCCCAACCCGGACGATCCGACGGGGCGCGCCACGATGCGGCGCATCCCGGACGTGCTCGACGTGTGGTTCGACTCCGGGTCGATGCCGTACGCGCAGGTGCACTACCCGTTCGACAACGGCGAGTGGTTCGACTCGCACTTCCCCGGCGACTTCATCGTCGAATACATCGGGCAGACCCGCGGATGGTTCTACACCCTGCACGTCCTGTCGACGGCGATCTTCGACCGGCCGGCGTTCCGCACGTGCGTGTCGCACGGGATCGTGCTCGGCGACGACGGCCAGAAGATGAGCAAGTCCAAGCGCAACTATCCGGACGTCTCCGAGGTGTTCGACCGCGACGGCTCCGACGCGATGCGCTGGTTCCTCATGTCGTCACCGATTCTGCGCGGCGGCAACCTCGTCGTCACCGAGCAGGGCATCCGCGAGGGCGTGCGGCAGGCGTTGCTGCCGCTGTGGAATTCGTGGGGCTTCCTGCAGCTCTACGCTGAGCGCCCGGGCGAGTGGCGCACCGATTCTCAGCACGTCCTCGACCGGTACATCCTGGCCAAGCTCGCGCTGTGCCGCGACGAGATGACCGCCGCACTCGACGATCTCGACGTGGCGCGCGCCTGCGATCTGCTGCGGGGCTTCTGCGACGCGCTCACCAACTGGTACGTGCGCCGCTCGCGGCCGCGGTTCTGGGCGGGCGGCGAGGCGGAGCCGGACGCGTTCGACACGCTGCACACGGTGCTCGAGGTGCTCACCCGCCTGGCGGCGCCGCTGCTCCCGCTGGCCACCGAGGTGATCTGGCGCGGGCTCACCGGCGGACGTTCGGTGCACCTCACCGACTGGCCGGAACCGGACCTGCTGCCCGCCGACCCGCAGCTGGTGGCGGCCATGGACGAGGTCCGCGGCGTGTGCTCCGCGGCGCTGGGCGTGCGCAAGGCCAACAAGCTGCGCGTGCGCCTGCCGCTACGGTTCCTCACCGTGGCGGCCGAGGGGTCCGGTGCGCTGCGGCCGTTCACCGACCTCATCGCCGACGAGGTGAACGTGAAGAACGTCGAACTCACCACGGATGTCGACACGCACGGCCGGTTCGAACTCGTCGTCAACGCGCGGGCCGCGGGTCCGCGCCTGGGCAAGGACGTGCAGAAGGTCATCAAGGCGGTCAAGTCCGGCGACTGGGCGCAGGAGGCGGACGGCACCGTCGTCGCGGCGGGCATCGCGCTCGTCGACGGCGAGTTCACCAGCCGGCTCGTCGCCGCGGAGGAGGACTCCACCGCGGCGCTGCCCGGCGGCGCCGGCCTCGTGGTGCTCGACACGACCGTGACCGAGGAGCTCGAGGCCGAGGGCTGGGCGAAGGACCGCATCCGCGAACTGCAGGACGCCCGCCGCAGCGCGGGCCTGGACATCTCGGACCGCATCCGCCTGACTCTCGACGTGCCGGACCGGTTCGCGGAGCGTGCGCGCGTGCACGGCGACCTCATCGCCGGCGAGGTCCTCGCCACCGAGCTCGCCTTCGCCAGGGTCGACGGCGACGATGCGGCGGTGGACCTGGGCGACGGCGTGCGGGCCGTGCTGGACAGGGTGTGACTCCGCAGGCTGCGCGGCGGCGGTGACCGGTCGGCGGCGGTGACGGTGTGGTGACGGGCACGCAGCGCTGGGTGCTGCACATGGACATGGACTCGTTCTTCGCGTCCGTGGAGCAGCTGACGCGGCCGACGCTGCGCGGCCGTCCGGTGCTGGTCGGCGGTGCGGGCCCGCGCGGGGTCGTCGCGGGGGCGAGCTACGAGGCCCGCGCCTACGGTGCGCATTCCGCGATGCCCATGCATCAGGCGCGGCGCCTGGTGGGTCTGCGGGCGGTCGTGGTGCCGCCCCGCGGCCGCCTCTACCGGCTGGCCAGCCGGCGCGTGTTCGCCGTCGTGCGCGGCCTGGTCCCGGTGATCGAGCAGCTCTCGCTCGACGAGGCCTTCGCCGAGCCCGGCGAACTCGAGGGCGCGGGCACGGCGGACGTGGAACGCTTCTGCGCGCGCCTGCGGGACGCCGTCTTCGAGGAGACGGGGCTCGTCGCCTCCGTGGGGGCGGGTTCGGGGAAACAGGTGGCGAAGATCGCGTCCGGCCTGGCGAAGCCGCGCGGGCAGCGGGTGATCGCGCTGTCGCGGGAGCGGGCGGAGATGGACCCCCTGCCGGTGCGCAAGCTATGGGGGATCGGGCCGGTCGCGGACGAGCGGCTGCGCAAGGTGGGCGTGGAGTCGATCGGGCAGTTCGCCGCTCTCGGGCACGCGGAGGTGGTCTCGCTGCTGGGATCGACGGTGGGACCGGCGCTGCACGCGCTGGCGCGCGGCGTCGACGACAGGCCCGTCGCCGAGCGTGCGGAGGCCAAGCAGGTCAGCGCCGAGACCACTTTCGCCGCCGACCTGCTCACCCGTCGCGAGATCCGGGACGCCGTCCAGGCCACCGGTGAGGCGGCGCACCGGAGGCTGCTGCACGACGGCCGCGGCGCCCGGACGGTCATCGCCAAGTTCCGCAAATCGGACATGTCCACCGTCACGCGGTCGAAGACCCTCGCGTATGCGACGACGGACCGGGCGGTGCTCATCGCGGCCGCGCAGAAGGCGGCCGTCGATCCCGGCGAGGTGGGGCCCATCCGCCTGGTGGGCGTGGGCTTCGCCGGGCTGACGGCATTGCAGCAGACGGTCCTGTTCCCGCAATTCGACTCCGCGGACGCCGATGAATCGGGTGACCGAGGCGGCGGTGGTGTGGGCGGCGGCGATGATGTGGGCAGCGGCGGTGATGTGGGTGTCGGCGCGGGGGATGCGCGTGCCGCTGCCCGGAGGCCGCTGAGCGCCGGCGACGATGTGCGGCACCCGGATCGCGGGCACGGCTGGGTGCAGGGGAGCGGACACGGCGTGGTCACCGTCCGGTTCGAGACCCGCAGCTCCGGACCGGGCCCGGTCGTCACGCTGCCCGCGGGGGACCCCGCGCTCGCGGTCGCCGATCCAGTGGCGAGCCTGGATTGGCCCGAATGGTGGAATGTGGCAGACGACACAGATCCGGCGGGCGCGGGGACCGATTTGGCATAGTGGTACGAGTATTCCGACGCGGGTGCCGGGTCGGCGGGGGTCGGCGTCGGCTTCCGCCGGTGCGGGCGCGTCGGGTGGACCTGCTCGCAGACCCGGAAACGCTCCGGTCAACCAACCACGAGGACTCGCCTGTGAATCTCCGTAAAACCGCCGCCGCACTGGGTGCGGGTGCCGCCATCGCACTGACTCTGACCGCGTGCGGCTCGGACGGCGGCGACACGACCACGCCCACCACCACCGCGGCGGAACAGACGACCGGCGCGGCCGACGGCGCCCAGGACAGCGCACTGCCCCCGACGCCGACGGTCGACGAGCTCAACACCCAGCTGCAGACAGCGCTGGACCCGGCCGTACCGGTCGAGCAGAAGCAGGACCTGGTCACCGGCCTCGAGGCCGACCCGCAGCTGCTGCAGACACTTTCGGACAAGATCGCCGCGGCCAAGGCGGACGGCTCGCTCCAGGACATCGCCGTCGTCGGCCCCATCCTGCCGCCCAACGGCGACGTGCTGTCGGTGCCGTTCAGCGCGAACTTCAATGGCCAGACCAATACCGGCGAGGCCACGCTCATCGCTGTCGACGGCACGTGGCGCCTCGACGGCAACTTCGTCTGCGGCCTTGCCACGGTGATCGGTGTGCAGAGCCCGGCCTGCCCGGCCTGATCCTGCACCGACACAGCCGCCACGGTGGCGTCGCCCTCGCGGGCGACGCCACCGTGGCGTGTGCGGCGCATCCGCCAGCGGTCCGCACGGTAGGGGATGATGGAACGGTGAGCGAGGGAGCATCGGGTGAACGAGGCGTGCAGAGCATGACCGGCGAGCAGAACCACGGCGGGGGCGACGCGCGCGGACGCCGCGTCAGCCGCCCCCTGGTGCTCGCCGCGATCGCCGTGATCGTGCTCGCGCTCGACATCGTCACCAAGGTGGTCGTCGTCGCGGAGATGACCCCGGGGCGGCCGGTGCCGCTGCTCGGCGACGACATCCGCTTCACACTCATCCGCAATCCGGGCGCGGCCTTCTCCATGGCCACCGGCATGACCTGGATACTGACGATCGTCGCGCTGCTCGTGGTGGTCGGCATAATCCGCTACGGCCGCAGGCTCACCTCCGCCTGGTGGGCCGTGGGCCTGGGACTGGTGCTCGGCGGCGCTCTGGGCAACCTCGTCGACAGGCTCTTCCGCGCGCCGGGGCCCCTCGAAGGGCACGTCGTCGACTTCATCGCGGTCGGCTCGTTCCCGGTGTTCAACATCGCCGATTCGGGGATCACCGTCGGCGCGATCCTGCTGGCGGCGCTGGCGCTGTTCGGCGTGGAGCCGCAGCAGCGGCCCGTGGCGGGGTCCGCGGACGATGCGGTGTCGGTCGGGGATGCCGAGGCCACAGGGGATACGGGGTCCCCGTCCGATGCCGAGACCGCATCCGATTCCGACACTGCGTCCGATGCCAACACCGCAGACGAAGCGGATTCCGCAGACGATGCCGGGTCCGACGCCGCCGGGCCTGCCGACACCACCGACGGGAAGGACCTGCCCCGCGATGCCTGATACCCGCACGATCCCCGTGCCCGACGGGTTGGACGGGATGCGGCTCGACGCCGCGCTCGCCCGGCTCACCGGACTGTCGCGCACGGCGGTGGCACACCTGGCCGAGTCCGGTTCGGTGCGCATCGACGGCGCCGCCTGCGGCAAGTCCGACCGGCTGCGCGCCGGCGTGTGGCTGGACGTGGACATGCCCGAACCTGAGCGGCCGCCGACCATCGACGCCGAACCGGTCCCCGGCATGGACATCCTCTACTCCGACGAGCACATCGTGGTCGTGGACAAGCCCGTGGGAGTCGCGGCGCACGCGGGCGTCGGCTGGACCGGGCCCACGGTGGTCGGCGGGCTGGCCGCCGCGGGATTCCGCATCTCCACCTCCGGCGTGCACGAGCGCCAGGGGATCGTGCATCGGCTGGACGTGGGCACCTCGGGAGTCATGGTGGTGGCCACCTCGGAGGTCGCCTACACCCGGCTCAAGCGCGCGTTCAAGGAGCGCACCGTGGACAAGCGCTACCACGCGCTGGTCCAGGGGCACCCGGATCCGTCCAGCGGCACCATCGACGCGCCCATCGGGCACGCCCGCGGCAACGAGTGGAAGTTCACGGTGCGGTCCGACGGGAAGCACAGCGTCACCCACTACGACACGGTGGAGGCGTTCCGGGCCGCCAGCCTGCTCGACGTGCACCTGGAGACCGGCCGCACCCACCAGATCCGCGTGCACTTCGCCGCCGTGCACCACCCGTGCTGCGGCGACATGACCTACGGCGCCGACCCGGTGCTGGCCAAGCGCCTGCGGCTCGAACGTCAATGGCTGCACGCCCGGTCGCTCGCGTTCACACACCCCGGGGACGGCCGCTGGGCGGAGTTCACCAGCGAGTATCCGGACGACCTGCAGTACGGGCTGGACGCGCTGCGCGAGGCGGCGTGACGGCGCTGCGGCGTGTCCCCGCCGAGGTGTGGACGGCGGTGGTGATCGTCGCCGTGGTCATCGCGGTGTTCCTGGTGGGCAAGGCCAACCCGATCCCGCCCCCGCCCGTGACGACGGACGCGCTCGGCCCTGCCGCCGGCGAGACCGCTGCGGAGTACACGGCGCGCGCGGCGGCGAGCCTGCAGCCGCGCGGCACGCCGGACGCGGAGCACGGCCCGTCGGAGGCGCTGCACTGGGCGCTGGTCTCGTTCGACCAGGGCGTGGGCGCGGAGGACGCGGCGCGGGCGGTGGCGCCGGTGCGCATATCCGAGGTGCTCAGTCACGTGCCCGTCGACGGGGCGCAGACGCCGGTGACTCCGGTGCAGGTCCCCGCCACCGACGACCCGGCCGCGATGGTGGCGCGCGCCCAGTCCCGCGCGGCCGACGTCGTCGCACAGCGCACGGGGCTCGCCGCGGCGGGCAGGTACGCAGCGGGGGCGGGGAACGCAGCGGGGGCGGGGAGCACCACGGCGGCCGCGGTGGTCGACGGGCTCCGCGGCGGCTGCGCGTGCGTGATGGCATTGGTGGTGCACGGAACCCTCGGCGACCTGCGCGCGGTCGCCGACCGGCCGGGCGTCCTGGCGGTGGAGGCGCTGCCCGCGGACGCGGTGTTCGGCCGTTTCGCGGTGCGTCCGCCGGTGCAGTACCTGGACTGACCACGGGCGCCGATCCGGCGCGCGGACGGGTGGGACGCCGACGTCGGCGACGGCCTAGACTCGTCGGCAGCCGGTGGTGGTCTCCGCCGGCCGGGCGCAGTCGGCGAAAGGACCGGGCAGGACGTGGCGGACGCGGTGCAGTCGAGGGATTCCAGTTCGTTTGTGCACCTGCACAATCACACCGAGTATTCGATGCTCGACGGGGCCGCCAAGACCGACGCGCTGTTCGCGGAGGCGCACCGGCTGGGCATGACGGCCGTGGGCATGACCGACCACGGCAACATGTTCGGCGCCAGCGACTTCTACAACCAGGCCGTCAAGGCGGACATCAAGCCGATCATCGGCATCGAGGCCTACGTTGCCCCGGAGTCGCGCTTCAACACCAAGCGCATCAAGTGGGGCGATCCCGGCCAGAAGTCCGACGACGTGTCGGGCAGCGGCGCCTACACACACATGACGATGGTCGCCCGCAACGCGACGGGTCTGCGCAACTTGTTCAAACTGTCGTCGCTGGCCTCGATCGAGGGGCAGCTGGGCAAGTGGGCCCGCATGGACGCCGACATCATCGCCGAGCACGCCGAGGGCATCATCGCCACCACCGGGTGCCCGTCCGGCGAGGTGCAGACCCGCCTACGGCTGGGGCACGAGCGCGAGGCGCTCGAGGCCGCCGCGAAATGGCAGGAGATCTTCGGCGAAGAGAACTTCTTCATGGAGGTCATGGACCACGGCCTGTCCATCGAGCGCCGCGTGCGCTCGGGGCTGATGGACATCTCCCGGCAGCTGGGGATCCCGCCACTGGCCACGAACGACTGCCACTACGTCAAGCAGGACTTCTCGCAAACGCACGAGGCGCTGCTGTGCCTGCAGACGGGCAAGACGCTCAACGATCCGACCCGGTTCAAGTTCGACGGCGACGGTTACTACCTCAAGCCCGCGTCGGACATGCGTGCGCTCTTCGACGACGAGGTCCCCGGCGCCTGCGACAACACGCTGCTGGTGGCCGAGCGCGTCGAGTCGTACGAGCAGGTGTGGACCCACCACGACCGGATGCCGATCTTCCCGGTCCCCGACGGACACACGCAGGGTTCGTGGCTGCGCGAGGAGGTGGCCGCCGGGCTGCGGCGCCGCTTCCCGTCGGGGCCGTCGCAGGCGTACCTGGATCGGGCGGACTACGAGATCGGCGTCATCGAGCAGATGGGGTTCCCGGCCTACTTCCTCGTGGTCGGCGACCTGGTGCGGCATGCGCACGAGGTGGGCATCCGCGTGGGGCCGGGCCGCGGGTCGGCGGCCGGCTCGCTGGTGGCCTTCGCGCTGGGCATCACCAACATCGACCCGTTGCCGCACGGCCTGCTGTTCGAGCGGTTCCTCAACCCGGAGCGCGTGTCGATGCCCGATATCGACATGGACTTCGACGACCGCCGCCGCGGCGAGATGGTCCGCTACGCCTCCGACCGCTGGGGCGAGGACAAGGTGGCCCAGGTCATCACGTTCGGCACGATCAAGACCAAGGCGGCCATCAAGGACGCCGCCCGCGTGCACTTCGGCCAGCCCGGCTTCCAGATCGCCGACCGGATCTCCAAGGCCCTGCCGCCGCCGGTCATGGCCAAGGACATCTCCGTCGCCGGAATCACCGACCCGGAGCACGAGCGGTACGCGGAGGCGGCCGAGGTGCGCGCGCTCGTCGAGACCGATCCCGATGTGCGCACCATCTACGACACCGCACTGGGCCTCGAGGGGCTGATCCGCAACGCGGGCGTGCACGCGTGCGCGGTGATCATGTCCTCGGAGCCCCTCATGGACGCGATCCCGCTGTGGAAACGCGCCCAGGACGGCGCCATCATCACCGGGTGGGACTATCCGTCGTGCGAGGCGATCGGCCTGCTCAAGATGGACTTCCTGGGTTTGCGCAACCTCACTGTGCTCGGCGACGCGCTCGACAACCTCAAGGCCAACCGCGACGTCGAGCTGGACCTGGACACGCTGCCGCTGGACGACGCGAAGACCTACGAGCTGTTGGCGCGCGGCGAGACGCTGGGCGTGTTCCAGCTCGACGGCGTCGCCATGCGCGACCTGCTGCGGCGCATGCAGCCCACCGGGTTCGAGGACATCGTCGCCGTGCTGGCGCTGTACCGGCCCGGACCGATGGGCATGAACGCCCACAACGACTACGCCGACCGCAAGAACGGCCGCCAGAAGGTCACGCCCATCCACCCGGAGCTCGAGGAGCCGCTCAAAGAGATCCTGGCCGACACCTACGGCCTGATCGTCTACCAGGAGCAGATCATGCAGATCGCGCAGAAGGTGGCCGGGTACTCGCTGGGCCGAGCCGACATCCTGCGCCGGGCCATGGGCAAGAAGAAGGCGTCCGTGCTCGAGGCCGAGTTCGAGGGCTTCGAGAAGGGCATGCAGGACAACGGCTACTCCAAGGAGGCCATCAAGGCCCTGTGGGACACGATCCTCCCGTTCGCCGGCTACGCGTTCAACAAGTCGCACGCCGCCGGCTACGGGCTCGTCTCCTACTGGACCGCTTACATGAAGGCGAACTACCCGGCCGAGTACATGGCGGGCCTGCTCACGTCGGTGGGTGACGACAAGGACAAGGCCGCCGTCTACCTCGCGGACTGCCGGCACCTGGGCATCACGGTGCTGCCGCCGGACGTCAACGAGTCCGGGACGTACTTCGCGTCGGTCGGCGAGGACATCCGCTTCGGCCTGTCCGCCGTGCGCAACGTGGGCACCAACGTGGTGTCGTCGATCATCGCGGCGCGCGAGCAGAAGGGCGCGTTCACCGGATTCTCGGACTACCTGGGCAAGGTGGACGCCGCGGCCTGCGGAAAGAAGGCCATCGAGTCACTGATCAAGGCGGGCGGCTTCGACTCGCTCGGGCATCCGCGCAAGGGGCTGCTGCTGGTGCACTCCGACGCCGTCGACGCCGTGATGGGCACCAAGAAGGCCGAGGCCATCGGTCAGTTCGACCTGTTCGGCGGGGACGGAGCCGCGGAGGAGAACTCCTCGGTGTTCGACATCCCCGTGCCCGACGAGGAATGGGAGACCAAGCACCGGCTGGCCCTCGAACGCGAGATGCTCGGCCTGTACGTCACCGGCCACCCGCTCAACGGTGTCGAGCACGTTCTGGCCGCCCAATCGGACACGTCCATCCCCGCGATCCTCGAGGGCAAGGTCAAGGACGGCACACAGGTGTCGGTGGGCGGCATCCTCTCGTCGGTCAACCGGCGGGTGAACAAGCAGGGCCTGCCGTGGGCGTCGGCGCAGCTCGAGGACCTCACCGGCGGCATCGAGGTGCTGCTGTTCCCCAAGACCTATTCGGTGCTGGGCATGGACGTCGCCGACGACGCCATCGTCCTGCTCAAGGGGCGCATCTCCGAGCGCGACGAGCGGCGCTCGCTCATCGTCAACGACCTGGCGGTGCCGGACCTGTCGTCGGTGGGCGTGGCGCGGCCGCTGGCGGTGACGATGGCGACGCGCATGTGCACCCCCGACAAGGTCGAGACACTGCGCCAGGTGCTCACGCGGCACCCGGGCACCTCGGATGTGCACCTGCGGCTCGTCAGCGGCGAAGGGGACAGGGTGCGTCTGTTCCGTCTGGACGAGCGGTTGCGCGTCGATCCCACCTCGGCGCTCATGGGCGATCTCAAGGCGCTGCTCGGCGCCGGCTGCCTGGGCGCCTGAGACCGGCCTGCGGGCGCGCCCGCGGGGGTGCGAGAATCGGGGGTTGTGACGACCAACGAGCAGACGCAGGCAGGTTCCGGGGCGCGCGGCGGGCGGGGCGAGCTGCCCGCGGCGGGCGACATCGACGCGGCCGCCGCGCGCATCGCCGACGTCGTCGTGCGCACTCCGCTGCAGTACTGCGAGCGTCTGTCGGCGGCCACCGGCGCGCGCGTGTTCCTCAAGCGCGAGGACCTGCAGGGGGTCCGCTCCTACAAGATCCGCGGCGCGTTCAACCTGATGGTGCAGCTCGCCGACGACGAGCGTGCCGCGGGTGTGGTGGCCGCGAGCGCGGGCAACCACGCGCAGGGCGTCGCCTACGCCTGCCGTTCGCTGGGCATCCACGGCCGGATCTACGTGCCGACGAACACCCCCAAGCAGAAGCGGGATCGCATCCGCGCCCACGGCGGCGAGTACGTCGAGCTGGTGGTGACCGGGACGACGTTCGACGCCGCGTCGGCCGCGGCCCAGGCGGACGCGGAGCGTACGGGCGCGACGATCGTCCCGCCTTTCGACGACCCCCGCACCATCGCCGGCCAGGGCACGGTGGCGGCGGAGATCGTCGAACAGCTCGGCGGGGCGCCGGACACGGTGGTGGTCCCGGTGGGCGGCGGCGGGCTCATGGCGGGGCTGGTGTCCTACCTGCATGACCGCGCCCCCGGGGTGTACGTGGCGGGTGTGGAGCCGGCGGGTGCGGCCTCCATGACGGCGGCGCTCGCCGCCGGCGGGCCGGTCACGCTGTCCGAGGTGGACCCGTTCGTCGACGGCGCCGCGGTGCGGCGGGTGGGAGCGTTGCCCTACGACGTGCTGCTGGCGGCCGGCGCGCACGTGGTGACGCACGCGTCGCTGCCCATGGTCACGACCACCGTCCCGCGCGCCGACGGTGGCGGGATCGCCATGCTGCAGGTGGACGAGGGCGCGGTGTGCACCGCGATGCTGGACCTTTACCAGACCGAGGGGGTCATCGCCGAGCCCGCCGGGGCGCTGGCGGTGACGGCGCTCGAGCAGATGCGGCTGGAGCCGGGCTCCACCGTGGTGTGCGTGATCAGCGGGGGCAACAACGACGTCTCGCGCTATGGGGAGATCCTCGAACGTTCGCTGGTGCACCTGGGACTCAAGCACTACTTTCTGGTCGACTTCCCGCAGGAGCCGGGCGCGCTGCGCCGCTTCCTGGACGAGGTCCTGGGGCCGGACGACGACATCACGCTGTTCGAGTACGTCAAGCGCAACAATCGGGAGACCGGCGAGGCGCTCGTCGGCGTCGAGCTGGGCGAACGCGAGGCTCTGGCTCCGCTGCTGGCGCGCATGGAGGCGTCGGCGATGCAGGTGGATCGGCTGGTGCCGGGGTCGCCGGCGTACCGCTATTTGACGTGACCCTCGGCCCGGCGTCCGCCGTGGCCTGACGGCGCGCGGCGGCGCCGCGGATCATGCGCGGCCGAGGAGCCGCGCCACGACTCGTGCGTGCAGGTCGGGGTCCGGTGCCGGCAGGTCCAGCAGTGCGGACAAGAGGATGCCGTCGCCGACGAGGCGGACGATCTCGGCGTCCACCGGGTCGTCGAACTCCTTCTGCAGCCCTGCATCCCAACCGCGCAGCACCTCGGTCATCGCGGCCTGGACGTCCTCGTGCCGCCCGTCGAGTCCGCGCAGCGCGGCGATGGCCGACTGGTAGAGCGGCTTGTCGCTGAACGAGTCGTTGTCGAGCGCCTGCAGGTAGAACTCCGCGACGGTGGTCCCGCCTGCCACTGCGGCGTCAAGTTCCGCGTCCGAGCGGGCGCCGAGGCGACGGACCATCGCCGCGAGCATCGCCTCCTTGGTGGAGAAGTGGTAGAGCAGCCCGCCCTTGGACACGCCGGCGTCCGCCGCGACGGCCTCGAGGGTCGCCGCCCCGGGCCCCTCGCGCAGCAGCACGCGTTCCAGCGCGTCGAGGATTCGGTCGGGAGTGGTCTGCGGCGTGGTCATGAGCATCACCCTACACGGAACTGTACCGTCCGGACGGTTCGCTGCTACTCTCTGTACCGTCCGGACGGTTGAGAGCTGGCGAGCGTCGCGCAACGGGGCGCGGCGGGAAGTCGAAGGTGCGGGAAATGTCGACGACAATGGTCGAACGCGGAGCGACGCGAGCCGGCGTGCGCGATTGGCTGGGACTCGCAGTGCTGTGCGGGGCGGTGCTCATCATCGCCATCGACGCCACGGTGCTGGACCTGGCCGTGCCGTCGATCTCGGAACACCTGGAACCGACCACGGCGCAGTTGCTGTGGATCATCGACATCTACTCGTTCGTCCTCGCCGCGCTGCTGGTGACGATGGGCGTGCTGGCGGACAGGGTGGGGCGCCGCAGGCTGCTCATGCTCGGCGTCGCGGGGTTCGGCGCGGCATCGGTGCTCGCAGCATTCTCCGTGTCGCCCGGGATGCTCATCGCCGCCCGCGTGCTGCAGGGCCTGTTCGGGGCGATGCTCATGCCGTCGACGCTCGGCATCATCCGCGCCACCTTCCTCGACGGCCGCCAGCGGGCCACGGCCATCGGCGTGTGGGGCGCGATGTGGGGCGGGGGCGCGGCCGGCGGGCCGCTCGTGGGCGGATGGCTGCTGGAGCACTTCTGGTGGGGCTCGGTGTTCCTCGTCGCCGTCCCGGTTCTGCTCGTGATGCTCGTCGCCATGCCGTTCGTGCTGCGTGAGTCGCGTGATCCGCGCCCCGGCCGCTTCGACGTCCCCGGCGTGCTGCTGTCCGTGGGCGCCCTGGCACCGCTGATCTACGCGCTCAAGGACGCCGCGTCGCACGGGCTGAGCGCACGCACCGGCGCCCTCGTCGTGGCGGGCGTGCTGTGCGGGTGGGCGTTCGTGTCCCGGCAGCGCCGCGCCGCCGACCCGATGATCGACGTGCGCCTGTTCCGCAACCCGGTGTTCTCCACGGCGATCCTCACCAACCTGCTGTCGGTGTTCGGGCTCGCCGGGGTGCTGTTCTTCGGAACCCAGTACCTGCAGATGGTGCTCGGATACTCGCCGCTGGAGGCGGGGTTGCTCGCGGCTCCCGGCACCGCCGCGAGCATGGTCTCGGCGCTGCTGGCCGCGGCGGTGGCGCGTCGGATCGGGGTGCGCCTGGCGTTGGCGGGGTCGATCCTGTTCGCCGCCGCCGGCGCCGTCCTGCTCATGGCGCTGGGCGTCGACGGCCGGGCGCTTGTGTTCGTCGTGGGCTTCGTCGTGGTGGGGCTCGGCACCGGACTGGGGCTCACGCTCACGTCGGCGGTCGTCGTCGACGTGGTCGAGCCGGAGCGGGCGGGCGCGGCCTCGGGGATCTCCGAAACGTCGTACGAGCTCGGCGTCGCGGCGGGAGTCGCGGTGCTCGGCAGCGTGGTGATGGGCATCTACCGGGCGGGTGTCGACGTCGCCGGGCTCGCAGCGGTGCAGGCGACCGCGGTGCGTGACACGCTCGGCGGTGCGGTGCGCGTTGCGGGCGAGATCGGCGGCGCGCAGGGCGACGTGCTGCTCGACTCGGCCCGGCACGCCTTCGTGAACGGCATGCACGTGGCGGCGGGGTCCACGGCCGCGCTGTTGGCGTGCGCGGGTGCGGCGATACTCGTGCTGTTGCGCCCTCGCCCGACGGGGCAGGACGCGGCGTCGGCGGACGGCAATTCGGCCTCTTGAGCGTCGGTACCGGTGGGAGTATCGTCTACAGTCGTGAAGAACGCCGTCCAGGCTGCAGAGGCCGCCCGGTGGCGGCCGTCCCCAGATGCTGAGCCGCCTCACTGGGGCGGAGTCGTCACCGCAGCGCTGGACGTGTGCCAACGCCTTCCCGGATGACATCGGATCGGTCCCGGCCGTCGGCTCGGGGCGCACTACTGCGGAGCGCGTGCCGTGTTCGGCCATGGCCGTCCGCATGTCGCGTGCCATGATCACGACGTGGGTGTCCGGCAGGGAGCGGGAGACCCGTTGTAGGAGATGACGGAAGATGTTGTCGGTTCGATGGGGAGCACGAGAGGCCGGGCGGAAAGCGCCAGCGCCGCAGCATGGTCGGGCGCGGTGTGGGCGGAGTCGGGGTAGGCGGGCCGCCCTGGCGGCCTGCGGACTGATGGCCATCGCCGGGCTGCTCGCCGCGTGCGGCAGCGACGGTGGCGGGGACACGTCCGGCGCCACGGCGGCCACCGCCACCGGTACTCAGGAAGCCGGCGGCGGTGCCGCTGCTGCGGGTACCGTGTCGGTGGATTCGTTGCCGCGCTTCGAGATCGATGCCGACGCCACCACCGCCACCGGCGCGATGTCCTATACCCTGCCGTCCGCGGAGGCCCCCGCCGGCACGGTGATGGTCACGCTGAAGAACAACGACACCATGATGCCGCACCAGGCGCAGCTGCTGAAGCTGCATCCGGGCGTCACGGTCGAGCAGTTCACCGACGCGCTCGCCACGCCGGCGGGTGTCGGCGCGGTGGTTCCGCTGGCCGACTTCGCGGGCGGCCCCAACGCGGTCATGCCCGGCGACGAGTCCAGCGTGATCGTGCACCTGGACCCCGGATCCACCTACATGGTGATCTGCCAGATTCCCGGGCCCGGTGGCACACCGCACTACGCGCTGGGGATGATCGCGCATTTCACCACGGGGGCCACGGCGCAGAGCAACGGGTGGCCGAAGACCGACGCCACCGTGAAGATGACCGACTTCGCGTTCTCCGAACCGTCGTCGATCGACTGGAACAAGCCGATCACAGTGGTCAACGACGGCGACCAACCGCACGAGCTGGCCGTCTTGGCGCCGGCCGACGGCAAGACGATGGACGACGTGCGGGCGGCGTTGTCGGCGCCGGAGGGCGCCTCGCCGGGGCCGCCGCCCTATGAGACCTACGGCGGCGTTGCTGCGGCAGCGCCCGATGTGCAGCAGCAGACCACGCTGAAGCTCGACGCAGGCGACTATCTGCTCGTGTGCTTCGTGGTCGATCCGTCCACCGGCAAGCCCCACTACATGCTGGGGATGGAACAGCCCATCACAGTCGAATAGCCGGATGGGGCGGGGCCGCACGCGCGTCGCATGCGACCCCGCGTCCAGGTCAGCGGTTGAGGTTGCCGATGTCGATGGGAACCTGCACGCCGGTCATGTACTTGGCCTCGTCGGAGCACACCCACGCGACGACGTCGGCGATCTCTTCGGGCTGCGTGAGCGCGTAGGGCAGCGAGTTCATGAAGATCGGCGCCAGAGTGTGGGCGTGCTGCGCGAACAGCGGCCCCATGTCCGAGGCCATGTTCATCCCGGTCTCCACGCCGGCGGGGTGGATCGTGTTGACCCGGATCTTGTGTTCGCCCAGCTCGTTCGCCATGGTCTTGGCGAGGCCGGTGATGCCGTGCTTGGTCGCCGCGTAGTGGCCGGTGAACGGCGTGCCCTTGAGCCCGGATACGGAGCTGGTGAACACGATCGCGCCGCCCTCGCCCTGGTCGATCAGGTAGGGGATGGCCGCCTTGGCCGTGTTGAAGGTGCCCGTCAGGTTGACGTCGACGGTCTCCTTCCAGTCCTCGGCCGAGACCTCCCAGCTCATGCGGCCGGAGCAGATGCCCGCGTTGGCGATGACGATGTCGAGCCGGCCGAACGCGTCGAGCCCCTCCTGCAACGCGGCGGCCAGCCCGTCGAAGTCGCGCACGTCGGCGACCCTCGCGACGATCTTCCCGCCGGCCTCCTCCACCAGCCGGACGGTCTCGTCCAGATCGGCCTGGGTGGCGCCGGGGTAGGGCGTGGACCGGAACTCCGCGCACACGTCGACGGCGATGATGTCCGCGCCCTCGTTCGCGAACTTCACCGCCTCGGCGCGGCCCTGGCCCCGCGCCGCGCCGGTGATGAAGGCGACCTTCCCCGCGAATCGTCCCTCGCTTCTGCTCATGCTCTGCCTTCCTTGCGACCGGTGCGTCTCCTCGCGGCCGCGTGTGTGGGTCAACAACGATGACAGAGACCAAACTATCGGGAAGCGTCGCTGGTGCCCACCGAGACGTCCCATTGGAACGGGACCGCCGTCGCAGAGGGCGCGGGCGCGGCCGTGTCAGTGCAGGACGCGCTCGTGCTTGTCGCGGTCGAACTCCGGCAGTGGGCCGCCCTCGTACAGGTGCTGCGCCAGGTCCGGGTCGGCCAGGTGCAGCCGGCCCACCGCGATCAGGTCGAACTCCTCGGCGGCGAGGCGCCGGTGCAGCTCTTCGCGGTTGTCCTCGGCGGGGATGGTGCCTGCGCCGCGACCCTCGCGCAGCGTCTTCCCCAGCCCGAAGCTGCCGACGGCCATGGTGCGGGCGCCGGTGAGCTTCTTCGCCCAGCCGGCCAGCGAGCACGGGTCGCCGTCGAAGGCGGGGGCGTCGAAGCGCCGGATGGAGGCGTCGAGCACGTCCGCGCCCGCGTCGACCAGGGCGCCCAGCAGCACCTTGAGCTCGTCGGGCGTGTCGGCGATGCGGGCCTTGTAGTCCTGCTGCTTGTGCTGGGAGAAGCGGTAGAAGATGGGCAGGTCGTCGCCGATCTCCGCGCGGATCGCCGCGACGACGGCGGCGGGGAACGCCGCACGCGCCTCGAGGCTCCCGCCCCACCGGTCGGTGCGCCGGTTGGTGTCCGCCCACATGAACGCGTCGAGAAGGTAGCCGTGGCCGCCGTGGATGGCGATGCCGTCGAAGCCCGCGTCCACCGCGTTGCGCGCCGAGCGCACGTACGCGGAGAGCACGTCGTCGATGTCCTGCGCCGTCATCGGCTCGGTGGCGGGGGAGTAGCGGGCGACGAGCTTCTCCGGGTACGAGGTGACGCCGGGTGTGCCCCACAGGCCGGACGGGCGCATCGGCTTGATCGCGGGGTCCGGGCGGCCCATCGCTCCCCACAACGGGCCCACGTGCCACAGCTGAGGGATGATCCTGCCGCCCGCTGCGTGGACGCCGTCCGTCACGCGGCGCCAGCCGGCCAGCGCCTCGTCGCCGAACATGTGGGGGACCGACGGGTTCTCCACGGCGGCGGGGTGGTCGATGGTGACGCCCTCGGTGATGAGCAGACCGGTGCCGCCCTCGGCGCGTTTGCGGTAGTACTCGGCCACGTCGGCGCCGGGCACGCCGTTCGGAGAGTGCGAGCGGGTCATCGGCGACATGACCAGGCGATTCTTCAGCTCCAGCGAGCGGATGCTCAGCGGGCGGAAGATCGGCGACGCGGCGGGGGACTCGGGGGCGGTTCCGCTCATCGTCACGCCCTCCCGACGGTGCCGGCGCCCGCGCCGTGCTCGAGGGTGCCGTCGGGCCCGGGCACGCCCTCGGCCAGCACGCGGGGGGCCTCGTCGCGGCCGTCCAGCACGCGGCTGGTGCGGCGGGTGCACTTCCACTCGCCGTCGGCGGTCTTGACCAGTTCCCAGCGGTTCGCCGTGGCGCGCAGCACGGTGAACGCCGACTTGTCGGGGCGGGCCAGGATCAGCAGCGACTTGCAGGTGGCCACCGCGGTGTCGCCGTCGACGATCACGTTGCCCGGTTCGAGCACGTGCGCGCAGCCGTTCGTGATGAACCCCTGGTGGTTCCCGCCGCGGACCATCGCCGTGATCTCCGCGTGACCGCGCATGATGCCGGTGTCGACGTCGTAGACGCCGTCCTCGGTCCACACGCGCGCCACCGCCTCTTCGCAGCCGGAGTCGATGGCGGGGCCGTAGGAGGTCATCAGGTCGACGATGGCCTGACGGTCCTCGAGGACGGCCAGGCGATCAGAGAGTTCACGGATCAGGGTCGCCGTGTCGGAGTCGGTCATGCCCTCCAGTTCGCCACGCGCGCGGGCGCCGGTGGTGGAGATGTCCCGGACAGCGGGAAAGGGGATCCCGTCAGCCGGGACGCGCAGTGCGCCGACCGGTGGTGAGGGTCGTCTGGTTAGGGTCGTCGCTGTGACAGACGAGCGCATGGCGGCCCGGACGGAGCTCACCGCCCGGCAGATCACCGAGATCGACGCGGAGCACATCTGGCATCCCTACGGCGCGTTCCCGCCGTCGACGCCGTCGCTGGTGGTGGACAGCGCGGCGGGCACCCGCCTGCGCTTGGCCGACGGCCGCGAGCTGGTGGACGGCATGGGCTCGTGGTGGGCGGCCATCCACGGCTACCGGCACCCGGACCTGGACGCGGCCGTGCGCGAGCAGCTGGGCCGGATGAGCCACGTGATGTTCGGCGGCCTCACCCACGAACCCGCCGCCCGGCTCGCGCGTCTGCTCACCGATGTCACCCCCGACGGCCTCGAACAGGTCTTCTTCGCGGACTCCGGCTCGGTGTCGGTGGAGGTGGCGATGAAGATGGCCATCCAGTACTGGCGGTCCAAGGGGCGGCCGGGCAAGCACCGGCTGCTCACCTGGCGGGGCGGGTACCACGGCGACACGATGGGGCCGATGAGCGTGTGCGACCCGGACGGCGGGATGCACGCTCTGTGGTCGGACGTGCTCCCGCGGCAGATCTTCGCCCCGATGCCGCCGCGCGACTACGACCCGGACTACGTGCTGAACCTGGAGTTGCTGCTGTCGGCGCAGGCGGACGAGACGGCGGCGGTGATCGTGGAGCCGGTGGTGCAGGGCGCCGGCGGCATGCGCTTCCACGACCCGCAGTACCTGCAGGCACTGCGCGACGCGTGCGATCGGCACGGCGTGCTGCTCGTCTTCGACGAGATCGCCACCGGATTCGGCCGTACCGGACGCATGTTCGCGGCCGACCACGCCGACGTACGTCCGGACATCATGTGCGTCGGCAAGGCCCTCACGGGGGGATACATGACGCTGGCGGCGACGCTGTGCACGCCGGAGCTGGCGCGTGCCATCAGCGCGGGCGAGGCGGGCGGACTCATGCACGGGCCCACGTTCATGGCCAACCCGTTGGCGTGCGCGGTGGGCGCGGCGTCGCTGGAGCTTCTGCTCTCGCGGGACTGGGAGACCGAGGTGACCGACCTGGAGGACGGGCTCACTGCGGGGCTGGCGCCGGCGTGGGATCTGCCGAACGTCGTCGATGTGCGCGTGCTCGGCGGGATCGGCGTCATCGAGCTCGATTCGCCCGTGGACATGGCCACCGCGACGGACGCCGCCGTGGACGCGGGGGCGTGGCTGCGGCCGTTCCGGACTCTGATCTACGCGATGCCGCCATACATCAGCACGCCCGACGATCTGACGACCGTCACCGGCGCGATGGTGGCGGCCGCAGCGAGTCAGTCGCAGGGAGAAGTCCCGGGCTGAACCGGACGTCTGGGCAGCACACCCTGCTACTTGAACGGCGTTCAATTTGTGTACGGTGGGTCCATGCCCACCGAGACACACGCACATGCCCCGGCCCTGTCGGTCGGCGCGGACCCGCTCGCCTGGCTCGATGACGCGTCCGCGCACCGGCGTGCCGCCGGCCTGCACCGGGAGCTCGCGCCCCGCACGGCGGGTGCGCGCGGGGCGGGCTCCGGCGCGATAGACCTCGCCTCCAACGACTACCTGGGGCTGAGCGCCCACCCCGAGGTGATCGCGGGCGCGGTCGACGCGGCGCGGCGCTGGGGCGCCGGCTCCACGGGATCGCGCTTGGTCACCGGCACCACCGAGGAGCATGCGGCGCTCGAACGCGAGCTCGCGGCGTTCGCCGGCGCCGGTTCCGGCCTGGTCTTCTCCTCCGGTTACACGGCGAACCTCGGCGCGGTGACGGCGCTGGCGGGCCGGGGTGCGCTCATCGTGTCCGACGCCGGCAGCCACGCGTCGCTCGTCGACGCCTGCCGGCTCTCCCGCGCCCGCGTGGTGGTGACCACGCACGCCGACGCCGACGCGGTCGATCGGGAGCTGGCCGGCCGCGCCGAGGACCGGGCGCTCGTCATCACCGACTCCGTGTTCAGCGCCGACGGGGACCTGGCGCCGCTGCGCGCCCTGCACCGGGCGTGCCGTAGGCGGGGCGCGATGCTGCTGGTCGACGAGGCGCACGGGCTGGGCGTGCGCGGAGAGGGCGGCCGCGGGCTGGTGCACGAACTGGGGCTCGCCGGCGTGCCGGACATCGTGGTCACAGCGACGCTGTCGAAATCGCTCGGCGGCCAGGGCGGCGTCGTGCTCGCCGATCCGCGCGTGCGGGAGCACCTCATCGACGCCGCGCGGACGTTCATCTTCGACACCGGTCTGGCGCCGGCGTCGGTCGGATCGGCGCGGGCGGCGCTCGGGGTGCTGCGCCGTGAACCCGAGCGCGCCGCGGCGGTGCTGCGCCGGGCGCACGAGCTGGCGCGGATCTGCGGCGGGGACCGCCCGGAGGCGGCGGTGGTCTCGCTCGTGCTCGGCGACCCGCAACGGGCCGTCGACGCGGCGCGCTGGTGCGCCGGCCGGGGGCTGCGCGTGGGCTGCTTCCGGCCGCCTTCGGTGCCGGCGGGGACCTCGCGGCTGCGCCTGACGGCGCGGGCCGACCTCACCGATGAGGACATGACCGTCGTACGCGGCGTGCTGACGGCGGTCGCAGCGGGGGTGTCCGCGTGAGCATCCTGTTCGTCACGGGCACGTCCACCGGCGTCGGCAAGACGGTCGTCACCGCGGCGCTCGCGTCGGTGCTCGCGCGGTCCGGGAGCGTCGCGGTGTGCAAGCCCGCGCAGACGGGGCTGCGGCCGGGGGAGCCCGGGGATCTCGCGGATGTCGTGCGCCTCGCCGGCGCGGTGACCACCGTGGAGCTGGCCCGGTATCCGGATCCGCTGGCGCCGGACACGGCCGCGCGCCGGGCCGGGATGCCGCTGCTGCGGTGCGCGGACGTCGTGGACGCCGTGCGGCGGCTCGACGCCCGGCACGACCACGTGCTCGTCGAGGGGGCCGGCGGCGTGCTGGTGCGGCTCGGCGCGGGCGGGTTCACGCTCGCCGACGTGGCCGCGGAGCTCGGCGAGGCGGGAGCAGACGTCTCTGCCGTCGTCGTGGTCGACCCGGCGCTGGGCGCGCTCAACCACGCCGACCTCACGGTGCGGGCGCTGCACGCGGCGGGCGTGCCGTGTGCGGGGCTGGTCATCGGTTCCTGGCCGGACGCGCCCGACCTGGCCATGCGGTGCAACCTTCGCGACCTGCCCGCCCAGACCGGGGTGCCGGTGCTCGGCGGGCTGCGCGCGGGCGCGGGCGCGATGGGGCGCGCGGAGTTCGCGGCGGAGGCGCAGCATGTGCGGGATCCGGGATGGTGCGATCCGCGCAGCAATGCCCGCCCGACGTCGTCGGCCTATCCGTCGCCGTCGACCCACCCGTGCCCGGCCAGCTCCACCGCGGCGCTGCCGCCGGTGCGCGACGCGATCAGCGCGCCGAACCCGGGCGCGTCGTCGGCGGGCACGGCGACGGTGAGGGCGGCGTCCGCGCCTCCGGGGCCCACGCCGTAGTCGACGGCCACGATGCGCAGCCCGCCGGCGCGCAGCTCGTTCTCCAGCCTGCCGGCGTCGGCCGCCGCCACCGTCGCCGTCCGGTACTCCACGCTCAGGCGGGTGCGGGTGCCCGCGGCGTCGAGGGCCGCCGTCACCGCGTCGCCGTAGGCGCGGACCAGGCCGCCGGTGCCCAGCTTGATCCCACCGAAATAGCGGGTGACCACCGCCACCACGTCGCTCACCGCGCGGCCGCACAGTGTCTCGAGCATGGGCGCCCCGGCGGTGCCCGCGGGCTCGCCGTCGTCGTTCGACCGTTGCAGGCGCCCGCGCGGGCCGATCACGAAAGCGGTGCAGTGGTGGCGGGCGGCGCGGTGCTCGCGGCGCGCCCGGGCGATGACGTCACGTGCGGAGTCCTCGTCCTCGACCCGGCGCAGGCGCGCGAGGAACCGGGATCTCTGCACCTCCGTCTCCACGTCGACGTCGCGGCCGATCACGAGGTACGCGTCGGGCATGCCGTCCGGCGTCGGAGGGGTCTGCGGGGGAGGAGACTGCGGGCTACCGGGCATCGACGGGCTCGCGGGCGGTCTCCGGGTCGGTGCCGTCCCAGCATTCGACGTTCCGCAGCCCGGGGACGTCGTCGCGATGGAACACCGGGTCGAGCCCGCGGGACTTCTGCCGCGTGTAGTGGCGCAGCAGAACGACAGCGACCCCGCCGATCGCGAAGAGCCCGAGGATGTTGATCGTGGCCATGAGCGACGAGAACACGTCGGCCAGGTTCCACACCAGGCTCACCTGCGCGATGGCGCCGAAGAACACGAAGCCGACGACGAGGACGCGGAAGACGAGCAGCACCGCCTTGCTCCGGGTGAAGAACGCGATGTTGGTCTCGCCGTAGTAGTAGTTGCCGATGATGGAGCTGAAGGCGAGGAAGAACAGGATCACGGCGAGCACGGGCGCGGCCCAGCTGCCCATGTGCTCCTGCAGGGCGGTCTGGGTGAGCTGGACGCCCTCGATGTCGCTGCCGAAATCGGGGTTGGACAGCAGGATGATGAACGCGGTGGCCGAGCACACCACGAGGGTGTCGAAGTAGACGCCGAGGGTCTGCACCAGGCCCTGCTTGACCGGGTGGGACACGGCCGCGGTGGCGGCGGCGTTGGGGGTGGAGCCCATGCCGGCCTCGTTGGAGAACAGTCCGCGCCGCATGCCCTGCATCATCGCCGCCCAGATGCCGGCCCCCGCGAACTGCCGGATGCCGAACGCCGATTCGACGATGTCGGTGATCACCGCGGGGAGGTGCGGCAGGTTGGTGACGATGACGAACAGCGCGATCCCCACGTAGAGCACCGCCATGACGGGCACGACGATCTGCGAGACGCCGGAGATGCGGTGCACGCCGCCGAAGATGACCAGGCCGGCCAGGACGGCGAGCGCGACGCCGATGGCGGCCGGCATCCAGTCGGCATCCGAGCCGACGGCCAGCTCGAACGCACTGGTGATGGAGTTGGACTGCACGGCGTTGAACACGAAGCCGTAGGTGAAGGTGATCGCGACGGCGAACAGGAACGCCATCGCCAGGCCGGCCTTGCGGTTCTTGATGCCGCGGCTGAGGTAGTAGGCGGGGCCGCCGCGGTAGTCGCGGCCGTCGCGCACCTTGTAGAGCTGGCCCAGGGTGGACTCGACGAACGCGGTGGCGCCGCCGATGACGGCCAGCAGCCACATCCAGAACACCGCCCCCGGGCCGCCGACGGTGATGGCGACGGCCACACCGGCGACGTTGCCGGTGCCCACGCGGGAGGCGGCGGAGATGCAGAACGCGCGGAACGCGGAGATGGCGCCGGGGCCGGTGTCGCCCTGCGCGCGGGCCGGCCGTTCGCGCAGCGTCCGCGCCATCTCGGGGAGCATGCGGAGCTGCACGACGGCGGTGCGGGCGCCGAAGTACAGTCCGGCGCCGACCAGCAGGACGATCAGCACATAGCCGTACTTGTCGTTGAACCAGACTATGGCCTCGTCGACGGAATCCATTCCGCACATACTAACGAGGTGATCGGCCCCACCTGCGGCGAACCGGCAGGTGGCCTCATTCCGCGGCGGCGGGCGGCCGGCGGTGGTACTCGGGGTTGGGACGGTGGCCCATGGCCGACGAGACCCTGTTGGTGAAGTTGTACATCGCCGCGATCTCGACGACGTCCCAGATGTCGTCGTCGGTGAGACCGGCCGCGCGCAGGTCCTCGAGGTCCTGCCTCTCGACAGTGTCCGGCGCCGAGGTGAGCTTCTCCGCGTAGGCGCAGATGGCGCGCCGACGGGGGTCCAGCCCGGCGTGCCGCCAGTTGATCGAGATCAGGTCCGCCTGCGCCCGGTCGCCCAGCGCCTCCGCCAGCGAGTAGCCGTGCGAGACCATGCAGTACGTGCAGTGGTTGATGTTGGACACCACCACCGCGATCATCTCCCTGTCTGCCGCGTCGAGGGTCTCGGTGGGTGCGGTCACCTCGCGGAAGTGGTTGAACCAGGCGGAGAACCGTTCCGGTCGCCGCGCGTAGGCCAGGAAGACGTTGGGCAGGAAGCCGATCTGCTCGCGGGCCTTGCCGAAGAGCTTCTGCAGGCCCGATGGCAGGTCGGTCTCGCGGGGGACGGGGAAGAACGGTTGCGGCTGCTGGTCCACGGTGCTGCTCCTGGTGTTCGTCGGTGGTGGGATGGTCGGATGCGTTCCCGGCTGCGGGGGGTTCAGGGTGTTCGGGGCCGGTCGAGGCCGGCGCGCACGGCGTGCTTGCGGACCTTGCCGGTGGCGGTCTTCGGGAGCTCGTCGACGACGAGGACCCGTTTGGGCACCTGGAAGGCGGCGAGGTGCGTGCGGGCGTGGGAGCGGACGCGCTCGGCCAGATCGTCGGCCGTGGTGGTGGCCGGGCCTGGATCCGGGGCGGACGCCGGGCCGTCGGCGACCACGACGGCGCACACGGCCTCGCCCCAATGGTCGTCGGGAACGCCGATGACGGTGCACTCGGCGACGCCCGGGACGGCGGCCACCACACGCTCCACGTCCACCGAGGAGACGTTCTCCCCGCCGGTTTTGATGATGTCCTTGAGCCGGTCGGTGAACCACACGACGCCCTCGTCGTCGAGGTGGCCGATGTCGCCGCTGTGGAACCATCCGTGCGCGAACGCTTCGCGGTTGGCGGGTCCGTTGTTCCAATACCCGGACATCACGTGCGGGCCGCGATAGACGATCTCCCCGCTGTCACCCGGGCGCACGGGTTCGCCGCCGGGGCCGAGGATCGCCGTCCGCACCGTGGGTACTGCCGGCCCCCAGGAGTCCGGTTTGGTGCGCTGGTGGGCGGGCCACTGCAGCACCGTCGCAGGCACCACCTCCGTCTGCCCGGAGCCCAGGATCACCGACGCGGACGGGAACAGCGCCTCGACGTCGCCCAACAGGTCCGCGGGCATCGGCGCCATCGCGTACACGGCGGTGCGCAGTGTGCTGATGGGGCCGGCGTCGCCACGCGCCGCGACCATCGCGCGGTACATCATCGGCAGGCCCATCGTGTGGGTGACGGCGTGCCGTTCGATGTCGGCGAGGACCGCGGCCGGGTCGAACGAAGCGTGCAGCACCACGGTTCCGCCGGTGAACAGCACCGGGATGACGAGGGTGTTGAGTGCGGTCGTGTGGAACATCGGCAGCATGTTGAGCAGCGTCGAGGGGGTGTCCCCCCACTGGTGGCCGATCTGCATCGCGTTCGTCATGGCGCCGATGACCACCGCGACATGGCTGGTGAGCACGCCCTTCGGCCGTGACGTGGTGCCGGAGGTGTACAGGCATTGCACGGTGTCCCTGTCGTCGACGGGGACCTCCACCGGGCCGGCCGGGGCGGCGGCGACGAGCTCGTCCCAGGATTCGACGTGATGCCCATCAACGGAGCCGATGCCGGCGACGACGATCCGCAGCCCCGCCGGCGGATGCTGCAGGAAACCGTGCAGCAGGGGCAGCGCATCGTCGTCGACGATGACGGTGCGGCTGCCCGAGTCCGCGAGGATCCAGGCGATGTCGTCCGGGGCGAGCGCGATGTTGACCGGCATCGCCACCAGTGCCGTCTTGGCGCACGCGAAATACGAGGCGACCATGCGCCACGAGTTGCGCATGAGCATCGCGACGGGCTCCTGACGGTGCAGTCCGCCGGCGAGGAGAGCGTGCCCGAGCGCGTCGGACGCCGCGTCGAGCGTGCGATAGGTGACGGTCGCATCGCCGTCGACGATCGCGGTGCGCGAGCCGAACATCGCGGCCGCGCGCACCAGCGCATCCCCGGCGGCGACGCGCGTGGCCAGGTTGATGTCGATCTCGGGGATGCCGGACAGGTCGGGGCGCATCGTCACCTCACGCGTGCTTCGGTGGCCCCGGATGTGACGTGGGGCACGGACGGTGCCGACGCTAACAGCGTCGTCTGCCAGAAACAAGCATGGGTGATTGTTTGGTGGTCGCGGTCCGTCCCGTGGATGTCTCCGCGCCGCTGTGTTCCGCGCCGCTGTGTTCCGCGCCGCTACTTGATGGCGCGCTTGTATCGGCCGATCGACAGCGGCATGAAGATCACGAGGATGAGCACCACCCAGCACAGCGTGTAGGCGGTGGGGTGCTGCATCGACCAGGCGTCCGAGACGGGGATCGCCGGGTTGGTGTTGCCGAAGAACTCCCGCACCGCCTGGGTGACCGCCGAGACCGGGTTCCACTCCACGAAGTACTGCAGGACGGTGGGGAACGACTCGAGCGGGACGAAGGCGTTGGACACGAACGTCAGCGGCATGATCACGACGAACGAGGCGTTGTTGATCACCTCGACGCTGGGCACCAGCAGGCCGACGTAGGCCATGATCCAGCTGAAGGCGTATGAGAAGACCAGCAGCAGCAGGAATCCCGCGACCGCGTCGAGGAAGGAGCCGCGCATGCGCCATCCGACCAGCAGCCCGGTGACGGCCATGATGGCGATCGACAGCAGGTTGTAGGCGATGTCGGAAACGGTGCGGCCGATGAGCACGGCCGACCGCGACATGGGCAGCGACCGGAACCGATCGATGATGCCCTTCTGCATGTCCTCCGCGAGTCCCGCCCCGGTGAACGTGGCGCCGAACACCACCGTCTGCGCGAAGATCCCGCCGATGAGGAACTCCCGGTAGTCCACGCCGCCGCCCGGGTCGATGGCTCCGCCGAAGACGTACGCGAACAGCAGCACGAACATGATCGGCGAGATCAGCACGAACACCAGGACTTCCGGCACGCGGATGATCTTGATCAGGTTGCGCTTGGCGATCACCACCGAATCGGTGAACACGCGGGTGCGGCCGCGGCGGGGTGTGGGAAGGGCCGTCGTGGTCATCGGTTCGCCTCGCTTGCCGTCGGGCCGCCGTGGCCGGCCGGAGCGGGGTCCGGCACCCCGGTATCCTCTTGCGCCGCGTGGCCGGTGAGCGCGAGGAAGACGTCATCGAGAGTGGGGCGCCGCAGGCCGATGTCGGACACGTCGATGCCGGCGTTGTCGAGCCTGCGGAGCGTGTCCATCAGTGCCCCAGCGCCTCCCGGCGCCGGCACCGCCAGCGTGCGGGTGGGCTCATCCACCTGGACCGCGTCGGCGGTCCCGGCGGCGAGGGCGGCGCGGGCCCGCGGGATGTCGGCCGCGTCGGTGACGACCAGCTCGATGCGGTCGGCGCCGAAGTCCTGCTTGAGCCGGTCGGCGGTGCCGTGGGCGATGGCGCGGCCGTGGTCGATGACGACGATGTCGTCGGCCAGGCTGTCCGCCTCCTCCAGGTACTGGGTGGTGAGCAGGACCGTCGTGCCGTCGGCGACGAGGGAGCGGATCACCGACCACATCTCGTTGCGGCTGCGCGGGTCGAGGCCCGTGGTGGGCTCGTCGAGGACCAGGACCGGGGGTGCGGCCACCAGGGCGCCGGCCAGGTCGAGGCGCCGGCGCATGCCGCCGGAGTACGTCTTGGAGGGGCGGTCGGCGGCGTCCGAGAGCGAGAACTGGGCGAGCAGCTCGCGGGCGCGGGCACGGGCCTGTCTGCGGCGGAAGCCGTAGAGGCGCCCCACCATCTCGAGGTTCTCGAAGCCGGTGAGGTGCTCGTCCACGGCGGCGTACTGGCCGGACAGCCCCAGGCGCGCGCGGGCGGCGTCGGGCTCGGCGAGGACGTCCACGCCGGCGAGGCGCACCGTGCCGGAATCGGGGATGAGCAGGGTGGAGATGATGCGCACCGCGGTGGTTTTGCCGGCGCCGTTGGGTCCCAGGAGGCCCAGGACGGTGCCTTCGGGGACCGCCAAATCCAGTCCGTCGAGCGCTGTCACGTCGCGGTATTTCTTCACCAGGTCATGGGCTTCGATCATCGGTGCCACAGGGTGCTCCACGGGGAGTGCAGGGCCGCGCGTCACGGCGGCCTCGGGCGGGCGTCCGATTCAGGATAACCGCAGATCGCGCGCGGCGGGGAGTGTGCGGACGCCGCCGATGAACAAACCCAATCCGTACTCGAAACCCTCGGCGGCGGTGGGGGACTCGAACAACGGCGAAGCCGTTTCCTCCAGCGCCCCGTGCGAATCCATCTGTATGCGCGACTGTTCGTCCATGGTCTGCCCGAGGATGTAGGAGAACAGCGCGCGGGCGGCCATCGCGGCCTCAGGAGCGGGGAGGCCGCCGTCGATGCACTCGGCGGCCAGCGCCGCCTGCGGTGCGTCCGAAGCCAGGCGTGCGGCGTAGGAGGCGGAGGCGACCTCCGCGCCATCGCGGTGCGACAGGAGTGCGTCGCGCATCCGGCGGGCGAGCGCGGCGAGGGCATCGTCCCACTCGGCACCGGCTCCTGCCGGTGACTGCTCCGTCGGTGATCGCGGGGCCGCCGCTGCCGCCAGGATCTCGTCGGTGATGGCCGCCAGCAGCGTCTGCTTGTTGGGGAAGTGCCAGTACAGCGCGCCCGGCTGCACGCCCAGTGACGACGCGAGACGGCGCATCGTGAGGTCGGCCAGGCCGTACTCGTCGAGAATCGCGATGGCGCCCGCGAGCACGTCGTGGCGGCGCAGCTGCATGGATTGCCTCCTTGAGTGTCGCGGACCGGGCCCTTTGACACCCTACCCATCCGCGCCCTAACTTGAACGACGTACAACTTGTACAGCGTTCAAGTAGCCGTGGGTGCGACGGACGCCCGGCGGTGATCGACCACGCGACGACCTGAGGAGACTTCGTGACCGAAGCGACGGCGGCCCCTGTGCACGCCCCGGACCGCGCCGACGGCGGCATCCTTGCCGTTGCCCGCGCGCAGGTGCTCGGCGACGGCGAACCGCTGGACCGGGGCCAGGTGCTGCGTGTGCTGCAGCTTCCGGACGAACGCCTCGACGAGGCGCTGGAGCTGGCCCACGAGGTGCGCCTGAAGTGGGCCGGGCCGGAAGTCGAGGTGGAGGGCATCATCAGCCTTAAGACCGGCGGCTGCCCCGAGGACTGCCATTTCTGTTCGCAGTCGGGGCTCTTCGCCTCGCCCGTGCGTGCGGCCCGCCTGGACATCCCGAGCCTGGTGGAGGCCGCGAAGCAGACGGCGAAGAGCGGCGCCACCGAATTCTGCATCGTCGCCGCGGTGCGCGGGCCCGACGAGCGGCTCATGGCGCAGGTGGCGGCCGGAATCGAGGCGATCCGGGACGAGGTGGACATCCAGATCGCGTGTTCGCTGGGCATGCTCACGCAGGAGCAGGTCGACGAGCTCGCAGCCATGGGCGTGCACCGCTACAACCACAATCTGGAGACGGCGCGGTCGTACTTTCCGCAGGTCGTCACCACCCACACGTGGGAGGAACGGGAGCAGACCCTGCGCATGGTGGCCGACGCGGGGATGGAGGTGTGCTGCGGCGGGATCCTCGGGATGGGCGAGACCCTCGAGCAGCGGGCGGAGTTCGCGGCGGACCTGACGGCCCTGGGGCCCGACGAGGTGCCGCTGAACTTCTTCGACCCGCGCCCCGGAACCCCGTTCGGCGACCTCGACGTGATGCCGGCGGCGGATGCGTTGCGCGCCGTCGCCGCGTTCCGGCTGGCTCTGCCGCGCACCATGCTACGGTTCGCCGGCGGCCGGGAGCTGACCCTGGGCGACCTGGGCGCGCGCAAGGGCCTTCTCGGCGGCATCAACGCCGTGATCGTGGGCAACTACCTGACCACTTTGGGCCGGCCGCCGGAGACGGACCTCGCGTTGCTGGGCGAGCTGACCATGCCCGTCAAGGCGCTCAACGCGACGCTGTGATCATCGCGGAGGGGTCCGGCGCCGAGCTGCTCGTCGGCGGCCCGCTGGACGTGGGCGCGCAGCGGTTCGACGTGAACACGGGTGCGGAGATCGAGTCGGGTGCGCAAGCACAGGCGGCGGGGCTCGCCGGGCGGGTGGCGGAATGCCTGCAGCCGCCGCGGTACTGCGGGGTGTGCGCGCGGCGCATGGTGGTGCAGGTGCGGCCCGACGGCTGGTGGGCGCAGTGCTCCCGGCATGGGCGGGTGGACTCTTCGGCCTTGGACCTGCGCTGATCAGGGTGTCGGAGGCCGACGTGCCCGCGGCGTGGTGGCGGATGCGAGGTCGCGTCGCGCGATGTGGCCGGCGCTGCTGACGAGGTGATCGACAGGGACGTCCTTCGCCACCACGGCGCCCGCGGCGACGACGGAGCCGGCGCCGATGCGGACGCCCGGCACCACCGTGGCGTTCGCGCCGATCCAGACGTCCGCGCCGATGACGATCGGTGCGGCGGTGATCCCGTCGTATCGCCGGGCCCGCTCCACCGGGTGACCGGCAGTGGTCAGCGTGACCCCGGGGCCGATCATCGCCCGGTCGCCGATGGCGATTCCCCCGATGTCGTAGAACGAGCAGTTCTGGTTCACGAACACGTGCTCGCCGAACTCCAGCCCCAGGCCGTAGTCGCAGTAGAACGGCGGGTAGAGGGTCAATGTGCCCGGCGCAGGGCGCCCCAGGATCCGGTCGAGAAGCGCAGTGCGGGCCTCGATGTCGCTGTGGAGCAGCGTGTTCAGGCGGGACGTCAGCTCCATCACGGTCTGCGTCCGCTCGGCGACCGCCCGTGATTCGGGTGTGCGCCGTCGGATCAGTCGCTGGTCGCGCATCGAACGATCATGGCACGTCGTGGCAGGCGGGCATGATTCCGACACGCGCCGGCGGGTTCTGCGCGGCGGGTTCTTTATCCGCGTGCGGTTCTTTATCCTCGGGGCATGGTGTCGACGGGAACGGGGAACTCATGACCGACAACTACGGCCGCGAATACCGGGGGCATGGCTATCAGGGGCAGGGGTATCCGCAGGGGCCCGAATACCGCGATCGCGGGTACGAGACCCAGGCGTATGAGACGCAGGCCTACGCGGGACGTCCCGCCGGAAACGAGGGGACGGGGCGACGGGCCGCGCCGGGTGGAGGTCCGGAGAAGTCGCCGAACGGCGCCGTCATCGATCACGCGCAGTTCGCGGCGGGCGCGGTGGCCACGGCGCTGGTCGCGGCGGTGGCGGGGTTCGTCGTCACTGCGATCATCAACGCCGTCTACACCTCGCACGCTCTCGGTTCGGCGTGGGTGGACGGGGAGCAGGACCCGTGGGATTCGGCGCTGATCGGGGGAGTGGGCGGGCTGGTCGCCGGCGCCGTCCTGTGGATGTTCCTCAACCTGGTTCCGTCGCCGTTGACGTTCTTCCGTTGGATCGCGGGTCTGTTCGTGTTCGCGGCCGTGGTGTTGCCTTTCCTCAGCGGTACCGATTGGGTGGCGCGGCTGATCACCGCGGTGCTCAACGCGTTCCTGGGGATACTCGTGATCGCGTTGTTGACCGCAGTGGCGGAGAAGACGACCGACGTCGGGCGCCGCTGAGGCCTGCGCGCGCACCCCTGCCCCCGTGTCGCCGTGCGGCGCGGGGGTTCGGCGTCAGGGGGCTGTGGGGGCGTTATTGGGGGCTATGGAGCACTGCCGTGGATGTCGGGCGGCCCGTCGGGTTCCGCCGTGGTGAGCCCCTCGTGGTCGATCCACCGCCGGAAGGGGTCGATGCCGGAAGGCGGCCGGAACACGGGCCGGCGGTGCTCCGACATGGCGATGTCCCAGCCGTCGTTGTGCACGGCCCGGTGGTGCGCGGTGCACAGCAGGACGAGGTTGTCGAGGTCGGTGGGCCCTCCGTCGGCCCAGTGGATGATGTGGTGCGCGTCGGTCCAGGCGATGGGCCGCGTGCAGCCGGGGAATGCGCAGCCGTGGTCGCGGGCCGCGAGTGCGCGGCGCTGTGCCCGGGAGGCCAGCCGTGCGGTGCGGCCCAGGTCGAGGGGCGTGCCGCGGCCGTCGATGAGGATGGGGGTGACGGCAGAATCGCACGCCATCCGCCGCAGTACGGAGGTGGACATGGTGCCGTGGTGTCCGGTCCAGCCGGACTGCAGCAGCGTGAACATGTCGTGGACCCGCCCCTGCCGCAGCAGCGACAGCAGCTGGTCCTGGTCGGCGGGCAGGTCGGCGAGGTCGCGGGCCCGGATGTGCACGTGCACCTGGGGGCGGGCGTTGCCTCCCGGCAGTACCTCGCACTGCGGGCGGCCACGGCCGTGGTCGGTGCTGCCCCCGGAGCGTTCCGCCGGCTCGTCGGCAGCGGTGGTCCCCGCTCCGTCGGCGGATTCGTCCGCATCGCCGGCGGTGCTCCCGCCGTCGGTGTTCTCCGCACCTGGGGCGTCTCCCGCGGGGGCTCCGCTGGAAGAATCCGGCTGGTCGTCGGGGCCGAGGCCGCACAGGTACCGGCGGATGATCTCTGCGAGCGCATCCGCACGGCGGCGGGCGGCACCGCGGCGATCGCGGGTGCCGTCGTCCTCCGGCCGCGGTGCGGACAGGGGGGAGAGCGCGGCGTGGATCTGCTCGCCGGTCTCTGCGTCGACGTCGCCGCGGACGCGGTAGCGGCCGTTGAGCAACCGGGCGACGGAGAACTCGTTGCGTTCGGGGTCGTCGGCGGGCGGCGTGCCGTCGGGGTTGAGGACCGCGTCGAACTTGGTGACCGCGTCGGCGAATGCACCGGACTGGGCGCTGCGGCAGGACCGGGCGGTGTCGAGGAGCACCGCCTCGATCTGGTCGGCCAACGCGATGGAATCGGGGTCGTCCTCGGGCAGCGAGGCGATCAGCCGCAGGATCGCCTTGGCCTGTGCCTCGGTGGCCTCGGCACGCGCGATGGCGGCGAGTACGGCGGGGCGGGAGGACACGGCGACGGCGAAGACGACGGTGGAACGGGCGCTGCCGGTGCCGATGCGGCTGCGTGCGGCGAGCTCGTCGCCGGTGCGGTTGATCGCGCGGGTCTCGCTCAGACCGAGGACGTCGGTGCGACGGGTGACTTGCTCGGCGCAGATGCGCAGCTTCCCGACCTGCAGGGACAGTTCCCAGGCGGCGATCTCGGCGGTCCATGCGCCCAGCTCTTTCTCGGAGTGCTGCCACAGCCCTTCGGAAAGCGGCGCCATCACCAGCTCGGCGAATGATCCGATGTTGTCGCGACGCCGTGACGCATCGGGCCCCACCACGGTGGCGTTCCCGTCGAGGACACAGGTGTCGCTGGCTGCAGCCTGCTCAAAAACGGTCCGCCGCGCCGCGTGCCCCTGCGCTGCGCTCTCCTGCGTGTCCAACCCCATGGCATCCCCCGATCCCCTTGCATACGGGAATTGAGGAACACGCATTCGATCGCAAGAGTGTTCTGATGTGGAATTGCGGGCCCAGAATGTGCGGAGCGTGGGCACCCCGCCGCGCCGTCGACGTCGTCGGCGACTGACCCTCTAGGCTGGCCGGGTGAGGACTTTCTCGCCCGCGCGGGGCGCCACTCTCGTCGGCATCGGCTGCGCACTCGCGGGGGTGCTCGGCGGCGTCGTCTGGGGCCTGCTGGCACCGGGGCGGACGCAGGTGGTGGCCCATGGTGGACTGTTGTTGTCCGTGGACATGTCGGCCAACCACGAGTTCGACGCGCTGGCGATCTTCGTGTGGATCTCGGTGGTCGTCGGTGTCGTGACCGGCGCGGCCGCCTGGGCCTGGCGCAGCATTCGCGGACCGTTGACGGCAGTGGCGGTGATCGTGGGCGGAGTGGCCGGCGCGTGGCTCGCGGCGGGCATGGGGGACCTGATTGCGCAGAACAGGTTCGACTGGCCGGGGGCGTCCGCGCTGGACTCGATGGTGGGGCAGGTGGTGGTGCAGGCGCCGTCGGTGGAACTGTGGATCGCTCTGGTCATGCAGCCGCTGGCCGCGGGGTTGGTCTATCTGGTCGCCGTGCTGCTCGCTCCGGACGCGGACCTGGGATCAGGCGGGGCGCAGCCGGTGACGCCGACAGGCGACGGTTCCGAGTCGGGCGCCGGGCCGGGCCCCGCACGGTCGGTGGCCGACCATGGCTGCGGCGGATCGTCGATCACACCGTGATCCGGGAGTGGCAGTAGGCATTTCGCCGACGCCGACGCCGACGGCAGGCGAGGCTGGGACCGGTTCTGCTGTCTCCGTCATGTCTCGGGTAGTCGAGCCAGACCGAGCTCCGTCGCGTTGGCGTCGAACGCGACGACGTTCAGGGGGCGGCGGTCTCTCCGGGCGATCAGCACCCGGCCGTGCCAGGGGACGGGGATGGTGCGGTCGTCGACTCGCACCCACTCGACGCGCCGACTCGCCAGCACCGTGGAGTAGCCGATCCATCGTCCCCGCCACGCCCGGGGCCCGGCGCGTCCGGCGTCGTCTCGAATCCGTCCCGAACCTCCCGCCGTCATCGTCCGCCGGCTGATGCCGTGGAGAGCGTTGGAGGAACTCGTCGTCGCCAGGGGCGGCGTGGACGGCCGTTCCGCAAGGAGATCCTCGCAGTCATCGAGACTCACAGCCGCTCCGCCGCCGCCGAGAAGATGCCAGGTGGACCCGCGCAGAGTCAGGATGTGGATCTCCTCGTGCACGCGGCCTGCGCCGCGGCGCAGGAACATGGTGGCGGCGACGTCGCCGTCCACGTCGAAGGCCATCGCGGCGAATCGGCGGCGCCGGCTCAGCCGAAGGACGGGCGTGAGCGTTCTCGATTCGATGAGCGCGATGCTCTCCGCCAGCGCGTCGTAGGCCACGGCGGAAAGGTTACGACATGCGGACGATCCTTCATCGTCGTCGGAAATGTCGCACGTATCGGCAAGGATGTCGGCTGTGAGAAGACTTTCGGGCCGTCGCGTCGCGCAGGAACGCGGGCACCACGTCAGGTGGGCGGTCACCATGGCCGGTACGGCCGCCGCGCTGATTCTGCTTCTCCTCTCGATGGGGCACTGGTGGCCGCGGGGCTTCGCCTGGATGTTCACTGCGGCAGCAGGCTGGGCGATGCTGGCGTTGGCGGCTCTGTGCTGGGCGATCTCGACGGTGTACACGATCGGATACCGTCGGTCCTGGTCGTGGTGGCAGCTTCTGTGGCCGGTCGTCACGGCTCTCGGGTCGACGGTCGCGCTCGTCGTCGTGCCTCCGGAGTTCGCCGATGCGCGCCCGGAGTTCGACGCTGCGGCCATGCAGGCGCTGGACGCCGGAATGCCAACGAGCCCAGATGGTTTCAGGATCGGTCGGTTCGAGGTGGGCAGGGTGTATGTGCGGTCGGGAGACGTGTACTTCGTGGACGCCCGCAATACGATGTTCAACCTCGAGCAGGGATGGGCGTACTCGGTGGACGGCCCGCCGGAACCGTCGTACGGCACCCATGAGCCGCTCGACGGTCATTGGTTCCGCTATGAACGTGCGCTCGACTGGTGAGGACCGGGGCCGGCGGCGTCAGCACGGCGCGGCACCGGCCGATGCGCTGTGCGCTCGCACGCCTCACACCGGAGGACGCAGCACCGCGAACTCGTCCGTCACCCGCAACCGCGATTCGGTGAACCGGAACAGCGCGGCGGGCCTGCCGCCTGCGCGCCCCGGGGGCGCGGTCCTCCCCGTCGGTGTGATGACTCCCCGGCGGCGCAGGATGCGCTGCAGGTTGGTGGTGTCCACCGCATGGCCGATCGCGCACGTGTACAGGTCGCGCAGCGCCGACATCGTGAACTCCTCGGCGGCCAGGGCGAACGCGATGTTGGTGTAGGACAGCTTGGCGGCCAGGCGGCGGCGCGCGTGCCGGAGGACGACGCCGTGGTCGAAGCTCGTCTGCGGCAGGTCCGACACCGGATGCCAGCGGGTGTCGGGCGGCAGGTGCGGATCGGAGGGGTAGGGGATCAACCCGAGGAACGTCGAGGCGATGGTGCGCGGCCCGGGTACGCGGTGCGGGTCGCTGAACACCGACAGCTGCTCGAGGTGGGCCAGTTCCTGCACGTCGACCTTCTCCGCCAGCTGGCGGGTGGCGGAGGCGGGCAGATCCTCGTCGGCGCCGAGTGCCCCGCCAGGCAGCGACCAGGTGCCGGACTCGGGTGCGAGTGCGCGTTGCCACAGGAGCACGCAGAGCTCGTCACCGCGTTTCTGGAATACCGCGACCAGTACCTCGTGCTGCATGGTGCTATCATGTGGCATGTTTTCGATTGTAAGTCGAAAACCCGACCGCCTTCAAACGCGCCTCTGCGCACGGGCGGTCCCAGACCGGGCCCGCGTCGGTTCACCGACCGTGCGGGCGGCACGTGCGATGCCCCGCGGCATCTTTCGGTGAGGAGTGAAGCCATGACGACCACGCTGACCCAGCCGGTGCGGCTCGAATCGGAGCTGGCCGCACGGATCGTCGACGGCCCTGGCGGTTACACCGGGGTGGAGGCAGGACCGGAGTGGGCCGCGGAGGTCCGCCGCCTGGCGAAGCTGCGCAACGCCACGATCCTTGCGCACAACTACCAGCTGCCGGCCATCCAGGACATCGCCGACCACGTAGGCGATTCGCTGGCCCTGGCCCGCGCCGCGGCCGCGGCGCCCGAGCAGACCATCGTCTTCTGCGGCGTGCACTTCATGGCCGAGTCGGCCAAGATCCTCAGCCCGGAGAAGACGGTCCTCATCCCGGACGAACGCGCCGGTTGCTCGCTGGCCGATTCCATCACCGGCGCCGACCTGCGCGAGTGGAAGGCCGAGCACCCTGACGCCGTCGTCGTCTCCTACGTCAACACGACGGCCGAGGTGAAGGCGCTGACCGACATCTGCTGCACGTCGTCCAACGCGGTCGACGTGGTCGAATCCATCGACCCGGACCGCGAGGTGCTCTTCCTGCCGGACCAGTTCCTGGGCGCCCACGTCAAGCGGGTGACCGGCCGCGACAACATCCACATCTGGGCGGGCGAGTGCCACGTGCACGCCGGGATCAACGGCGACGAGCTCACCGCGCAGGTGGAGGCCAGCCCCGACGCCGAGCTGTTCGTGCATCCCGAGTGCGGCTGCGCCACGTCGGCGCTCTACCTGGCCGGCGAGGGCACCGTTCCAGAGGAGCGGGTGAAGATCCTGTCCACGGGCGGGATGCTGGACCAGGCGTCGCAGACGGCGGCCAAGAAAGTGCTCGTCGCCACCGAAGTGGGCATGCTCTACCAACTGCGCAAGGCCGCGCCGGAGGTGGACTTTCAGCCGGTGAACGACCGCGCCGCGTGCCCGTACATGAAGATGATCACGCCCGCGGCTCTGCTGCGGAGCCTCGCCGCGGGCGCGGACGAGGTGCACGTGGACGAGCAGACGGCGGACGCCGCCCGGCGTTCGGTCGAGCGCATGATCGAGCACGGCAACCCCGGCAGCGGGGAGTGATGACCGGTGCCGGCCGGGCCGTGGGCCCGGCCGTGCCCACGGTCGAGTGGGAGGCGCACGCGGATCTCGTCGTCGTCGGCGGCGGAGCGGCCGGGCTCAGCGCGGCGCGGGCGGCGGCCCGGCGCGGGCTCGCGGTCCTGGTGCTGCAGAAGGGCGTCCCACCGCAACGTGGCACGGATGCGTCGGCGGACACGTCCACGGCTTTCGCCCAGGGCGGCGTCGCGGTGGCCCGGGCGGGACACGACACTCCGGACGCGCACGCCGACGACACCTGCGATGCGGGTGCGGGGCTGTGCGACCGTGCGGCCGTCGAGTCGATCGTCGCCGACGGCCCGCGCGTGCTCACCTGGCTGGTCGAATCCGGCGCAGAGTTCGACCGCGCCCCGGACGGCGACTACGCGGCGACGCGCGAGGGCGGCCACCGGGTGCGCCGGATCCTGCACGCGCACGGAGACGCCACGGGAGCGGAGGTCCAGCGGGCCCTCGACGCCGCCTGCGGCGCGGGGGAGCCCGGCATCGCCCGTGTCACCGGTGCGACGGTGCTGCGGGTGTGCACCGACCACCGCGGGGTGACGGGCGTGCTGGTCGTGACCGCGGACGGGCACGGCGTGGTGCATGCGCCGTCCGTGCTGCTCGCGACCGGCGGCCTGGGCCGCCTCTTCTCGGTGAGCACCAACCCGGCCGCGGCCACCGGCGACGGGATCGCCCTGGCGCTCGACGCCGGGGCGCAGGCCGCCGACCTCGAGTTCGTCCAGTTCCACCCGACGGCGCTGTATGTCCCCGGAGCGCAGGGGCGCAGCCCGCTCGTCAGCGAGGCGGTCCGCGGAGAGGGCGGGGTGCTCGTCGATGCACGCGGCCGTTCGGTCACCGACGGCGTGCACCCTATGGGCGACCTGGCGCCGCGCGACGTCATCGCGCGTGCCATCGCCGCGCGGATGCGGGAGACGGGGGCCGCGCACGTGTTCCTCGACGCCCGCGCCGTCGAGGGTTTCGCCGCGCGGTTCCCCACGGTCACCGCGGCGTGCCGCCGGATCGGGGTAGACCCGACGGCGGACCGCATCCCCGTCGCACCCGCGGCGCACTTCTCCTGCGGAGGCGTAGTGACCGACGTGCACGGGCGCACCGGGGTTCCCGGCCTCTTCGCCGCGGGCGAGGTGGCGCGCACCGGCCTGCACGGCGGCAATCGGCTGGCCTCCAACAGCCTCCTCGAGGGGCTCGTGGTGGGCGAGCGCGCCGGGCTCGCGGCGGTGGGGCGGGCGGCGATGAACCCCGAGGTGCTCGACGCCGCGTTCCGGCTGGCCCCCGCAGCGCCGCGGGGACGTGTGCAGGAGATGATGACCGCGCATTGCTCCGTGACACGCTCCGCCGACGGCCTTGCCGCCGCCGCGGCCGGGATCACGACGGCGGCGCGGCCCGCGATCGTGCGCACCCGGTCCGGTGCCGAGGACGCCGCGCTGACGATAGCGGCCGCCGCGGTGCTGACGGCGGCGGAGCTGCGGACGGAGACCCGCGGCTGTCACACTCGGGACGACCATCCCGCGGCACGCCCGGAATGGGCGCGCAGCATCGTGTTCGAGCAGGGGGAGGGTGCGATGCCCCGTCCCGTGTTGCCCGATTCCCCGACCGGCGGGCCGGCAATGGAGTTCCGCCTCGAGACCGCAGGAGCCGACAGATGACGACGCAGGACGCCGACGCACGGGCAGCGGAGCACGGGTACGACGTGGAGGCGACGCGCACGCTGATCCGCGTCGCCCTCGACGAGGACCTGCGCTACGGGCCGGACGTCACCACCGACGCCACGATCCCCGCCGACGCGCGCGGCGAGGCGGCTGTCGTGAGCCGTGAGCACGGCGTGGTCGCGGGCGTCGGCGTGGCGCTGCTCGTGCTCGACGAGGTGCTGGGCCCGGACGGGTACCGTGTCCTCGCCCGGGCCGAGGACGGCACCGCCGTCGCGCCCGGCACGGAGGTGCTGCGCCTGGACGCGCCGACGCGCGGCATGCTCACCGCGGAGCGCACGATGCTCAACCTGCTGTGCCACCTTTCCGGGATCGCGTCGGAGACGGCCCGGTGGGTGGCGGCCGTCGAGGGAACCGAGTGCCGCATCCGCGACAGCCGCAAGACGCTGCCAGGCCTGCGCGACCTGCAGAAGTACGCGGTGCGCGTCGGCGGCGGAGTCAACCACCGGATGGGGCTCGGGGACCAGGCGCTGATCAAGGACAACCACGTGGCGGCCGCCGGGTCGGTGGTGGACGCGCTGCAGGCCGTGCGCGCGGCGGCGCCGGGCGTGGCCTGCGAGGTGGAGGTGGACACCCTCGAACAGCTCGACGCCGTGCTCGCCGAGCGTGCCGAGCTGGTGCTGCTGGACAACTTCCCGGTGTGGCAGACGCAGATCGCGGTGCAGCGGCGCGACGGTGCGTCGCCGGAGACCAGGCTCGAGTCGTCGGGCGGTCTGGCCATCGAGGCCGCGGCCGACTACGCGCGGACCGGCGTCGACTATCTGGCCGTCGGCGCGCTCACCCATTCGGTGCGGGTGCTGGACCTGGGCCTCGACATGTGACGGGATCGCGCCCGGCCCCGGCCGCGGTGAGGGCGGCGCAGGCGGTCGCGCGATGCGGTCTATCCTGGGTGTTCACCGGTGCCGTGCGCGCCGTGACCCGTCGGCGTGCCCCGGCCGGTGCACGCCCCGAATGAGACGCCACCTCCCGAGAGGATCAGAATGCCCGCCCGCGTACAGCTCGCACGTCTCGACCTGCGAGGCGCCACCCCCTCACGCGCACGGCTGCGCTCCGAGCTGCCGCGCGGCGGAGTGGATGTGGACGCGGTGCTGCATCGGGTGCAACCGGTGGTGGACGACGTGCGTGAGCGCGGCAGCGCGGCGGCACTGGACCTGAGCGAGAAGTTCGACGGTGTCCGGCCTGGGACGATCCGCGTCCCGCGCGCGCAGCTGGACAAGGCCCTTGCGGATCTCGATCCGGCGGTCCGTGATGCCTTGGAGACGTCGATCGCGCGGGCACGCACCGTGCACGCGGCCCAGCGCCGCACCGACGTCACCACCGAGGTGGTCCCCGGCGGCACGGTGACGGAACGCTGGGTGCCCGTGGAGAGGGTGGGGCTCTACGTGCCCGGCGGCAACGCCGTGTATCCGTCGTCGGTCGTGATGAACGTGGTGCCCGCCCAGGAGGCCGGAGTCGGCTCGCTCGTGGTGTGCTCGCCGCCGCAGGCGCAGTTCGACGGGCTCCCGCACCCGACGGTCCTGGCGGCGGCGGCGATGCTGGGCGTCGACGAGGTGTGGGCGGTCGGCGGCGCGCAAGCCGTGGCGCTGCTCACCTACGGCGGCACGGACACTGCGACGGTCGACGGCACGGACGATCTCGCCCCGGTGGACATGATCACCGGCCCTGGCAACATCTACGTCACCGCGGCCAAGCGGCTGTGCCGCGGGGTGGTGGGCATCGACGCCGAGGCCGGGCCCACCGAGATCGCGGTCCTCGCCGACGACACGGCCGACCCCGTGCACGTCGCGGCGGATCTGATCAGCCAGGCCGAACACGATGTGATGGCCGCCAGCGTGCTCGTGACCACCTCGGCCGGCCTTGCGGACACGGTCGACGACGCGGTGAACGCCCAGCTGGCCACCACCAGGCACGACGAACGCGTCGCGACGGCCCTGTCCGGGCGACAGTCGGGGATCGTGCTGGTCGACGACGTCGAGCAGGGCCTCACCGTGGTCGACGCCTACGCCGCCGAACACCTCGAGATCCAGACGCGCGATGCGCGCGCGGTGGCGGCACGTGTCCGGTCCGCGGGCGCGATCTTCGTGGGCCCGTGGGCGCCGGTGAGCCTGGGCGACTACTGCGCCGGCTCCAATCACGTGCTGCCCACGGCGGGGTGCGCGCGGCACTCGTCGGGCCTGAGCGTGCAGACCTTCCTGCGGGGCATCCACGTGGTGGACTACTCCGAACAGGCGCTGGCGGACGTCCGACATCAGGTGATCGCGCTGGCGAACGCCGAGGACCTGCCCGCCCACGGCGAGGCGGTGCGGTTGCGCTTCGCGCCGCCGTCCCCCCGCAACTGACCTTCCACGAGGACCATCCCCATGACTTCCCCGAAGCCCGCCGGCCGGGCTCCCGGTGCGGCGCTCAGGCTCGAGTCGCTGCCGATCCGCGATGACCTGCGCGGTGCGTCGCCCTATGGCGCCCCGCAGCTGGACGTGCCCTACCGACTCAACACCAACGAGAACCCGCACCCGCCGAGCCCCGCGCTGGTGGCCGAGGTGACGGAAGCGGTGCGCGCCGCCGCCGCGGACCTCAACCGCTATCCGGACCGCGACGCCGTAGCGCTGCGCACGGACCTCGCCGCCTATCTGAGCCGCCAGACGGGAGTGCCGCTTGCGACGGAGAACCTCTGGGCCGCGAACGGTTCCAACGAGGTGCTGCAGCAGCTCCTGCAGGTGTTCGGCGGGCCGGGGCGCACGGCGCTCGGCTTCGTGCCGTCGTACTCGATGCACCCGATCCTGGTGTCCGGCATGCAGACCCGCTGGCTGCCGACTCCGCGCCGCGACGACTTCACCGTCGACGCCGACCGTGCCGCCGCGGTGATCGCCGAGCAGCGCCCCGACGTCGTGTTCGTCACCAGCCCCAACAACCCGACGGGGCACAGCATCGGGCTGGACGATCTGCGCACCATCCTCGACGCGTCGCCCGGCATCGTCATCGTCGACGAGGCGTACGCCGAGTTCTCGGCCGCCCCCAGCGCGGTGTCGCTCATCGACGAGTACCCGTCGCGCGTCGTCGTCTCGCGCACCATGAGCAAGGCGTTCGCGTTCGCGGGCGGCCGGCTGGGCTATCTGGCAGCGGCGCCGGCCGTGGTCGAGGCGCTGCTGCTGGTGCGATTGCCGTACCACCTGTCGGTGCTCACGCAGGTGGCGGCGCGGGCGGCGCTGCGGCACGCCGAGGAGACGCTGGGCAGCGTGGCGGCTCTGGTGTCCGAGCGCGAGCGCGTGTGCGAGGCTCTGGCAGGCTACGGGTACGAGGTGGTGCCCAGCGACGCGAACTTCGTGCTGTTCGGGCGCTTCGCCGACGCGAACGCCGGCTGGCGGATGTTTCTCGACCGCGGGGTGCTGGTGCGGGACGTGGGCATCGATGCCCACCTGCGCACGACCATCGGGTTGCCGTCGGAGAACGACGCGTTCCTCGCGGCGGCGCGCGAGATCGCCGCGACGGCCCTCGACGGCCCGCCGCCACCGGCGGACGGGGACATGCCCGGCGTCGAGGCCGAGGGCATGGATAGGGACGGGCGGAGAGACAGGGACATGAACAGGGACAGGGGATGACAGTGACCGGACGCACGGCGCGCGTCGAGCGCGTCACCAGCGAATCGTCCATCACGGTGGGACTGGGCCTCGACGGCACCGGCGTCGTCGACGTCTCCACCGGCGTGCCGTTCTTCGACCACATGCTCACCGCGTTCGGCGTGCACGGCAGCTTCGACCTGACGGTGCACGCGCAGGGCGACGTGGAGATCGACGCCCATCACACCGTGGAGGACACGGCCATCGTTCTGGGCCAGGCGTTGCTGCAGGCGCTGGGAGACAAGAAGGGCATCCGGCGGTTCGGCGACTGCTTCATCCCCATGGACGAGACGCTCGCGCACGCCGCCGTGGACGTGTCCGGCCGGCCGTACTGCGTGCACACGGGCGAGCCGGAGCAGCTCACGCACAGCGTGATCGGCGGGTACCCGGGCGTGCCGTACTACACGGTGATCAACCGGCACGTCTTCGAGACGCTCGCGTCGAACGCGCGGATCGCGCTGCACGTGCGCACCCTGTACGGGCGCGACCCCCACCACATCACCGAGGCCCAATACAAGGCGGTGGCACGTGCGCTGCGGGCCGCCGTCGAGCCCGACCCGCGCGTGCGCGGCGTGCCGTCCACCAAGGGAGCCCTGTGAAGGATTTCGCCATCTACGGCCTGTTCATCCTGGCCGGGTTCCTGGCGGGCGGCGCGTTCAGCCTGCTGAAGGTGAGCAAGGTGGGCGCGGGGGTCGTCGCGGTGCTCGCGGTCTTGGCGGCGGCCGGCGGCGTGCTCCAGCTCGTCGGCGAAGTCTGACGCGTGCCGCCCGCCTTCGCGGAGGCCGCAGAACTGTGAACCCACGAACGCACGAAAGGCAGCGATGACCGCGAAGACCGTCACCCTGCTCGACTACGGTTCCGGCAACCTGCATTCGGCCGAACGCGCTCTCGTGCGTGCCGGCGCCCGGGTGACCGTCACGGCCGACCCTGACGCGGCGCTGGCCGCGGACGGCCTCGTCGTGCCCGGGGTGGGCGCGTTCGCCGCGTGCATGGCGGGGTTCCGTGCGATCCGCGGCGAGCGGATCGTCGGCAAGCGCCTCGCCGGCGGCCGGCCCGTGCTGGGCATCTGCGTGGGCATGCAGATAATGTTCGAGCGGGGCGTGGAGTTCGGCATCGAGACCGAGGGCTGTGGAGAGTGGGCGGGCACCGTCGACGGCCTGCAGGCCCCGGTCCTGCCGCACATGGGCTGGAACACCGTGCGTGCGCCCGAGGGGTCGCGGCTGTTCCGCGGGCTGGACGAGGGCACCCGGTTCTATTTCGTGCACTCCTACGCGGCGCGCACCTGGGACATGCCCGAGTCCGACGTGCTCTCCCCGCCCCTGGTCACGTGGGCGGAGCACGGCGAGCCGTTCGTCGCCGCCGTGGAGAACGGGCCGCTGTGCGCCACGCAGTTCCACCCGGAGAAATCGGGCGACGCGGGCGCGCACCTGCTGCGCAATTGGATCGACGGACTCTGACGACCGGGCCCCACGGCGCAGCGTCCCGCATCCGGGGGCTCCGTGTGGCAGGCTCGGATGCGTGAACGGGGCAGACGGGGGACGTCAACAGCACCGGCAGGGGATGGACCCGCAGTTCGTCGGGTATTTCGTGCGTCTCGCACTGTGGAGCGTCGCCGCCGTGGCGGTGGTCTTCGCGGTGGCCACGGTGCTCATCGTCGTGGTCAAGCCGACACCGGTGTGGGGGCTGGTCATCGTCGCCGCGGCGGTCGTGCTGGCGGTGGTGGCGCTTGCACAGATCTCCCGTCGCCTCACGGGGCGTTTCCTGACGCCGGGCGCCGGCAGGGGGACTGATGGCACCGGTTCCGACGGCGGGGGTGCCGACGGCGGGCATGCCGAACCCGGCCGGGGGCGGCCGCCGCGCACTGGCTAGGCTCATCGGCGTGAGTCTTGTTCTGCTGCCTGCAGTCGATGTCGCCGATGGTCAAGCCGTGCGCCTTGTTCAAGGGGAGGCCGGTAGTGAGACCTCCTACGGCGCGCCCCGTGATGCCGCCCTCCAGTGGCAGACGGACGGTGCGGAGTGGGTGCATCTGGTGGATCTCGACGCGGCGTTCGGCCGCGGCTCCAACCGCGCGCTGCTCGCGCAGGTGGTGGGTGAGCTCGACGTCAAGGTGGAGCTTTCCGGCGGCATCCGCGACCAGGATTCGCTCGACGCGGCGATGGCCACCGGCTGTGCGCGGGTGAACCTGGGCACGGCGGCGATCGAAGACCCCGAGTGGTGCGCCAAGGCCATCGCGGACTACGGCGACCGCGTCGCTGTGGGCCTGGACGTCAAGCAGATTGACGGCCAGTGGCGGCTGCGCGGGCGCGGTTGGGTCAGCGACGGCGGAGACCTCTGGGAGGTGCTGGCGCGCCTCGACCGCGAGGGCTGCTCGCGCTACGTGGTCACGGATGTGAGCAAGGACGGCACGCTGCAGGGGCCCAACCTGGAGCTGCTGGCGGCGGTGTGCGCCGAGACGCACGCTCCGGTGATCGCCTCGGGCGGCGTGTCCACGCTGGACGACCTGCGCGCCATAGCCGAGCTGACGGGGCAGGGCGTCGAGGGCGCCATCGTGGGCAAGGCCCTCTACGCGGGCAGGTTCTCCCTGCCGCAGGCGCTAGCCGCGGTGGCGGACTGACCCCGCCCGCACGGACCCGACGATGACGGTGAACGAGTCCCCGCGGGTCCCCTCCGGGCTGCCCGACGACCCCCGGCGCCTGCTCGCCGTGGCGTCGGGGCTGCTCGACGGCGTCGTCGAGCACTTCCGCAGCAACGTCGGCGCGCCCGGCAAGATCGACAAGGGCGGCCGTGACTTCGCCACGCAGGTGGACCTCGAGCTGGAGCGACGCCTCGGCGGCAGCCTCCTCGAGCGCACCGGGATCCCCGTGCACGGTGAGGAGTTCGGCGGGCCGCGGTTGGACACCGGCACCGTCTGGGTGCTCGACCCGGTGGACGGCACGTACAACTACTCGGTGGGTCTGCCCATGGCGGGCGTGCTGCTGTCGCTGATCCACGACGGCGTGCCCGTGCTGGGACTGACGTGGCTTCCGCTGGTGGGCCAGCGGATCGCGGCCACCGTGGACGGCCCGGTGGTCTGCAACGGGGTGCCGCTGCCGCCGCTGGAGCCACGTGGGCTCGCGGATTCGGTGATCGCGCTCGGTGCACTGAACATCGAGGGCCGCGGCCGGTATCCTGGGCGCTACCGGATCGCCGCGCTCGGTGAGCTGAGCCGCCGCGTGTCGCGCATGCGCATGCACGGCAGCACCGGCGCGGATCTGGCGTTCACGGCGGCCGGGGTGCTCGACGCCGCGGTGGGCTTCGGCGACCACCCCTGGGACAACGCCGCCGGCGTGGCGCTGGTGCGTGCGGCCGGCGGGGTGGTGACCGACCTGGCGGGGTGCGAGTGGGACATCCGCTCACCGTCGGTGGTGGTGGGTGCGCCCGGCGCGCAGCAGGAGATGCTGCAGGTGTTCCTGGACCTGGGCGATCCGGAGGACTTCCTCCCGGAGCCCGGCGAGGTTTTCCCGTAGGACGAGTACGAACGGAGCTGCAAGTGACGTTGGCGGTCCGAGTGATCCCGTGCCTGGATGTCGACGCAGGCCGGGTGGTCAAAGGGGTGAACTTCGAGGGGCTCCGCGATGCGGGCGATCCGGTGGAATTGGCCGCGGCGTACGACGCGGCGGGGGCCGACGAGCTGACGTTCCTCGACGTCACGGCGTCCAAGTCGGGGCGGGGCACGATGCTCGACGTCGTGACGCGCACCGCCGAGCAGGTGTTCATCCCGCTCACGGTGGGCGGCGGAGTGCGCTCGGTGGACGACGCGGACCAGCTGCTGCGCGCCGGGGCGGACAAGGTGAGCGTCAATACCGCGGCGATCGCGCGGCCGGAGCTGCTCCGGGAGCTCAGCAGGCGGTTCGGCTCGCAGTGCGTGGTGCTCTCGGTGGACGCCCGACGCGTGCCGTCCGGGGGCGCACCCACAGCGTCGGGTTGGGAGGTCACCACCCATGGCGGCAGCCGCAGCGCCGGGGTGGACGCCATCGAGTGGGCGCAGCGCGGCGCGGAGCTGGGCGTGGGGGAGATCCTGCTCAACTCGATGGACGGCGACGGCACCAAGAACGGCTTCGACCTGCCGCTCATCGAGGCGGTGCGCGCGGTGGTGCACGTGCCGGTGATCGCCTCCGGTGGGGCCGGAGATGCCGGGCATTTCGCGCCTGCGGTGCGTGCCGGGGCGGACGCCGTGCTGGCCGCGAGCATCTTCCACTTCGGCGAGGTGTCGATCGGCGAGGTGAAGGCCGCGATGGCGGCGGAGGGGCTGGTGGTCCGGTGAACGACTCCGGCGACGCGGCACGCGACCCCGTGGAGCCCGCCCTCGACCCGGCGGTGGCCGCGCGCCTCAAGCGCAGTACCGAAGGCCTCGTCTGCGCCGTGGTGCAGGAACGCTCCACCCGGGATGTCCTCATGGTGGCGTGGATGGACGACGAGGCTCTCGCCCGCACCCTGCGCACCCGCAAGGCCACCTATTGGTCGCGGTCCCGAGGACAATACTGGGTGAAGGGCGAGACGTCCGGGCACACGCAGTACGTGCACGAGGTGCGGTTGGACTGCGACGGCGACACGCTGCTGCTGGTCGTCGACCAGGAGGGCGGCGCCTGCCACACGGGCGATCACACCTGCTTCGACGCGGACCTGCTGCTGGGCGACGGCTGACGGCGTTCCCGCAGGAGCGGTGCGCGCCTATCTGTCCAGACCCTCCACCAGCGGGACGAAGCTGACCCGGCTGAGCGATTCGCTGCGGCCGGCGCCGTGGCGCAGGAACTCCCCGTCGGACCTGTCGCCCACCGGGCACACCAGGATCCCGTCCGCGGCGAGCTGGTCGAGAAGGGCCGGCGGGATCTCGTGGGCCATGGCCGCCACCGCGATGGCGTCGAAGGGGGCCGCGTCGGGCGCGCCGGCCATGCCGTCGGCGTGCCGGACCTCCACATTGTCGTAGCCGAGGTCGCCGAGCACGGCCCGCGCGCGCTCCGCCAGGTGCGCGCGCCGTTCGATGCTGATCACCCGTGATGCGCACTGCGCCAGCACCGCCGCCGCGTACCCGGAACCGCCGCCCACCTCGAGCACCGACTCGCTTCCGGTCAGGGTCAGCGCGGATGCGGTGAGGGCGACGATGTCCGGTGCGGAGACGGTCTGTCCGGAGCCGATGGGGACGGGCCGGTCGGCGTAGGCCATGTCGGCGTACTGCTCCGGGATGAATCGCTCGCGCGGGACGGTGTGCATCGCCGCGAGCACGCGCGGATCGGTGAGCCCCTTCCGGCGCAACCTGGCCACCATGGCGGCGCGGGCATCCGCCGCCCGGGGCGCACTGCCGGGGGCGCCGCGTCGGTGTCTGCCTGCCATGGCCTGCCTGTCCCGCCGATCGTCCGTGCCGGGTTCGGAGGTGCCGGGTTCGAAAGTGCCGGGGAGCCGGACCGCACCCGCTGATTCCAGGGTAGCCACCGGGGCTTTCCGGCGGCGTAGCATCGACTCCGGTGGCTCGGGCCACAGGAACTCCGGGCGTGCCATCGGGGTCCGGCAACCCTGTTCGGCAACCCAGTCCGGCGACCCTGTCCGGTAACGGGGTTCGACGGTGCGGTACTCGGCGAGGAGATGACGGGAATGTCTGCTACGCAGCGGATGTCGATCGGCGAGGTCGACGGGGGAGCATACAAGGCGGTCCTGGGGCTGCAGAAGTATGTGAACGCGGGGACCGTGGGCGCGCGTCTGCGGGCGATCGTCGACATCCGTGCCTCGCAGATCAACCACTGCGCGTGGTGCCTGGACATGCACGTGGCCGAGGCGCGGGGGGCCGGTGCGCCGCAGCGGCAGATCGACCTGATCGCGGCCTGGCGGGAGGCGCCGGCGCTGTTCGACGACCGTGAGCGTGCGGCGCTGGCGCTGACCGAGCAGGTCACGCTCATCAGCGAGCAGGGCGTGTCCGACGAGGTCTGGTCGCAGGTGCGGGCCGTGTTCAGCGAGCAGGAGACGCTGGAACTGCTCATGACCATCGCCACCATCAACGTGTGGAACCGGATGAATGTGGCCGTGCGCGCGGACCTTCCCGAGCAGCCGGCGGTGGCGGGGTGAGCGACCGGGCGCCGGGGCTCCGGGCGGCGTTCCTCGCAATGCACGTTCCCGGTGACCCGCTCGTGGTGCCCAACCCGTGGGACGTCGGTTCCGCGCAGATGCTGCGCGCACAGGGGTTCCGGGCTCTCGCGACCACCAGCAGCGGCTTCGCGGCCGCGGCGGGCCGCGGCGACGGCGAGGCCGGGCGCGACGCGTCGCTCGCGTACGCGGCGGCCGTCGTCGGCTGCGTCGATATCCCCGTGACGGCCGACCTCGAGAACGGTTTCGGCGACTCCCCGGCGGAGGTGGCCGGCACGGTGGCGGCGGCGGTGGAGTCGGGCCTGGCGGGCTGCTCCATCGAAGACTTCACGGGCCGCCCCGACGACCCGATCCACCGCCTCGAGGCGGCGGTCGACAGGATTACGGCCGCAGCGGAGGCCGCCCGCCGGGGGCCGGGACTGGTGCTCACCGCGCGGGCGGAGAACTTCCTGCACGGCAACCCGGACCTGGCCGGCACGATCGCCCGCCTGCAGGCTTTCCAGGAGGCCGGCGCCGACGTCCTCTACGCCCCCGGCATCACCGATCTGCGCGACGTCCGTACCGTCGTCTCGTCCGTCGACCGGCCGGTGAACGTCCTCGCCCGGCCGGGCCTGCACTCGCTGCCCGCGCTGGCGGAGGCGGGGGCCGCGCGCGTGTCGGTGGGCGGTGCGCTCATGTTCGCCGCCTACGAGGCGGCCGCCGGGATCGCCCGGCGGCTGCTCGACGGCACCGCACTGGACTATTTCGATCAGGCGGCCGCCGGCGCGCGGCGCCTCGCCGAGGCGCGCAGCGCCGGGTGACCGGGACACAGAGGGGCCGGATGACAGTTTCAGGGGAGGGATCGCCCGGGCACACCCGGATGTTCGAGGACGAGCGGCCGCGGCTCCGGCGCATCGCGGCCCGCATCCTCGACGACGAGGCGGAGGCCGACGACGTCGTCCAGCAGGCCTGGATCCGGCTGCACGGCGCGGACGCCGCGGCCATCGGCAACCTTCCGGGATGGCTGACCACGGTGACCACCCGGCTGTGCCTCGATGTTCTGCGGGCACGGCGGGCTGCTCCGCAGGCCGACGTCGGCGAGGACGAGTGGCCGGTGGACGGCGAGGGGCGGAACCGGTTCCAGGACGGCGACCCCGCGCACGCGGCCGAGTCGGCCGACGATGTCGGCGCCGCGCTCCGTGTGGTGCTCCACGCGCTCACGCCCGCCGAGCGGGTGGCGTTCGTGCTCCACGACAGCTTCGGTTTCGACTTCCCGGCGATCGGGCGGATCCTCGACTGCACCCCGGCCACGGCCCGCAAACGCGCCTCGCGCGCCAGGGCCCGGCTGGGGCAGGCCGCCGGCCCGGGGGCTTCGGCGCCGGAATCCGCCGTCACGCCGACGGACTGGGAGATCGTGGACGCCTTCCTCGTGGCCGCCCGCGAGGGCGAGTTCGCGCGGCTGCTCGCGCTGCTGGCTCCGGACGCGACGGTGACCGCGGACGCGGACGCCGTCGCGACGGGGACGCCCGCACGCCTGGACGGGCGGGAGGCGGTGGCCGCCATGTTCGACGGCGCCGCGAAGGCGGCCCTGCCCGTGTTCGTCGAGGGACGCCCGGGTGCGGCCTGGTTCCTGCGGGGGCGCCCGCGCGTGGCGTTCGACTTCACTGTCGCGCGCGGCAAGGTGCAGGGCATCGAGTTCCGGGCGGAGAGCTCGGTGCTCGGTGCGCTGACGCGGCGTGCGGGCGGCGTGCGGCGCACTCGATCGGGGGAGGGCGGGACGGACCGGACGACGGGGCCGTCGCCTCGGTGACCCCGGGCCTTCGGCGGCGGTCACACTTTCCGCGCCCGATACGTCACCGTGGTGAGCGCACCGCTCGAACGGATGCGGCGGCTGCCGCACCGCGCACACACGAGGACGAGGACCGATGATGAAGACGATGACCTGCAGCCAGCTCGGCGGCCCCTGCGATCTGCAGCACCACGGCGAGACCGCCGACGACGTGATCAACGCGCAGGACCGGCACCTCAAAGAGGCGGTGGCGGCGGGGGACAGCACGCACGAGCAGGCACGGAAGGACATGAAGTGGCGCTGGATCCACCCGAAGAAGGCGATGGGCTGGTACAACGACATGAAGAAGGCGTTCGCGGACCTGCCGGAGGACTGAGCGCGGGCGTGCGGCCAGGGGCGGCGGTACCGTCGGTGCCATGCCGCTGATCCAGATCTCCCAGACCCCGGGCCTCACGGACGAGCAGAAGTCCGCTGTCATCGCCGAGGTGACCCGCGCCTATGCGAAGGCCTCGGGCAAGCCCGAGAGCGCGGTGTGGGTGACCGTCACCGACATCCCGCGCGAGGCCTGGGGCGTGGGCGGGGTACCGCTTTCGCAGGCATGACCGAGCCCCTGGGAGTATGGGCGGCATGGAGGCGATGAGTGCGACCGCGCGGCACCTGACCACCTCGCGCGCGACGTTCCGTGCGCTGGCCGCGGAACATCGCGTGGTGCCGGTGACCCGCAAGGTGCTGGCGGATTCGGAGACGCCGCTGTCGGCCTACCGCAAGCTCGCGGCGGGCCGGCCGGGCACATTCCTGTTCGAGTCCGCCGAACACGGGCGGTCGTGGTCGCGATGGTCGTTCATCGGCGCCGGCAGCCCGGCCGCGCTCAGCGTCGTCGACGGGCAGGCCGCCTGGCAGGGCAACGTGCCGGCGGGCGCCCCGTCCGGCGGCGACCCGATCGACGCGCTGCGCACGACGCTCCGCCTGCTCGAGTCCGAACGGATCCCCGGGATGCCGCCGCTCACGGGCGGGATGGTCGGCTATCTCGGCTACGACATCGTCCGGCGGATCGAGCGGTTGGACGACTCCACAGTGGACGACCTGGAGCTGCCGGAGCTGGTGATGCTGCTGGCCGCCGACGTGGCCGCGGTGGACCACCATGAGGGCGCCATCACCCTCATCGCCAACGCGGTGAACTGGAACGGCAGCGACGAGCGCGTCGACGAGGCGTACGACGACGCGGTGGCACGTCTCGACGCGATGACGCGCGCACTGTCCGCGCCCGCGCCCTCCACGGTGGCGGCGTACCAGCGGCCGGAGCCGGAGTACCGGCGCCAGCGGACCGCCGAGGAGTACCACGCCGGGGTGCGTCGGCTGATCGACGACATCGGCGCCGGGGAGGCCTTTCAGGTGGTGCTCTCCCAGCGGTTCGAGATGGACACGGACGCCGACCCGTTGGACGTCTACCGCATCCTGCGGGCATCGAACCCGAGCCCGTACATGTTCCTGCTCAACGTGCCGGCGGTGCCCGGCGGCGCGGGCGGCGGGCACGGCGCGTTCACGATCGTCGGCTCCAGTCCGGAGGCGCTGGTGACGGTGGCCGACGGGACGGCGACGACGCACCCCATCGCCGGCACGCGGTGGCGCGGCGCCACCGAGGAGGAGGACCAGTTGCTGGCCAAGGAGCTGTCCCACGATGAGAAGGAGAACTCGGAGCATCTGATGCTGGTGGACTTGGGGCGCAACGACTTGGGGAAGGTCTGCGAGCCGGGGACGGTGAAGGTGGGCGACTACCGGCACGTCGAGCGCTACAGCCACGTCATGCACCTGGTGTCCACGGTGTCCGGACGGCTGCGCGACGACACGTCGGCGCTCGACGCCGTCACCGCGTGCTTCCCGGCGGGCACGCTGTCCGGCGCGCCGAAGCCGCGCGCCCTCCAGCTGATCGAGGAACTCGAGACCACGCGGCGCGGGGTGTACGGCGGGATCGTCGGCTACCTGGACTTCGCGGGTGACGCCGACACCGCGATCGCGATCCGCTCCGCGGTGATGAAGGACGGCACCGCCTACGTGCAGGCGGGCGCCGGAGTGGTGGCGGATTCGATCCCCGAAAGCGAAGAGCGCGAGACGCGTGACAAGGCGTCCGCCGTGCTGCGCGCGATCGCCGCGGCCGGGACGATCACGAGTCTGGGAGGGGACGGCGCGACGGCCGAGGGCGGTGCACGGTGAGCGACGGGGCCGGGGCGGCGGCGCGCCGCGGTGACGCGCGCCGGATGGCGGCGGTGGCGGGGTTGCTCGCGCTGGGCGCGCTGGCCACGTGGGCGGCCGGCCGGATGGACTGGGTGGGCTACACCTACGAGAACGGCCTGCAGCCGCCGGTGGACGGTTCCTTCGATGGTGCGGCCTGGGCGTCGGAGCTGACGCCGTTGGCGCTGGTGCTGCTGGCGGGGATCGCCGCGTTGTTCGCCGTGCGCGGCTGGGCTCAGCGAGTGATCGGGCTCATCGTCACCGCGGCCGGCGCCACGGTCGTCGTCCGGTCGGCGATGGCGCTCACCTCGGCGGCCGAACCGGCCGAGGTCGTCAGGCTGGGGGAGCTGCGCGCCGGTGCCGTGGTCACGGCCGCGCAGACGCATCCCGGGCCGATCGTGCTGGCGATCGTCGGCGGCGTGCTCGCCGCCGCGGCCGGCCTGCTGATGGTGGTGCGGCCGCGGCCGCGGCGGGAGTTGCCGTCGAAGTACGAGACGCCCGCCGCCCGACGCGATTCGGTGGCCAAGGCGATGGCGGCGCGGCGCGGGCGGGCACCCGGGGCGGCCGGTGGGGGTGCGGCCGGTGCGGCTGCGGACGACGACATGACGCAGCGGCTGATGTGGGAGGCGCTCGACTCGGGGACCGACCCCACCGAGGATGATGATCCCGCCGTCGGCGGCGGCAGGGCCGATGGCTAGTCTGAGCCCCAGTGGCGCCGCGGCGGAGGGGAGCGCCGGGGTGCGGGATGACGGGCAGTGTGAAGGGATGCGGCCACGATGAGTGTTCTCGACTCGATCATCGACGGAGTACGCCAGGATGTGGCGGCCCGCCAGTCGCAGTGCGATCTGCAGGCCGTCAAGGAACTCGCCCGCCGTGCACCGGCGCCGCTCGACGCGGCAGCGGTGCTGCGCGGCGACGGTATCTCGGTGATCGCCGAGGTCAAGCGGGCCAGCCCGTCACGGGGCGCGCTGGCCGACATCGGCGATCCCGCCGAGCTGGCCGCCGCCTACGCCGAGGGCGGGGCGCATGCCATCAGCGTCCTCACCGAGGAGCGGCGTTTCCACGGGTCCCTCGCCGATCTCGACGCCGTGCGCAAGGTGGTCTCGGTGCCGGTGCTGCGCAAGGACTTCATCGTCGGCCCTTACCAGATCCACGAGGCCCGCGCGCACGGCGCGGACATCATCCTGCTCATCGTCGCCGCGCTGGACCAGAGCACACTCACGGCGCTGCTCGACCGCACCGAGTCGCTGGGGATGACGGCCCTGGTGGAGGTGCACACCACCGCGGAGGCGGACCGCGCACTCGAGGCGGGCGCCTCGGTGATCGGCGTCAACGCCCGTGACCTGAAGACGCTCGAGGTGGACCGCGACAACTTCTCGCGGATCGCGCCCGGGCTGCCGCCGGAGGTCGTCAAGATCGCGGAATCCGGCGTGCGCGGCCCGGCCGACCTGATGGCCTACGCCGGAGCCGGGGCGGACGCGGTGCTGGTGGGCGAGGGGCTGGTGACGGCAGGGGACCCGCGCGTGATGGTGTCGGACCTCGTCGCCGCCGGTTCCCACCCGTCCTGCCCCAAGCCGGCGCGCTGACGGCCCCCGCCCGGGCGCCGTGGTGCCCGCGGCGGTGCCCCCTCCCTCCCGGCGATGTGCCGGAGGCCGCAGGCATACTTGAGGCGTGACTTTCGACGATCGCAGCTTCGACGGCGGCGGAACGGCCGTGCCGCAGGCCAGCGCCGGACTCGCCGGCACCTCCCACGAGCCCGACGAGGGCGGGCACTTCGGCGCCTACGGCGGCCGGTACGTGCCCGAGGCCCTCATGGCGGTCATCGAAGAGGTCACCGCGGAGTACGGCAAGGCCCGCCTGGATCCCGGCTTCCTCAGCGAGCTCGACCGGCTCCAGCGCCACTACACGGGCCGCCCGTCGCCGGTGTACGACGCGCGGCGGCTCTCCGAGCACGCGGGCGGCGCCCGGATGCTGCTCAAGCGGGAGGACCTCAACCACACGGGCTCGCACAAGATCAACAACGTCCTCGGCCAGGCGCTGTTGGCCAAGCGGATGGGCAAGACGCGCGTGATCGCGGAGACCGGTGCGGGACAGCACGGCGTCGCCACCGCCACCGCGTGCGCGCTGCTGGGCCTCGAATGCGTCGTCTACATGGGCGAGGTGGACACCGAGCGCCAGGCGCTCAACGTCGCCCGCATGCGCCTGCTGGGGGCGGAGGTCGTCCCCGCGCTCACCGGCTCGCGCACCCTCAAAGACGCGATCAACGAGGCCTTGCGTGACTGGGTGACCAACGCGCACGACACCTACTACTGCTTCGGCACCGTCGCCGGGCCGCACCCGTTCCCCGTGATGGTGCGCGACTTCCAGCGCATCATCGGGCTCGAGGCCCGTGCCCAGGTCCTGGAGATGACGGGCCGGCTCCCGGACGCCGTGGCGGCCTGCGTGGGCGGCGGTTCCAACGCCATCGGCATCTTCCACGCGTTCCTCGACGACCCCGCGGTCCGGCTCGTCGGACTCGAGGCGGGCGGCGACGGCGTGGAGACCGGCAGGCATGCCTCCACGATCACCGGCGGGTCGCCGGGCGCTCTGCACGGCGCGTTCTCCTACCTGCTGCAGGACGACGACGGCCAGACCATCGAATCGCATTCGATCTCCGCGGGTCTCGACTACCCGGGGGTGGGCCCGGAGCATTCGCTGCTCAACGACATCGGCCGGGCCGAGTACCGGCCGGTCACCGACACCGAGGCCATGGAGGCGTTCCGGACCCTCTCGGAGACCGAGGGCATCATCCCCGCCATCGAGTCCGCGCACGCGGTGGCCGGCGCGCTCGCGCTCGGACGCGAGCTGGGACCGGACGCGACCGTGCTCGTGAACATCTCCGGGCGCGGCGACAAGGACGTGGACACCGCGGCGCGCTGGTTCGGCATGCTCCCCGGCGCAGACGACGAGGCGGAAGACGGTGCGGCGGACGCCGCACAGGGAGGAACGAAGTGAGCGAGGCGACACTGCGCGGCGTTTTCGGGACGTGCCGCGCGGAGGGCAGGGCGGCGCTGGTGGGATACCTGCCCGCCGGATACCCCACGGTGGACGGGTCGGTCGACGCGTTCCGGGCGCTCATCGACGGCGGGACGGATCTCATCGAAGTGGGCGTACCGTACTCGGACCCGGTCATGGACGGCCCCACCATCCAGCGTGCCGCCACCACGGCGTTGGAGGCGGGTTTCCGGGTCCGCGACACCCTGCGCGTGATCGAGAAGATCGTCGCGGCGGGCGGCAACGCCGTGGTGATGACCTACTGGAACCTGGTGCTGCACTACGGGGTCGACGCCTTCGCGCGTGATCTGGCCTCGGCCGGCGGGCTCGGCATCATCACGCCGGACCTCATCCCCGACGAGGCGGACGAGTGGATCGCGGCGTCCGACGCGACCGGGCTCGGCCGCACCTTCCTCGTGGCGCCCTCCTCCACCGAGGAGCGTCTGGCGCGCACCGTCGAGGCCAGCCGGGGCTTCGTCTACGCCACCTCCACTATGGGGGTCACCGGCGCGCGCGACGCGGTGTCGACGGCCGCGCCCCGGCTCGTCGCGCGGGTCAAGGAGCACTCCGACATCCCCGTCGGCGTGGGCCTCGGCGTGCGTTCCCGGGAACAGGCCGCGCAGATCGCCGGATTCGCCGACGCCGTCATCGTCGGGTCGGCGCTGGTGGCGCGCGTGCCGGAGGGGCCTGCGGCGGTGGAGGCGCTCACGCGTGAACTCGCCGAGGGCGTGCGTTCGGCTACCGTGGCACCGTGACGACAACCCTTCTCGCCTCATTCCCCAGTCCGCCCCAGGGCGTCTGGTACGTCGGTCCCGTCGCCATCCGCGCCTACGCCATCTGCATCATCATCGGCATCATCATCGCCATCGTGTGGGGCGACCGCCGCTGGGTCGCCCGCGGCGGCGAGAAGGGCACGGTGTTCGACATCGCCATCTGGGCGGTGCCGTTCGGGCTCATCGGCGGGCGGCTGTACCACGTGCTCACGGACTGGAGCACCTACTTCGGCGCGGACGCCACCGCACAGCCCATCGATGCGCTCAAGATCTGGGACGGCGGCCTCGGCATCTGGGGCGCTGTCGCGCTCGGCGCGCTGGGCGCCTGGATCGGGTGCCGGGTGCGCGGGATCCCGCTGCCGGCCTTCGGCGACGCGATCGCGCCGGGGATCCTGCTGGCGCAGGGCATCGGGCGCATCGGCAATTACTTCAACGAAGAGCTGTACGGCCGCCCCACCTCGATGCCCTGGGGGCTGGAGATCACCGAGCGGGTGCGCGACGGGCATATCGACATGCTCGACGGCGTCTCCAACGGCAACGTCATCGCCGTGGTGCAGCCGACCTTCCTCTACGAGCTCATCTGGAACGTGCTCGTCGTGCTTGCGTTGGTGTGGATCGACCGCAAGTTCGTCATCGGCCACGGCAGGCTGTTCGCCCTGTACGTGGCGGGATACTGCTTCGGGCGGTTCTGGATCGAGCTGCTGCGCGACGACCACGCCACGCACGTGCTCGGCGTCCGGATCAACTCGATCACCTCCGCCGTCGTCTTCGTCCTCGCCGTCGCGTACTTCATGTGGGCGCGGCGGGGCCGGGAGAACCCGCACGACCTGCTCTCACGGGCGGCGCGCGAGGAGATCGCCGCCGAGTCCGCCGGCCGCGGCGGCGTCGGCACGGACCATGAGGCGGGCGACGCCGATGACGCGGGCCCCGATGACGGCGGGTCCGGCGCGGGCGGATCGGGCGGCGGACGCATCGAGACGCTGCAGGGCAGTACTGACGAAGCCGACACGCACGGGGGTGCGCAATGACGGACACCGGACCGCAGGACCGATCGGACGACGACGCACCGGGCGCATCCGGCGGCGCACGCGGTTCCTACGGCGACGACGCCCCGGGCACCGGCGATACCGCCGACCTGGACGCGCTCGGCCGCCGCGGATCGCCGTACGACGACACCGCCTTCGGTCAGGACGCCGCGGACTCGGGCGGGGCCGGCTCCGACGGTCCGGCAACGGGGTACGACGCCGACGAGGCGTGGACCATCCGGAAGGAATCGCCCGGCCCCGGCTGGACCACCCAGGCCGGCGCCGGGAGCGGTCCCGGATGGGGCAGCGCGCCGCTGTACGAGTCGGACGCCACCCCGTTCGGCACCTCCTACGGGGAGACGGCCCGGTACGAGGCCGACGCGGTCGAGGCCGCCGAATCGGCGCCCGTGGACCCCGAGGCCGACACCGCGGAGCCCGACTACTCGGATCCCATCGCAGACGAGGCGACCCGCCACGACGCGGGCGCGCCGTGGCCCGGCCCGGGCATGCCCCCGCCGCCGCCACCTCCGGGCATGCAGCCCCCGCCGCCAGGCGGCGCCTACGGCCACCCGGGCTACGGGCCCCCGGTCGACGGGCCGTCCGGCCAGGGCCCCGGGTATGCGCCCGGGGCGTATGGGAACGCGGGGTACGGGTCGGCAGGATACGGGGCAGCAGGGTCCTGGCCGGCGTACGGGCCGGGAATGTGGGCGCCGGACCCGGCGGCGCCCTTCGGCCGTCACCCCGTCACGGGCGAGGCCTACTCGGACAAGCAGAAGCTGGTGGCCGGTCTGCTGCAGATCTTCGTCGGCTGGACCGGCGCGGGCCGCTTCTACCTCGGCGACAACGGCATGGGCGTGGCGCAGCTGTTGGTCAGCGTGTTCACGTGCGGCATCGGCGCGCTGTGGCCGCTGATCGACGGCATCCTCATCCTCATGGGCAACGTGCCGGACTCCCAGGGGCGCCCGCTGCGCGATTGACCGGTGGCCGCGGTGCCGGGGAGGGTCGCGGCCGGCCGTCCCGGCGGGCCTCCGGCCCGTCGTGCGGTAGCCGCGCGGTACCGGTGACCCATTAGGGTGGTGGGTGTGACACGACGCGCAAAGATTGTTTGCACCCTCGGCCCCGCAACCTCCTCGCCTGAGCAGCTCGACGCGCTGGTCGCGGCGGGCATGAACGTCGCCCGGCTCAACTTCAGCCACGGCGATCACGCCGACCACGAGGTGGCGTTCCAGCGTGTGCGCGCGGCGGCGACGAAGGCCGGCCGCCCGGTGGGCATCCTCGCCGACCTGCAGGGGCCCAAGATCCGCCTCGGCCGGTTCACCGACGGCGCGACGGTGTGGAACACGGGCGAGACCGTGCGCATCACGGTGGAGGACGTCGAGGGGACGCACGACCGCGTCTCCACCACCTACAAGGGGCTGGCGCAGGACGCGGTGGCGGGCGACCGACTGCTGGTCGACGACGGCAAGGTCGCGCTCGTGGTCACCGAGGTCGACGGCGACGACGTCGTCTGCGAGGTGGTCGAGGGCGGGCCGGTGAGCAACCACAAGGGCGTGTCGCTTCCGGGCATGAACGTGTCGGTGCCCGCGATGTCGGAGAAGGACGTGGCCGACTGCGAGTTCGCGCTGAACATGGGCGTCGACTTCATCGCACTGTCGTTCGTGCGCGCGCCGTCGGACGTGGACCTGGTCCGTGAGGTGATGGACCGGGTGGGGCGTACAGTCCCCGTCATCGCCAAGCTGGAGAAGCCCGAGGCCATCGAGGATCTCGAGGCGATCGTGCTCGCGTTCGACGCGGTCATGGTGGCCCGAGGCGACCTGGGCGTGGAGCTGCCGATGGAGGAGGTGCCGCTGGTCCAGAAGCGTGCCATCCAGGTGGCCCGTGAGAACGCCCGGCCCGTCATCGTCGCCACCCAGATGCTCGATTCGATGATGGAGAACGCCCGTCCCACCCGTGCCGAGGCGTCGGACGTGGCCAATGCGGTGCTCGACGGGGCGGATGCGGTGATGCTCTCGGGCGAGACGTCCGTGGGCAAGTACCCCATCGAGGCGGTACAGGCGATGGGGCGGATCATCGCGGCGGTGGAGGCGGACTCGGTGGACGTCCCCCCGCTCACGCACGCGCCGCGCACCAAGCGGGGCGTGATCACCGACGCGGCCCGCGAGATCGGCGAGCGCCTGGACGTGGCCGCGCTCGCCGCGTTCACCCAGTCCGGCGACACGGTGCGGCGCGTCTCCCGGCTGCACACCTGGCTGCCCATCCTGGCCTTCACGCCGCTGCAGGACGTCTACAACCAGCTCACGCTGTCGTGGGGCACCGAGTCGGTGCTGGTGGACAAGGTCGAGTCCACCGACGAGATGATGCATCAGGTGGACCGCGCGCTGCTGGGGCTCGAGCGCTACGAGCGGGGTGACGTGGTCGTCATCGTGGCCGGGTCGCCGCCGCACACGGTGGGGTCGACCAACATGGTGCACGTGCACCGCATCGGCACCGAGGACCGCTGACCCCGTGGTGACGGCGCCGCCGGGCCGCGAAGACGATCTGCCCGCAGTCCTGGCGCTGCTGGACCTCGAACGGGTCGGCGCCGAGCGCTTCGTCGGCAGCCACCCGGAACGCACCACCTTCAGCCGTACCTTCGGCGGTCAGCTGTTGGCGCAGTCGCTGGTGGCCGCGGGGCGCACGGTGGACGGCGGCCGGGACGTGCACTCCGCGCAGACCCACTTCATCCGCGGCGGCGACCCGCGGCGTGACCTCGACTTCATGGTGGTGCGACTGCGCGACGGCCGCGGGTTCGCCAACCGGCGGGTGGACGTCACCCAGGACGGCGCGCTGGTGTGCACGATGCTTGCGGCGTTCGCCGGGCCCGCGGACGGCCTCGAGCACGGCCGGGTGCCGCCCGAGGTTCCCCCGCCGGAGGGCCTGCCGGTGTTCGACGAGTCGCTGCGCGGTTTCGAGAAGCCGCTGGCCGCGTTCTCCGGCGCGCTGCATCCCGTCGATCTCCGTTACGCCCACGACCCGCCGTGGGTGCAGAAGGACACGGGCGAGGCGCGCACCGAGAACCACGTGTGGATGCGCCCGGCGGGGGAGCTGCCCGCCGATCCGCTCCTGCACGCGGCGCTGCTGGCCTACGCGTCCGATATGACGGTGCTGGACACGATCCTCACCGGCCACGGACTGTCCTGGGGCATCGACCGCGTCCTGGCCGCCACTCTCAACCACTCGCTGTGGTTCCACCGGCCCGTCCGGTTCGACCGGTGGCTGCTCTACGCCAGCACGTCTCCGGTGGCGGCGGGTTCGCGGGGCACCGGCACCGGAACGTTCTTCGCCCCGGACGGCACCACGCAGGCCACCGTGGTGCAGGAGGGCATCGTGCGGCACTTCGCGCCGCGCGGCACCTGGATGCGGGCCGGCCTGTGACGACGCTCTCCCCGGAGGCGGCTCCCGGCCGCGCGAGGGGCGGCGGCCGATAGACTCGGCCCCGGCCACTGCGCAGGAAAGGTCGTGCCGCACATGTCCCACACTCCGCTGAACCCCGGGCCGTCTCCGGCGGCGGACGAGCGCGCGGATACGGGCGCACCGCGGGTGCGCCCGTGGCTGCCGATGCCGCGCGTCACCCCGTTCACGCTGCTGGCGGACCGTTTCACCGTGGGGCGCCGAGGGCTGTACTGGGCCACGACGGCCGCCATGCTCATGAGCGTCGTGCTCATCGTCACCGGCGGCGTGGTGCGCGTGACGGGATCGGGTCTCGGATGCCCGGAGTGGCCGTCGTGCACGGACGATTCGCTCACCACCACGGCCGCGATGGGCCTGCACGGCATCATCGAGTTCGGCAACCGCATGCTCACGTGGGTGCTCAGTGCCGCGGTGGGCTGGGCCATCATCGCCTCGCGGTTGCAGAAGCCGCACGACCTCATCACCACCAGGCTGGCCTGGTCGCAGTTCTGGATGGTCATGCTCAACGCCGTCATCGGCGGCATCACCGTGCTCACCGGCCTCAACCCGTACATCGTGGCCGGGCACTTCCTCGCGGCGACGGCTCTGCTGACCACGACGGTGTTCACCTGGCATCGAGTGCGCGCCATGGACGCCCCGACGCCCGTCGCCGTCGGCGACCGCCCCCACCTGCTGGGCCGCGTGCTGCTCGGGACGAGCGCGGTGGTCGTGGTGCTGGGCACCATCACCACCGGCGCCGGGCCGCACGCCGGCGACAGCAGCGACGTGCACCGGATCCCCATCGACTGGGCGGCCATCACCTGGGTGCACGGCATCGCAGCGGCGGCCACGCTGGCTGTGGCGATCCTGCTGATGCGGGCTCTGCCGCCGCAGGCGCGGACCGCACGGCTGCGCGTGGCGACGTTCCTGGGGGTACTCCTGCTGCAGGGCGCCATCGGGATTTTCCAGAGTCTCACGCACCTGCCGGAACTCGTCGTGGTGCTGCACTTGATGGGTGCCGCTCTGGTGTGGATCGGCGCGGTGCGGGTGGCGCTGGACACGCCGCGCTCGTCGGCCAAGCCCGGCATGGCCCACGCGGAGGGCGCGCCGGTCGCCGGCTGAGCGCACGCGCTCGTCCCTGTGACCGGGAAAAGCCACTGCCACCGTCGGCGCCCCCGTGGAACCTTCCAGGGGAGAGGTTTCCGTAGCGAAGGGTGAGTGGCGGTGCAGCAAGACGTGCAGTGGGACGACGAGTGCGACGTGCTGGTGGTGGGCTCCGGGGGCGGCGGCGTCACCGGTGCGTACACGGCGGCGCGCGAGGGCCTCGAGACCCTCCTGGTGGAGGCGACCGACCGTTTCGGCGGCGTCACCTCCTACTCGGGCGGCGGCGGCATGTGGTTTCCCACCAACGCCGTGCTCAAGCGCAACGGCGACGAGGACACCATCGAGGATGCGCTCACCTACTACCGCGCGGTGGTGGGCGACCGCACCCCGGCCGACCTGCAGGAGACGTACGTCCGCGCGGGCGCGCCCCTGATCGACTACCTCGAGCAGGACAGCAACCTGAAGTTCATGGAGCTGCCCTGGCCCGACTACTTCGGTAAGGCCCCCAAGGCCAGTGCCAAGGGCCGCCACATCATGCCGGTGCCGCTCAAGCCCGAGAAGCTCGGCACACTGCGGGACGTGCTGCGCCCGCCGTTGGACACCGATTGGCTGGGCTGGGATCTGCCGCCGCAGGTGATCGGCGGACAGGCGCTGATCGGCCGGTTCCTGCTGGCGCTGCAGCAGTACCCCAACGCGCGCACGCAGCTGAACACCCCCATCGACGAGTTCGTGGTCGAGGACGGCGCCGTGGTGGGCGCGCTGGCCACCGTCGACGGCAAGCGCACGGCGATCAAGGTGAACCGCGGCGTCATCGTCGCGTCGGGCGGCTTCGAGCGCAACGACGCGATGCGCGCGCAGTACGGCGTGCCCGGCGTGGCCCGCGATTCGATGGCCCCTCCAGGCAGCCAGGGCAAGGCCATCGCGGCCGGCATCGCCGCAGGCGCCGACACGGACCTGATGGACCAGGCGTGGTGGTCGCCGGGGCTCACCCACCCGGACGGCAACTCGGCGTTCGCGCTGTGGTTCACCGGCGGCATCTTCGTGAACCAGGACGGCGAGCGGTTCGTCAACGAGTCGGCCGCCTACGACAGGCTCGGCCGCGCCGCGCTGGACCAGATCGCCGACGGTACGCTCACCCTGCCGTTCTGGATGATCTACGACGACCGCGACGGCGAGCGCCCCCCGGTGCAGGCGCCGAACGTGTCGATCCAGGAGACGGAGAAGTACGTCGACGCGGGATTGTGGAAGACCGCCGACACGCTTGAGGAGTTGGCGGGGAAGATCGGCGTGCCCGCCGATCGCCTGGCAGCCACGGTCGAGCGCTTCAACGGTTTCGTCGAGAACGGACACGATGACGACTTCCTCCGCGGCGACGAGCCCTACGACCGCGCCTTCTCCGAGGGGAAACTGCCGTTGACCCCGATCTCCGAAGGACCGTTCCACGCTGCGCAGTTCGGGCTGTCCGACCTGGGCACGAAGGGCGGCATGCGCACCGACACCGTTGGGCGTGTGCTCAACGCCGACGGCGAGGTGATCCGCGGACTGTATGCGGCGGGCAACTCGATGGCCGCCCCCAGCGGGTACGTCTACCCGGGCGGGGGCAACCCCATCGGGACGTCGATGGTGTTCGCGCACTTGGCGGCGAAGGACCTCGCGAAGGGCTGACCTCCGGGAGGAGTCCCCGCACGGTGCGGCGCACGGCATTGTGCTGTGCGCCGCACCGGCGCATCATGGGTAGGTACAGGTCCGGGCGCTCAGGGAGTCTGCCATGGTCAGCATGTATTCGCTCATGTACGGCATCGGATACACACCGTGGGAGGGCGAGGCGGACTACGGACCGCTGCCCGACGTGCTCAACGCCCGGTCGCCGGGCCGAGCGCTGGACGTCGGTTGCGGCACCGGCCGGCATTCGGTGCTGATGGCCGAACGGGGTTGGCAGGTGGTGGGGGTCGACTATGTCGCCAAGGCGCTGTCCCGGGCGAGAGCACGTGCTGAGCAGGACGGCGTCACCGACCGCGTCCGATTCGTCTCCGCCGACGTCGCCCGGCTCGATCAGGCGCTCTCCGGCGAAGTCTTCGACCTGGTCACGGACGTCGGATGTCTGCACGGTCTGCCGGAGGTCTCCCGCCGCGCCTACACCCGGTGGGTGACGGACCACACCGCGCCGGGCGCCGAGATCGTGGTGGCCGCGGCGCAACCCCGGCAGGGGCCCGGGCCCAAGGGAATCAACGAGGACGGGATCTCGGCGTTGCTGGGGCCGGGGTGGGAGACGGTGAACGCCGCGCCCGCACCGGCCGGCACAGGCAAGGGGCCGATGCGCAATGCCGAATTCTGGTGGTATCGGATGCGCCGCACGAGGTAGGAGCCGGGAAGCCCGGTCGCACGTCTGCGACGGTATCCGCTGCGGAACGCCGCGCGGGATGGTGTGCTGGGTGCACGCCGCCGGGAGCGACCCGCACCGGCCCCGCCCGTGGAGGAGTGCCGTCATGACACTGTCGCTGAGCATCATCGGATGGATCATCATCGGGGGCCTGGCGGGGTGGATCGCCTCGAAGTTCATGGGCACCGACGCGCAGCAGGGCATCTTCCTCAACATCGTGGTGGGCGTGGTCGGCGGCCTTGTGGGCGGTTGGATCCTCGGCTGGGTCGGGGTGGACGTGGCGAGCGGCGGCTGGCTGTTCAGCTTCCTCACCTGCCTGGCCGGCGCGAGCATTCTCCTGTGGATCGTCAAGAAGGTGCGGGGGTCGAGCAGGGTCTGACCCGCTCATCCGGCTCAGAGGTCGGGTCGGCGGCGCAGTGACTTCGTCTGCCCGCGGCGCTTCTTCGCTTCCAGACGCCGCTGCTTGGCCGCACGAGAGGGCTTGCGGGCCTTGCGCTTCTGCGGCGCAGGGATGGTGAGTGCGCGCCGGAGCAGGTCGACGGCCCGGTCACGGGCGGCTTGCCGGTTGCGCAGTTGCGAGCGGTGCTCGGCAGCGACGATGACGAGCGTGCGCTCGATCATCCGGTGCGACAGTGCCGCATGGATGCGGGCCAGCTGTTGCTCGGTGAGCGAGTCGACCTCGTCGAGGCGCACCAACAGCTCCACGCGCGAGTCGGTGGTGTTCACGCCTTGCCCACCGGGGCCGCTGGATCGCGAAAACCGCCAACGCAGTGCCGATGGTGGCACCGTGATGGAGCGGGTGACAACGAGTGCACCTCCGACGGAGGTGGGTGCGGTGGAGTGGTCCCGCGGGTCCTGCGTCGCTCCGTGCCCTCCTGCCGTGCCCATCGACGCGGAGTCTAGTGGAAACGGCATGCGGTCGCCTCCGGCGCGTGCGGTGGACGGAGTGCGGGCATCTCCCCGACCGGACGGCGGGTATTGATTGAGAGTATTTGTTTGGTTGGAATGGGAAGGCCCGGGTGTCGTCGGATGCATTGACTTCTGCCGATCGGGATATCAGTATGAAAGGCGTAGGAATCTTCGACGGAAGGAATGGCATGATCCTCGCTTCGCTGGGAATCACACTGGGCGGCGCAGTTCTGGCATTGCTGGGCGGGCTCGGAAGTACGCTCGGCCTCTGATTCGCCTTCGCCGCGGGGCCTGCCGTTTGCGGTGGGCCCCGCGGCGTTGTCGTACGCATGGCCTGAGCGATTCCTCGATTCAGAGGATGGTGATCCTTTGACAGCTCCGCGGAGCGGTTCGCACCATGAAGGAGTCAGGCGATTCCGACGAAAAGGAGACGACATGCTTCTCGGTTCACTCGGTGCCACGCTCGCGGCGACGGTGGGGACACTGCTCGGCGGACTCGGGAGCACTCTCGGACTGTGATGGAAGAACCGACACGGTGGACCGGCCCGGTGCGGGCCGGTCCACCGTCGTCTGAATGGTCCGGTATTGTCGCGTCTCCACGCTGAATTCGATTACCGACTGCGTAACTTGCGGTGCGCGTACGGTTCGGGGCTGTGTCAAGTTCTACCAGCGGGTGAACACTTGATTTCCATGCGGCTTGGAAGTCGGCGCCAGCGTGCGCTGGACTGACACACGGCTCCGGATTCAAGCCGAACGTGACGTTGCGGGCAAGAGTCGTCCGGAAGCTCTTCACCACAAGCTTCCAGGACGTGACAGACCGCGTGGTTGGGCTCGGTGAAGATAACGACGTTGGGCTGTGCCTGTTTCTCGCGGGTACGGCGGGCTTCGACTACCTGCCGACGAGCTTCATTGACCTGCTTGCAGGAGTGAATGCCAGCAACCACTACCGTCGAGAGCGCGATTCCGGGTGTAACCCATGCCGCTATCGCTGTCCGCGCCTCGGCTGACATGCCGCTGACCCTGCCACGCCCCCCGGCTAGTCCAGGGGGTTGGCCTTGGCTCCGGCTCCGCGCTCGCGGGGCGGGGCGGGGGTGGGATAATTCACCACGCCCCACCGCCGCAGCGCACTGGCAACCCGATCTACCAGCGCTTTCTTGGTGCCCCCGGTCGGACTCGAACCGACACTGGACGGGTTTTGAATCCGTTGCCTCTGCCAATTGGGCTACGGGGGCGTGCGGCTCCGCTGTGCCACGGTACTGCGTGCGCAGTGCGCGATTAGCAGCCTAGCGGGTCGGGTGCGGCGGGCCGATCGCGCCTCCCGCGTCCGGACCGGGCGCCCGGGCCATAGGATTTGTTCCGGAGCGCGGTGCACGGTCTCGGGCCCGGTGCATCCAGGCGATCGACGAGGGCGGAGGGCAGGGCACATGGCGGACGACTCCGCGCACGCCGGTAGGTATCGGACGGCACAGCAGCCCCGTCGGGTGCTTGTCGCAGAGGACGAGGCCCTCATCCGCCTGGACCTGGTCGAGATGCTCACCGAGGTCGGCTACCGGGTGGTGGGGGAGGCCGCAGACGGGCAGCGGGCCGTGGATCTGGCTGCCGAGCTGAAGCCGGACCTGGTCATCATGGACGTCAAGATGCCCCGCCGCGACGGCATCGACGCGGCCTCGGAGATCGCGTCGCGCCGCATCGCCCCGGTCGTGATCCTCACCGCGTTCAGTCAGCGGGAGCTGGTGGAGCGCGCGCGTGACGCCGGCGCCATGGCCTACCTGGTCAAGCCGTTCTTCGTCTCAGACCTGGTGCCCGCTGTGGAGCTCGCGGTCAGCAGGTTCGCCGAGCTGCACGCGCTCGAACGCGAGGTGCAGGACCTGGCCGACCGCCTCGACGCCCGCAAGCTCATCGAGCGCGCAAAATCCGTGCTCATGGCCGCCGACGCGATGACCGAGCCGCAGGCCTTCGCGTGGATCCAGCGCGCGGCCATGGACCGGCGCACCACCATGAAGGCGGTGGCGAGGACGATCGTCGACACCATCGGTGACTCGACATAGGGGGCGGTGGACGTCGGAGCGGGCACATAGACTCGTCGGCGTGAGTCCCGCAGCGAAGAGCCCCGCGTCCAGCAAGCCCGACGTCACCGGCGCAGCGCCGGCATCCGCATCCGGGTCGGGTGACGGGCGCCCGGTTCTGCTGCTGCTGGACGGGCATTCGCTGGCGTATCGCGCGTTCTACGCCCTGCCGGTGGAGAACTTCTCCACCTCCACCGGCCAGCACACCAACGCCGTCTACGGGTTCACCTCGATGCTCATCAACCTGCTGCGCGACGAGGCCCCCACGCACGTGGCCGCGGCGTTCGACGTGTCGCGCAAGACGTTCCGCTCCGAGAAGTTCCCCGAGTACAAGGCCAACCGTGCCAAGTCGCCGGACGAGTTCTCCGGTCAGGTGCCGCTGGCCAAGGAGGTGCTGGAGGCGCTGAACATCCGCACGATGGAGGTGGACGGGTTCGAGGCGGATGACATCATCGCCACGCTCGCCACGCAGGCGCAGCAGCTCGGGTACCGGGTGCTGGTGTGCACCGGCGACCGGGACTCGCTGCAGCTGGTCACCGACGACGTCACGGTGCTTTACCCCAAGAAGGGGGTCTCCGACCTGGTCCGCTTCACGCCGGAGGAGGTCGAGGGCAAGTACGGGCTCACCCCGGCCCAGTACCCGGACTACGCGGCGCTGCGCGGCGACCCCAGCGACAACCTTCCTGGCATCCCGCGGGTGGGGGAGAAGACGGCCGCCAAGTGGATCCGCGAGTACGGCTCTCTCGACGGCCTGGTGGAGCACGCCGACGAGGTGCGCGGCAAGGTGGGCGATTCGCTGCGCGAGAATCTTGCACAGGTGCTCACCAACCGCGACCTCACCGAGATGATCCGCGACATGCACTTGGAGTACACGCCGGACCAGCTCGAAGTGGCCCCGTGGGACCGCGAGCGGATCCACGAGGTGTTCGACCGGCTCGAGTTCGCGGTCCTGCGCGACCGCCTCTTCGCCGCCCTCACGTCCTCCGAGCCGGAGGCCGACGAGGGCTTCGACGTGCACGGCGAGGTGATCGCCCCCGACGCGCTCTCCGCGTGGCTGTCCGAGCATGCCGGCCCTGGCGCGCGGCACGGGATCACCGTGGTCTCGCCGCACACGGTGTACGGCGCCGATGCGGAGGCGCTGGCGTTCGCCGCGGCCGACGGCGCCGGCGGCTACGTGCGGACCACCGAGCTCTCCCCGGGGGACGAGGAGGCGCTGGGCGCATGGCTCGCCGACGAGACCCGGCCCAAGGCGTTGCACGACGGAAAGTGGGCGATCCACGCGCTGCGCGGGCGGGGCTGGACGCTGGGCGGGGTCACCAGCGATACGGTGCTGGCCGCCTATCTGTTGCGGCCGGGCCAGCGCAAGTTCGACCTGGAGGACCTGTCGCTGCGCTACCTGCAGCGCGAGCTGCGGGCCGACGACCCCGGCGACGATGCACAGATGACGCTGCTCGACGCCGGCGGCACGGCCGACCCGGACGCGGACGAGTCGGCACTGCAGCGCGACGCCCAGCAGCAGATGCTGCGTGCCCGGGCCACGCTCGATCTCGCCGCGGCGTTCGACGCCGAGCTGGACGCCATCGAGGCGGGCCCGCTGCTCTCGGACATCGAACTGCCGATGTTGTTTGTGCTCGCGGAGCTCGAGGCCGCCGGCATCGCCGTCGACGGGGACCACATGCACAACCTGCGCTCCGAGTTCGCCGCGCGGGTCGCCGAGGCCGCGGACGCCGCCTATGCGGCCATCGACGGCGAACAGATCAATCTCGGATCGCCCAAGCAGCTGCAGGCGGTGCTGTTCGACAAGCTCGACATGCCCAAGACCAAGCGCACCAAGACCGGTTACACCACCGACGCCGACGCGCTGCAGACGTTGTTCGAGAAGACGGGGCACCCGTTCCTCGAACATCTGCTGGAGCATCGCGACGCCACCCGCCTCAAGGTCACCGTGGACGGGCTGCTCAAGACAGTCGCGGACGACGGTCGCATCCACACCACGTTCAACCAGAACGTCGCGGCCACCGGGCGGCTCTCGTCCACCGAGCCGAACCTGCAGAACATCCCGGTGCGCACCGAGGCGGGCCGGCAGATCCGCCACGGCTTCGTGGTGGGCGAGGGGTTTGACACGCTCGTCACCGCCGACTACTCGCAGATCGAGATGCGCATCATGGCGCACCTGTCCGGCGACGAGGGGCTCATCGAGGCGTTCCGCTCCGGCGAGGACCTGCACAACTTCGTGGGGGCCAGGGCCTTCGGGGTGCCCATCGACGAGGTCACCGCGGACCTGCGCCGCCGGGTCAAGGCGATGAGCTACGGCCTGGCGTACGGGCTCAGCGCCTACGGCCTGGCCCAGCAGCTCAAGATCTCCGCGGGCGAGGCGAAGGAGCAGATGGACGCGTACTTCGCGCGGTTCGGCGGGGTGCGCGACTACCTGCACGAGGTGGTGGAGCAGGCCCGCAAGGACGGCTACACCGAGACCATCTACGGCCGGCGTCGCTATCTGCCCGACCTGAACAGCCACAACCGTCAGCGTCGCGACATCGCCGAGCGGGCGGCCCTCAACGCGCCGATCCAGGGCAGTGCCGCCGACATCATCAAGGTCGCCATGATCAACCTGCAGCGCGCGCTCGCCGCGCCGAGCAGCTGCGTTCGCGGGTGCTGCTGCAGGTGCACGACGAGCTGGTGGTGGAGGTGGTGGCGGCCGAGCGTGCGCGGGTCGAGGAGCTGCTCCGCGCGGAGATGTCGGGCGTCGTCGAACTGTCGGTGCCGTTGGAGGTGTCCATCGGGGCCGGCCGCACGTGGGACGAGGCGGCGCACTAGCCGCGGCCACAGCACCCGCAGACGCCGAGTGGGGCGGTCTCCGGTGCCGACATCGCGATCGGCACCGGAGACCGCCCCACTCGGGGTTCACGGGGGACGGGGCCCGGCCGGCTATTCCTCCTCGTCCGGGTGGTTGTGCAGGTGGATGACGCTGACCAGCAGCCCGCCCCACACGGTCACCAATGCCACGATCATCATCACGATGGCGGATGCGCCCATGATCAGCTCCCTCACTGCGACGGCGTCGTCGGATTCCACGGGGGTGTCCGCGGACTTGTGCCACCCGGTGAACCCGACCGCCACCGCGATGACGATGAGCGCGATCTGCAGCGCCCACCCGAATCCGGCGACGAGCCCGCCGCCGTAGTCGCCGTACCCGTTGTTCACGGTGTCGATGATCTGGTCGATGAGCATGTAGGCCAGGACGATCGGGGTGATCACGCCGACGCAGGCCATCCAGATCCAGCCGAGCTTGAACGAGGACACCCCGTTGAGGTGGTCGCGTTGGCTCGGCAGCCTGCGCAGCAGCCAGGTGACGACGACGACCGAGGTCAGCGCGGCCCCGACGATGCCGAACTCGTTGGCGAAGTGGTCGACTGTGTCGAGCACCGTCACGCCGCTGCGGGTGGGGAAGAAGACCATCGAGACGATCGTCGCCGCGGCGCCGACGAGGAACGTCGCAGGCACCCGGCCCATTCCCGTCTTGTCGCGCACGGCGGAGATGATCACCTCGATGATGCTCACCAGCGAGGTGATCCCCGCGAAGATCAGCGAGATGAAGAAAAGCAGCCCGAAGATCGAGCCGCCCCACATCGTGGAGATGATCGTGGGGAAGGCGACGAAGGCGAGTCCGATGCCGCTGTCCGCCACGTCGATCACCGGCACGCCCTGGACCGCGGCCATGTAGCCGAGTGCGGCGAACACGCCGATGCCGGCGAGGATCTCGAACGCGCTGTTGGAGAATCCGACCACCAGGCCCGCGCCGGTGAGGTTGGTCTTGCGCTTGAGGTACGACGAGTAGGTGATCATGATGCCGAAGCCGACAGAAAGCGAGAAGAAGATCTGGCCGTACGCGGCGATCCATACCGACGAGTCGGTGAGCGCGCCCCAATCGGGCGTGAACAGGGCGTCGAGACCGGCGCCGGATCCGTCGAGGAACAGCGCCCGGATGACCACGGCGATGAACAGGAGCACGAGCACCGGCACGAAGAACTGCGACGTGGCGCCGATGCCCTTCTGCACGCCGAAGGCGAGGATCGCGATGACGACGATCCACGTGATCAGCAGCGGCCATGCGACCCCCGCGACATAGTCGAATCCCAACGTCGACTGGTCGGCCTTGGTGAGGTTCGAGAAGGCCGCGCCCGCCTTCTCCGGGTTGGACAGATCGCCCTTTGCGGAGAAGATGGCGAAGCGCGCCGCCCAGGCGATGATGACCGCGTAGTACACGGCGATGATGAAGCAGATGCCCACCTGCCACCAGCCCAGGCCTTCGGCGCGCTTGGACATGCGCCGGAAGGCCAGCGGCGGCGAGCCTTTGAACCGGTGGCCGATCGAGTAGTACAGGAACAGCAGCGGGATGCCCGCGGTGAGCAGCGCCACCAGGTAGGGGATCATGAACGCGCCGCCGCCGTTGGAATAGGCGACGTACGGGAAGCGCCAGATGTTGCCCAGGCCCACGGCGGACCCGATCGCGGCGAGGATGAATACCGAACGTCTGGACCAGGCCTCGCGGCCCGGCGACAGTTCGGCGTCGGCCGGTTGTGTCATCGCGTTCCCTTCCTCGTATGTGCCCCGTCGCCGCCCATGCGCCCCTGGTGCGGCTACGGGGATGACACCGCCCGTGGAACGCGCGGCGCCGGGCCGGTTCGGGCCCCTTGGCTTCGCACGATCACCTTCTCATCCGCGCGGCCAGTCGTTGAGCGTATCGCGGTAGAGGGTTTCGACCGCATCGATGTGCGGCTGCAGGTCCGCAGGGTCCCACTCGGAGACGTCGATCGGGGGCAGGACCGCGATGTCCACGGTGCCCGAGCGCACCAGCTTGGCGCCCTTGGCCATGAGTTCGCCCGCGTTGCGGATGACGATGGGGACGACGGGCACGCCGGCCTGGATCGCGATGTGGAACGCGCCCTTCTTGAACCGGCCGATCGACGGGGTCAGCGAGCGGGTGCCCTCGGGGGAGACGACCAGCGACGTGCCCGACCGCAGGGTGTCGACCACCGGCCGCAGGGCCTCCTTGGCCTTGTCCGTGTTCTGCCGGTCCACGAAGGTGGCCCCGGCGATGCGCAGCGGCAGGCCGAACAGCGGATTGGTCGCCATCTCCTTCTTGGTGACCCCGGTGAACCCCTCGCGCAGTACCCGGGCGATGAGCACGGTGTCGAGGAAGCTCTGGTGGTTGAAGATGAACACCGCCGGCCGCGATTTCCACGCGTTGTCCTCGCCGTGGATGTCCACGCGCACCCCGGCCGTCGCGAGCATCGTCTCCGGCGCGATGGCGGACACGGCGTCGATCCCCAGACGGCGGTCGAGGTTGAGCAAACCCAGCCCCACACCGGTGCCCACCGACCCGGCGAGCGTGCCCAGCGACACGGCGGTGCGCGCGAGGTCCTTGACGTTGTACGCGCCGCGCGGCCGGAACCGCAGCACGGGCCAGCCGCGTTCGTCGGCAGCGCGGGTGAGGTTCTTGTCCGGGTTCACCGCCGTGGGGTGGCCCGTGGTGGCGAGGAACTCGACGTCTTCGCCGCCGTTGGAGTAGGTGAAGCTCGCGGCGGTGTCGATGTCGTGCGCGGTGGCGAACGCGCGTGCGGCCCGGGCCTTGCCGCTGCGCCACAGCGACGCGCCGTCCACCTTCCCGGTGAGGACCCCGTCCACCACCTCGAGCGGCGTGAAGAGCAGATGGTCCACGCCCAGCGCCTCGGCTGCGGCCTCGAACTGGTAGCGCGACGCCGACGATGCGATGACGAGTGTGTGCCCCTTGCGCTTGTGCGCCTCGATGAGACGCCAGGCCTCCGGATAGACCAGCCCCGCCAGGGTGTTCTCGAAGACGCCGCGCCCCACCTGCTGCAGCTCGTCCTCGGTGTGCCCGGCCCACGCGCGGAACGCGACGGCGACGAAGCGTTCGAACTCGGCCTCGCTGTCCGTGCCGCGCAGCCCGTTGACGGCCGTACCGAGGAGTTCGCGCGGCCCCACCTTGCCCGCCGTCAGGCGGTCGCGGAAGAAGTGCACGCCGGAGTACCCGTGGACGATGGTGCCGTCGAAGTCGAACATCGCCGCCACACCGGGACCGTCGGGGGCGGCGGCGATGCGTGCCAGCGCGGCGTCGAGCGGCTGCATCGCGGTGTCGTCGGCGGTCACGGCTGCTCCTTCCTGTTGGAGACGTCGAGGGACTCGGTGACGGCCAGTGCCCGGCTGATCGACCGGAGCTGTTCCGCGAACTGCTCACGCCTTCCCGTCAGCTCCGGGCCACCGGGACCCAGCAGGGCCCGGTTGTGGGCGAGCTCCACCGCGGCGGCGAACAGTTCCAGTGAGAGTGATTCCGGTCCGTACAGGCGCCCCTGCAGCAGCATCTGGCGGCCCACAGCCGAGCATTCGGCGAGGAATGCTGCGCGGTCGAACGGCGTGCCGGGCGTCCTGGCCGCCAGCCGCTCGGCGACCACGAGCTGGGCGCCGAAGAACGAGCGGAGCGTGCGGTGGGCCATGAAGAACCCGGTGCCGACCAGCCGTTCGAGCACCACGTCGGCCGACGGCATCGCGCTGCGCCACTCCGGTGCCACCAGCTCGAGTTCGGCGTTCAGCTCGGCTTCGAAGGTGTCGCGCTCTGGAAAGAAGAACTCGAACTTCAGCAGGTCGCGCAGCCGCTTGGACTCCTCCCAGCCGGCGCGTGCCGGGTCGCTGTAGGAGCTCTGGTGCGCGTGCACGATGGCCAGCTCGAGTATCGCGCGGTTGACGAACCAGTGGATGCCGCTGTTGCGGTAGAAGGCGGCGACGATGTGCTGGCCTGGTTCGATGGCGTAGACGGGCTCGACGCCGCCGTCGTAGACGGTGACGACGCCGCCGTCGGCCAGTCTGCGGAGCACGTTCGCCAGCCCGGCGTCGGTGTCGAGGACGGAGAGCTCGCCCTGGGGGATGCCGCGCCGGTCCAGGTACTCGCGTACGGGCGCGATGACGGCGGCCACCTCGCTCAGTGTCAGCGCGCGGTCGCGGACACCCAGCAGTGCCAGGGTGACCAGCGAGTTGATGGTGACCGGGGTGGCCCGGTTGATGCCCACCGCCACCTCTATCCCCGTCTTCTGCAGTGCAAGGCGTGCCCGGGCGTCGCGCTCGTCGGCCGTTTCCCCGGCGTCCGGTCCGGGCGCCAGGTCCGGGTCGCCGGCGGCGGCGAGGTGGTCGCGCAGCGAGAGCGGATCGCCGAACCGCACGTACACGTTCCCTGCGCGCCGCTGCTGCCCGCGGGCATAGCGGGCCATCCACTTGAGCCCCTCCGGCTGCTTGGCTGCGCCCATCTGCTCGGCGGCCACCGCGCCCACCTCGGCCATGCGCTCGTAGGTGATGGATACCGGAACGAGGAGCGCATCGTTGACCCTGCCGCTGCGCACCGAGTTCGCGACGTAGGCGAGCAGACCGTACTTGGGTTTGCGGAGCTTGCCGGTGCGGGTGCGCCCGCCTTCGAAGTACCACTCCAGGTTGAACCGCTTGGACAGCAGGTGGGCGAAGTACTCCTCCAGCGCGGCCTTGTAGATGGTGTCGTCGCCGAAGCTGCGCCGGATGAATACGGTGCCGGTGCGTTTGGCGATGGCGCCGATCGGCCAGAACTGCAGGTTTGCGCCGCCCAGCAGGTGATTGCGCGGAAAGTCGTTGCGGGCCAGCACGTCGCCCAGTACGAAGGCGTCCGCGTAGGACCGGTGCGACGGCAGGAACACCAGCGGCCGCGCCTTGTTGAGCTCGCGCAGTTCCGCCAGCCGCGATGCGTCGGCGTCCACCGTCCACGCGTTGCCGTAGAGCGGGTGCATGATCTGAGTGAAGACGTCGGAGACCAGGCGGCTCTGCACGGCGACGAGGCCGTCCAGGCTGGCCTGCGCATGCTCCAGCGCCTGTTTCTCCGTCAGGCCCTTCTCCCGGCCCAGTTCCTCGACGCGGTGCCGGAACCGGGGCGAATCCATGATCTGTTCGGCCACCACCCGCGGCACCTTGTAGCGTTCGCCGAGCAGTTCGCGTTCGCTGCGCGCGAGCGTCACCACCGCGGTGTTGACGATGAACCGCGCGAACGCGCCGGATTGCGCGGTGGTGATGGTCCGCGCCGGTACCGACGCCGACCCCGCAGCGTCCGCCGTGCCCGCCGCGCCTGCAGCGCCCGCGACAGGCGACCCGTCGTCGTCGCATTCCGAGAGGGCGGAGAAGCGCGCCCGCAGCTCACTCAGCGGCGCGGGCTCGCCGGTGACGACCCGCCAGCGGTCGGGGGCGGACTTGACGATGTGCCGCTGGATCAGCCGGTTGGGATTGCGCGGGTTGGTCAACGCGATGACGTCGCTGATGCGGGCGCTGCGGCTGCCGCCCCGCTCCGGAGGCAGCCAGGTGATCTTCGCGGGCAGCAGCAGAGGATCGTCCGTGCGGTCCACCAGCGCGCAAGCCAGCCGGCGTGCCGACAGCGGCAGGCTGCGCACGACGGTGCCCGGCGCGATCCCGTCGTGCCCGGGGGCGCCCTCGCTGAGCCATTGTTCGATCAGCCGGCGTTCCAGCGGCGTGGACGTCTGCGCCAGCACCACCGTCTCCGGACCCCCGGTCCCCATCGTTCCCTCCTCGCCGCGTCGGAACGCTCGTTCCGGCGGGGCGATCGTGTCGCCACCCGCCGCATCGATGAACCTACCGGGTGTGCGGGCGCTGGAACCCGGTTGCGGACGAATGCGCGGACGACCGGCGGGTGCTGCAGGTAGGTTTCGAGGGGCGGGCGGGGTGTGCGGGGGGCGCGCGAGGTCAGGAGGCGGCAGATGACGCTGGCAGTGGTGCTCGGGGGTGGCGGGGTGGCCGGGATCGCGTGGGAGGTCGGAGTGATCGCGGGCCTCGCGGAGGTCGGCGTGCACCTGGGTGGCGTCTCCCGGATCGTCGGAACCTCGGCGGGCTCGGTGGTGGGCGCGTCGCTGGCGGCGGGGGTGGACGTGGCGGAGCTGCTCGAGCAGCAGCGCCATCCACGGACGTCGGGCGGCGACGGGGCCCGCGCGGACAGGGCCCCGCTGACGGCGGACGCGGACGCGTGGGCGGAGCTGCTGGGCACGCCGGGCCCACGTGACGAGCTGCTGCGCCGCATGGGCGCGCTGGCGCGGGCCGCGCAGACCGTGCCGGAGGGGCCGTACGTCGCGTCCATGGCGGCCATGGTGCCCGGCGCCTGGCCGCAGGACGTGGACTTGCGCGTGACGGGTGTGGACGCGCAGACGGGCGCGGTGCGCGTGTGGGACCGGCACTCCGGCGTGGCGATTGAGGAGGCGGTGGCCGCCTCGTGCGCGGTCCCGGGCATCTTCCCCTTGGTCACCGTCGACGGGCGGCAGTACTTCGACGGCGGGATGGCGTCGCCCACGCACGCCGGCCAGGCCGCCGGATGCACCGAAGTCCTCGTCGTCGCGCCGTTCACCGTGTCTCTGGTGGGACCGGGGCTCGACGCCGAGCTCGCCGAGCTGGGCGCCGCCGTGCGCAGCGCGGTGATCGACCCGGATGCCGCGTCGCTCAACGCCATCGGCGTCGACCCGATGGATCCTTCCACGCGGGGCCCGGCCGCGGAGGCGGGTCTTCGGCAGGGGCGGGCCGAGGCGATGCGCGTGGGCATCGCCCTGTCGCTGTAGGTCGGTGTGCGGCGGAGGCGCGCGTAACGCGTACCCTGTCCGCGTGCCGGAGCGCAGTTCAGTGGAGGTGTCCGCGCAGGACGGGCCCCGAGCGGGACGCCGTCCTGTGCGGTGGTCGGCCGCGTGCATCGCCCTGGTCGGCGCGCTGGCGTTGGTGCTGGCGGGCTGCGTCAAGAACAACGACGGCACCGTGCCGGAGCGCACCCCGTTGCACATCGAGCCCGTCGCGTCCATCGCTGCGCTCGTGCCGGAGCAGATCCGCGCCGCCGGCCGGCTGGTGGTGGGCACCAACCCGCCGTACGCGCCCAACGAGTTCAAGGACCCGTCGGGCACGATCGTCGGGTTCGACGTGGACCTGATGAACGCGGTGGCGGCGGTGCTGGGCCTGACGGTGCGGTACGAGCAGGCCGACTTCGACAAGATCATCCCCGCGGTTCAGGCGGGCACGTACGACCTGGGGATGTCGTCGTTCACGGACACGCTCGAGCGGGAGAACGCCGTCGACTTCGTCACTTACTACCGGTCCGGCATCCGGTGGGCGCAGCAGACCGGCGACCACATCGACCCCGCCGACGCCTGCGGCCTGCGCGTCGCGGTGCAGACCGGGACCACCGAGGACATCGTGGAGGTCCCCGAGGTGAGCGCGGCGTGCGAAGCGGCGGGGAAGCCCCCCGTGCACAAGATCAAATACCTGAGCCAGGCGGACGCCACCAACGCGCTGCTGCTCGGCCGGGTCGACGCGTTCTCCGCTGACCTGCCGGTGACGGCGTACGCGATCAAGCGCGCCGACGGCCGACTGGCCTTCGCGGGCCCGGTGAAGGACTCCGCGCCGTACGGCTGGCCGGTGCGCAAGGGCTCGCCGTTGGGGCCCGCGCTGCAGCAGGCGATGCAGCATCTCATCGACAGCGGCGTGTACCGCACCATCGCCGACGACTGGGGAGTGGAGGCAGGAATGATCACGACCTCGCGGATCAACGCGGCCGCATCATGACCGGTCCCGACGCATCCCGGCCCGGCGCGCGCACCGTGGCGCCGGCCGAGCCCGCACCCATCCGCGCCGTACCGCTGCGGCGCCCGGGGCGTTGGGCGGCGGCCGTGATCATCGTGGTGCTGTTCGCGCTGTTCGTCTACGGCGCCGCCACCAACGAGGCGTACGGGTGGGGAACCTACGGGCGCTACCTGTTCGACGAACGCATCAGCAGCGCGGCGTGGAACACCGTTCAGCTGACGGTCCTGTCGATGCTGCTCGCGATCGTCCTGGGCGTAGCGCTCGCGGTGATGCGGCTCTCGCCCAACCCGGTCCTGCGCGGCTCGTCGTGGTTGTTCGTGTGGTTCTTCCGCGGCACGCCGGTATACGTGCAGTTGGTGTTCTGGGGGCTGTTCCCGGCCATCTACAAGCGGATCGATCTGGGGATCCCGTTCGTCTACCAATTCACGCACATCGATCTGCAGGACCTCAATGCGGCGTTCGTCTTCGCGATCATCGGGCTGGGGCTCAACGAGGCGGCCTACATGGCGGAGATCGTCCGTGCCGGCATCTCGTCGGTCAACGAGGGCCAGACCGAGGCTTCGACCGCGCTGGGGATGACCTGGTGGCAGACCATGCGGCGCACGGTGCTGCCGCAGGCGATGCGGGTGATCATCCCGCCGACCGGCAACGAGTTGATCGGCATGCTCAAGACCACGTCGCTGGTGAGCGCCGTGCCGTACACGCTCGAGCTCTACGGCCGTCAACGCGATATCGCCGGGGTGATCTTCGAGCCCATCCCGCTGCTGCTCGTCGCCGCCACGTGGTATCTGGCGATCACGAGCGTGCTCATGATCGGGCAGCACTTCCTGGAGAAGTACTTCTCCAAGGGGGCCAGCCGCACGCTCACCGCACGCCAGCGGAGGGCGCTCGAGCGTGAACAGGCCGAGGCGACGGGGGCGCACTGATGACGAACGACGAGGGGACCACGCGGGAAGAGGCGACTGCGCGCGCCGGCGAGCAGGCGCCGCCGATGGTGCTCGCCGATCAGGTCTGCAAGAACTACGGGGCTCTCAAGGTGCTCAAGGGCGTCTCGCTCGAGGTGCAGCGGGGAAAGGTGCTGTGCCTGATCGGTCCGTCCGGCTCCGGCAAGTCCACCTTCCTGCGGTGCATCAACCACCTCGAGAGGGTCGACGCCGGGCGTCTCTACGTCGACGGCGAGTTGGTCGGATACAGCGAGCGCGGCGGCCGCCTCTACGAGCTGCACCCCAAAAAGGCGGCCCGGCAGCGTCGCGATATCGGCATGGTGTTCCAGCACTTCAACCTGTTCCCGCACCGCACCGCGCTGGAGAACGTGATCGAGGCGCCCATGCTGGTCCGGAGGCTGCGCAGGAAGGACGCCGTCGAGAGGGCTTCCGCACTGCTCGCACAGGTGGGACTCGCCGCCAAAGCCGACGCCTACCCTGCGCAGCTCTCCGGCGGCCAGCAGCAGCGGGTGGCCATCGCCCGGGCGTTGGCGATGGAGCCCAAGCTGATGCTCTTCGACGAACCCACGTCCGCACTCGACCCGGAACTGGTGGGCGAGGTCCTCGGGGTGATGAAGAACCTCGCCGCCGAGGGCATGACGATGGTGGTGGTGACGCACGAGATGGCGTTCGCCCGCGAGGTCGCGGACACCCTGGTGTTCATGGACGGGGGAGTGGTGGTGGAATCCGGGCCGCCGCGCGCGCTGCTCGAAGACCCGCAGCACGAGCGCACCCGGGCGTTCTTGTCCAAGCTGCTCTGAGGGGGCGGGGCGAGGACGCCGGGGTGGTTCTCCGGCTCCGCGTCACTCCGGCTTGCGGCAGCAGAAGATCGCGGTGCCGGGAAAGAGGCGTCCACGCAGCGGGCTCCACTGGCCCCATTCGCGTTCGAGGTGTTCCGGCCACTCGGGTTCCACGATGTCCTCGAGCACCAGGCCGGCCGCGGTGATCTCGCGGACCCTGTCGCCGATGGTCCGGTGATGCTCGACGTAGATCGGCCGGCCGTCGTCGTCGACCTCCACGTACGGGGCGCGGTCGAAGTACGGCACCGCCGCGGTGAGGCCGACGGGGCCGGGGTCGTCGGGGAACACCCAGCGCATCGGGTGGTTGACGGAGAACACCCACCGGCCGCCGGGACGCAGTGCCCGCGCCGCCTCACGCATCAGGCCCGCGGAATCGGCGACGAAGGGCACCGCGCCGAACGACGAGCACACCGCGTCGAAGCTGTGCGCGCGCACCGGCAGGCGCTCGGCGCCGGCCTGGATCAGCGGCACCCGTCGCCCGTCCGCCATCGACTGTGCGCCGCGGCGCAGCATCGCCATCGACAGGTCCAGCGCCACCACGTCCGCGCCCTGTGCGGCAAGCCACCGGGCGCAGGGCGCCGAACCGCAGCCCACCTCCAGGATCCGCATCCCGGCCAGGCTCGCGGTGGGGCCGAGCAGCTGTGCGTCCGCCTCGCGCAGCCCTTCGGGGCACCAGAGGAAATCGCCGTCCTCGGCATCCACGCCGAGGAACCCGGCATGGGTCCGGTGGTAGTCGTCGGCGTCGGCGTCCCACCACAGCCGGCTGGCCCGCTCGCTGTCCCGGGAACCCAGATCGAGGCGCACCACGTGACCTGCACCCAGCGTGTCTTCGGCGCCCCGATGCCGGTCGGGTTCACCGCTTCCTTCTCCGTTCGAATGCACATTTGCCTGCACGTACGCAACTCTAGTAATGTCGCGCGGTGCGCATGTCCCCGGTTGGTCCACTGCGGGCGGGGCCTGGAAACGGGTCGCGGGGGACGCGCGCGACGGCTGCAGCATCGTCCCGGCGACGCCCGGGATACCATTGTCCCGGCAGCGCCCGGGATGCCACTTGACCGACAGATGCGTCGGACCGCACTGCAGGGCGGGCCGGCCAACACAACCACACACCCCTTCGGAGCTACTCACCCAATGCCCACCTCTACTTCCACCTCGCCGCAGGTCGCCGTCAACGACATCGGCACCGCCGAGGACTTCCTCGCCGCAGTCGACAAGACGATCAAGTACTTCAACGACGGCGACATCGTCGAGGGCACCATCGTCAAGGTCGACCGCGACGAGGTGCTGCTCGACATCGGCTACAAGACCGAGGGCGTGATCCCCTCGCGTGAGCTGTCGATCAAGCACGACGTCGACCCCAACGAGGTCGTCGCCGTCGGCGACGAGGTCGAAGCCCTCGTCCTCACCAAGGAGGACAAGGACGGCCGGCTGATCCTGTCGAAGAAGCGCGCCCAGTACGAGCGCGCCTGGGGCACCATCGAGGAGCTCAAGGAGAAGGACGAGGCCGTCACCGGCACCGTTATCGAGGTCGTCAAGGGCGGCCTGATCCTCGACATCGGCCTGCGCGGCTTCCTGCCCGCCTCGCTGGTGGAGATGCGCCGCGTCCGCGATCTGCAGCCGTACGTCGGCAAGGAGATCGAGGCCAAGATCATCGAGCTGGACAAGAACCGCAACAACGTGGTCCTGTCGCGCCGCGCCTGGCTGGAGCAGACCCAGTCGGAGGTCCGCAGCGAGTTCCTGCACCAGCTGCAGAAGGGGCAGGTCCGCAAGGGCACCGTGTCCTCCATCGTCAACTTCGGCGCGTTCGTCGACCTCGGCGGTGTCGACGGCCTGGTGCACGTCTCCGAGCTGTCCTGGAAGCACATCGACCACCCGTCCGAGGTCGTCACGGTGGGCGACGAGGTCACCGTCGAGGTGCTCGACGTCGACATGGACCGCGAGCGTGTGTCCCTGTCGCTCAAGGCCACCCAGGAAGACCCGTGGCGTCAGTTCGCGCGCACGCACGCCATCGGCCAGATCGTGCCCGGCAAGGTCACCAAGCTGGTGCCGTTCGGCGCGTTCGTCCGCGTCGAGGAGGGCATCGAGGGCCTCGTCCACATCTCCGAGCTGGCCGAGCGCCACGTGGAGGTCCCGGATCAGGTCGTGTCCGTGGGCGACGACGCGATGGTCAAGGTCATCGACATCGACCTCGATCGCCGCCGCATCTCGCTGAGCCTCAAGCAGGCCAACGAGGACTACACCGAGGAGTTCGACCCGTCGCGCTACGGCATGGCCGACAGCTACGACGAGCAGGGCAACTACATCTTCCCCGAGGGCTTCGACCCCGAGACCAACGAGTGGCTCGAGGGCTTCGACGAGCAGCGTCAGGCGTGGGAGGCGCGCTACCAGGAAGCGGAGCGTCGTCACCGTCTGCACACCGCGCAGATCGAGAAGATGGCGGCCGACGCGGCGGAAGAGGCCGCGGGCGGCGGCAGCTACTCGTCGGGCGGCGAGGGCGACGGTGCGCCGTCCTCCGCGTCGCAGTCGTCGGGCAGCCCGGCTCCGGCCGCGTCCGGCGGTTCGCTGGCCAGCGACGAGCAGCTTGCCGCGCTGCGCGAGAAGCTCGCCGGCAACAACTGATCGACGCACGCCCCGGCGCACGCCGGCGGAATGCAGGCAGGGCCCCGGATCCGGGTGACGGATCCGGGGCCCTGCCCTATGTGCGGACGCCGCCCCGTCACGGTGGTCGGCGCCCGCCGTGTGGAAGACTCGACGGCGTGCTGAGAGTGGGGTTGACCGGAGGTATCGGGGCGGGCAAGTCGACGGTGGCGAAGGTGCTGGCGCGCGCGGGCGCGACGGTGATCGACGCCGACGCGATCGCCCGCGAGGTCGTCGAGCCGGGCACGCCCGGGCTGGCCGAGCTGGCGTCGGAATTCGGCGGCGGGATCCTCGCCGGGGACGGCACGCTCGATAGGCCGGCGCTGGCGTCGGTGGCGTTCGCCGACGAGTCCTCCCGGCTGCGCCTCAACGCCATCCTGCATCCGCTGATCGGCGCCCGCACGCAGGAGCGTATCGACGCAGCGCCCGCCGGATCGATTGTGGTGCAGGACATTCCGCTGTTGGTGGAAGGGGCGATGGGTCCGTTGTTCCACCTGGTGGTCGTGGTCGACGCCGACGAGGAGACCCGCGTGTCGCGGCTCGTCGGCAGCCGCGGGCTGGACGAGGCCGACGCCCGCGCGCGTATCGCGGCACAGGCCACCGAGGATCAGCGGCGTGCGGCGGCCGACGTGTGGCTGGACAACTCCGGGCGGCCGGGCGCGCTGGACCCCGCGGTCGGGCGGTTGTGGGAACACCGGCTGGTGCCCTTCGCGCGCAACCTTGCGGCGGGGGAGGTGGCGCAGCCCGTGCCGGAGGCCGCCGTCGCCGCGAATCCCGACGGGGAAGAGGGGGCCGCGCGCCGTCTGGCGCAACGGTTGCGGACGGCGCTCGGCGGCGACGCGGCGGAGGTTGCCGCGCATGCGGACGGCGAGGGAGTCGCGGCAACGGTGCGGGTGTCCGGTGATGTGACGGCCGACGCGATGGCGGCGCGGATGCGGGGGGCGGGACTCGTCCCGGCCGGCGCGTCGCGGTTCCGCAGCGCGGACCCCGGTGCTGCGGCGACGGTCGACGTCGTCACGTAGGCGCGAGCCGTTCGGTGGCGGACCGTGCTCCTCCACGGCGGATCGGGATCAATCGCGGAACGCGATGGGCATTCCCCGCGCCGCGAGCCATGCGGTGAGGTCGTGGCCGTGCGCGGCGATGCCGTCGACGGCGGCGAACGCCCGCGACACCGCGGTCTCCGCCGCGTGCGCGGTGAGGAAACCGGCGGCGACGGCGTCGAAGAGCTCGTCGACGTCGAGCACCTCGGTGCCCATGCCTGTCCGGACCACCAGATCCAGATAGTGGTCCTCGGACGTCCACCGCCCGCCGTGGTCCTCGAACACGCCGATGTCCACGTAGTGGTCCTGGTCCTGTTCGTTGCCCGGCGTGAAGTGGAAGACCGATGCGCGCAGGCCCAGGTCGGGGAGCAGCCAGGATTCCAGGTAGTGGAACCGCTCGTGGTCGGCCGGGCGCGCCATGTAGAGCCCCCAGGCCTCGACGCGGTACTCGTCGACCGGCCGGACGAAACCCTTGGGGTCGGTATTGGTCTGCCCGCGCAGGTCGAAGGTCTCGTGCTTGGGAGGGTGTGCGGCGGCCTGCGGGGCTCGGGCGGTTGCGTCGCTCATGGCACCATCAGCATCGCACGTCCGCGGCCGCCCGGTGGGTTCTTCCGCGCGGTGCGCGCCGCCGGCGATTCCGGCATTCTGGACGGGAACGCGGTGAACGGGAGGCGGAATGTCGATGGACCGAGGGCCGGTGCCCGGCGCGCCGCAGCAGGACGGGGACACGCAGCGGGCCGGACGGGTGGCGGCGCTGCACACGTGGTGTGCGCGATCCGTGGTCCCGGGCCCGGTTCCGGATCTGTCCGACCTTGCCGCGCTGTACATCGCGGCGGGGCGTTCCGGTGACGCGCTGCGCGAGGTGCTCACCGTGCGGGCCCGCGCGGGGATCGGGGTGCCGGCCATCGGCGATTACACCCGGCTGCGCGACGATGCGGAACGGCTGCGTGCATGCGATACGGGCGCCGGGGCGGCGCCGGGCGGGGCGCGCGCGATGCTGCGCAACCACCGCGCGGATCTGCTGCGACGCCGGCTCGGCGCCACCCGGTCGCGGGTGGCGGCGTCGCTGATCGTGCACGGGGGCGGGCTTCGCGGTGTGCGGCGGGAACGTCGCGAGGGCATCCATCTGACGCTGGACCAGCGTGAGCAGGTGTTCGGGCTGCTGTGCTGGACCCCGGCGCCGGTGTCGCAGGGACGCGGACGCATAGTCGGTTTCGGGCAGGCGGCGGTCACCGATCTGGTGGACATGGCGGCGGCGAAGTGGGATGCGGCGGCCGGCCGCAGGGCCGCCGCCGACCGGGGCGAGGGCTCCGCGCGCGGCGCCGCGGCAGCCGCGGTGCCGGCCGCGCTGCAGCGCATCGAACGGTGGGCGGGTGCGGGGGAGCAGGCGCAGCACGCGCAGCCGGGCGCGTCGTTCCACGACTCGTACGAGACCCTCGTGTACTTGTGCGGCCGGTACTTCGACAGCATCCGGCGATCGGAGGCGTGGAACTCGGAGGCTTTCGCGGTGCATCGGGGCCGCGTGGACCTCGCACGGGAGCTGGTGGAGCTGGCGCGGGACGCCGCAGAGCTGCAAAGCCTGGCCGGTGAACTGGCGGCGGCCCGGTCCGCGGCGTCCGGCGGGCGGGCGCTGGGGGAGATCGACGCGCGCTCACGGGCGCTGCGGCCGGTCTGGGACCGGCTCGTGGAAAGACTCGTGTCCTTCGACCGCATCGCGGAGGCGATGGGGCGGCTCGATGCGGGGCTGCGCGCGGAGAGCGCGGCGCAGCGCGCGGAATCACTGGACGACCGCATCGACGGCCTCGTCGGCCGCACCGGCGGCCGGATGCTGCTCGCCGACGATCTGCACCGGCTCGGCGAGGAGGCGGACTCCGGCGACTGGAACGCCCTCGGCTGCCGCAGTCAGGTCGAGCGGGAGATCGAGGAGCTCACCGCCGCGCGTGGACGGTGACGGCCGGTGTCGGTCTGCGACGGATGGTGACGCGCTCGTCCCGTGCGCCACCCGCCCGACCGGCGGCGCGCACGACCCGGCGTTGTTGTCGGTCCCGGCGGTTAGCCTGGGTGCATGGCATTCGCGTCGGAACATCCCGTAGTCGCGCAGTCGGAGTTTCGTCCCATCGGGTCGATCGAGCGTGCCGACGGCCATTTCGAGGTCGTCAGCGAGTACACGCCCTCCGGCGACCAGCCGAAGGCCATCGCCGAGCTCTCCGGGCGCCTGGACGGGGGAGAGCGCGACGTCGTGCTGCTCGGTGCCACGGGCACGGGCAAGTCCGCCACCGCGGCCTGGCTGATAGAGAAGGTGCAGCGGCCCACGCTGGTCATGGCGCCCAACAAGACCCTCGCCGCGCAACTGGCCAACGAGCTGCGCGAGATGCTCCCGCACAACGCGGTGGAGTACTTCGTCTCCTACTACGACTACTACCAACCCGAGGCGTACATCGCGCAGACGGACACCTACATCGAGAAGGATTCGTCCATCAACGACGACGTCGAGCGCCTGCGCCACTCAGCCACGTCGAGCCTGCTCTCGCGCCGCGACGTCGTCGTGGTCGCCTCCGTGTCCTGCATCTACGGCCTGGGCACGCCGCAGTCCTACCTGGACCGCTCCGTCCCGCTGGAGGTGGGTGTGGAGGTGCCGCGCGACCAACTGCTGCGGCTGCTCGTGGACGTGCAGTACACCCGCAACGACATGGCGTTCACCCGCGGATCGTTCCGGGTCAAGGGCGACACGGTCGACATCATCCCCGCCTACGAGGAGCTGGCGGTGCGCATCGAGTTCTTCGGCGACGAGATCGACGCGCTCTACTACCTCAATCCGCTCACCGGCGAGGCGGTGAAGAAGGTCGACGCGTTGCGGATCTTCCCCGCCACGCACTACGTGGCCGGCCCGGAGCGCATGGAGCGGGCGGTGCGCGATATCGAGGCGGAGCTCGAGGAGCGCCTGGCGGACCTGGAGAACCGCGGCAAGCTCCTCGAGGCGCAGCGGCTGCGGATGCGCACCAACTACGACCTCGAGATGATCCGGCAGGTCGGGTTCTGTTCCGGCATCGAGAACTATTCGCGGCACATCGACGGCCGCCCGGCCGGCTCGGCGCCCGCGACGCTGCTCGACTATTTCCCCGAGGATTTCCTGCTGGTGATCGACGAGTCGCACGTGACCGTGCCGCAGATCGGCGCCATGTACGAGGGGGACATGTCCCGCAAACGGAACCTGGTGGACTTCGGGTTCCGCTTGCCGTCGGCCACCGACAATCGACCGCTGACCTGGGACGAGTTCGCCGACAGGGTGGGGCAGACGGTGTACATGTCGGCCACTCCGGGCGACTATGAGATGGGCCGCACGGGCGGCGAGTTCGTCGAACAGGTGATCCGGCCGACGGGTCTGGTGGATCCCAAGGTGGTGGTCAAGCCTACGGACGGCCAGATCGACGACCTCGTGGAGCAGGTCCGGGAGCGTACGGCCCGCGACGAGCGCGTCCTGGTCACCACGTTGACCAAGAAGATGGCCGAAGACCTCACCGACTACCTGCTCGAGCTCGGCATTCGGGTGCGGTACCTGCACTCGGACATCGACACGCTGCGCCGTGTGGAGCTGTTGCGCGAGCTCCGCCTGGGCGAGTACGACGTGCTGGTGGGCATCAACCTGCTGCGCGAGGGCCTGGACCTGCCCGAGGTCTCGCTGGTGGCGATCCTCGACGCGGACAAGGAGGGCTTCCTGCGCAGTACCCGCAGCCTCATCCAGACGATCGGGCGTGCGGCGCGCAACGTCTCGGGCGAGGTGCACATGTATGCGGACCGCATCACCGATTCGATGGCGCAGGCCATCGAGGAGACCGAGCGTCGTCGTGAGAAGCAGATCGCCTACAACACTGAGAACGGCATCGATCCCACTCCGCTGCGCAAGCAGATCGCGGACATCCTCGACCGCGTCTACGAGGAGGCCGACGACGTCGACCAGCTGGTGGAGGTGGGCGGTTCCGGGCGCAATGCGAGCCGCGGCCGGCGCGCCCAGGGGGAGGCGGGCCGCGCGGTGAGCGCCGGCATCTACGAGGGCCGCGACACCTCGTCGATGCCGCGGGCCGAGCTGGCCGATCTCATCGCGCAGCTCAGCGACCAGATGATGGCCGCCGCGCGCGACCTTCAGTTCGAGCTGGCCGCACGGCTGCGCGACGAGGTCGGCGAACTCAAGAAGGAACTGCGCGGAATGGACGAGGCCGGCATCGGCTGAGACGAGCGGTGTGCGGTGCCGCGTAAAAGTATGTGTGGACGGCCGACTGACGATAAAGTCACCTGGGGACGCGGGAAGCCGCGGCACGGCCGATCACGCCGTGTCGCCGGGGGACCGCACACGCGGTGGTCGAACGGGCGGCCGCCGCATCAGGAACCGCCGGGCACGGGACCGGCGCGGCGCAGGCCGCGGGACCGCCGCCCCGACATGGAGGAACGCATGAGCGAATACACGACCGTCGTGGTGGGGACCGACGGATCGGAATCGTCCCTGAAGGCAGTGCAGCGCGCAGCGAGCATCGCCGGGTCGACGGCCAAGCTCGTCATAGCCTGTGCATATTTCCCGTCGGACCCGCGCAGCGTGGAGTCGGCATCCGATCAGCTCCGCGAGGACGCCTACCAGGTGCATGGAGCAGCCCCCACCTACGAGATCCTGCGTACCGCCAATGAACGGGCGCGTGGGGCGGGCGCGACGAACATCGAGGAGCGTTCCGTCGTCGGGCCGCCGGTGGAGTCGCTGCTCAAGCTGACCAACGATGTGTCGGCAGACCTGCTGGTGGTCGGCAACCGCGGGTTGAACACGATCACCGGCCGGCTCCTCGGGTCGGTGCCCTCGGACGCGGCGCGCAAGGCGCATTGCGACGTCCTCATCGTGCACACCGTGCGCTGACGGCGGGCGAAGCGCGGGGCCGCGGGGCGCTGGCCGTGACCGGTCAGCAGCCGGCCTGCCGTGCGGAATCGATGAACGAGGCGGCGAGCGTGTCCTCGTCCATGGCGTCGCCCATCAGCGACTGTGCGTAGCGGAGCACCGGGACCAGACGCTCCCGGATCTCCGCGTCCGGGGTGCCTGCGGCTACTTGGGCGCAGATTCCGCGTGCCAATTGGGCGAGCGTCGCGGCGTCGCCCATCTGCGCAGCGGGCACGCCGCGGTCGGCGAGGGCACGCGTGAAATCGGCGGCCGGTGCGGCCATGGTCCGATCCGCCTCTTGCGCGGGCGGCTGCTGCGTGGCCGCGGCCGGGGGTGCGGTCGCGACCGGCGGCGGTGCGGCGGCGGATTCCGCGCCGCCGCCGGTTGCGCACGCGGCCAGGATCATCATTGCAGAAGGCACCGCCACGGCCGCGGCCATCGCGCGTGGCACGGTACGCCCACCCGTCACCGCGCGGCCCCCGCGGCGGCCTGCATCGTGTCAGGTCCTGTGGCGGAAGCCGGGTCTGCCGAGGAGACCGAGTATGCGGCGCCGTCGTCGACGGCGCGCAGTCCGGTGAGCTCACGTGGCAGCGCCCGGCTGTGCACCACGACCAGGCGCTGGGTCGCTCGTGTCAGCGCGACATACAGGTCGGCGCGGCCGCGCTCGGACCCGCCGATGATCGCGTCCGGTTCGACGACGATCACCGAGTCGAACTCGAGGCCCTTGACGTCCGCCACGGGCATCACCTCGACGCGCTCACCATCGAGGTGCTGCAGGCTGTCGACCAGATCCGGCGGGCACAGCACCGCCGCGGTGCCGACGGGGGGCAGTGCGGCGACGACGGCGGCGACGGTCTGGTCGATCCGTTCCGGCTCGGTGGCGATGCTCTCCGGGGCGTGCCCCGCATCGCGCACGGACACCGGCGGAGTCTGATCGGGGTCGATAGCGGCGAGCAGCGGGGCGGCCACCGTCATGATCTCCCCGGGCGTCCGGTAGTTGACGGTGAGCTCTGCCAGCCGCCAGCGCTGCGCCACGTAGGGCGAGAGCACATCGTCCCAGGACGCGGCGCCGTCGACGGCACCCGTCTGCGCGGTGTCGCCCACCACCGTCATCCAGCGGTTGGGCGAGCGGCGCATGAGCATGCGCCACGCCATCGGCGACAACTCCTGCGCCTCGTCCACGATCACGTGGCCGAACGCCCAGGTCCGGTCCTCGGCCGCACGCTCGGCGGCGGTGCGACTCTCCGCGGTGTCGTGACGGCGGGCCAGCTCGCTTGCGTCGATCAGGTCGTAGGCCATGAGGATCTCGGGGTCCAGCTCGTCCTCGAGGTCCTGGGGCGCGGAACCGGTGAGGATGTCGAGCGCCCCCTGCGCGTCGGCGATCTGCCGGCGCCACCGGGACCGTTCGCGCTCGTGCTCGGCGGAATCGTCGACTCCGAGCAACTCCGCGAGCTCGTCCAGCAGCGGGGCGTCGGCGTCGGCGAACCCGGACGCGACCGGGCGCAGCAGGGCCGCGACCTGCTCGTCGTCGAGCCCGGGCGCCGCCGAGCGGAGCCGGTCCTCGGAGGCGAACAGTTCCGAGAGCACCTGCTGCGGGGTGAGCTCCGGGAACAGCGCGTCGATCTCGGCGCGCACCGCCTCGTCCTGGCGCAGGTCGCGCCGGATGTCGGACAGGTCCGCGGCGCTCAGCAGGTTCGAGCCGTCGACGACGCTGGTGCCGATGGTCTCCGCCAGCTGATCGGCCAGCGCGTCGATGACCATCGAGCGGAACAGCGGCCGCGCCAGGTTGTGCGGGCGCCGGGACGAACGCGCGCGTCCCCGGGCCTTCGTGCAGATCTTCTTGTCGATGCGCAGGGGGTAGCCGTCGAACCGTACGGTGACCGGATCGGCGGGCACGGTCTGGCGATCGCGCACGGCCTTCTTGAGCACGGCGATCACGTCGAGCGAGCCCTTCACCGCGGCGGCGGTGCGATCCTCGGACGCGGTGGCCGTGACCCCGGGGTAGAGGTCGCCGATGGTGGACAGCAGCACGCCGGTCTCGCCCAGCGACGGGAGCACGCGGGCGATGTACTCGAGGAACGTGGGGTTGGGCCCGATCACCAGCACGCCGCTGCGTGCGAGCTGCTTGCGGTGGGTGTAGAGCAGGTAGGCGGCGCGGTGCAGGGCCACGGCGGTCTTGCCGGTGCCGGGGCCGCCCTGGACGACGAGGACCCCGCGGTGTCCGGAGCGGATGATCGTGTCCTGCTGGCCCTGAATCGTCTCGACGATGTCGGACATCCGCCCGGTGCGTGCCTGGTCGAGGGCCGCCAGCAGCGCCTCCTCGCCGGCCACACCGGCGGAGGCAGCGTCTCCTGTGCCACCCGGGGCCGTGGCGCCGTCGCCGCTGAGATGCTCGTCGCTGAGCCCGGTCACGCGGCGATTGCGGGTGCGCAGATGCCGACGGCGCGCCACCCCGTCCGGGGAGAGTGCGGTGGCCAGGTAGAAGGGGCGGGCCAGCGGGGCGCGCCAATCCAGGAGCAACGGGGTGGCGTAATCGTCCTCGTCACGGATGCCGATCCTGCCGACGTGCCGGGTCTCGCCGTCGGCCATGTCGAGGCGGCCGAAGCACAGGCCGTGCTCGGCGGCGTCGTACCGGACGATGTCGTCGGTGTAGAGCTGTGTGTAGGACTCGCGTTCGGAGCGGGCCTGGGGGGTGCCGCCGCTCTCGAGGAGCACCCGGCTCAAGCGTTCACGCGTATCACTGCGCAGGTGGTCCAGCCGGGTGTACATGGCGTCGAGCGCGCGCTGCTCCCGCGGGATCTCGGCGGACTGTGCGGGGTCGACAGGTGCATTGTCGGACAAGGCGGGGGTGCACTCTCCTGACGGGCGGTTACGGGGCCGGACCGCACGCACGGCCGACGGGCCGGGCGGTGGACGGCGACACGCCAGTCTAGACGAGAGGCGGGGGTTACCTCGACCGGCCGAGGATGCCGCTCCGCTTGACCTCGTCGGACAGAGAGCCGGCCGCCCGCGCGGAGCGGCGGGCCGCATCCTCGGCGCGCGCCTGCGCCCGGCGTCCCAGATCCGGAGCCTCGGCGTGCGCGCGGGCCTGTGCGCGCTCGAGCCATGCGCCGCCCCTGTGCCCCGCGGCCTCGGCCCATTCCCCGGCGGCGTCCGCCCAATCGGCGCCGCGGGACTCCGCCGCGCCGGCCAGCTCGAGACCGCGTTTGCGCGCCGTGCCGGCCCACTCCGCGCCGCGGTGCAGCGCGGAGTCCGCCAACCGGGAGCCCCGGTGTCCGGCGGAGCCCGCGGCGTCGGCGACCTCGCCGCCCCAACGCCGTGCCGCATCCGCCCACTCCGCCCCGCGCTGGGCGGCGGCCTCGGTGAGCTCGGCGCCGTGCGTCGAGGCGACGTCCGTGCCGGCGGGGTGTGCGGTGGCGACGGCGTCCTGCACCTTGCGGGCCGCGCGCCGCGCGCGCCAGCCGAGCGACGGCCTGCCCTCGGTGTCGACGGCGGCCAGCAGCAGTCCGCCCGTGAGGCCCACGTTTTTGAGGAACTGGACCATCTGCGCCTTGCGCTGGGCGGGGTCGGTTTCATTCCAGAAGTCGTGGCCGATGAGCGTGGTCGGAACCATGGAACCCGCCAGGGTGCCGGCGGCGGCGCGCGGGCACTTTCCCGCGGCGAGCATGAGCCCGCCGCCGACCTGCACCAGCCCGTTCGCCCGGACGAGGTTCTCCGGGTCGGACGCGATCGCGTCGTGCACACCGCTTGGGAAGACGTCGCGGTAGGTGTCCGCGAACCCGGTCACGGCGACGGCGCGCCCGGACGGGTCCCGGACCGCGTCCGCACCCATGACCACGAAGATCGATGCGAGCATGGGCCGGGCGATTCTGCGGACGAGCATGGCTACCTCCTGGTCCGGCGCCCCGGGCGGACGCCACTGTGCACGGCGGCGCGGAGAACGCGGTGAGCCGTGGTCACCAACCGCGTCGACGCCATTCTGTCAGGTGCGGACGCTCGGCGCCGAGAGTCGTGTCCGCCCCGTGCCCCGGATATACCACCGTCGAGTCGTCGTAAACGCCGAACACACGCTGCTCCAGGTCGGACATCAGCGAACCGAATTCGTCTGCACCGCTTGTCTTTCCCGGCCCGCCGGGGAAGAGGCTGTCGCCGGTGAACAGGTGCGTGGTGCCGTCGGCCTTCAACGCCAGGGCGATCGACCCGGGGGTGTGGCCGCGCAGTGCGATCACCGTGAACGTGAGCTTGCCGACGGAGAGCGCGTCCCCGTGCGCCACGGTGCGGTCCGGCGTCACCGGAAGCTCCGGGCCGTCCACCGCGCTGGCGGCGGTGGGCGAGGCGAATCCGGCCACGACGTCCTCGAGCGACTGCCAGTGGTCCGGGTGCCGGTGGGTGGTGACGATGAGGCTCAGCTCCGGGGCGTTCTCGTCGATGATGCGCATGAGGTGTTCGGAGTCGTTGGCCGCGTCGATGAGCACGGCGGAGCCGGTCTCGGTGCAGGTGACGAGGTAGGCATTGTTGTCCATCGGCCCCACGGAGGCCTTGATGATGGTGGCTCCGCTCAGCGTGCGGCGCTGGGGTGTTCCGCCGGGCGAGAGGGTGCCCGTGTACTCGTCGGCGATCTTCAACGGTGCGGTCGTCATTTCCCACACGCTACAGATTCTTCCCGCGCGCGGTCGTGCCCCCGCCGGGGTGCGTCGGGTCCCGGGGTGAAGCCGGGGAATGGTTCCGTTAGAATCTGCGTTCGAGAGATGTGGTGTCCGGAAGGGTCCGGGACCGAACACGCTGGGAGGACGTGACCGGTGAGTGATCGGCTGATCGTGCGGGGCGCCCGCGAGCACAACCTACGCGGGGTGGACCTGGATCTTCCGCGGGACGCGATGATCGCGTTCACCGGGCTTTCCGGGTCCGGCAAGTCGTCGCTCGCGTTCGACACCATCTTCGCGGAGGGGCAGCGTCGCTACGTCGAGTCGTTGTCCGCCTATGCCCGGCAGTTCCTCGGCCAGATGGACAAGCCCGACGTCGACTTCATCGAGGGCCTGTCGCCGGCCGTGTCGATCGACCAGAAGTCCACCAACCGCAACCCGCGGTCGACGGTGGGCACCATCACGGAGGTGTACGACTACCTGCGTCTGCTCTACGCGCGTGCGGGGTCGGCGCACTGCCCGCAGTGCGGTGAGCCCATCACGCGGCAGACACCGCAGCAGATCGTCGACCAGGTGCTGGACATGGAGGAGCGCACCAAGTTCCAGGTGCTGGCCCCTGTGGTGCGTACGCGCAAGGGCGAGTTCGTCGACCTGTTCGAGCAGCTCGCGGCGCAGGGTTTCGCCCGCGTGCGTGTGGACGGCGAGGTCTACCCGCTCACCGACCCGCCGAAGCTGAAGAAGCAGGAGAAGCACGACGTCGACGTGGTCGTCGACCGGCTCACCGTCAAGGCGTCCGCCAAGCAGCGGCTGACGGACTCGGTGGAGACCGCGCTGCGGCTGGCGGACGGCATCGTCGTGCTCGACTTCGTCGACCGGGACGACGACGCGCCGGACCGCCTGCGCAGGTTCTCGGAGAAGCTGGCCTGTCCCAACGGCCATGCGCTGGCCATCGACGACCTCGAGCCCCGGTCGTTCTCCTTCAACTCCCCGTACGGCGCGTGCCCGGAGTGCGCGGGCCTGGGCATCCACAAGGAGGTCGACCCGGACCTCGTGGTGCCGGACCCGGACCTGAGCCTCGCGGGGGGCGCGGTGGCGCCGTGGTCGACGGGCCAGAGCGCCGAGTACTTCGGCCGGCTGCTGTCGGGCCTGGCGGGGGAGCTCGAGTTCGACGTCGACGCGCCCTGGCGGTCGCTGCCCAAGAAGGTGCGGACCGCGGTGCTGCACGGCAGCGACGCCCAGGTGCACGTGCGGTACCGCAATCGCTACGGACGCACCCGCTCCTATTACGCGGCCTTCGAGGGCGTGATCCCGTTCCTGCACCGCCGGTTGGAGCAGACCGAGTCGGATCAGATGAAGGAGCGCTACGAGGGCTACATGCGAGACGTCCCGTGTCCCGCGTGCGGCGGTGCCCGTCTGCGCCCGGAGATCCTGTCGGTGACGCTGTCCGGCGGACAGAGCGGGCGCAAATCCATCGCCGAGGTCTGTGCCCTGTCGATCTCCGATTGCGCGAAGTTCCTGGGCGGCCTCACGCTGGGCAGGCGCGAGGAGGCCATCGCGGGGCAGGTGCTGCGTGAGGTGCAGGCGCGCCTGGGGTTCCTGCTGGACGTGGGGCTGGAATACCTGTCGCTGGAGCGGCCGGCGGCCACGCTCTCGGGCGGGGAGGCGCAGCGCATCCGGCTCGCCACGCAGATCGGCTCGGGCCTGGTGGGTGTGCTCTACGTGCTCGACGAGCCGTCGATCGGTCTGCACCAGCGCGACAACCACCGGCTGCTCGAGACGCTGTCGCGGCTGCGCGACCTGGGCAACACGCTCATCGTGGTCGAGCACGACGAGGACACCATCCGTGCCTCAGACTGGATCGTCGACATCGGGCCGATGGCCGGTGAGCACGGCGGCAGGATCGTGCACAGCGGGGGCTTCGCGGACCTGCTCGACAACCCGGAATCGCTCACGGGCGCATACCTGGCCGGGCGTGAGCGGATCCCGCTGCCCGAGGCCCGCCGTCCGGTGGACCCCGGTCGGATGCTCACGGTGGTCGGCGCACGCGAGAACAACCTGCGCGACATCGACGTCGCGTTCCCCCTCGGCGTCCTCACCACGATCACGGGCGTGTCCGGCTCGGGCAAGTCGACGTTGGTCAACACCATCCTCTCCACCGTGCTGGCCAACCGGCTCAACGGCGCGCGGCAGGTGCCGGGGCGGCACAAACGGGTCGCCGGCCTGGACAACCTGGACAAGCTCGTGCAGGTGGACCAGTCGCCGATCGGCCGGACTCCCCGGTCCAACCCCGCCACCTACACGGGCGTGTTCGACAAGATCCGGTCGCTGTTCGCCGCCACGACGGAGGCCAAGGTGCGCGGCTACCAGCCCGGGCGGTTCTCGTTCAACGTCAAGGGCGGGCGTTGCGAGGCCTGCTCCGGCGACGGCACTTTGAAGATCGAGATGAACTTCCTCCCGGACGTCTATGTGCCGTGCGAGGTGTGCCACGGCGCCCGGTACAACCGCGAGACCCTTGAGGTCCGGTACAAGGGCAAGACGATCGCCGAGGTCCTCGAGATGCCCATCGAGGAGGCGGCGGAGTTCTTCAAGCCGATCACGTCGATCCACCGGTACCTGGCCACTCTCGTCGACGTCGGATTGGGTTACGTGCGCCTGGGCCAGCCCGCGCCCACGCTCTCGGGCGGCGAGGCCCAGCGCGTCAAGCTGGCCGCCGAGCTGCAGAAGCGTTCCAACGGGCGCACCGTCTACGTGCTGGACGAGCCCACCACGGGCCTGCATTTCGAGGACATCCGCAAGCTGCTGGCGGTGATCGGTGGCCTGGTGGACAAGGGCAACACGGTCCTGGTCATCGAGCACAACCTCGACGTGGTCAAGACGTCCGACTGGATCATCGACATGGGCCCGGAGGGCGGGGCCGGCGGGGGCACCGTCGTCGCATCCGGCACGCCCGAGGACATCGCTGCGGCGCCCGAGAGCTACACGGGCCGCTTCCTCAAGCCGATGCTGCGCTGATCGCGCGCCGCCTCACGGCTCGTCGATGGCCGTGAGCGGGTCGGTGCGCGCCGCGCGGGACGCCGGCCACACCGCCGCGGCCACGCCCACGGCGGCGGAGCCGGCGAGCATTGCCAGCGACTGTGCCCAGGGGATGGCGAGGTGATCGATCCCCTCATTGCGCAGCGCGTGCACGAAGGCCGCCCCGAAGGCCAGGCCCAGCACCACGCCGACCACCGCCCCGTACACGGCGATGAGTGTCGACTCGAGGTACACGGTCCGGCGCACCTGGGCGCGGTGGGTTCCGATGGCGCGGAGCATGCCGATCTCCCGGCGCCGCTCGACCACGGAGAGTGCGAGCGTGTTGACGATCCCCAGCACCGCGATGACGATCGCGAGCGCCAGCAGGCCATAGAGCACGGCCAGCATCTGGTCGATCTGCCGGGCCTGCGCACCGCGGAACTCGTCGCGGTCCTGCACCTGCACCACCAGGTACGGGTCGGTGGCCGACGTCAGCGATTCCCGCAGGGCGGCCGGCGTGGTGCCGGGCGCGGCGTCGACGAGCATGAGGACGTCTCGGCGCGCGAGCTCCGGCACGAGCGCGCGGTACGCGGCCTCGCCGACCACCCAGTCGCCCAGCGCGGACTGCGGTGCGTACGTGCCGCGGACGACGCTGCGGAACACGGTGCCGTCCGGCCCGGTCAGCTCGACGGCGTCGCCGACAGTCCAGCCGTGGCGGGCGGCAGCGTCGGTGGACACGAGCATCCCGTCGCCGGTGAGCTCGGCGTTCCCGGAGACGATATCCATCCGCAGGAGATCCGCCACCGGGCCCGAGGCGGCGAGCCCGGCGGTCGATGCGCCGTCCAGTTCCGCGCGCACGGGGTGGAACCGGACCACCGCGCCCACGCCGGGGGCCGCTGCGGCGGCATCGGCGGCGCGCGGCGGGATGCCGGAAGGCCCGATGCCGGTGAGGACGAAGTCCGCGCGGATCCCGGTGTCGATGAGCGCGTCCACGCTGCTGCGGGCGGAGGCTCCGAACACTCCGATCAGGGTGACGAGCATGAGCCCGAGCGTGAGGGCGAACCCGGTCGCCGAGGTGCGGCGGGGGTTGCGGGTCGCGTTGGTGACGGCGAGGCGTCCGGGTGCGCCGAACACCCGTGGGACGGCGGCGCCGAGGATCCGGATCACCGGCGAGGACAGCGCGGGCGAGACCAGCAGCGCGCCGACCAGCACTGTGGCCGCGCCGGCTCCGACGACCGACGCGGCCACAGGGGTCGTCTCCGCCAGCGCGCCGAGTACGAGAGCGACGGTGCCGCCGGCGATCCCCAGCGCGCCGACCGCCGTGCGCCGACGCAGCGACGTCCCGGTGGACGCGAACTCCGCGCGCATTGCGGCCACAGGCGGCACCGCGGACGCACGCCGCGCCGGCACCCAGGCGCTGGCGACGGTGACGACCGCACCGAGGATCAGTGCGGCCACCACCGTCCTCGCGGTCACAGCCAGGTCACCGCGGGGCAGGCCCAGGTCGGCGGCATTGAGTGCGGCGCGCAGTCCATAGGCCAGTCCGATCCCCGCGGCGAGGCCTACCGCGCTGCCCGCCAGGCCCACCGCCGCCGCCTCGCCCAGCACCGAGCGGCGGATCTGCCGACGGCCTGCGCCGACGGCCCGCAGCAGCGCCAGCTCGCGCATGCGCTGCGCGACGATCATTGAGAAGGTGTTGTAGATGATGAAGGTCCCGGCGAGTAGCGCGATCGCGCCGAAGGCGAGCAGGAAATAGTTGACGAAGCGCAGCGCGTCGTCCAGCTGCGACTGCACACGCTCGCGTACCTGCGCGCCGGTCTCGACCCGCAGCTCCGGGGTGCCGGGCAGGGCCGCGGCGATCTCGTCGCGCAGCGTCGCGGGTGCGGTCCCGGGGGTGGCGGTCACCTGGAACGCCCCAACGTGGGAGCCGTCAGTGAACAGGGCCCGGGCCTGTTCCGCGGTGAACTCGACCCCCACGTAGCCGCCGGTGTCCGCGGCGGGGGAGTAAATCCCGGTGACGGTGACGTCCTGGAGCCCCTTTGCAGGGACGAGCACCTGTGTGCGGTCGCCCACGTGCAGGCCCGCCGCGCGCGCGGCGGCGTCGTTGAGCATCACCTCACCGTCGGTGGAGGGCGGCGCGCCCGCCACGATGGGCTCCGGGTCCCCCGGCGCCGTCCCGGGGCGGGTGTAGGACAGGCCCATGCTGGGGGCGCCGCCGGTTTGCACGGGCTTCCCGTCGGCGTCGACGAGCACCACGGGCCCCGACACCTGCGGGGTGACGTCCGCGACGTGCTGGAGGCCGCGGAGCAAGGGGCCGTACGCGTCGGGAACGCCGCCCGCGCCTGGGTGCTCCGTGGAGACTTGCACGTCGACGCCCTCGGCCACGTCGGCGAACACCCCGTCGAACGCCTTGTGCAGGGTGTCGGTGAAGACGAAGGATCCGGCGACGAACGCGGTGCCGAGGACCACGGCGACCACGGTGAGCGCCAACCGAACCCGGTTGGCGGCGAGAGTGCGCAGTGCGACCCGGCGAAGTGCTGGAGTGCGCCCGGCTCCCGCCCGGACCCGCGCGCAGTTCACGAATCCAGGACCTTCATCCGGTCCAGCACCGTGTCCGCGGCGGGGTTGCGCATCTCGCCGACGATGCGCCCGTCGGCAAGGAATACGACGCGGTCGGCGTAGGCCGCGGCCGTCGGTTCATGGGTGACGATGACCACTGTGTGCCCGAGCCTGTCCACCGCGTCGCGCAGGATGCCGAGGACCTCGCCGGACGAGCGCGAGTCGAGGTTGCCGGTGGGCTCGTCGCCGAAGACCAGCTCGGGGGCCCCGACGAGGGCCCGGGCACACGCGACGCGCTGCTGCTGCCCGCCGGAAAGCTCGGACGGTCGGTGCCCGAGGCGGTCGCGCAGCCCGAGGCGGTCGACCACGTTGTCGTAGAGGTCACGGTCCACCGTGCGCCCGGCGATGTCCACGGGCAGGGTGATGTTCTCCGCGGCGGTGAGCGTGGGCACCAGGTTGAACGACTGGAACACGAAGCCGATCCGGTCGCGACGGAGCGCGGTGAGTTCCTTGTCGCCTAGGCCGCGCAGTTCGGTCTCGCCCACGCGTACGGAGCCGGACGTGGGGGAGTCCAGGCCGGCGAGGCAGTGCATCAGAGTCGACTTGCCGGAGCCGGACGGGCCCATGATCGCAGTGAACTCCCCCCGCGGCAGCGTGAGGTCCACCCCCGCCCGGCCTTCCCCGCCCAACGCCACCACCGCCGTGGCTCCGGAACCATAGGTTTTGACCAGGCCCTCAGCCTGGGCGGCGGGAGTCCGGGCGTGCGCGTTCATGACACCGAGTATGACGCGTGGTGGCGCAGGGCGCGAGGAGAACTCAGCGGACCGGTCCGGTGAGGTGCTCGCCGGGGCCCTTGCCTGGCTCGTCGGGGATCGCGGAGGATTCGCGGAATGCGCGCTGCAGCGATTGCAGACCGTCGCGCAGGGGTGCGGCGTGCGGCCCGAGGTACTCCGCGGACTCGGTGATCAGGCCCGCGAGCGCCTGGATGAGCCGCCGCGCCTCGTCGAGGTCGCGACGCGGGCTGGCGTCCGGATCCTCGTCGGCGAGGCCCAGTTTCTCCGCGGCGGCGCTCATCAGCATGACGGCGGCGCGGGAGATCACCTCGATGGCGGGGATGGAATCGAGTGCGCGGACGGGCGCCTCGGCGTCGGCCGGGGAATCCGCGCCGGGGACGGGGGTCGGCTGGGAGTGATCGGTCATGCCTGGTAGCCTTGCACTCACGACCGCCCCCGGAACAACCGGGGGCAACAAGTGGAGTCCCGCTCCCACCGCTCGACGACTGTACCGCGACGCCCCCGAGGCGACGGATACGACGGTTGCGCGGTCCGGTCCACCCCGCGTCTGTGCGGACCCTCGTGGACTGCGTGCGCCGCTGCAGGCGCCCCGCAGCCTCCGAGGCCCCCGCGCGTCGGGCCGTGGAACGGTCGGTGACGGGCCCCTGGCGGGTCCGGGCGTCAGCCCGGGCATGCGCAGGGGCCCTACTGCTGAGGTGAGGCGCCATTTCGTCGGCGCGCGTGCCGGCGGTGGATTCTGTGGTGTTGCTCGCGGCCGTGCAGAGAACGCAGTACCTACCGAGGAGGCCCCATCAGCGCTGACAACCGCATCAACGACCGCATCCGCGTACCGGAGGTCCGTCTCGTCGGACCGGGCGGAGAGCAGGTCGGGATCGTGCGTGTCGAGGATGCACTCCGGCTGGCAGTGGAGGCGGACCTGGACCTGGTCGAGGTCGCGCCCACGGCCCGTCCGCCGGTGTGCAAGATCATGGATTACGGCAAGTTCAAGTACGAGGCCGCGCAGAAGGCCCGGGAGTCGCGCCGTAACCAGCAGCAGACTGTGATCAAGGAACAGAAGCTCCGGCCCAAGATCGACGATCACGACTACGAGACCAAGAAGAAGAACGTCGTCCGCTTCCTCGAGCAGGGCTCCAAGGTCAAGGTCACGATCATGTTCCGCGGCCGCGAGCAGTCGCGTCCGGAGCTGGGCTTCCGGCTGTTGCAGCGTCTCGCCTCCGACATCGAGGAGCTCGGCTTCGTCGAGACCCCGGCCAAGCAGGACGGTCGCAACATGACGATGGTCGTGGCGCCGCACAAGAACGCCAAGACGCGCGGTCAGGCCAAGCAGGACGGCGGCGGTCGCGGCCGCAGCGGCAAGCAGCCGGCGGATGCGCAGGGGGCCGGCGCGTAGGCGCTGCGGTCCGATTTCGACAGGACCCCCCACCGGGGCGCGGAACGAACGCGTCCGCGGCCCGGGAGGGCAAACAACCATGAAAGTTCGAGGATTCCATGCCTAAGGCCAAGACCCACAGCGGTACCGCCAAGCGCTTCAAGGTCACCGGCAGCGGCAAGCTCCGCCGTGAGCGCGCCGGACGCCGTCACCTGCTCGAGCACAAGTCGTCCCGCCGCACCCGGCGCCTGGAAGGCACCGCCGACGTGCACAAGAACGACACGGCCCGCGTCAAGCGCCTGCTCGGCAAGTGACCGGCCGCCGTTCGCAGCGGCAGTAGTCCCGACATCCCCTCCGGGCGCGCAGCGCCCCTGAGTTCGACAGGATCTTTCAAGTGGCACGCGTGAAGAGGGCGGTCAACGCCCAGAAGAAGCGTCGTACGGTTCTCGAGTCCACGAAGGGCTACCGCGGTCAGCGTTCGCGGCTGTACCGCAAGGCCAAGGAGCAGATGCTCCACTCGATGACCTACTCCTACCGCGACCGCCGGGCGCGCAAGGGAGACTTCCGCAAGCTGTGGATCGCGCGCATCAACGCCGCGGCCCGCGCCAACGACATGACCTACAACCGCTTCATCCAGGGCCTCAAGGCCGCTGACGTCGAGGTGGACCGCAAGAACCTCGCCGAGCTGGCCGTCGCGGACCCGGAGGCCTTCGCGGGCCTCGTCGCCGTGGCGAAGGCGGCGCTGCCCGCCGACGTCAACGCTCCGGCCGGCGACGCCGCCTGACGGGCCGGCCCACGGTCGCACGGAAGGACGCACCCGCATTGGCACCCCGGAGTACGGACGACTCGGCACGGGGCGCGGATGCCGGGACACGGCCCGCGGATCCGCTCTCTGAGCGGAATCCGCGGGTCGTGTCGGCTGTCAAGCTCCACCGCGCGGCGGAACGCCGCCGGCGCGGCCTGTTCCTGGCGGAGGGCGCCAACGCGGTGATCTCCGCGCTGGAATCCGACCTCGGCGGGGATGCGGGGGAGCCCGTCTGCACCGAGATCTTCTACACGGCGACGGCCGCTGCGCGGCCCGTCAACCATGACGTGCTCGCCCGAGCGCACGCTCACGGCGTCCCGGTCCGGCCGGTGTCCGAACGTGCGGCCGCGCGCCTGTCCGAGACGGTCACCCCGCCGGGCATCGTCGCGGTGTGCCGCCTCCTCGACGTCGGCCTCGACGCGGCGCTGGGCGCGTCGACGCCCGGGCTGGTCGCGGTTTCGGTGGGCGTCGCGGACCCCGGCAACGCCGGGACCATCATCCGGATCGCCGACGCGATGGGCGCGCGCGCCGTCGTCCTCGCGGGCGACACCGTCGACCCGCACAACGGCAAGTGCGTGCGCTCGTCGGCGGGCAGCGTCTTCCACGTGCCGATCACGCGCAGACGTGACACCGCGGGAGTGCTGGCGGAGCTGCGCGCGCGGGGAGTGCGGATCCTGGCCACCGCCGCCGACGGCGAGGTGGACGTCGACGCCGCCGACGAGCTGCTGTCCGGGCCCACCGCGTGGCTGTTCGGCAACGAGGCGCACGGACTGGGCGCCGAGGACGTGGCGTCCGCGGACCATCGCGTGCGGATTCCCATCGGCGGACGCGCGGAGAGCCTCAACCTGGCCACTGCGGCGGCGATCTGCCTGCACGCGTCCGCCCGTGCGCAGCGGCGCGCGGGCACCCGTGGCTGACGGCCCTGTCCCGCGGGTCCCATAAACTTCATCCGTGCCGCCGGCCCGGGCCGGCCGAGAACCGACGAGGAGTGTTCCCCAGTGGCTGTGGAGACCGAGCAGGACGGGCAGGCCGCCGTATCGCGGTCCGATTACGCCGAGGAGCGACTGACCGCCGCCGCGGAATCGGCCGAGGCGGCGTTCGCCGGCGCCGCGGACCTGGACGGTCTCGCGGAGGCCCGGCACGCCCACCTGGGCGACCGTGCGGTCCTGCCGTCGGCCAAGCGCGGGCTGGGCTCGCTGCCCAAGGGCGACCGCAAGGAGGCGGGGCGGGCCGTCAACATGGCGATGGGCCGCGTGCACAAGGCCTACGAGGCGCGTCGGACCGTGTTGCTCGCCGAGCGTGACGCCGCCGTCCTGGTTTCCGAGGCGATCGACGTCACCGCCCCGTCGACCCGTCGCCCCGTCGGCGCCCGGCACCCCATCACGCTGATCACCGAACAGATTACCGACGTCTTCGTCGGCATGGGCTGGGAGGTGGCGGACGGGCCGGAGGTGGAGACCGAGCACTTCAACTTCGATGCCCTCAACTTCCTGCCGGATCACCCTGCGCGCACCATGCAGGACACCTTCCACATCGCGCCGGAGGGCTCCCGGCAGGTGATGCGCACGCACACCTCGCCCGTCCAGGTGCGCTCGATGCTGAGCCGCGACCTACCGTTGTATGTGGTGTGCCCGGGGCGGACGTTCCGCACCGACGAGCTCGACGCCACCCACACGCCGGTCTTCTCGCAGATCGAGGGGCTGGCCGTGGACAAGGGGCTGACCATGGCCCACCTCAAGGGCACGCTCGACGCGTTCGCCCGCGCGCTCTTCGGCGAGGAGACGCGGACCCGTATGCGCCCCAACTACTTCCCGTTCACCGAGCCCTCCGCGGAGGTCGACGTCTGGTTCCCCCGCAAGAAGGGCGGCGCCGGCTGGGTGGAATGGGGCGGCTGCGGCATGGTCGACCCGAACGTGCTCATCGCGTGCGGCATCGACCCCGAGGTGTACTCCGGATTCGCGTTCGGCATGGGGCTCGAGCGGACGCTGCAGTTCCGCAACGGCATCCCCGACATGCGCGACATCGTCGAGGGCGACGCCCGTTTCACGCTGCCGTTCGGGGTCGAAGTGTAGGACTCCGGGCAGTCGAGGGTGCCGCGGAGACCGCGAACACCTGATCCGCGATCGACAACCACCACTTCCACGATCGACAAACACCACTTCCACGATCGAGAGAGCGAAGCAACGTGCGAGTAGCGCAATCCTGGGTGACCGAGGTCCTGCAGCAGGCCAACGCGGGCTGGCAGGTGACGCCCGACGAGTTGGACGCGGGCTTCGTGCGCGTGGGCCTCGAGGTGGAGGAGGTCACCGGTTTCGAGGCCGTCCGCGGTCCCGTCGTCGTGGGCCGGGTGGCGCGGATCGTCGAACTCGAAGGCTTCAAGAAGCCCATCCGGCACTGCCAGGTGGAGGTGGGCGAGCCGGAGCCGCGCAGCATCGTGTGCGGCGCCCGGAACTTCGCCGAGGGAGACCTGGTCGTCGTCGCGCTGCCGGGGGCGGAACTTCCCGGCGGTTTCGCCATTGCCTCGCGGAAGACCTACGGCCAGATCTCCGACGGCATGATCTGCTCGCCGGCCGAATTGGGCGTGGGGGCCGATCACTCCGGGATCCTCGTGCTCGCGTCGACGGCGGGCACGACGGGCGGGCATGCGCCGGGGGAGGACGCCCTTCCGCTGCTCGGGCTGGACGATTCCGTCTTCGAGCTCGCGGTGACGCCGGACCGCGGCTACTGCCTGAGCCTGCGCGGCCTGGCGCGGGAGCTGGCCTGCGGCTTCGACCTGTCCTTCGCCGATCCGGCGGCGGTGGGGCCGCTGCCCGCGGAGGCGGAGGGGCCTGCGGTGGAGCTGCGCGCCGAGACCGGCGCCCTGCGCTTCGCGATGCGCGAAGTCTCGGGAGTGGACCCGGCGGCGCTCACGCCGTGGTGGATGCGCCGGCGCCTGCTGCTCTCCGGCATCCGGCCCATCTCCCCGGCCGTCGACGTGACCAACTACGTGATGCTCGAGCTGGGGCAGCCTCTGCACGCCTTCGACGCGGACAGGGTGCGCGGCGGGCTGGTCGTGCGGCGCGCGGCGCCGGGCGAGTCCCTCACCACGCTGGACGGGGTCGAGCGCACGCTGGACGCCGAGGATGTCGTGATCTGCGACGACTCCGGCCCCGTCTCGCTCGCCGGGGTGATGGGCGGCGAGTCCACCGAGGTCCGTGACGCGTCCACCCGCATCCTCCTCGAGGCCGCCTGCTGGGATCCGCTCGCGGTGTTCAAAACGGCCCGGCGCCACAAGCTGCCCAGCGAGGCGAGCCGCCGGTTCGAACGTAACGTGGACCCGGCGGTTGCCGCCGCCGCACTCGACCGTGCCGCGGCGCTGCTCGTCGCGATCGCCGGCGGCCGCGTGGAGCCCGTGCTCACGGATGTCGGGCGCGTGCCGGAGGCCGCCGCGATCACGATGGCCTCGGAGCTGCCCGCACAGGTCGCCGGCGTCGGCTACGCGCCCGGCGCGGTGGAGCACCGGCTGCGGCAGGTCGGCTGCGACGTCCGCGCCGACGGGGACCTGCTCGCGGTGACGCCGCCGACCTGGCGCCCCGACCTGACCCGCCCCGCCGACCTGGTGGAGGAGGTGCTGCGCCTCGAGGGCCTCGAGAAGATCCCGTCGGTGGTGCCGGCGACCCCCGCCGGCCGGGGGCTCACCCCGCGGCAGCGCCGCCGCCGGTCCGTGGGGCGTGCCCTCGCGCACGGCGGATACGTCGAGGTGCTGCCCAGCCCGTTCCTGCCGGCCGCGGTCTTCGACACCTGGGGATTGGATGCCGACGACCCCCGCCGTGTCACCTCCGAGGTGCTCAACCCGCTGGAGGCGGACCGCCCCGCGCTGGCGACCACCCTGCTGCCGGGGCTCCTGGAGATCGTCGCCCGCAACGTGGCCCGCGGCCGCCGCGACCTGTCGTTGTTCTCCATCGCCCAGGTCGTCCATCCGCATCCCGGCACCGCACCGGTGCCGGCGCTCCCGGTGGACCGGCGTCCCAGCGACGCGCAGATCAGCATGCTCATCGACTCGTTGCCGGACCAGCCGGTGCACGTCGGCGCGGTGCTCACCGGGCTGCGTGAGCCGCGGGGGCAGTGGGGGGCGGGGCGCCCGGCCGACGCGGCCGACGCCATCGACGCGGCGCGGCTCATCGCCCGCACCGCGGGGCCGGCGCTGGAGATCGAGGCCGCGCAGCACCTTCCCTGGCATCCGGGGCGGTGCGCGCGGCTGTCGGTGGGCGGGCGCACCGTCGGGTACGCCGGTGAGCTGCATCCCGCAGTGCTCGAGCGCGCGGGCCTGCCGGCCCGCACCTGTGCGGTCGAGATCGATCTGGACGCGCTGCCGATCACCGAGAACTATCCGGCGCCCACCATTTCGGCGTATCCGGCGGTGCTGCAGGACGTGGCGGTCGTGGTGGATGCCGACGTACCCGCGGCGGCGGTCGAGGCTGCACTGCGCGAAGGCGCCGGGGCGCTGCTCGAGGACCTGACGCTGTTCGACGTGTTCACGGGCGACCAGCTGGGCGGCGGGCGCAAGTCGCTGGCCTATGCGCTCACCTTCCGCGCCGGCGACAGGACGCTCACCGAGGACGAGGTCAGTGTGCACCGCGAGGCGGCGGTGGCCGCGGCCGCCGCCACGGTGGGGGCCGAGCTCCGCAGCTGACGCGGGGCGCCGGGCGGGGCGTACGCGGATCTTGCATGAAGATTCGGGGGCGTGCATACTCATACGTATGACGACGAAGGTTGCGGTCGCCGGTGCCAGCGGTTATGCGGGAGGGGAGATCCTGCGCCTGCTGCTGGGGCACCCGGGCGTCCAGGACGGTTCCATCGAGATCGGTGCGCTGACGGCCGGCGGCAACGCGGGCGCGTCGCTGGGTTCGCTGCAACCGCACCTGACGCCCCTGGCGGGCCGCGTGCTGGAGGACACGAGCCTCGAGGTGCTCCGCGGTCACGACGTGGTCTTCCTGGCCCTGCCGCACGGCAAGTCGGCCGAGATCGCCGCGGTGCTGCCGGAAACGGTGACGATCATCGACTGCGGCGCGGATTTCCGGCTGGGGGAGGCCGCCGAGTGGGAGCGCTACTACGGCGGCGACCACGCCGGCACGTGGCCGTACGGGCTGCCGGAGCTGCCGGGCAACCGGGAGGCGCTGCGCGGGGCGAAGCGGATCGCCGTGCCCGGTTGCTACCCCAGCACGGCGAACCTCGCGATCACGCCCGCCGTGGCGGCCGGGCTCGTGCAGCCGGAGGTCACCGTCGTGGCCGTGAGCGGCTCGTCCGGTGCCGGGCGGTCGCTGCGCACGGATCTGCTCGGCTCGGAGATCATCGGCTCGGCGCGCGCCTACGGCGTCGGCGGGGCGCACCGGCACACGCCGGAGATCATCCAGAACCTTTCGCGGTTCGCGGGCTCCGAGGTGTCGGTGTCGTTCACGCCCGTCCTCGCACCCATGGCACGCGGGATCCTGGCCACGTGCGTGGCGCCGCTCGCGCCCGGCGTGGAACCGGACGAGGCCGCGATGCACGCGGTGTACGAGAAGGCCTACGCCGACGAGCCGTTCGTGCACGTGCTCCCGCAGGGACAGCTGCCGCAGACCAGCTCGGTCGTCGGATCGAACGCCGTGCACGTGCAGGTCACCGTGGATGAGCGTGCGGGGCGCCTGGTGGCGTTGGCCGCGCTGGACAACCTGACCAAGGGCACCGCGGGCGGCGCGGTCCAGTCGATGAACCTCGCCCTGGGGCTGCCGGAGACCCAGGGCCTGCCAATCGCAGGGGTGGCACCATGACCGATTCAGTGGATGGAACGGATCCGGCCGAGTCCGCGGGCGCCGCGCAGCACGCGCAGGCGGAGACCAGGGTGGTGACCGATCAGGGCATCACGGCCGCGGCGGGGTTCCGCGCGGCGGGCATCGCCGCCGGGATCAAGGCGAGCGGACGCCCGGACCTGGCCCTGCTGCTCAACGAGGGGCCGGACTTCGCGGCCGCGGGCGTGTTCACGCGCAACAAGGTCAAGGCGGCGCCGGTGCTGTGGTCGTCGCAGGTCCTGCAGGACGGGCGACTGCGGGCGGTGATCCTCAACTCCGGGGGCGCCAACGCCTGCACGGGCGCGCCGGGATTCCAGGACGCGCACCGCACCGCCGAGGAGGCGGCCGCGGCGCTGAGCGATTGGGGCAGCGAGACGGGTGCGGGCGACGTGGCGGTGTGCTCCACCGGGCTCATCGGCGACAGGCTGCCGATGGACGAGCTGCTGTCCGGGGTGCGTGAGATCGTGCACGAGCTCGGCGGCGGGCTCACCGGAGGCGACGCGGCCGCACGGGCCATCATGACCACCGACACCGTCCCCAAACAGGCGGCCGTGCACCACGCCGGCAAGTGGAACGTGGGCGGAATGGCCAAGGGCGCCGGCATGCTGGCGCCCTCGCTGGCGACGATGCTGTGCGTGCTCACCACCGACGTGGCGGCGGCGCCCGGGCAGCTGGACGAGGCGCTGCGGAAAGCGACCGCGCGCACCTTCGACCGGCTCGACATCGACGGCGCCACCTCCACCAACGACACGGTGCTGCTGCTCGCGTCGGGTGCGAGCGGGGTGAGCGCGCCCCAGGACCAGCTCGATGCCGCAGTGCTGGCGGTGTGCGACAACCTGGCGGAGCAGATGATGGCGGACGCCGAAGGCGTGACCAAGCGCGTGCGCATCACGGTCGAGGGCGCGTCCACCGAGGACGAGGCGCTCATCGGTGCCCGCACCATCGCCCGCGACAGCCTGGTCAAGACCGCGCTGTTCGGCTCGGACCCCAACTGGGGGCGGGTGCTGGCGGCGATCGGGATCGCCCCCATCGCGCTGGACCCCGACCGCATCCGGGTGTCGTTCAACGGGGCCCCCGTGTGCATCGACGGCATGGGCGCGCCCGGCGCGCGGCAGGTGGACCTGAGCGGCGAGGACATCCACGTGCTCGTCGAGCTGGGCATGGGCGGCGGCGCGGCCTCCATCCGCACCACCGACCTGTCGCACGCGTACGTCGAAGAGAACTCGGCCTACTCGTCGTGAACGGCGACGGCCAGGCCGCACAGGACACGACGCAGAGGATGCAGAGGACGGGGACAGCGGAATGACGCGGGACGAGGGGACCACCGTGCACAGGCCGACGGCGCCGTCGCCGGCGCTGGGCGCGCTCACCGCGATGGACAAGGCCTATGTCCTCGCCGAGGCGCTGCCCTGGCTGCAGCAGTTCCGCGGCCGCACCGTCGTCGTCAAGTACGGCGGCAACGCGATGATCGACGACGACCTCAAGCGCGCCTTCGCGGCAGACATGGTGTTCCTGCGCACGGTGGGCATCCAGCCGGTGGTCGTCCACGGCGGCGGCCCGCAGATCAGCTCGATGCTGACGCGCCTCGGCATGGAAGGCGAGTTCAAGGGCGGCTTCCGCGTGACAACGCCCGAGGTGATGGACGTGGTGCGCATGGTGCTGTTCGGCCAGGTGGGCCGCGAGCTGGTGGGCCTGATCAACGCGCACGGGCCGTACGCCGTGGGCATCTCCGGCGAGGACGCCCACCTTTTCACGGCGGCGCAGCGCAGCGTGATGGTCGAGGGCGTGGCCACCGACATCGGCCTCGTCGGCGACATCGCCTCGGTGAACCCCGACGCGGTCCTCGACCTCATCGACGCCGGGCGCATCCCGGTGGTGTCCACCGTGGCGCCGGACGCGGACGGCGTGGTGCACAACGTCAACGCCGACACCGCCGCGGGCGCGCTGGCCGCGGCGATCGGCGCGGAGAAGCTCGTCGTCCTCACCGACGTCGAGGGGCTCTACACGGAGTGGCCCGACCGCGATTCGCTGGTGAGCCGCATCGACGCGGCGGCGCTGGAACAGCTGTTGCCGCGCCTGGACTCCGGCATGGTGCCCAAGATGGAGGCCTGCCTGCGGGCGGTGCACGGCGGGGTGCCCAGCGCCCACGTCATCGACGGGCGGTTGGGACATTCGGTACTGCTCGAGCTGCTCACGGAAGAGGGCATCGGCACCATGGTCACGCCGACGGCGGACCCGGGGGATTCACGACAGGAGACTGCACGCGCATGACCGGACCATTGCAGCACCGCTGGTCGGACTCGCTGATGAACACCTACGGCGTGCCCGGGGTGGCACTGGCACGCGGCGAGGGCGCCGTGCTCACCGACGCCGACGGCAAGCGCTACCTGGACCTGCTCGGCGGCATCGCCGTCAACTGCCTCGGCCACGGCCATCCCGCCGTGGTCGATGCGGTCCACCGCCAGATGGCCACGCTCGGCCACGTGTCCAACCTGTATGCCAGCGAGCCGCCCGTCGCCCTGTCGGAGGCGCTGCTGGGCAAGCTCGGTCAGCCGGGCCGGGTGTTCTTGTGCAACTCGGGCACCGAAGCCAACGAGGCGGCGTTCAAGATCGCCCGGCGCACGGGACGGCCCAAGATCATCGCGGCCGAGGGCGGGTTCCACGGCCGCACCATGGGCGCGCTCGCCATGACCGGGCAGCCGGACAAGCGCGCGCCGTTCGAACCGATGCCCCCGGGCGTCGAGTTCGTCCCGTTCGGCGACGTCGCCGCCCTGGAGGCGGCGGTCGACGAGCGGACGGCGGCGGTGATGCTCGAGCCGGTCCAGGGCGAGATCGGCGTGGTCGTGCCGCCTGCCGGGTATCTGGCGGCGGCGCGGCGGATCACCGCCGAACGCGGTGCGCTGCTCATGCTCGACGAGGTGCAGACGGGTGTCGGGCGCATGGGCCGGTGGTTCGCGCACCAGAGCGCCGGCGTGGTGCCCGACGTCGTCACGCTCGCGAAGGGCCTCGGCGGCGGACTGCCGATCGGCGCGTGCATCGCCGTCGGCGACGCCGCGGAGCTGTTCGGGCCCGGCCACCACGGCACCACGTTCGGCGGCAACCCGGTGTGCGCCGCGGCCGCGCTCGCGGTGCTGGAGACCATCGAATCCGGCGGTCTGCTCGGCCACGTCGCGCAGCTGGGCCGGACGATCACGTCGGATGTCGAGGCGCTCGGACACCCCAGGATCGACCACGTCCGCGGCGAAGGCCTGCTGCTGGGGATCGTTCTGACGGCGCCGGTGGCCAAGCAGACGGAGGCGGCGGCACGCGCCGCGGGCTACCTGATCAACGCGCCGCGTCCGGACGTGATCCGCATCGCGCCCCCGCTGATCCTCAGCGGGGAGCAGGCGGCGGGTTTCGTCGTCGCGCTGCCGGGGCTGCTCGACGCGGCGACCGATGCGGCGGCCGCGGACGCGGTCTCGGAAGCCGCCACGGACACGGAAGGGAAGCGCGCATGACACGGCATATCCTCCGCGACGACGACCTCACCCCGGCGGAGCAGGCTGAGGTGCTCGACCTGGCCGTCACGCTGAAGTCCCGGCCGTTCTCGCGGCGGCCGCTGGACGGGCCCAGGTCGGTGGCGGTGCTGTTCGACAAGACCTCCACGCGCACCCGCATGTCCTTCGACGCGGGGATCACGGAGCTCGGCGGTCACGCGATCGTCGTCGAGTCGTCGAGCACCCAGATCGGCAAGGGGGAGACCATCGAGGACACCGCGCGGGTCCTGTCGCGGTACGTCGAGATGGTCGTGTGGCGCACCTACGGGCAGGACCGGGTGGAGGCGTTCGCCCGCAACGCGACGGTGCCGCTGATCAACGCGCTCACCGATGACTTCCACCCGTGCCAGGTGCTGGCCGACCTGCTCACGATCCGCGAACACAAGGGGGACACGGCGGGGCTGACGCTGACCTACCTGGGCGACGGCGCCAACAACATGGCGAACTCGCTCATGCTCGGCGGCGTCACCGCGGGCATGCACGTGCGCATCGCCGGGCCCCGCGGGTACCTGCCTGCCGAGCCCGTCGTCGACGCGGCGCGCGGCCGCGCCGCGGAGACCGGCGGCAGCGTCACCGTCGGCACCGACCCGCGGGCGGCCGCGGAGGGGGCGGACGTGCTCGTCACCGACACCTGGGTGTCGATGGGGCAGGAGGAGCAGGCGGCGGGAAGGCTCGCCGACCTGCGGCCCTACCAGCTCGACGACGCGATCGTGGCACTGTCTGCACCCGATTCGATCGTGCTGCACTGCCTGCCCGCGTACCGCGGCAACGAGATCACCGCCGACGTGCTCGACGGGCCGCGCGCCGTGGTGTGGGACGAGGCGGAGAACCGGCTGCACGCCCAGAAGGCGCTGATGGTCTGGCTGCTGGACCACCAGTGAGCCGGGGCCGGAGATGAGCGAGGAACCGCGCCCGGCCGCGACGCGCGCCGCACGGCAGGCCAGGATCGTGTCGATCCTGACCGCCCACCAGGTGCGCAGTCAGCCGGAGTTGCAGGCGCTGCTCGCGAAGGACGGCATCGGGGCGACGCAGGCGACGATCTCCCGTGACCTCGACGATCTGGGCGCCGTCAAGCTGCGCGGTGTCGACGGCGGGGTGGGCGTCTACGTGGTGCCGGAGGACGGCAGCCCGGTGCGCGGGGCGGTCGGCGGCACCGACCGGTTGGCGCGGCTGCTGGGCGAGCTCTTGGTCTCCGCGGACGCGAGCGGCAACATCGCGGTGCTGCGCACCCCGCCGGGCGCGGCCTCGTTTCTGGCGAGCGCCCTCGACCGCGCCGGGCTGCCGGAGGTCGTGGGCACCATCGCCGGCGACGACACCATCGCGGTGATCGCGCGCGACCCCACGACAGGCGTGGAACTGGCGGACCGCCTGAGTGCGCTCACGGGGCGGTGACGTGACACGATTGGCGGGCGGAGCGGGGCCCGGACGGAACGGCGTGGGCGCCGGACGGTCCGCCGCCGCGGACAACGGAACTGTGCAGACGACACTTCGGAACGACCACATCGGAAAGACAAGGAGCGCACACCATGGCTGAGCGCGTGGTTCTCGCCTATTCGGGCGGGCTGGACACCTCGGTGGCCATCAGCTGGATCGGCAAGGAGACCGGCAAGGAGGTCGTCGCCGTGGCGATCGACCTCGGCCAGGGCGGCGAGGACATGGAGACGGTGCGGCAGCGCGCACTGGACTGCGGCGCCGTCGAATCGGTCGTGGTGGACGCCCGCGACGAGTTCGCGGACGAGTACTGCCTGCCCACGATCGCCGCCAACGGGCTGTACATGGACCGGTATCCGCTGGTCTCGGCCATCAGCCGGCCGTTGATCGTCAAGCACCTCGTCGAGGCGGCCCGGTCGCACGGCGGCACCACGGTGGCGCACGGCTGCACCGGCAAGGGCAACGACCAGGTGCGCTTCGAGGTGGGCTTCGCCTCCCTCGCCCCCGACCTCGACGTCATCGCCCCGGTGCGCGACTACGCCTGGACCCGGGAGAAGGCGATCGCCTTCGCCGAGCAGAACGACATCCCGATCAACGTCACCAAGAAGTCGCCGTTCTCGATCGACCAGAACGTGTGGGGCCGCGCGGTGGAGACGGGCTTCCTCGAGGACCTGTGGAACGCGCCCACCAAGGACGTCTACAGCTACACCGAGGACCCCACCATCAACTGGCAGGCGCCGGACGAGCTGATCATCTCCTTCGACAAAGGCCGCCCGGTGGCGATCGACGGCCGCCCCGTGTCGGTCCTGGACGCGATCGAGGAGCTCAACCGCCGCGCGGGCGCGCAGGGCGTGGGCCGCCTCGACGTGGTCGAGGACCGTCTCGTCGGCATCAAGAGCCGCGAGATCTACGAGGCGCCCGGCGCGATGGTGCTCATCACCGCGCACCAGGAACTCGAGCACGTCACCCTCGAGCGCGAGCTGGGCCGCTTCAAGCGGCAGACCGAGCAGCGCTGGGGCGAGCTGGTGTATGACGGCCTGTGGTTCTCGCCGCTCAAGACGGCGCTCGACGCGTTCGTCGACAAGACGCAGGAGCGCGTCTCGGGAGACATCCGCCTGGTCCTGCACGGCGGCGGGATCACGGTGAACGGCCGGCGCAGCGGCGAGTCGCTCTACGACTTCAACCTGGCCACCTACGACGAGGGCGACTCGTTCGACCAGTCGTCCGCCAAGGGCTTCGTCCAGATCCACGGTCTGTCGAGCAAGGTGGCGGCGAAGCGCGACCTGGGCCTGTAGGCCCGCGGCCGCGATCGCATCCGCCGGTCCCCGGCGCAGCCGGCGACGGCCGCTCCGGGGACCGCGCCGTCACGGGACGTCGAGGAGCACAAGGTGGATACGGAGAAGACGGTGGACACGGAGCACACAGTGGATGCGGAGGACACGGTGGATGCGGAGGACGCGGTGGAGAATCCCGGCAACACGCACGAGGACGCGCACGGCACCAACGAGGGGGCGCTGTGGGGCGGCCGCTTCGCCTCGGGCCCGGCGGAGGCGATGGCCGCGCTGAGTAAGTCGACGCATTTCGACTGGGTCCTGGCCCCGTACGACGTGCGCGCTTCGCAGGCGCACACCGACGTGCTCCACCGCGCCGGGCTGCTCTCCGACGCCGACCACGCGGAGATGCTCCGGGGGTTGCGGCAGCTGGCCGACGACGTCGCCTCCGGCGATTTCGGCCCGGCCGCATCCGATGAGGACGTGCACGGCGCCCTCGAGCGCGGTCTCATCGCCCGCGTCGGTCCCGAGGTGGGCGGGCGGCTGCGCGCGGGCCGTTCGCGCAACGACCAGGTGGCGACGCTGTTCCGGATGTGGCTGCGGGAGGCCGCGCGGCGGGTCGCCGCCGGTGTGCTCGACGTGGTGGCCGCGCTGGCCGATCAGGCCGACGCGCACATGGGCGCGCCGATGCCGGGGCGCACACACCTGCAGCACGCGCAGCCGATCCTGCTTTCGCATCACCTGCTGGCGCACGCGCACCCGCTTCTGCGGGATGTGCAGCGGCTGGCGGATCTCGACGGGCGGCTGGCGGTGTCCCCGTACGGCTCGGGCGCGCTCGCCGGGTCGTCCCTGGGGCTGGATCCGGAGGCGATCGCGGCCGACCTCGGCTTCGCGTCGTCCTCGGAGAACTCCATCGACGGCACCGCCGCGCGCGACTTCGCCGCCGAGGCGGCCTTCGTCCTCGCGATGATCGCGGTGGATCTCTCGCGGCTGTCCGAAGAGATCATCACCTGGTCCACCGCGGAGTTCGGATACGTCACCCTGGCCGACGCCTGGTCCACCGGTTCGTCGATCATGCCGCAGAAGAAGAACCCCGACGTCGCCGAGCTGGTGCGCGGCAAGACGGGGCGGCTCATCGGCAACCTGACCGGCCTCATGGCCACCCTCAAGGCGCAACCGCTGGCCTACAATCGCGACCTGCAGGAGGACAAGGAACCGGTGTTCGATTCGGTGGCGCAGCTGGAGCTGCTGCTGCCGGCGGTGACCGGCCTCGTCTCCACGCTGGAGTTCCACGAGGAGCGGATGGCCGCGCTGGCCCCGGCCGGTTTCACCCTCGCGACGGACATCGCCGAGTGGCTGGTGCGGCAGGGCGTCCCGTTCCGGGTGGCGCACGAGGCCGCCGGCGGATGCGTCCGTGCCGCGGAGGAGAAGGGCGTGGGCCTGGACGGCCTGTCCGACGACGAACTCGCCGCCGTCGACCCCCATCTCACGCCCGACGTGCGCGGGGTGCTGTCGGTGGGCGGGTCGATCGCCTCGCGCGACGCGAAGGGCGGTACCGCGGAGGCGCGCGTCACCGAACAGCTCGCAGGCGTACGTGAGACACTTTCATCGTTGCGGCGCGAGCTGGCGCACAGCGGTTCCTGACACGGAGCGGTTCCCGGCGTCCGGCGGGCGTGCGCCCACGACGGGGGCCGGTGCGGTGAAGCGGCCCCCGTGGCACGCGGGACCAGGGGAGAGGCAGGTGCGCAGGTGATCATCGGTGGCAGGTCGGTGGCGAACACCGTGAACAGGGTGCTCGCCACCGCGCAGAACGGCCTGGAGGTCCTGCGCCTGGGCGGGCTGGAGATGGAACCGGAGAAGTCCCCCTTCGAGGTGGTCGAGCGGCGCCCGATGTACCGGTTGCGTCGGTACTTCCCGGAGTCCGTGCACACCGTCGACGAGGCGTCGGACCGGCCGCCGATCCTGCTGATCCCGCCGATGATGCTCGACGCCGAGGTCTACGACGTCACCCGCGACAAGGGCGGGGCAGGCGTGCTGCACGACCACGGGGTGGACCCCTGGGTCATCGATTTCGGTTCCCCCGATACGGAGGCCGGCGGCCTGGGCCGCAACCTCGCCGACCACATCGTGGCGGTGAGCCAGGCCGTCGACACCATCCGCGAGCGCACCGGACGCGACGTCCACCTCGCCGGGTATTCGCAGGGCGGCATGTTCGCCTACCAGGCGGCCGCCTACCGCCAGTCGGCCGGTCTCGCCAGCGTCATCACCTTCGGGAGCCCGGTCGACACACTCGCCGGACTGCCCTTCGGGCTGCCCGTCGGCCTGGCGACCCGCGGCGCCGACCTGCTGGCCGACCATGTGCTGAGCCACCTCTACCTGCCGGCTTGGGGGGCACGGCTGGGGTTCCAGCTGCTCGACCCGGTGAAGACGGCCAAGTCGCGGCTGGACTTCGTGCGTCAGCTGCACGACCGCGACGCGCTCCTGCCGCGGGAGCCGCAGCGGAGGTTTCTGGAGAACGACGGCTTCGTCGCCTATGCGGGGCCTGCCATCGCCGAGCTGCTCAAGCAGTTCATCGCGCACAACCGCATGATGACCGGCGGATTCGTCATCGACGGCCGGCTCGTGAGCCTCGCCGAGATCACCTGCCCGGTCCTGGCGTTCGTCGGCGACGTCGACGACATCGGCCAGCCGGTGGCCGTGCAGGGCATCGTCAAGGCGGCGCCCAAGGCGGACGTCTACGAGCACCGCCTGCCGTCCGGGCACTTCGGCCTCGTCGTCGGTTCCACGGCGGCGGACCTGACGTGGCCGGGCACGGCGTCGTGGATCCTCTGGCAGGAGTCCGGCGGGCGGAACGGTGCGGCGGAACTCAGTGAGCGCATCCACCCGATGGAGCCGGACGAGGGCGAGCCCGGCGATTCCGGCGTCACGGTGGCCTCCCGCCTGTCGCACGGCGTCACGACGCTCACCGAGGCCGGCATCGGCGCCACGCGGAGCATCGTCGGTCTCACGCTCGGAGTCACCCGTAGCGCGGTCGCGATCGCGGAGGAGGCGGCGCGGACTCTGCCCCGGCTGGCGCGCCTCGGCGAGATGCAGTCGCATACGCGCATCTCCTTCGGCCGGCTTCTCGCGGAGCAGGCGCAGGCGGCGCCGGACGGCGAGTGCTTCCTGTTCGAGGACCGGGTGCACACCAACAAGGCCGTCGACGAGCGCATCGACAACGTGGTCCGCGGGCTCATCCACGCCGGCGTGCGCCAGGGGGCGGAGGTCGGCGTCCTGATGGAGACACGTCCGAGTGCGCTCGTAGCGATCGCGGCGCTGTCACGGCTGGGCGCGGTGGCCGTGCTCCTGCCGATGGGCGGGGGGCTCCGGCCGGCGGTGGCGCTCACCTCGGTGAGCACGGTGCTGGCGGATCCGGAGAGCCTCGAGGAGGCCGCGGAGGCCGGGTGCCGGGTCCTGGTGCTCGGCGGCGGCGACGCCCGCGAACTCGACCTGCGCGGGCGTGACCAGGTCGTGGACATGGAGAAGATCGACCCGGCGACGGTCCGCATGCCCAAGTGGTACCGGCCGGACCCGGGTTTGGCACGAGATCTCGCCTTCATCATGTTCGCCGAGTCGGGCGGTCAGGTGGAGGCGCGGCGCATCACCAACCGGCGCTGGGCGCTGTCCGCCTTCGGCACGGCCAGCGCCGCCGCGCTCGGCCACGGCGACACCGTCTACTGCCTCACGCCCCTGAACCACCCGTCCGGGCTGCTCACCAGCGTGGGCGGCGCGGTCGCCGGCGGGGCGCGGATCGCGCTCACCGGCAGGTTCGATCCGGCGCGGTTCGTCGAAGAGGTGCCGCGGTACGGGGTCACGGTCGTGTCCTACACGTGGACGCAGATGCGCGACTTGGTCGATGATTCTGCGCCCGCACTCGGTGCGCACCATCCCATCCGCATGTTCATCGGATCCGGCATGCCGGCAGGCTTGTGGGAGTCGGTGACCGAGGCGTTCGCGCCCGCCCAGGTGGTGGAGTTCTACGCGTCCACCGAGGGCGGCGCCGTCCTCGCGAATCTGTCGCAGAGGAAGCCCGGCGCCAAGGGCCGCCCCCTGCCGGGCAGCGCGCCGGTGCGGCTGGCCGCCTTCGACGTCGAGGCCGGCGCCTACCTGGAGGACGACGACGGGCTCGTACGGCAGGCGCGCGAAGGCGAGGTGGGCCGACTGCTTTCGAAGGTGCTCCCGGACATGGACGTTCCTGCGACGGTGCTGCGCGGCGTATTCGAATCGGGCGATGCGTGGGCGCAATCGCATGACCTGTTCTACCTGGACCCCGACGGCGACTACTGGATGATCGACACCGTCCAGGGCGTCGTGCACGGGGTCGACGGGCCGGTCTACCGATTGCCCGTGGTCGATGCGCTCGGCCGTCTGCCGGAGGTCACCGGGGCGGTGGCGTACGGCGTCGATGCGGGCGGGGCGCAGGCGGCAGTGGCTGCCGTGACGGTCCGTGCCGGTGACACTTTGCAGGCGTCCGACCTCGACGAGGCGGTCTCCATGCTCCCGGCGGGCAACCGCCCCGCCGTCGTCCGCGTTGTCGAATCGATCCCGCGCACGCATTGGTACCGCCCCATCAGCGCGGGGTTCGTGGCGGACGGCCTCCCCGCGGCGGGGGACGGGGTCTTCGGCTACGACCGGGACTCCGGGCACTACACCGAGCTGACTCCTGAGCTGCGGTCGTCGCTCATCGCCGCATCGTGACGGGCACGGGTGGCGACGCCGGAGCGGGGGTGGGCGGTGAGGCGGCCCGTGCGCTGCTGGCGGCCGAGCCCCTCACTGCGGCCCGCGCGCTGCTGGGCGCGCGCTTCACCGCGAACGGTGTGGCGGTGCGCATCGTCGAGGTGGAGGCGTATCGCGGCTCGGCGGATCCCGCGTCGCACGCCTACCGGGGCATGACCCCGCGCAACCGCGTGATGTTCGGCCCGGCCGGGCACCTGTACGTCTACCGCAGTTACGGCATCCACACCTGCATGAACGTCAGTGCCGGCGTCGACGGCACCGGGTGGGCGGTGCTGCTGCGTGCCGGCGAGGTGGTCGAAGGGCGCGCCGCGGCGGTGGAGCGCCGCCCCGCCGCCCGCACGGACGCCGCGCTGGGCCGCGGACCGGGCAACCTGGGCAGCGCGCTGGGCATCGGGCTCGGCGATGGCGGCGCGGACCTGCTGGCCCCGGGGGCGGCGATCAGCCTGACGCTCGCCCCGCCCGGCGCCGTCGACGAGGCGGCGGTGCGGAGCGGGCCGCGCGTCGGTGTCAGCGTCAACGCCGATGCGCCCTGGCGGTTGTGGTTGGACGGCAGCCGCGCGGTGTCCGCATACCGCCGCAGTCCCGCGCGGATCCGCCGCGCGGCTGACCCCGCCGGCCGGTGGCGCGCAGACCGCGGCGGACCGACCGGTGTCGCCCGCGCAGCGCGGATGCGGGAGGATCGATGCCGTGACTGCGAACATTCTCGACGAACTCGAATGGCGCGGCTTGGTCGCGCAGTCGACCGATCTCGACGCGATGCGGACCGCACTCGCCGCCGGGCCGGTGACCCTGTACGCGGGATTCGACCCCACCGGGCCGAGCCTGCACGCCGGGCATCTCGTCCCGCTGCTGGCGCTCAAGCGATTCCAGCGTGCGGGCCACCGGCCGATCGTGATGGCCGGCGGCGCCACCGGAATGATCGGCGATCCCCGCGACGTGGGTGAGCGCTCGATGAACTCGGCGGACACCGTCGCGCAGTGGGCGCAGCGGATCCGCGCGCAGCTCGAGAGGTTCGTGGACTTCGACGACTCGCCCACCGGCGCCGTCATCGAGAACAACATGGACTGGACCGACCGGATGTCGGCGATCGACCTGCTGCGCGACGTCGGCAAGCACTTCTCGGTCAACGTCATGCTGGCGCGGGACACAGTCCGCAAGCGGCTGGCGGCCGACGGGATGTCGTACACGGAGTTCAGCTACATGCTGCTCCAGGCCAACGACTTCGTGCAGCTGCGCCGCAAACACGGATGCAGCCTGCAGGTGGGCGGATCCGACCAGTGGGGCAACATCGTCGCGGGCGTCGACCTCAACCGCAAGCTGGACGGCGTGACGGCGCACGGCTTGACGGTGCCGCTCGTGACGTCCGCCGACGGGCAGAAGTTCGGCAAGTCCACCGGCGGCGGGAGCCTGTGGCTGGACCCGGAGATGACCAGCCCGTACGCCTGGTACCAGTACTTCATCAACACCGCGGACTCGGACGTGGTCAAGTACCTGCGGTGGTTCACGTTCCTCGAGCGCGGCGAGCTGGACGAACTCCAGCGCGAGACCGACGAGCGGCCGCACGCCCGCACCGCCCAGCGCCGCTTGGCGCGGGAGATGACCACGCTGGTGCATGGCGATGCGCAGACCCGCGCGGTCGAAACGGCGAGCCAGGCGCTGTTCGGCAGGGCGGACCTCGCCGAGCTCGACCCCGCCACGCTGTCCGCGGCGCTGGCGGAGGCGCCGGTGGCCGTGCTCGAACCGGGGGCGCCGGACTCGATCGTCGATCTGCTGGTGGCCGGCGGCCTGTCGGCCAGCAAGGGGGCCGCGCGCCGCACCGTCCGCGAGGGCGGCGTCTCGGTGAACAATCTCCGGATAGGCGAGGAGGACTGGGCGCCGGAGGCGAGCGACTTCCTGCACGGGGAGTGGCTCGTCGTGCGGCGGGGCAAGAAGAACTTCGCCGGCATCCGGCGCGTGCAGCGGTAGCGAAGGCGAGGCGGTGTCGCGGGCAGTCGAGGCCCGCAGCACCGCCTTCTGTGCCGAGCGTCACTGATCTCCAGAAGTGGGCGTGTGGCTCCGCGGCCCGCGGAAAGCGTTCGCGACCTGGAATGATGCCGATCGGACGTGCGTGGGCCCCCGATTTGGCATGGCGCACGTCGTCGCGTACCTTGGTTCAAGTCAGAGCGAAACGCCCGGCAGCGCCGGGAAGATCCTCTGGATTCGCTGACTATCCACTCCTTCGGAACCAGCAGCCGGTTTGCGCCGGTGGGGATGAGGGGGTACAGTGGAAGAGTTGCACAAATGAGGGCCGGAGACGGAAATCGGATGTGCTACAGTCGGTAAAGCAGGTGCGGCCGCAGTTCGCCGGGGAGTGTTCCGGGTGGTGGTGGTTGTGCGTGTTCTTTGAGAACTCAACAGTGTGTCGATGAATGCCAGTGCCAAAATTTTTTGGCATGTCATGCCTTGTCTTTGTGGCAGGGTGTGGCTGTTTGCGGGTCGTGTCTTCCATTCCCTGTCGGGAGGTGCGGCTCGATGTTTTTTGAAGCTAGGTTTGTTTTGCTAGTGGATTTCTCGATGTGATTTGACTGATTCGTCGTGGTGTCGGTGCTGCTGCTGTGTGTGGTGGTGTCGGCGGGCGGCGGGTTGTTGATCTTTCAACGGAGAGTTTGATCCTGGCTCAGGACGAACGCTGGCGGCGTGCTTAACACATGCAAGTCGAACGGAAAGGCCCCTTCGGGGGTACTCGAGTGGCGAACGGGTGAGTAACACGTGGGTGATCTGCCTTGCACTCTGGGATAAGCCTGGGAAACCGGGTCTAATACCGGATAGGACCACATGCCGCATGGGGTGTGGTGGAAAGCGTTATGTAGCGGTGTGAGATGGGCCCGCGGCCTATCAGCTTGTTGGTGGGGTAATGGCCTACCAAGGCGACGACGGGTAGCCGGCCTGAGAGGGCGACCGGCCACACTGGGACTGAGACACGGCCCAGACTCCTACGGGAGGCAGCAGTGGGGAATATTGCACAATGGGCGCAAGCCTGATGCAGCGACGCCGCGTGAGGGATGACGGCCTTCGGGTTGTAAACCTCTTTCAGTGCCGACGAAGCGGAAGTGACGGTAGGTACAGAAGAAGCACCGGCCAACTACGTGCCAGCAGCCGCGGTAATACGTAGGGTGCGAGCGTTGTCCGGAATTACTGGGCGTAAAGAGCTCGTAGGCGGTTTGTCGCGTCGTCCGTGAAAACTCGCAGCTTAACTGTGGGCGTGCGGGCGATACGGGCAGACTTGAGTACTGCAGGGGAGACTGGAATTCCTGGTGTAGCGGTGAAATGCGCAGATATCAGGAGGAACACCGGTGGCGAAGGCGGGTCTCTGGGCAGTAACTGACGCTGAGGAGCGAAAGCGTGGGGAGCGAACAGGATTAGATACCCTGGTAGTCCACGCCGTAAACGGTGGGTACTAGGTGTGGGGCCCTTCCACGGGTTCTGTGCCGTAGCTAACGCATTAAGTACCCCGCCTGGGGAGTACGGCCGCAAGGCTAAAACTCAAAGGAATTGACGGGGGCCCGCACAAGCGGCGGAGCATGTGGATTAATTCGATGCAACGCGAAGAACCTTACCTGGGTTTGACATACACCGGATCGCCGTGGAGACACGGTTTCCCTTGTGGCTGGTGTACAGGTGGTGCATGGCTGTCGTCAGCTCGTGTCGTGAGATGTTGGGTTAAGTCCCGCAACGAGCGCAACCCTTGTCCTGTGTTGCCAGCACGTAATGGTGGGGACTCGCAGGAGACTGCCGGGGTCAACTCGGAGGAAGGTGGGGACGACGTCAAGTCATCATGCCCCTTATGTCCAGGGCTTCACACATGCTACAATGGTCGGTACAGAGGGCTGCGAGACCGTGAGGTTCAGCGAATCCCTTAAAGCCGGCCTCAGTTCGGATTGGGGTCTGCAACTCGACCCCATGAAGTCGGAGTCGCTAGTAATCGCAGATCAGCAACGCTGCGGTGAATACGTTCCCGGGCCTTGTACACACCGCCCGTCACGTCATGAAAGTTGGTAACACCCGAAGCCGGTGGCCCAACCCCTTGTGGGAGGGAGCCGTCGAAGGTGGGATCGGCGATTGGGACGAAGTCGTAACAAGGTAGCCGTACCGGAAGGTGCGGCTGGATCACCTCCTTTCTAAGGAGCATTACAGTGCCTCAGTGACCGCCGTGTGTGTGGTCTGGGGTTGCTCATGGGTGGACACTGGCCGCGTTTTGATTGCAGGAGCCTCGTTCGGGCCCGCCGTGGGTGGTGGGTGTCGTGTGGGGTGGGGGCGCTAGTCGGCATGCTGTTGGGCTTTGAGGGAACACGCTGCGCGTTTGTGTGTGGTGGGTTGTCTTGATGTGATGCGCCGGCGGGCCCGTCGGTGGTGTCGTGTGGCTGGTTCCGGGTGTTGTGCGGGGTTGGTTGTGCGGTGTGGCGGGCTGGTGGGTGTGTGTGTTGTTTGAGAACTGGACAGTGGACGCGAGCATCTTTGATCTTTGTGTTGTAAGTGTGTAAGAGCACACGGTGGATGCCTTGGCACCAGGAGCCGATGAAGGACGTGGGAGGCTGCGTTAAGCCTCGGGGAGCTGTCAACCGAGCTGTGATCCGAGGATGTCCGAATGGGGAAACCCAGCAGCGGTGATGCGCTGTTACCCGCGCCTGAATGTATAGGGCGTGTGGAGGGAACGCGGGGAAGTGAAACATCTCAGTACCCGTAGGAAGAGAAAACAATATGTGATTCTGTGAGTAGTGGCGAGCGAAAGCGGATGAGGCTAAACCATGCGCATGTGATACCCGGCAGGGGTTGTGTGTGTGGGGTTGTGGGGCTGCGATGTGCCGGTGCTGCCGTGCCGGCGGGTAGTTGGAGAAAACACATGGTTAGCGGAAGTGGTCTGGGATGGCCTGCCGTAGTGGGTGAGAGTCCCGTACGTGAAAGCTGTGTGTCTGCCTTGTCGTGGTGCCCGAGTAGCAGCGGGCCCGTGGAATCTGCTGTGAATCTGCCGGGACCACCCGGTAAGCCTGAATACTCCCTGGTGACCGATAGCGGATAGTACCGTGAGGGAATGGTGAAAAGTACCCCGGGAGGGGAGTGAAAGAGTACCTGAAACCGTGTGCTTACAATCCGTCAAAGCCTGCGCGTAGTTTGGTCTGCGGTGGGTGATGGCGTGCCTTTTGAAGAATGAGCCTGCGAGTTAGTGGCATGTCGCGAGGTTAACCCGTGTGGGGTAGTCGTAGCGAAAGCGAGTCCGAAGAGGGCGCCAGAGTGGCATGTTCTAGACCCGAAGCGGAGTGATCTACCCATGGCCAGGGTGAAGCGACGGTAAGACGTCGTGGAGGCCCGAACCCACTTAGGTTGAAAACTGAGGGGATGAGTTGTGGGTAGGGGTGAAAGGCCAATCAAACTCCGTGATAGCTGGTTCTCCCCGAAATGCATTTAGGTGCAGCGTCGCGTGTTTCACCATGGAGGTAGAGCTACTGGTTGGCTGATGGGCCTTACCGGGTTACTGACGTCAGCCAAACTCCGAATGCTGTGGTGTGAGAGCGTGGCAGTGAGACTGCGGGGAAAAGCTTCGTAGTCGAGAGGGAAACAGCCCAGATCGCCGGCTAAGGCCCCTAAGCGTGTACTAAGTGGGAAAGGATGTGGGATTGCGAAGACAGCCAGGAGGTTGGCTCAGAAGCAGCCATCCTTGAAAGAGTGCGTAATAGCTCACTGGTCGAGTGGTCCTGCGCCGATAATGTAGCGGGGCTCAAGTACACCGCCGAAGCCGCGGCACTCACATGTTGGTTCGCATCTGCCTGCGGGTGGGTGTGCAGCCGTGTGGGTGGGTAGGGGAGCGTCGTGTAGCCGGGGAAGCGGCAGAGTGATCTAGTCGTGGAGGCTGCGCGAGTGAGAATGCAGGCATGAGTAGCGAAAGACGAGTGGGAAACTCGTCCGCCGAATGACCAAGGGTTCCTGGGCCAGGTTAATCCGCCCAGGGTGAGTCGGGACCTAAGGCGAGGCCGTCAGGCGTAGTCGATGGACAACGGGTTGATATTCCCGTACCCGTGATATCGCGCCCGTGGTGAATCAGTGAGACTAACCATCCTGAAGCCCGTGTCGTGCACTTTCGGGTGCAGGGCGTGTGGTGGATGCGTGGGACCTGATCTGGTAGTAGCCAAGCGATGGGGTGACGCAGGAAGGTAGCAGGGCCAGTCAGTGGTGATACTGGTGTAAGCCTGTAGGGCGAGGTGCAGGGAAATCCGTGCCTCATGGTGCCTGAGAGGTGATGCGACCCCGGTGTGGGGGATTCTGTGATCCTATGCTGTCGAGAAAAGCCTCTAGCGAGTGGTGTCATGGCCCGTACCCCAAACCGACACAGGTGGTCTGGTAGAGAATACCGAGGCGATCGAGAGAACTGTGGTTAAGGAACTCGGCAAATTGCCCCCGTAACTTCGGGAGAAGGGGGGCCATGTCTGGTGAACACCCGTGCGGTGGGAGCTGGGTGTGGTCGCAGAGACCAGAGAGAAGCGACTGTTTACTAAAAACACAGGTCCGTGCGAAGTCGTAAGACGATGTATACGGACTGACGCCTGCCCGGTGCTGGAAGGTTAAGAGGACCGGTTAGTGGCTTTCGGGCCGCGAAGCTGAGAATTTAAGCCCCAGTAAACGGCGGTGGTAACTATAACCATCCTAAGGTAGCGAAATTCCTTGTCGGGTAAGTTCCGACCTGCACGAATGGCGTAACGACTTCTCTGCTGTCTCAACCACAGGCTCGGCGAAATTGCATTACGAGTAAAGATGCTCGTTACGCGCGGCAGGACGAAAAGACCCCGGGACCTTTACTATAGCTTGGTATTGGTGTGTGATTCGGTTTGTGTAGGATAGGTGGGAGACTGTGATGCGCCGGCGCCAGCCGGTGTGGAGTCGTTGTTGAAATACCACTCTGATCGTATCGGACTTCTAACCTCGGACCATGATCTGGTTCAGGGACAGTGCCTGGTGGGTAGTTTAACTGGGGCGGTTGCCTCCTAAAGAGTAACGGAGGCGCCCAAAGGTTCCCTCAGCCTGGTTGGCAATCAGGTGTTGAGTGCAAGTGCACAAGGGGGCTTGACTGTGAGACTGACGGGTCGAGCAGGGACGAAAGTCGGGACTAGTGATCCGGCACTGGCTTGTGGAAGCGGTGTCGCTCAACGGATAAAAGGTACCCCGGGGATAACAGGCTGATCTTCCCCAAGAGTCCATATCGACGGGATGGTTTGGCACCTCGATGTCGGCTCGTCGCATCCTGGGGCTGGAGTAGGTCCCAAGGGTTGGGCTGTTCGCCCATTAAAGCGGCACGCGAGCTGGGTTTAGAACGTCGTGAGACAGTTCGGTCTCTATCCGCCGCGCGCGTGAGAAACTTGAGGAAGGCTGTCCCTAGTACGAGAGGACCGGGACGGACGAACCTCTGGTGTGCCAGTTGTTCCGCCAGGGGCATTGCTGGTTGGCTACGTTCGGGAGGGATAACCGCTGAAAGCATCTAAGCGGGAAGCCTGTTCCAAGATGAGGTTTCTTTCCCCCTGTGTGGGGTAAGGCCCCCTAGAGATGATGGGGTTGATAGGCCGGAGCTGGAAGCCCTGTGAGGGGTGGAGGTGACCGGTACTAATAGGCCGTAGGCTTACCCACAATTATGTTCTTGTGTTTCGCGTCCACTGTCCGGTGTCTGAGGCAACACCCGCACCGTGTGTGTTGGTGTGTGTCGCATGGTGTTGCGGTGGTTATAGCGTGAGGGTCACGCCCGGTCCCATTCCGAACCCGGTAGCTAAGCCTTACTGCGCCGATGGTACTGCACCCGTGGGGTGTGGGAGAGTAGGTCACTGCCGCACAATTTGTTGATAGAACGCCTCGGGCCCGGCCCCCTGACAAGGGGGACCGGGCCCGAGGCGTTTGTGTTGCGGCCGTGCCGGGCCTCCGAGGGATGCCGACGGTACCTTCATGTTCCGCTCGTTCCGCCCGGGAGGCGGAGCGCCCGGGCGTACGGGCCGGACGTGACGGGTCGGGGGAGTCGATGGTGACCGCGCGCCGCCCGCGGTGATGACGGACAATGCCTGATGTGATGACGGTCGTCGACTACACCCAGGCGCGCCTGCGGACGCTCGCAGTGAGCGACCCCGGGAAGCTCCGGCTCCGGAAGGCCGCGACCGTGGCGATCTCGGCCGCGCTGGCGATGGCCGTTCTGATCCTGGTCACCTCCTCCTATGACGAGCCCATCACGGTGGCCCTTCTCGGCACGGTGATCGCGGTCCAGGCGGCGGCCGCGGTCAAGGACTCGACCCAGCGGGCGCGCGTGACGACGACGCTGCTCATACCATTGCCGGCGGCGGCCGCGGTCACGTTGGCGACGGGGCTTCTCACCGTCGACCCGTTGGCCGAGATCGGTTTCATCGCGGTCCTCTTCTGCGCCGTGTGGGTGCGTCGGTGGGGGCCGCGCGGCGAGGCGCTCGGCATGGTGGCGTTCATCGCGTACTTCTTCAGCCTGTTCCTCCATTCGACCGTCGACGACATCGCCATGTTCTGCGTGGCGATCATCGTCGGCGCAGCGTGCACCCTCCTGATCCGCGTCGTGGTCCTTCCGGAACGGCCCCGTCTCGAGATCCGGCGACTCGCCCGCGCGCTGCGTGCGGCGTCGATCGAGGCGGTGGACGCGGCCAGCGACCGGGCCCACTGCGACCTCGGCCGGCTTCGGGGGCGTCTCGACGGTCTGGGCGAGACCGCGCTGATGATCGAGGACTGGATCGACCGGCACGAAGGCGCGGAACTCGTCAGCGTCACCGGCCGGTCCTTCTCTGTGATGGTGTTCGACGCGCAGATCGCCACGGAACAGCTCGCGAGCGCCCTGTGGAACCTGGATCCGCAGGTGCGCTGGCCGGCGGGACTCGAACGGGCGACCGTCGCCTTGGGGGTGGTGCTGCATGATCGGCCGACTGTCGAAGAACTGCGCGCGGCCGCGGATGTGGCGTCGGCGGCGGCGCGGGAGGCGGACGCATCGGATCCCGCGGGTATCGCCACGGTGGTGGCGCACCGCGCGGTGCAGGCGCATATCGCGATCCACCGCATCACAGTGCGCGCGGCGCTGCTGTTCGGCCCGCCGGCATGGCTGCCGGCACGCGGCGCACGGCGGGTGCACGGCGCGACGTCAACGGACGATCGCGGTCCGGGCGGCGGCGAAGCGGTGCCGGGGCGGGACCAGAGCGCCGGACAGTCCGCGCCCGCCCCTTCGGCGGACGCGCCGACCGAAGGGGCGGGCGGTTCCGCACGCACGCTCGCCGGCCGGGCGGCCGGGTGGCAGCCGAGTACGCGGGCCGCGATCCAGGTCGCCGTCGCGACGAGCGCCGCGACCCTGCTGGGCGAGCTTGTCTCACCCGACCGCTGGTACTGGGCCGTGCTGACGGCCTTCCTCGTGTTCAACGGCGCCTCCACGCGCGGCGAGATTCTCTCGCGGGCCGGGCACCGGATCGTGGGCACGGTCGCGGGAGTGGTGGCCGGCGTCGTCATCGCCGCGCTCGTCGGACACAACCCCCCGGTGCAGATGGTGCTGATCATCGTCTGCATCTTCTTCGCGTTCTATTTCGCCCCCGTCGCCTATGCGCTGCTCACGTTCTGCGTGACCGTGCTCCTCGCGATGCTCTACGGTCTGCTCGGGGTGTTCAGCATCGAGGTCTTGGGGCTGCGGATCGCCGAGACTGCGGTCGGCGCTGTCGTCGGGCTCGCGTCGGCATACTTCATCCTGGCGACCTCCACACAGGGCGAGTTGGAGGCGAAGACCGTCGATTATCTTGCGCAGTTGGACAAGGTGATCTCGGAAGCTGTCGCGTCGGTGGCCGTGCCCGGCACCGGCCACGGGATCGTGGAATCGACGCGGGTGCTGGACGGCGCCTTGCAGGACGTTCTCAAGGCTGCGGAACCGCTGCGACTGCGCCCGGCGGTGCGCAGCAGGCGGAGCGTGCGGCGGTTCACGCGCGCCCTCACCGTGATCAACCGTGCGGCCCACCAGCTTGCCAGGGCGGGGGTCATGGCCACACGTGCGGATGCCTCGACGGCGCCCGGTGCGGAGACGGTGCGGGAACTGCGCGCGGCCGCGGAATCCGTGCGCGAGCGGGTCGAGTTGGTGCGCCGGAGCGCCACCGGCCGGAAGATCAAGCGTCCGGAGCGCGATGCCGAGGTGCCGGTGCTGGCGGTGATGCTCTCGGCGACGCATGCCCCGGGGGCGTTGCGCCTGTCGCTGCGGTCGCTGAGCAAACTCAACCGGGCGCTGTTCGAGGCGCTTTCCTAGGCTTCCCGGCAGGGCCCGTCACCAGGTTGCGCGGTAGCCGCGCGGGGTGAGCCGGAAACCGGCGTCGGCGAGAGGTGCCGCATGGGCATTGCCGTGCACCGACTCCCCGTTCCACCGTGCGACGACGAGCGGACTTCGCACGCCCGCGCGCAGCGGCGGCGCGGCGGCGAGCGCGGTCAGGGCGGAGACGATCTGCCCGCGATCCTCCGAGAACGTGAGGATGCTGCGTCCGCCGCGTTCGACGAAGACGCGCGGTGCGCCGCCGACGAGCACGACCACGGCGCCTGCCGCGCGCGACGGGCGGTGCCCCTCGGCGTGCGGCCGCGGCCAGTCGACGGCCGCTCCGTAGGGGTTGGCGGGATCGGCCGCGGCCAGAACCAGTGGCGTGCCGACGGAATTGTCGTCGGCGGCCGCGCGCAGCAGGTCGATGGACTCCGGCGCCGCGAACTGGGCTCCGCCGAGGCCTTCGATGACGTAACCACGTCGGCACTGGCCTATCTCCTCGAATCTGCCGAGCACCCGGTACAGGCGGGCGAAGCCGCCGTCGACTTGCTCGGCCGCGGCGACGCTGGGCGTGACGACGCCGTAGCGGTCCAAGAGCCGGCGGGCGGTGTCGTGCAGGCGGACGGTGGCGTCGGCGGTGGCGGCGGGCACCAGGGACCAGCGCCCCGACGCCGTGGGAGGGCCGGCTGCGCGGGTAGGCGGGGGCGGGCGACACGGCCGCGCCGGCCACGGGGGGATGAAGGGCGGCGGGAGGCACCCGACTGCAGGGCCCGCAGCGGGGCGAGGGTGTCGCCGGTGACGTGCCCCTGCCACACCAGATCCCACAGGGCCGCGAGCACGTCCGCGTCGGTGGCCGCGGGGCGGTCGGCGGCGGCCCGCGCCGCGTCGGCGAGGGCTCGGAAGAAGAAGGCCCCGCCGCCGCCGAGCGTGGACTGGAGGGCGGCGCGCAGCCTGCCGTCGCCTCCGCCGTCACGGTCGGCGCCTGTCGGCGGGCGGATCGACGTGGCAGCGGAGTCGGTGGTGTGCAGCGCGATCCACCCGTCGCGGGCGCCCGCACGGCCGCACCCGGTCCAGAAGACCTCCCCGGCCGACGTGAGCTCGTCGAGCATCTCCGGGCGGTAGTCGGCGACGCGTCCCGGGAGGACGAGGGTCTCGAGGGCGGATGCGGGCAGCACGGCCCCGGCCAGCTGGTCGATCACTGCGAACAATCCGTCGACGCCGCGCAGTGCGGCCGTCCCGCCCACGTGCTGCCACGACGGCAGGAACCGGCCCAGCGTCGTCTTCGGCACGGGGGCGAGCCGTGCCCTGGCCCGCTCCAGCGAGCGGCGCCGGAGCGTGCGCAGCACGTCTGCGTCGCACCACTGGGGCTCATCCTCATCGGTAACGTCGTCTCCGGTGGCAGCGTGCTCCGGCGGCGGACGGAACCGGACGCGGACGATCCTGCCCGCGTGCGCGAGTCGTTCCAGCGTCTGCGCGGCGACGGCGACGCCCACGGGCAGCGCCGCCGCGGCCTCGGCGGCAGTGAACGGGCCGTGCGTCCGCGCGTAACGGCCGACGAGGTCGCCGAGCGGATCGGCGACCGCTTGCGCGAGCGACTCGGGCAGCCAGGACGGCACCGGCGCGGCCAGGCCGTCCCGCAGCCGCGGCGCGTCCTCGACGACGGCCCAGCGGGTGCCGCCGCGCCCGAAACGGAAGATGCGATGGGCGTCGGCGAGCTGCCCGAGCCACGGGGCGGGGTCCCCGGCGGCGCGCTCGGCGATGCCGGCGTCGGTGAGCGGGCCGACGATCCGGAGCAGGTCGGCCAACGACTCGGCGTCCCGGACACGACGGTGCGGAGGCCGCCATTGCAGCGCGTTCTCGGTGTCCCGCACCACGTCCGGGTCGAGCAGCGCGCTAAGCTCGACCTCGCCGAGCAGCTGTGCGAGCAGGCCGGGGTCGAGGCTCAGCGCGGCCGCCTTGCGCTCGGCCAGCGGCACATCGTCGTCGTAGATGAACGCCGCGACGTAGTCGAACAGCAGCGAGGACGCGAACGGGGACGGTGCCGCGGTCTCGGCCTCGTGCAGCCGGATCGCGCCGTCGTCGATGCGCCCGAGGACGCCGCGCAGCGCGGGGAGGTCGTAGACGTCCTGCATGCATTCACGCACGGTCTCGTGCAGGATGGGGAACTCCGGGTGCCGCCGCGCGACGCCCAGCAGCTGTGCGGATCGGTGGCGCTGTTGCCACAGAGGCGCCCGGCGGCCGGGGTCGCGGCGCGGGAGCAGCAGGCGCGGGCCGCGCACTCGCGGAAGCGCGAGGCGAAGAGCGCGGAGCCGCCGAGCGAATCCGCGACGATCCGGTCGATCTCCGCGGGGGAGACGGCGAAGATCCCGGCGCCCGGCGGGTCGCCGGTGGTGGCGGGCATACGGAGCACGATCCCGTCGTCGAAGGCCGCGGGGTGCGCGTCGACGCCGTGTTCGTCGCTGAGCCGCGCGCCCACCGCGAGCGCCCACGGGGCATGCACCCGGCGCCCGTAGGGGGAGTGCAGCACCACCCGCCAGTCGCCGAGCTCGTCGACGAACCGCTCGACCACCAGGGTGACGTCGTCGGGAACGGTGCCCACCGCGCCGCGCTGCTCGACGAGCAGTCCCAGCAGGTTCGCGGCCGCGCGTTCGTCGAGCCCGGCGGCGGCGAGCCGCGCGCGGGCGGCGTCGCCCGGCGCGCCCGTCGCGGCGGACGGGGCGACGGCGCGGGTGAAAGCGCCGATGGCGGCGCCGAACTCGGCCGGCCGGCCGGGCCCGTCGCCGTGCCAGAAGGGCAGGCGTCCGGCCCGTCCCGCCGCCGGCGTCACGAGCACTCTGTCGTGGGTGATCTCCGCGATGCGCCAGCTGCTGGTGCCGAGGGCGAAGACGTCGCCGACGCGGGACTCGTAGACCATCTCCTCGTCGAGTTCGCCTACGCGCGTCGCGCCCTCGCCCAGGGTGTGCACCGCGAACGCGCCGCGGTCCGGGATGGTCCCGCCCGAGGTCACCGCCAACCGGGCGGCGCCGGGCCGCGCGGTGAGCGTTCCGGAGTCGCGGTCCCACACCACCCGCGGGCGCAGTTCGGCGAATTCGTCGGACGGGTACCGGCCGGCCAGCATGTCCAGCGTCGCGTCGAACACCGACCGGGGCAGCGTGGTGAACGGCGCGCTGCGGCGCACGGCCGCGAACCATCCGGCGACGTCGAGCGTTCCGGCGGCCGCCGCGGCGGCGATGGTCTGCTGGGCCAGCACGTCGAGCGGGTTGGACACCACCGACAGCGATTCGATGGCCCCCGCGAGCATGCCGTCGGCGGTGACGGCGCAATGCAGAAGGTCCGCGCGGTGCTTGGGGACGAGCACGCCGCGGGAGACGTCGCCGACGTGGTGCCCGGCACGGCCGATCCTCTGCAGCCCGCCCGCGACCGACGGCGGCGACTCCACGTGGACGACCAGGTCGACCGCGCCCATGTCGATGCCGAGTTCGAGGCTGGACGTGGCTACGACGCAGCGCAGAGCGCCGGCCTTGAGGTCCGCCTCGATGGCGGCGCGGCGTTCCTTGCTCACCGAGCCGTGGTGGGCGCGGGCGAACTGCGCCCCGTGCCCGTCGGCGGCGAACGCGGCGTCGGAGGTGGAGCCGAGCAGCGCGGGCGGAGGCGCCTGCCGGTCCACCTCGACGCCGCGGCGCTCGGCGTCCAGTTCGTTGAGCCTGGCGGTGAGCCGTTCGGTCAGGCGCCGGGAGTTGCAGAACACGATGGTGCTGCGATGGTGGTCGACGAGGGCGGCGACGAGCTGCTCGATGTGCGGCCATATAGAGGTGCCTTCACCGGGCCCAGAGGTGCCTTCACCGGGCCCAGAGGTGCTCTCGCCGGCCCCGGTCGGGCTTGAGGCGGGGGCGGACAGATCCGTCATGTCGTCGACGGGCACCCGTACGGTGAGGTCCCAGCGTTTGTCCGCGGCCGGCGCGATGGTCGTCACGGGCGCGCCGCCGCCGAGGAACCGTGCGACCTCCTCGTGCGGCCGGGCGGTGGCCGACAGGCCGATGCGCCGGCACGGTCGGGGCGTGAGCAGGTCGAGACGCTCGAGCGACAGCGCAAGGTGCGCACCGCGCTTGGTGCCGGCCACCGAATGGATCTCGTCCACGATCACCGTCTCGACGCCGGTGAGGGTGCCGCGGGCCGAGGAGGTGAGCATCAGATACAGCGATTCCGGCGTGGTGATGAGGATGTCCGGGGGCGTGCGCACCAGGGCGCGCCGCCGTGACTGGGGCGTGTCCCCGGACCGCACGCCGACCGTGATGCCCGGCCGCGGCGTGCCGGCCCGGGCCGCCGCGTCGGCGATGCCGGCGAGGGGCCGCCGCAGGTTGCGTTCGATGTCCACGGCCAGCGCCTTGAGAGGTGAGACGTAGAGGATCTTGGTGCCCGCGCGGTCGGCCGCGTCGTCGTGGGCGCGGCCGGCGAGCCGGTCGATGGCCCACAGGAACGCGGCGAGCGTCTTGCCGGAGCCGGTCGGTGCCACGACGAGGGTGTGCGCCTCGGACGCGATCGCCGCCCACGCCTGCTCCTGGGCCGGCGTGGGCGTGCCGAACGTCTCTGCGAACCAGTCGCGGGTGGGTGCGGAGAAGAGATCGAGCGCGGACGTCACGGTTCGATAGTGCCGCATCCCGCGGTGGGGGACCGCGGATCCTGCCGACGCAGGCGGGGCCAGTCCGGCGGGGTCGGCTCAGTCCGGCAGCAGCAGGCGTGCGCGCAGCGCCTCGCGCAGGGCGTCGTCGATGCCGAGGGCCTCGGACAGGTACGCCTCCAGCGAACCGTGCACCGTGCGGGCCTCGTCGAGGGCGGCCTGCAGGTATTCCGGCCGCACACCGAGCAGCGCGCGCAGGTCGTCGGGGTTGCCGCCTGCCGCCTCGAACTTGGCGAAGGTGTCGGTGAGCGTGGGCAGATACAGCTCGTTGGTGCGCAGATAGTCGGTCTGCACCGACTGCTCGTCGGCGCCCACCGCGAACAGCACGATCGCAGTGCCCCAGCCTGTGCGGTCCTTGCCGCTGGTGCAGTGCACCAACGCCGGTCGCGGGTCGGCCGCGATGTCGCGCACCATCGCGCGGTAGGAGCGCACCGCACTGGGGATGGTGACCATCGCACGGTAATTCTCGGCCATCATCTCCGCGGCCCGTCCTCCGCCCAGCGCGGCCTCGACGGCCTGCGGCGAGGTCAGGAAGTCCTGCATCTTCGTCGGGACCGCGGCGGCGTACTTGTCCGCCAGCACGTCCAGCGGCACCACCGTCGCGGAGTCCGGGAGGTCGTCCGGCGCGCCCGTGCGTTCGGCGTCGGTGCGCAGGTCGAAGACCGGTCCGATGCCCAGGTGGGAGAGCGCATCGCGGTCGTCTTCGGACACGGCGCTCAGCTCGGCGGAGCGGAAGAATGCGCCCGGGCGGACGATGCGGCCGTCGACCGTCGCGATCCCGCCGAGGTCGCGCCAGTTCCGGATTCCTGTCGGTTGTTCGGTCACGGTGCGGATGCTACCGACGCCGGCCCGGTCGTGGTGCCGGTACGGGCCGCTGTGCGGGCGCACCGGTTAGGGTGAGCAGTTGCATCAGCGTGCGAGGGGAGCCCGTGAGCGACGAGCGATTCATTCCGTTCCTCCGGTCGGAAGTGACGGCCCTGTGCGCGGCGGACGCCGCGACCGGGGACCGAGACACGGCCATGGAGGTCCATCGGCTGCTCGCCGGCGTCTTGCATCAGCGGTATCGGCGTGTGCTGCGGGAGGTCGAGGCGGACTACTTCCTGCTGCATCCCCCGGAGTACGCGCGCAGGGACGCACCGCCCGCGGACGAGGCGCGCGCCCGGGCGCGCACCAGGCTGGAAAACCTGCTCGACGGGCTGGCCGACACCGCGGGGTACACCCGGATCACCCAGGAGGAGCTCGCGGCGTCGATGCGGTCGCACGCCCTGTTGCGCGTGCGGATGGAGATTCCCGAACGGACGCTGGTCGGCGCGGTGCTGTACCGGCGCGGCCGCGTGTCCGCGACGGCCCGGGTGCGCACGTGGTGGGGGCTGCGGACGAAGGACATCGAGTACGAACGCTTCTCGCGCGTGCTGGTGTATGTGCACACCGGCGAGGTCACGGCGCTGAAACTGTTCGAGGACGTCCCGAAGGACGACATCGAGATGCTCCTGCCGGGGGTCCGCCCGCGCATGCGGTGGACGGACAAGCTGCTCATCGTCATCCCCGCGCTGGTTTCCGGCATCGCGCTGGTGGCGACCAAGCTCATTTCGGCCGTCGGGCTGCTGGTGCTCCTGTTGGCGTTCTGGGTGGGGCTGCGCGACACCCCGGTGCAGGTGAACCAGGCGGCGCTGGTGACCGTGGGCGCGGGCCTCGTGGCCCTCGGCAGCTACGTGGCCAGGCAGTACCGCAAGTACACGCGCCGGCGGCTGCAGTTCATGAACACGCTGACGGACAACTTGTACTACCGCAATCTCGACAACGACGCCGGGGTGTTCTACCGGCTCCTGGGGGCGGCCGAGGATGCGGAGTACGCGCTGGCGATGCTCGCCTACCGTGAGCTGCGGGCGGCCGGAGAGCCGTTGACCGCGCACGCGCTCGCCGCCGCGGTCGAGGGCCGGCCCGAACTGCAGCGGGGGAGGGAGTTCCGGTTCGCTGCGGACGACGCCCTGGCGACGCTCGAGGACCTGGGCCTGACGGAGCCCGACGGGGCCGGCGGCCGCAGAGCCGTGGCGCCGGCCGTGGCGCGCGATCGGCTGCGCGAGCTCTGGTGCGCGGCCGCGGATTGACACGGGGCCGGGGGCGTTGCTGCACCGATACGACCCGGGCGGTGTGACCCGCGTTATACCGTGGGGTCAACGACCTCTGCAGGGGAGGGGCGCGGATGACTCTCATCGACGTGACGGTGGCGGATGCCGCGGGAATGGCGGTGGACGCGGTGGTGGTGCCCACCGGGCAGGACCTGCGCGTCGGCGCGGGCCCGTCCGGAGCCGTGCAGCGGCGGGCGGGGCCGGGCATGCGGGACGCATGCCGATTGCTGCGTGAGACGACCTTCCCTCGCGGTCTCGAGGTGGGCTACGCCGTGGCCACACGGGGAGGGGAGTTGCCTGCGCGGTGGGTGATCCTCACGGTGGGCCCCCGGTATTCGCGCCGCGAGGACCGCGCGGGCGTCCTCCGCGACACCTACCGGCGTTGCCTGCTGGTCGCGGAATCGGTGGGCGCACGCACCGTGGCGTGCCCGTTGCTCGCCTCGGGCCCGGGGGCCTGGCCGCGCGGCGACGCGGTCGACCAGGCCGTGCGCGCCCTCGGCGAGGCGCGGTGCGACGTCGAGGTGGTCACGCTGGTGACCGCGGACCCGGAGATCGCCCGCCTCGTGCGTGCCGCGCTCGGGTGATCCTGCGACCGCCGCGGACACCGCAGCGCGCGGCGGTCGCGGTCGGGGACTACGACGAGGCGGACGCAAGCGCCGTGCCGCGGTCGGCATCGTCCCAGGCTTCGGGGCCGAAAACCTCGCAGTGGATCGACTCCGCCGGCACGGAACGGGCGATCAGCGACTGCCGGATCGACCGCATGAACGGCATCGGCCCGCACATGTAGACGGTGGTGCCGTCCTCGATGCCGATCCCGGAGACGTTGGCCCGGCCGCTGGCGATGGTCGGCGCGGCGGAACGGGCGCCGAGATCCTCGTACCACCGGTGCAGCACTGCGGAGGGGATGCGGCCGACGAGTTCGGTGAGCTCGGCGCGGTGGGCGTGGTGGGACGGTGACCGGTCGGCGTGGAGCACGGACACCGGACGCGTGCTGCCGGTGTCGGCCAGGTGGTGGAGCATCCCGATCATCGGGGTGCAGCCGATCCCCGCGGAGACGAGCATGACGGGGGAGTCGCCGTCGTCCAGGACCAGGTCGCCGAAGGGGATCGACACGCGCAGCGTGTCGCCCTCGAAAACGTTGCGGTACAGGTGATGGGAGACCTGCCCTTCAGGGGCCGTCGTCCCATCGCCGAGCACGGCCGACGGGAGGGCTTTGACGCTGATCTCCCAGTTCGGGGCGCTCGGCGCGCCGACGAGGCTGTACTGGCGGATCTGCCGCGCGCCGTCGGGTAGCGGTACTTGCACCGAGATGTACTGGCCGGGGCGGTGCTGCGGAAGCGGTGCGCCGCCGGCGTCGGCCAGCTCGAAGGTGACCGTCTCTGCGGATTGCTGGACGCGGCGCACCACCGTCAACGCGCGCCAGACGTCCCCTGGAGCCACCCCCGCCTCGGCGTAGAGGCGGTTCTCCTCGGTGACGAGGCACTGGCCCATATCCCAGTACAGTTCGTCCCACGCCGCCGCGACCTCGCTGGTGAGCGCAGCGCCGAGGACCTCCGCGATCGCGTCGAACAGGTGCTTGTGGACGATGGCGTACTGGTCGGCCGTGATCCCCAGGGACGCGTGCTTGTGGGCGATCCGCGAGATGATGGACCGCGCCCGCTCCGGATCGGTGCCCGTCCGGATGGTGGCGAATGCGACGATCGCACCGGCGAGGGCCTTCTGCTGCTCGCCCTGGCTCTGATTGCCGCGGTTGAACAGGTCGCGTTCGAGTTCCGGGTGCGCGGCGAACATGGACCGGTAGAACAGCGGAGTGACCTCGCCGATCGCGCCGGCGACGGCGGGAAGCGACGCGCGGATGACCTGAAGATTCTGCGGTGAAATGCCCATGGCCCGAATCTATTTGGGGGAAGGGTATCCGTCCATAGAGTGTGACCAGGAATACTACGAGACGTAGTAGTGGATGCGGGCGGGGCCGGTGTGCCGGCTATGCTTCGAGCGTTCTGCGTGGGAGCTGATTCGGCCCGCGAGTGCAGAACGCTCTGATCGGCCTCACCGTCGGGCTGATAGCGGCCCCGAATGTCGGATGGATATGCCGCGGACGCCGTGGGGTCGTGCCTCTGTCCGCGGCGCCCGGTCCGGGTACGGCTTTTGCGAGCATCTTGTCGTGTAGCTGTGCCAGGGTTTGCGAGTCGAGTCCGAGCACGTCGTGGGCGAACGTGTCCCAGCCGCCGTAGGTGTTGTGCACCGCATCGAGGACGGGCTTGATCTGGCTGGGGCGTTGTTCCATCAGCGGCTTGACCAGCGAGATGTCCACGCCCTTGCCCTCGAGGTACTTGTAGGTCTTCTCGTTGTGCTCACGGTTGTATGTGTTCGATGCGACGAAGTCGTCGATGATCGCCTCGCCGGACACCCCGAGAATGCCGACCGGGCACCGGCCCCATGCTGGGCGTGTGTCTCTCAGGTGCCCCGGGCCGCAAGAACCGTGGGGCGGTATTCCACCAGTTGGATACTGTCATCGAAGGTTCGGTGATCGATCATCTCGAGGGCTACATCCGGGTAGCCGTCGTAGATCCGCTCCGCACCTGTGGCCCCGGTGATCACCGGGAACATGACGACCCGGAAACGGTCGACGAGACCGGCTTTCAGCAGGCTCCGGCACAGGCTCAGGCTGCCGATCGTACTCAGAGGTTCCGAGCCGTCCTCCTTCATGGCACGGACCGTCTCGACGGCATCGCCGCGGACGAGTGTGGAGTTGGCCCATGTCAGCGGATCCTCGAGTGAGGAGGAGAACACCACCTTGGACGCTCGCGTCAACCCGTCGACGGACGCTTCTTCCTCTGCCCTGAACTCGTCTACGCCTGCCGGCACGTCGCCGCCGGCGAAGCCTGACATCTGCCGGTAAGTGTTCGCCCCCATAAGGTAGGTGGCCTCGGCCTGTCCGCCGGCCCAACCGAGGTATTCCGGGCCTTCCATTCCCCACCATCCTGGCCAGGGGCCCGACGCGTAGCCGTCGAGCGTGGTGATGAAGTCTACGAGCAGTTCAGACATGGTCGTGCCCCTTCTACTGTGCCGCCAAGTGCCCGTCGGCAGTGTCATGGACACTGTCGGTGCAAGGTTGGACCGGCGGCGAGGCCCGAACTCATCGTCGGCGTGCACGCTCACCCCGGTGCGACGGCGACCGTTCGAGGCGGGAATGACCCGCGCCGGGTCGAGAGAGCCACCTGCCGGAAGTTCTGCGCTGAGCGTGTCGGTGCTCAATGCGCGGCGCGGCGGCGCCCCTCGGCCAGCATCAGAAGGTCGGCGCGTGCCAGCGCGAGCGGGTCGTATCCGCCGGTGGCCGCGTGGATGTCCCGGGCGAGCTCGACGAGGTCGAAGTTGTCGGTGACCCCCGGCCCGTCCGCCAGCGACAGGAGCGCGGTCAGGCGTGTGCGGCATCCCACGAGGCTGTCCTCGTCGAAGAGCGCCGGGTCGTATTCGTCGTCTATCGAGGTGTCGCCGAGGCCGCAGTCCTCGTCGACCTCGTAGAGGATGGGAAGCCAGCGGTTTCCGGCCAGCGCTCCGCGATGTGCGGACCAGTCGACCCGCGCGTCGCGACGCGCGATGCCCTCGAATGTCAACCACAGCAGACCCGGGTCGCTATCTGTCGAGGCGGTGCCGGAGGCCAGCTCCGCTGAGTACTGCGCCAGCATGAGCTCGTAGAACGCTGTGTTGGATGCGGTGCCGTAGTTGTAGCCGGTCTCCGCGTTGATCTCGAAATCCATGGGGCTTCCTCCCGTGGCCGTACGCCGCCGCCCGCACCGCCGTCGGACCCGACGACGTCGGACCGCTGCGGCCGTGGCGACCCTGCATGGGCGAGGCGCAACGCGATGCGGGCGGAACACGTCCGGGCAACGCTGTACGTCCCGACTGGGCTGCGGGCGTCGAGAACGGCGCAGGCATCGGTATCGGGCGGCGACCGGCCGGCCGCCTTGGTGTCTATGACGTAGATTGTGCACCCGGTCACCGACAGAATGCCCGTATCGGTTCCCGAATCGGGGAGTCGATGTCAGCCGAACGGTTTAATCGTTGATCTGTGTTCCGCCGTCGTACGGAACGAACAGCCTGGTGGGGGTTGCGCGCCCGCGCAGTTCGGTTTCGCCGGCCGCCTGCCAGAACCGCTGCTCGGCGGGGCTCGCCTTCCGCCACGACGCCTCCGCCGCGACGGTGAGCGCATCGAGCCCCTTTGCGTACTCCGACAACCGGGCGGCCTCGTTCACCGCGTCGCCGATCACCGTGTACTCGTAGCGGCGGTGCGCGCCGATGTTCCCGGCCACCGCGGAGCCGAAGGAGACGCCGATGCCTGCTGCCAGTTCGGGCACCTCGGCGTGGAGCCGGGCGCTGATGATCCGCGCTGTCGCGAGGGCCGCCGTGCACGGGTCGGCGACCTGCGCCGGGGCGCCGAATACCGCCAGGGCGGCGTCCCCCTCGAACTTGTTGATCAGCCCGTGACGGAGCTCGACCTCGTCGACGACGACCGCGAAGAACCGGTTGAGCAGCGCGACCACCGTGGCCGGCGGCCGGTGGGCGGCGAGCGCGGTGGACCCGATGAGGTCGACGAACAGCACCGCGACCTCGACCTCGCGCCCGGCCGCGTCGAAGTCGCCGGACAGCGCGTAGGCGGCGACCTCGTGCCCGACGTGCCGCCCGAACACCTCGCGGATGCGTTCGCGCTCGCGCAGTCCGCGCGCCATCTCGTTGAAGCCACGCTGCAGCTCGCCCAGCTCGGTGCCGTCGAACACGACCGCCTCGGCGTCCAGGCGTCCGCGTTCGACCTCCGCCATCGCCGACCGGACCGAGTTGATCGGGGCGAGAGTGGACGCGCACACCAGCAGGGTCAGGAGCAGCCCCACCGCCAGCGTCACCCCGCCCAGGGCGAAGACGGGGATGGCCAGGTCGGCCACCGATCGCGATCCGACGGTGAGCGTGGTGACCGCGATGATCATCAGGCCCAGCACCGGGATGCCCGTGCCGATCAGCCACGCGGCCACCATCCGCGTGGTCACGCCGGTGCGGCGCACGCGCGTGGGCGGGGCCGACGCCAGTGCCTGCGCGGCGGTGGGGCGCAGGGCGAACTCGCTGAACAGATAGCTGGTGGCGCACGTGACGGTGCCGGCGAAGACGACGGTGAACGCGATCGGGGCGATGTAGTCGACGTCGCGGGTGGCGTAGGCGGCCGTGATGATCGCGGCGCTCGCATACCACAGCACCGCCTGCCGCACGGTGATCCGAAACGGCATCGCGAGGGTGGTGCGCAGATCCCGCGCGGTGGCGGGGACGCCCTGGATCGCCCACCGCAGTCTCCGCAGTGAGCCCCGGGTGATCCAGACCAGCCCGATCACGAAGGCGGCGACCGTCACCGCGGGCACCAGCGCGAAGTCGAGCACCCACAGCTGCGAGGCGAAGACGGGCGGGCCGGGGACGACCACGGCGATAAGCACGATCGCGGTGGCCGCACCGACGAGGTTGCAGGTGAGCAGGACGACGGTGAGCAGCGTCTGGACCCGGATTCGGCGGCGCACGGTGGACTCGTCGTCCGAACCGAGGATGCGCGACCCCAGCGGTGCGTGCGCTCGCCGCCTGATCCTCACCCTCCCCGCCTGCATGGTTGCCGAGCATAGGGGAGCGGGTCGCTGCGCGCGGGGCGGTGGGACTTAAGGTGGTCGGGTGCGCCTCGTCATCGCCCGGTGCCAGGTCGACTACAGCGGCCGGCTCACCGCCCATCTGCCCATGGCCCGTCGCCTGCTCATGCTCAAGGCCGACGGCTCGATCAGCGTGCACGCCGACGACCGCGCGTACAAGCCGCTCAACTGGATGACGCCCCCGTGCTGGATCACCGAGGGGGACGGCGAGTGGACCGTGGTGAACAAGACCGGCGACACGCTGCGCATTCTCCTCGAGGAGATCGAGCACGACTCCACGCATGAACTGGGCGAGGATCCCGGCCTGATCAAGGACGGCGTCGAGGCCCACCTCCAGGAGCTGCTGGCCGAGCACGTGACGACACTCGGCGACGGGTATTCGCTGGTGCGCAGGGAGTACCCCACCGCGATCGGCCCCGTGGACCTGATGTGCCGGGATTCCGGGGGCGGTTCCGTCGCGGTCGAGATCAAACGCCGCGGGGAGATCGACGGGGTCGAACAGCTCACGCGCTACCTCGAGCTGCTCAACCGCGACCCCCAGCTGGCCCCGGTGCAGGGCGTCTTCGCCGCACAGCAGATCAGGCCGCAGGCGCGCACGCTCGCCGAGGACCGGGGGATACGCTGCGTCGTCCTCGACTACGACGAGCTCCGCGGCATCGAAAGCGACGAGTTCCGGCTGTTCTGAGCGTGCGGTGCCGGGCGGTTACACTCGGCCAGTGTCCAGGAGGAAGCACCGTCGTGGTGCGGCGCGGCCGGCGGCCCCGCTGCGCGTCGACGCGTTCGCGCACGTCGAGCCCGGCCCGGACGGCACGGATTTCCACGTCCGGCGGATCCCCGCAGCGCGCGCGGTCAAGCGCTACCGGTGCCCGGGGTGCGACCACGAGATAGCGCCGTCGGTGGCGCACGTCGTGGCCTGGCCGGAGGACGCCTTCGGCGGGGCCGGCGAGCGCCGGCACTGGCACTCCGGCTGCTGGCGTTCCCGACGCACCCGCGGGGTCACCCGTCGCTGGTCGTGACGGCCGGCCTCGTCAGCGGCGCGCGGAGGTGGCCGTGGCGATGGTGCGGGTGGACGGCCCGTCGCCGCCGGAATCCCCGTCCTTGCCGCCGGGGGTGCGCGGTTTCCGGGCCGCGGACGTTCCCGGGCCGGGCGCCGGTGCAGTCCGACCGTCCGCGCGCGCCGGAGCCGGATCATCCTGTTCGCCGGGGCCGTGCCCGGCGGCTTCCTGCGCTGTCGACCCGTTCGACGGGGCATCCTCCGCGGGCGCGCCCTGGTCGGCGGACTCGGCGGCGTTCTGCTCGTACCAGTCGAAGTCGGATTCGGCCGGGGCACGCTCGGCCCGGACCCGCTGGTGCACGGCGGCGACGTCGTCGAGCGACGTCCGCACCTCCATGAGCTGCTCCAGGGCGTGCGAGCGCATGGTGCGGAGCGACTCGAAATCCGCGCGTGCGCGGGTGATCCGCCGGCCGGCCTCCTGGGTGGCCGCCTTGATACGCCTGTCGGCCTCGGCGGCCGCGACGCGCTTGGTCTCCTCGATGTGCTTCTGCAGGTCCTCATAGGTGCGGTCCCTCCGCACCCGGGCCTCTTCATCGAGCCGGTCGCGTTCCGCCTCGGCCGCCTCGAGAGTGCGACCGGCCTGGGTGCGGGCGAGCTCCATGGTGTGTTCGTGCTCGGACTCGAGCGCCTCACGGCGGCGTTCGAGATCACGCAGACGTCCCTCGTGCCGCTTCCTCAGCTCGTCGGCGTCCTGGGTGGCCACCGAACGGATCTCCGCGGCCTCCGCTTCCGCGCGGGCGCGCATCTCCGCGGTCTCGTCCGAGGCGAGCCGCAGCATGCGCGAGATGCGGTCGCTCATGCCCTCCGCGGTGGTGGGGGGCACGGAGAGCCTGTCGATCTCGCTGCGCAGCTGGTCGATCTCGTCGCGCGCATCGTCGAGTTGTGCCGCGAGGTCGCTCGCCTGCGCGGCCGCGGCATCCCGGTCGGTGGCGGTGAGGCGCAGCTCGGCGTCGAGGCGGCGCAGAAACTCGACCACCTGGTCGCGATCGTAGCCCTTGCGCACGATGTCGAAGCGGTTGGAGAAGGCCGACGGATCTGGCGAGTACGACATGCCTGCCACGGTACCGCCGAGAAGCGCTGCGGTGCCGGAGGCGCGTACGGATCGCCGGGCGGGCCAGGCCACCGTGACCTCGCCGTGCCCGCCCCGTGACCCGCCTGTACCCGGCGGCGCGTCGCAGCGCCCGTCGGTTCAGTGTGCGGCGGCCGCCGGTTCCACGAGTTCGATGAGCACGCCGCCGCCGTCCTTCGGGTGGATGAAGTTGATGCGCGAGTCCGCGGTGCCGTGCCGCGGGGCGTCGTAGAGCAGCCGGACTCCCGCTGCGCGCAGCTCGGCGGACAGAGCCTCGACGTCGGTGACGCGGTAGGCGAGCTGTTGCAGGCCGGGCCCGGAGCGGGCGATGAACTTCGCGATCGCGCACTCGTCGTCGAGGGGCGCCAGGATCTGGATCGCGGTGTCGGTGCCGAACGCGGTGCCGACCGGCGAGAGCATTCCCTCGCGGACGCCCTGCTCCTCGTTGATCTCCTCGTGGGCGAGGACGAGGCCCAGGTGATCGCGGTGCCACTGGACGGCGGCGTCGAAATCGGGGACGGCGATGCCCACGTGGTCGATGGCGGTGACGTAGCGCCCGGTGATGCTGCCCGCAGTGGCGGTGTTCTCTGTCATGGTCCCGACGGTATCGTGGCGGGTGGAGCAGCCGCGCGCGCCACCCGCGTTCCGCGGTCGAGCCCGGCCCGGGATGGACGATCCGGGGCCGACAGCTCCGGTGCCGCGGCGCGGCCGCAGTCGAAACACGAGAGGATTCTTCGTGAGCAGTTCAGTCATCGTCGCCGGGGCCCGCACTCCGGTGGGCCGCCTGATGGGCGCCCTCAAGGATTTCTCGGGGGCCGATCTCGGCGGTATCGCCATCGCCGGGGCGCTCGAGAAGGCGGGTGTGCGCCCGGACCAGGTCGAGTACGTGATCATGGGGCAGGTGCTCACGGCGGGCGCGGGGCAGATCCCTGCCCGCCAGGCCGCGGTCAAGGCCGGTATCCCGATGGACGTCCCCGCCCTGACCGTCAACAAGGTCTGCCTGTCCGGGCTGGACGCGATCGCGCTGGCCGATCAGCTCATCCGCGCCGGAGAGTTCGACGTCGTCGTGGCGGGCGGCCAGGAGTCCATGAGCCAGGCCCCGCACATGCTGCTGGGCAGCCGGTCCGGGGTGAAGTTCGGTGACACCGCGCTGGTGGACCACATGAACCACGACGGTCTGGAGGACGTGTTCACCGATCAGTCGATGGGCCTGCTCACCGAGCAGAAGAACGATGCCGACCCCATCACGCGTGCGGACATGGACGCCTTCGCCGCGGCGTCGCACCAGAACGCGGCCCGCGCGTGGAAGGACGGGCTCTTCGCCGACGAGGTCGTGCCGGTCTCGGTGCCGCAGCGCAAGGGCGAGCCGCTGGAGGTCCGCGAGGACGAGGGCATCCGGGCGGACACCACCGCGGAATCGCTGTCGCGGCTGCGGCCGGCGTTCCGCTCCGACGGCGCCATCAGCGCGGCCACCGCTTCGCAGATCTCCGACGGCGGCTGCGCCGTGGTGGTCATGAGCAAGGAGAAGGCGGAGCAGCTGGGGCTGAGCTGGATCGCGGAGATCGGTCGCCACGGCGTGGTCTCGGGGCCGGACGATTCGACGCTGCAGCAGCAGCCCGCCAACGCGATCGCCAAGGCCTGCGCCCGGCAGGGGATCGAGCCGGGGGATCTCGACCTGGTGGAGATCAATGAGGCGTTCGCGGCGGTCGGCATCGCGTCCACGCGGCAGCTGGGCATCGACCCGGAGAAGGTCAACGTCAACGGCGGCGCCATCGCCATCGGCCACCCGCTGGGCATGTCCGGAGCGCGCATCGTGGTCTCGTTGGTCAACGAGCTCCGTCGCCGCGGTGGCGGCACCGGCGCGGCGGGCTTGTGCGGCGGGGGCGGGCAGGGCGACGCCCTCATCGTGACGGTTCCCGCACAGTAGAGTCGGCCGCACGGCCGCACGGCCGCACGGCCGCCCGCCGCGTACGGCGGGCGGCCGTGCGTTGACGCACATCACACGCCGGAGGCGTATCCGCCCCGGCGCCGGCCGGGCACAATGGGCGCCATGGCCGATTTCTTTGACCTCTCCACCCCGGCGAAGCGTTTTCGCCTCGTCGCCTTCTGGGAGGCCGTGACCTGGCTGGCCCTGCTGGTGGCGATGGTGTTCAAGTGGGGGTTCGGATACGACGAGGCCGTCAAGATCCCCGGGATGCTGCACGGGATCACCGGCTTCATGCTCTTCGTGCTGGTGGCGCTGGCCACCGCACGCGCGCTCAAGTGGAACGCCAAGGTGACGCTGCTCGCGCTGATCTCGTCGGTGCCGCCGTTCGGCACCATCGTGTTCGAGCGTTGGGCGGCGAGCAACGGGCTGCTGGCCGAGCTGTCGCTTTCTTCGTCGCAGGGCGCGGCGGGCGAGCAGGACGGTGACACGCAGAAGGACCAGGCCGGGGCGCGCGCCTGAACCGGCGCCCGTGGCAGACTTGCACCCGTGACTAGTCCAGGTTCCAGGCCCCCGTCCGCGTCGATGGCGGCAGCGATGTCCGGTGCTGTGGATCTCGCCGGGCTCGCCCAGCCGCAGCGCCCTCCGCAGGAGCAGCCCCCGGCGGGGCCCGGCGGCGTCCGCCCGGTGGTGGCCGTCGGCGAGGCCGACTTCGAGGCGGAGGTCCTGCAGCGCTCCATGCAGGTCCCGGTGGTCGTGTCGATCGGCGCGGCGGAGTATCCGCAGTCCGTGCAGCTCGACGCGACGCTGGAGCAGGCGGCGGTGGCCGCCGCGGGCCGGTGGGTCCTGGCCACGGTGGACATCCGCAGCGCGCCGCGCATCGCGCAGGCGTTCGGGGTGCAATCGGTGCCGACGGTCCTCGCCGTCGCGGCGGGACGGCCGGTGGACGCGTTCGCCGGGATGATCTCCGAGGCCGAGCTGGACCAGTGGATCTCCGGGATCCTCGACGCCACCGCGGGGCAGCTCTCCGGCCCGCGCCCGGCGGCGGAGGAGGGCGAGCCCGCCCGTGACCCGCGCCTGGTCGCCGCCGAGGAGCTCATGGACGCGGGCGATCTGCCCGGCAGCATCGAGGCCTACGAACAGATCCTGGCCGACGAGCCCGGCCACGGGGAGGCGACCGCGGCCGTGCGGCAATTGCGATTCCTCGTGCGGGCGCAGGAGGTCCCCGAGGACGCCGTCGCGGCGGCGGACGCCGCGCCGGGCGAGGTGGACAAGCAACTGCGTGCGGCGGACGCCGAGCTGCTCGCGCAGCAGCCGGACGCCGCGTTCGGCCGGCTCATCGCGGTGGTGCGCACCGGAACGCCCGAGGCCAAGGCGACGGCCCGCACGCGGCTGCTCGAGCTGCTCGACTTGTTCGACCCCGCGGACGAACACGTCATCCGGGCGCGGCGGGGCCTGGCCAACGCACTGTACTGAGCGGGGCCGGGCGGAGTCCGCGCACCGGCGTCAGGTCGGCATCGTGCACGTCACGGATACATCGTGCGGCAGGTGTGCACGCCGCCGGTGAAGCCGTCGCGGAAGGCGTCGAGCCGGGCGAACGCGCTCGGCACGGTGGTGCCGTCGAGGTCGGCGGCGATGAGCCCGCCGTCGAGCAGCCCGGCCACAGCCTCGTCCAGGTCGCCGGGGCGCAGTCGGAGCCCTTCGGCCTGCGGCCCGGCGCCGCTCGTGGCCGCGCCTCCTGAGTCCTGTCCCAGATGGGCGGACCAGGCGCCGGTCGTGCAGGCCGTGCGCAGGGCGGCCCGGCCACCGGTCAGTGTGGCGCCGCGCGCGTCGGCGGCGGCGAGCGCGTACCGGGACGCGACGGCGCTGAGCGCGGTGAAGTCGCCGCCGAGCCCCTGCGGCCCGCCGTCGGCCAGCGCGGCCAATGCGGGCAGGTCCGCGGCGACGGCGCCGGTGGAGGCGCAGAAGGTCGCCGGCGAGGTGGACCGGTCGCATCCGCCGGTGGGGTCGTCTGTGTCGGGTTCCGGGAGCCGCACCTCGGGGAGCCGTGTATCGGAGAGCATCGCCGCGAACGACGCGGCGACGGCGTCGAGCGCGGCTTTGTCCACCGGCCGCGGGGCGGGGTCGCCGGCCCCGAGCGCCGCGAGCGGCACTGCCACCCGGCGCGCGTCCACGTCCGCGGCGTCGAGATCCGCGCACGCCGACGCGGAACCGGTGAAGCCCTCTTGGAACGCGGTGATCCGTTCGAAGGCGGACCCGTGCTCGGAGCCGCCGAACCCCGCGTCGTCGGGGGAATCGCGGATCCCGACGAGCACGGCGAGCGCGGATTCCAGGCCGTCGGTGGTGTTCATGGTGAAGTGCGCGGAGCCGCCCTCGGCGACGTGGCGCAGGAACACGCCCGCGTAGCAGTCGGCCTGCTGCTCGAGCACGATCGTCGGCGCCTGCGTGGTGCGCACCCCGGTCTGGTACTGCACCACGTGGCCGTATTCGTGGGCCAGCACCACCACGGGGGCGAGGTCGCCGTACTGCGCGACGAGGTCCGACAACAGCGGTCCGCGGTCCCAGCCGATCTCGTTGCGGGAGAGGCAGAAGCCGGCGTTGGCGACGCCGGTGGTGGGGTCGCCGCAGAACAGAGGGCCCGGCGTCCACGGGTCCGCCGAATCCCACGAGACGAAACGCGCGACCGGGGTGAACGGCCGGTGGAAGTCACGGGGGAACGTTTCGGCCCAGAACCGGCCCAGGTCGTCCACGGCGGACGCGGCGAGCGTGTCGATAGGGCCGTGCGTGCCTCCGGCCACCTGCACCTGCGGGGCGGGCGCGTCGGCGCGGGGGCCGCTGGGGCCGTGGGTGACCGGCATGCCGGCGACGGTGTCGGGGGATGCGGCCTGTGGGCGGGCCGAGCCGTCGGTGGTGACGGTGCACGCCGATCCCGCGGCGATGAGGGCGCACGCCGCTGCCGCCGCCGCAGCCGCCCGGGCCGACGGGCGCCGCGGACGGCGGGCTCGCGGGGGCCTCGTCGGCATGGTGCTCCTCAACGGGGTGATCGGCCCGCCGGGTCGCGGACCAACCACACGGTACTGCGGGCGGGCAAGGCGACGCGGATCCGGAGCGCCCCCGCCGCGTCCGCGCCGTCGCCGCCGTCGCCGCCGTCGACACCCCCGTCGATGCGGACTCGGGCGGGCTCGCGGTGTCCGGTGTCGACTGCGACCCGCCAGGCGCCGGCGAAGGGGGCCCGGATCCGCGTGTCCACGGGGAGGTCCGACAGGTTCGCCACGCAGATCACCGAGGACGCGAGCGCCGGGGCGTGCGCGGTGTGGCGGGCGAAGGCGAGCACCCGGGGGTCCGCGGCCGCGGCGAGCCGGGTGACGCCGCCGGGCGTGCCGTCGTCGAGCCACAGCGCAGGGATCGACCGGTACAGCGCGTTGAGCCGGGCCACCAGCGTGCGCACATCGTCGTGCAGCGGGTCGCGCAGTTGTCCCCAGTCGGGGCCGTAGAGGTCGGACCACTCCGAGGCCTGGCCGTACTCCTGCCCCATGAACAGCAGCTTCTTGCCCGGGTGCGCCCACATGGCCGCCAGCAGCGCGCGGACCCGCTCCGCACGTTGCTCGGGCGGTCCGGAGAACCGTTGCCACGGCGTTCCTTTGCCGTGCACCACTTCATCGTGGCTGATCGGCAGCACGTAGTGCTCGTCGCAGGCGTAGTCGAGGGTGCGGACGCTGCCGGCAGGCGGGCCCCCGCCGGGCAGCGGTCCGCCCGCACCCAGGGTGTCGTGCATCCACCCGAGGTTCCACCGGAAGGTGAACCCCAGGCCGCCCCGCGCGGCGGGGGCAGTGGTGCCCGGCCGCAGTGACGAATCCTCGGCGATGAGGCTCACCCCGGGGTGCAGGCGGCAGACGGTGGCGGTGAGCTCCCGCAGGAAGCCGGTCGCGGCGAGGTCCTCGCGGCCTCCGCGCGCGTTCGGCGTCCACCGCCCCGCCCGGCGCGAGTAGTCGCGGTAGATCATCGAGGCCACCGCGTCGACGCGCAGGCCGTCGAGGTGGAACCGTTCGATCCAGTACAGCGCGGAGGACAGCAGGAACGCGCGCACCTCGGGACGGGTGAGGTCGAAGGTGAGCGTGCCCCAGTCCGGGTGGTCGGCGCGCAGCGGATCGTCCGGCTCGTACAGCGCGGCCCCGTCGAAGCGGGCGAGCGCCCAGCCGTCACGCGGGAAGTGCGCGGGGACCCAGTCGGCGATCACCCCGATTCCGGCCGCGTGGAAGGCGTCCACCAGCCTGCGCAGACCGTCGGGTTCGCCGAAGCGGGCGGTGGGGGCGAACTGCGAGGTCACCTGGTAACCCCACGAACCGCCGTAGGGATGCTCGGCCACCGGCAGCAGCTCCACGTGGGTGAAACCCAGGCGCGCGACGTACGGCACAAGCTCGGCGGCGAGCCCGTCGTAGTCGAGCCCGGGACGCCACGAGCCCAGGTGCACCTCGTAGACGGACATCGGGCGGCGCCGTGGATCGGCGGCGGCCCGGTGCCGCAGCCACGCGTCGTCGCGCCACCGGTGCCGCTCGGCGGTCACGCGCGAGGCGGTGTTCGGCGGCGCCTCCGCCCACTGCGCCATCGGGTCGGCACGGTCGGTGAGGGTCCCGTCGGGAGCGCGGATGCGGAACTTGTAGAGCTCGCCCGGTCCGACGCCGGGCACGAACACCTCCCACACCCCGGTGCCGGGTAGCCGGCGCATGGGGGCGCCGAGCTCCGACCAGCCGTCGAACCCGCCGATGACGGCGACCCCCCGCGCATGCGGGGCCCACACGGCGAATGCGGTGCCGGACACCGCGCCCGTGGGCGTGCCCATCATCGTCGGACGTGCCCCCAGGGCCTCCCACAGCCGGCGGTGCGTGCCCGCGGCGAGGCGGCGGGGCGTGTCCCCCGGGACGGTGATGGGCATGGTGTAGCCGTCGGGCATCACGTAGGTGCGGCCCGGCGGGTAGGTGACGACGAGCCGGTAGTCCTCACCGGCCGCCACGGGGAGGACGGCGGCGAACAGGCCGGGATGCGCCCCGCCGCGCCCGTCGGCGGGGCGCGGATCGACGGGCGCGAGCGTGTGCAGCGCGTCCGCGGTGCGCACCGCCACCGCGGTGGCGCCCGGTTTGAGCACCCGCACGACGGTCCCGCCGGCATGCGGGAAGGCGCCGAGCACGGCGTGCGGATCCGGGTGCTCCAGGCGCAGGATGCGGAGCAGCGCGGCGGCGGCGCCGGGCGGGGGCTCTGCGGGAGGACGGGTCATGTCGGTGCGCTTCCGGGTGCGGACGGGCGGGTGCGGACTGACGGGCCGGACACTGCGGCGCGGGACGCGGTGACGCGGGCAACCGGGCACCGTCCGCGCCGCTGTTTTCGTACTGGTCCAAGATGGGGGTGTGCGTGAACCTGATCCTGATCTTCTCATCGACCTGCAGGACGTCCACCTGCGCCGCGGAGGTGCCACGCTCGTCGGCCCGCTGAGCTGGCGCGTGGAGCTGGACGAGCGCTGGGTGGTGCTGGGCCCCAACGGCGCCGGCAAGACCTCTCTGCTGCGGCTGGCGGCGGCACAGGAGTTCCCCTCCGCCGGCTCCGCGCACATCCTCGGCGAGGTGATGGGGCGGGTCGACACCTCCGAACTGCGCCCCCGGATCGGGCTGTCGTCGTCGGCGCTGGCGGCCCGCATCCCGGGCGAGGAGACGGTCTTCGACCTCGTCATCTCCGCGGGCTACGCGGTGCTGGGGCGGTGGCGCGAATCCTACGACCGGATGGATGTGGACCGCGCGCACGAGCTTCTCGAGAGCCTGGGCGCCGAGCATCTGGCGGACCGCATGTACGGCACGCTGTCGGAGGGCGAACGCAAGCGCGTCCTCATCGCCCGCGCGCTGATGACGGACCCCGAGCTGCTGCTGCTGGACGAGCCGGCGGCCGGGCTGGACCTGGGCGGGCGCGAGGACCTCGTGGCGCGTCTGGCAGTGCTGGCTGCGGACCCGGACGCGCCCGCGACGGTGCTCGTCACCCACCACGTCGAGGAGATCCCGCCGGGGTTCAGCCATGCGCTGCTGCTCAGCGAGGGCGGCGTGGTGGCCCAGGGGCTGATCGACGACGTGATCACCGCCGAGAACCTTTCGGCCGCGTTCCGGCAATCCATCGCGCTCGACGCGGTGGACGGCCGCTACTTCGCCCGCCGCAGCCGGGTGGCCGGCCGCCACCGGGCGTGAGCCACGCGGGCCGGGCCGCCGCGCGCGGATCACCGCACGGCCCGCGAGACGGATCGGACTCCAGAGGAAGGTGCCACATGTCACTGCCGCTCAACGTCGACGCGGACGCCCCCGTCCCCGAGCCCAAGGACGCCTCCACCGTGATGCTCCTGCGCGACGGTGCGGCGGGCATCGAGGTGTTCCTGGTGCGCCGGGTGGCGGGCATGGCGTTCGCGGGCGGGATGACGGTGTTCCCCGGCGGCGGGGTGGACGGGTCGGATTCCGACGCCTCGCTGGCCTGGGCCGGCCCGGAGGCGCACTGGTGGGCCGGGCGGCTGGGCGTCGACGAGGCACGCGCGCGCCGGCTCGTGTGCGCCGCGGCGCGCGAGACGTTCGAAGAGTGCGGCGTCCTGCTGGCGGGCGCGGAGCCGGGCACGGCCGTGGTGGACACGGCCCCCTACGCCGGCGCGCGCCCGGAGCTGGAGGCGCACAGCTACGGTTTCGCCGAGTTCCTCACCCGTGAGGGCCTGACCTTCGACACCGAACTGCTGCGGCCGTGGTCGCACTGGATCACCCCGATCGGCGAGAAGCGCCGGTACGACACCTACTTCTTCGTCGCGGCGCTCCCGGACGGGCAGCAGGCGGACGGCCAGACGTCCGAGGCGGCGGAGGTGCTGTGGAGCACACCGGCCGCGGCCATCGACCATTGGCGGGCCGGCGGTTCAATGCTGCTGCCGCCCACCTGGTCGCAGCTGGACACGCTGGCGCAATTCGACTCGGTCGCCGCGGTGATGGCCGCGGAACCCGAGATCTTCGCCGTCCAACCGGACCTGGTGCGCACCGACACCGGGTGGCGTGTCGACTTCGACGGAGGTGAGCGGTACCTGGCGGCGATGCCGCGTTGAACGTGCCCGCGGGTACCGGAAAGCCGCCCCGGCGGCGGCGGGTAATCTGCGTGCATGGCTGAATTCGTAACGCTCGAGGTCGACGCCGGCATCGGCACCATCCGGTTGCACCGACCCCCGATGAACGCACTCAACCGCCAGGTCCAGCGCGAGCTGGTCGCGGCGGCGCGGGAGGCCGACGAGCGTGACGACGTCGCCGCCGTCATCGTCTACGGCGGGGAGAAGCTCTTCGCCGCCGGCGCCGACATCAAGGAGATGGACGGCATGACGGCTGCGGAGATGGACCGCCTGGCGCTCGGTCTGCAGCGCGCGATCGGCGTCGTCTCCGAGATCGCCAAGCCCACCGTCGCCGCCGTCACCGGGTACGCCCTGGGCGGCGGTCTCGAGGTGGCGCTGAGCGCGGACCGCCGCATCGCCGGCGACAACGCCAAGCTGGGCGTGCCGGAGATCCAGCTGGGCATCATCCCCGGCGGCGGCGGCACGCAGCGCCTGGCCCGGCTCGTGGGCCCCGCGAAGGCCAAGCAGATGGTCTTCACCGGCAGGCACGTGGGCGCCGAGGACGCGCTGGCGATGGGGCTGGTCGACGAGGTCGTCGCCCCCGACGACGTCTACGAGGCCGCCCGTCGCTGGGCGGGGCAGTTCGTCGGTGCGGCGGGCCGTGCACTGGCCGCCGCCAAGGCGGCCATCGACGAGGGGCTCGACACCGACCTCGAGTCGGGGCTGCGCATCGAGGCGCGCCTGTTCGCCGCACTGTTCACCACCGAGGACCAGAAGATCGGCATGCAGTCGTTCGTCGAGAACGGTCCCGGCAAAGCCCAGTTCACCGGCCGCTGAGCGCCGCCGAGGAGAGTGAAAGCATGACAGTGGATTCCATCGCCGGCGCATCCGACCCGGCACCCAACCCGCACGCCACCGCCGAACAGGTCGAGGCCGCCTACCAGGACACCAAGCTGGCCCAGGTGCTCTACCACGACTGGGAGGCTGAGACTTACGACGACAAGTGGTCGATCTCCTACGACGAGCGCTGCATCGAGTACGCGCGGGGGCGGTTCGACAAGGCGGTGCCGGAGGCCGACCTGCCGTACGGGCGGGCCCTGGAACTGGGCTGCGGCACCGGGTTCTTCCTGCTCAACCTGATGCAGAGCGGCATTGCGGACAAGGGCTCGGTCACCGACCTGTCGCCCGGCATGGTCAAGGTGGCCCTGCGCAATGCCGAGAATCTGGGGCTGGACGTCGACGGGCGCGTGGCGGATGCGGAGACGATCCCGTACGAGGACGACACCTTCGACCTGGTGGTGGGTCACGCGGTGCTGCACCACATCCCGGATGTCGAAAAGTCGCTGCGCGAGGTGCTGCGGGTGCTCAAGCCGGGCGGGCGGTTCGTCTTCGCCGGCGAGCCGTCCACGGTGGGCGACTTCTACGCGCGCTGGCTCAGCCGCGCCACGTGGGCCGCGGCCACCAACGTGACCCGCCTTCCCGGGCTGGGGCAGTGGCGGCGCACGCAGGAGGAGCTCGACGAGTCGTCGCGCGCCGCGGCGCTCGAGGCGGTCGTGGACATCCACACCTTCGACCCCGCGCACTTGGAAGACCTCGCCCGGTCGGCGGGTGGAGAGCACGTGCAGGCGGTCACCGAGGAATTCGCCGCGGCGATGCTGGGCTGGCCGGTGCGCACCTTCGAGGCCGCCGTGCCCGCGGGGAAGCTGGGCTGGGGCTGGGCGCGGTTCGCCTTCGGCGGCTACAAGCGCCTCACCTGGCTTGATGAGAACCTCCTGCAGCGGTTCGTGCCGCGCGCGTTCTTCTACAACGTGCTCATCACCGGCGCCAAGCCGCAGGGCTGACACCGCACCGGTGGGGTTCGGGTTCACCGGCGACGACGTCGCGTACCTGCGCTCGGACGAGGGCGGCGACGCGCTCGTCGAGGTGGCGCGCCACCCGCTGACGACGCGCACGCACCTGGCCGACCTGGCCGCGGTGCGTGCGCGTTTCGGCTCCCGGGCGCCCGCGCTGATCGAGACGGTGCGCCTGCGGCGCAAGGCGTCGGCGAAGCTGGAGCAGGCGGACCGCTGGCTGCTCACCGACGACGCGCTGCAGCAGGCGACACCGCACCCCGTGGCGGAGGCGCGGGCGCGACGGCTCGCCGGACGGCGGGTGCACGACGTCACCTGCTCGGTGGGCGCCGAACTGGCCGCGCTCGCCGGGCGGTGTGCGTACGTCGTCGGCAGCGACATCGACCCGGTGCGGCTGGCGATGGCGCAGCACAACATGGGTGCCGTCGCCGGCACCAGCGCCGGCGACCGCGCGGATATCGCCCTGCTGCGGGCGGACGCTCTGGCCCCCGTCACCGCGGGCACCGTGGTGCTGGCCGACCCGGCCCGCCGCGCGGGCGGGCGCCGGAAGCACGACCCGGCCGCCCTGATGCCGCCGCTGCCCGCACTGATCGACGTGTACGCCGGCCGCGACCTGGTGATCAAGTGCGCACCGGGGCTGGATGCGGAGGCGCTCGGCTGGCGCGGCGAGGTCGAGGTGGTCTCGCTCGACGGCGGCGTGCGTGAGGCGTGCCTGTGGTCGGAGTCGCTTGCGGAGGATGGCGTACGCCGCAGGGCGACGGTGCTGCGCAGCGCCGGCGCGGACGAGCAGTACACCGATGCTCTGCCGGACGGCATCCCGGAGGCCCCGCCCGGGCGGTGGATCGTCGACCCGGACGGCGCCGTGGTCCGTGCCGGGCTCGTCCGCCACTACGCCGCCGCGCACGGGCTGTGGCAACTCGATCCGCGGATCGCCTACCTCACCGGCGACGCGGTGCCCGCCGGGGCGCGGGGGCACCGGATACTCGAGCAGGTGCGGTTCGCGGACAAGCCGCTGCGGCAGGCGCTGCGCGCGCACGAGTGCGGGGCGCTCGAGGTGTTGGTGCGCGGGGTGGACGTCGACCCGGACGCGCTGCGCCGCAGGCTCAAGCCGCGCGGAACGCGGTCGCTGAGCCTGGTGGTGACCCGCGTCGGCAGGGCCGCGACGGCGTTCGTGTGCGAGCCGACGGTGGGCGGGAACTGACCGGAGTGCACGGGGCGGGGCTGACCTGGCCGTGCCGCTCCGCGGCCGGTTCTACTCGAAGGCGGAGACGAGCCCGCCGGCGCCGATGACGACGACCCGCCCGGCATTGGTCACGACGACGACCCCGCCGGGCCCGGTGCCCGGCGCCAGCGGTGCGGTGGACAGCGTGCGGCCGGCACCCAGGTCGAGGACCGTCAGCTCGGCCCGTCCCTCGGCCGCCTCGGTGACCATGTAGCCGTAGCCGTTGCCGGAGATCGCGACGGGGCCGGTGGCGCGGATCTCCGGGCGCTGCCAGGCGACGCGTGCGGCGTCGCCCTCGTCGCGCACCGCGATCACCGCTCCGGTTCCCGTTTCCGCATCGGTTTCCGGCCCGGTGCCCCTGGGCCGTTGCGGTGCGACGAGCACGAGCCCGTCGGGCGACACCGACACGGTGGACGGCTCCGTCAGGTGCAGGGGCGTCCGCCAGCGGGGGGAGCCGTCCTGCGCGCGCAGCGCCCACAGCGTGCCGCGCCCGTCGAGCACGTAGACGGTGCTCCCGTCCGGGGACAGAGCGGGGGCCGACGACACGCCGCCGGGGAGGGGCTGCGAGCGCCACAGCTCGGCGATGGTCCCGTCGGCGTCGGCATCGCTGTTCGCGCGGTTGATGTCCGCCCCGTGCCCGGCGCCGGGCGTGTAGTTCATCGCGACGAGCACCGCGCCGTCCGTGCCGGGTGCGCGGAAGGGGAAGTAGAAGTCGTCGGTCCCGGTGTCGACGGCCGGCGCGAAGGCCACGGGGCACCCGGGGCCGGCGGTCGCGCAGTCCTCCAGGCCCTGGTCGGGCGGCGGCGGCCAGTCCGTCGGTGCGAGCGCGACGGAGCCTGCGAGTTTGCGTCCGCTGACGGTGCTGAGCACGTTGACCTGCCCGAGGTGCGTGACGGCGAGCACGGCGCGGTCGGCGAGCAACTGGAGCGGCTGCGGCGTGCCGATGACGGGGGTATGCCATCGGACCGATCCGAACACGTCGAACGAGTCGGCGCTGCCGATGTTGCCCGTGTACACGCCCGCCATCTGGTCCACCAACGGCGACATCGACCCGGGGCCGATGTTCTGCCAGCCGCACCATTGCTTGCGGCCGGTGTCCAGATCGAACGCGAACATCTGGCAACCGGTGTCGGTGCGTGCGGAGACGATGAGCTGCCCGTCCGGGCCCGACGCGGCGAAGCCCGTGGGTGGGGCGCCCAGGTCGCGGGACCACTGGAATGCGGGTGCGCGCGGTCCGTCCACCTGCACCGCGTTGGAGCCGTCCGCCTGGCCGTGCACCGCCGACCATCCGTCCTGGTAGGCGGGGATCGGTTCCGCCACACCGGCGCACGCGCCCGTCAGCAGGACGACGCCGGCCGCGGCCACCGCGGAGACGACGGCACGCGCGGCCGGGCGGTGCGACAATGGCGGCATGCAAGGGCTCCTCGGACGGCGGCGATGCGCAGTGAGCCTATCGCGCGCGGGTGGGCGGGCCTTCGGACGTGGGCGTGTGGCGGCGGGACGCGGCAGTGGGATTAGGCTGGCGGACCATGACGAGCATGTGGGGCGCACCATTCCGTACGCGTTGGCAGGGGACGCGGCTCGGCGATCCGCAGCAGGCGCGCTTCCTCACCGCGGACTCACTGCGCTGGGTTCTGCGCAATAAGGCGTACACCCCTTGGTACCTGGTGCGGTACTACCGGCTGCTCCGGTTCCGCCTGGCCAACCCGCACGTGGTGCTGCGCGGCATGGTGTTCCTGGGCAAGAACGTCGAGATGCACTCCACGCCGGGCTTGTCGCGCCTGGAGATCGGCCGGTGGGTGCACATCGGCGACGGCAATGCCATCCGCTGCCACGAGGGTTCGCTCCGTATCGGCGACAAGGCGGTCTTCGGCAAGAGCAACGTGGTCAACTGTTACCTGGACATCGAGATCGGCGCCTCCACGCTGGTGGCCGACTGGTGCTACATCACCGACTTCGACCACGTCACCGAGAACATCCACCTGCCCATCAAGGATCAGGGGATCGTGAAGGCGCCGGTGCGGATCGGCCCCGACAACTGGCTGGCGGCCAAAGTGTCGGTGCTGCGCGGGACCATCGTGGGCCGCGGCTGCGTGCTGGGCGCCCACGCCGTGGTCAAGGGGGACATCCCGGACTTCTCCATCGCGGTCGGTGCGCCCGCCCGCGTGGTGCGCAACCGGGTGCAGGACTGGGAGGACGCCGCGGACGAGCGGGCCGCGCTCGCAGCGGCGCTGGCGGATATAGAAAGGAAGAAGTCCGCGGGGTGAGCGGCGCGGCCGGGTGTGCTCCCGGCCGGGAGAGGAGCGCGGAGTGTCGCGAGTGCTGCGCCGAACGGCGATCACCGCGGCCTGGGTCGTGCTCATCGTCGGGGTCGCCGCGGGGGCGATCGCGGCGTCGCTGTGGCTGACGCCGATGCAACAGGTCAGTGCCGCGGGGCAGACGGTCCGGGTGGGCGTGACGGCCCCGTCGTGGTCACTGTCCGGGCCGGGCGAGCTGGACCTGTTCGGCCAGCGCATCCCCACGGCGATCGATTTCGCCGGCCCCGTGCGGCCACGCCTGGCGCTCGACCGGATCACCATGGGGGCGCAGCTGAGCCAGTTCGTCGGCGATCCCGCCGCGGCCGCCGGGCGGCTGCAGGACGCGCTGGTGGACGGGTGGAAGCGGTTCTTCGTCTGGCAGGTCGTCGTGGCCGGGCTGGCCGCGCTGGTGCTCTTCGGCGCGCTGGCGGGGTGGGCGCGGCGCGGGTGGCGGCGCAGCGTGGTCATCATCCTGGTGGGGCTGATGGTGACGGAGGGGCTCAACCTGGGCGCGATCATGGTCACCGCCTACAGCGCACCGGACAAGCTGCGGCAGGTCGATTCGCTCACCGCGCTCACGGGGGCGGTGCCGTTGCCCGACGTGGCCGGGCCCCCGCGGCCCGTGGGCGGGAAGGTCTCCCGGGTCGCGGTGATCGGCGATTCCACCGCTGCCGGCCTGGGAAACCCGCCGCTGCAGAACCCGACCGCGGCGGATACGGCCTGCGGGCGCAGCCGCAACGCATTCGCGGTCAGTCTGGAGAGCGCGGACGGCTGGGATGTGACCAACCTCGCGTGCTCGGGCGCGACGATCCGTGCGGGGCTGCTCGGGCCGCAGCAGGCGGGCGGGATGAGCCTCCCCCCGCAGGTGAGCGCGGATGCGGTGGCGCAGGCGGACCTGGTGGTGGTGAGCATCGGGGCGAACGACGTGAACTGGTCGTGGATGCTGCGCCTGTGCGCGGGCACCGGCGACTGCGCCAGCAGCGCGCTGCAGGCCTACTACCAGCAGCAACTGGCGGACTTCAGCCAGGACCTGCTGCAGCTGGCGGCGCAGCTCCAGCAGCTGCCGCGCCATCCCGCGGTGATCATCAACGAGTACTACGACCCGTTCTCCGGGGGCACGGGCTGCCTCAAGGGGCTCGGGGTGACCGACGAGAAGGTGGAGGCCCTGCACAGCGACCTCGACGCGCTCAACCAGGTGCTGGCCAAGGCCGCCGCCGCCGCGGGGTTCCGCACCGCGTCCCCCGATTTCGACGGCCACGGGGTTTGCAGCGCCCAGCCGTACGTGCAGGGCGTCGACGATCCGGCGCCGTTCCACCCCACCGCGGCGGGGCAGCTGGTCATCGCCCTCGCCGTGGAGCAGGCTCTGCGCACCGCGCCGGGCGGCTGACTGTGCCCTCGGCGGCTGACCGGGTCCCCGCCGCGCGCCTGGGTATCGTCACCGGTCGGGCAGCGTCACCGGTCGGGCAGCGGCCGGGCGACGATGACCGGCCGGCCCAGCGGCTTCGGCTCGTGCCACGCGGCGGACGCGTAGACGTCGGCCGTCTGCGCCGCGACGTGCTCCCAGGTGAACTCGGTGGTCAGGCGCACGTGCGCGGCGCGTGCGAGGTCCCGGGTGCGGTCGGGGTCCTCCAGCGACCGGCACACCGCCTTGGCGAGGTCGTCGGGGTCCGAGGGGGCGAAGGAGTAGCCGGTGCGCCCGTCCACCACCGCCTCGCCCAGGCCTCCCGCGGTGGAGGCGACGAGCGGCGTGCCGGTGGCCGCCGCCTCCAGCGCGACGATGCCGAAGGGCTCGTAGCGGCTGGGCAGCACCGCGGCGTCGGCGGCGTGCAGCTGTTCGAGGAGCTCGTCGTGGTCGAGCCGGCCGAGGAACTCCACCGCGCCAGCCACGTCGTGCTCGTCCGCGCAGTCGGCCAGCCACCGGTGCTGGGTGCCTTCGCCGGCGATGGTGAGCGTGGTGCCGGGATGCTCCTCGCGGATGGCGGGCAGGGCGGCGATGGCGTCCTGCACGCCCTTCTCGTACTCCAGGCGCCCCACATACAGAAGGCGTGGTGGCCCCTCGGACGCGGCGGACCGGCAACGGGGCCGGAACGACCACGTCTGCAGATTGATGCCGTTGCGGATCGTGGCGATCGCCGGCAGGTCCGGGCCGAACAGTGTAGTGACCTCGTCGTGCATCGACTCCGAGCAGGTGATGAGCGAGTCCGAGGCGTTGGCGAGCCACCACTCCACCGAGTGCACCTGCCGGTTCATGTTGGACGACACCCAGCCCGCGTGGCGCCCGGCCTCGGTGGCGTGGATTGTGCTCACCAGCGGCACGCGGAAGTGTTCGGCCAGCGCGATCGCCGGGTGCGCCACCAGCCAGTCGTGCGCGTGCACGATCTGCGGGGTCCAGGGCACGCCGGCGCGCGGCCCGTCCAGCAGGCCCGCGCCCAGGGCCAGGCCCGCGCGCACCATGGCGTGCCCCATGGCGAGGGTCCAGGCCATCATGTCCTCGCCGAACACGAAGTGCGGCGGGTCCTCGGCCACCGCCACCACGCGCACGCCCTCCGCGGTGCGGTCCACGGTGGGGTGCGAGTGCGCGTCGGTGCCGGAGGGGTGCCGCGAGAGCACCACCACGTCGTGTCCTTGCGCGGCCAGGTGCGTCGCCAGATGGTGGACGTGCCGGCCGAGCCCGCCGACGATGACCGGCGGGTACTCCCACGAGACCATGAGGATCCTCACCGCGCCGCCTCCTGTGCGTGTGCGGCCCCGGCCGGGGCGGCGGCGGTCGCCGTCGTGCGCCGCAACCGTCGTGCGTCGAGGTCGGCGAAGAGCCCGTCGGCGTGGCGCCAGGCCGCGGCCAGCGACTCGGCCCGGCGGTCGTCGCCCGCGGCGGCCGCGGCGGCGATCTCCCGCATCGCGTGCGCGTGCTTGTGGGCGCGGTCGCGGGCGTAGCCGGCGGCGGTGTCCTTGCTCACCATGAAAGCCCAGTCGCTGGCGATGGCCAGCAGCGCCTCACGCACCGCCTGGTCGGCGACGGGGTCCCGGCGGCGCAGGCCGGAGGGCAGCGCGTCGACGTGCGCCAGCGCTTCGGCCACCACCTCCGCGTTGAGGGCCACCAGGTCGTTCACTTGGTCCCCGGCCCACACCCGCCAGTCCTTGCCGGAGCCCCAGGACGATTCAGGCAGGTCGATGGGCTCGCCCACGAACCCCTGGGTGCGGGCGTCGGCGAGGGTGCCCACGCGGATCCCCGCCTCCGGCAACGCGCGCAGCAGCTTCTCCAACCACACCGGCCCCTCGTGCCACCAGTGTCCGTACAGTTCCGTGTCGAAGGCCGCGACGACGAGCGCGTCGCGGCCGATGCGCTCCGACTCGGAGCGCAACCGGGCGCGGATCACCTCGATGAAGTCGGCGACGTGCTTGTCGACGGCGGCCGCGGCGAGGTCGGGATCGTAGGGCTTCTTGTCCGGCGGCGCGGTGGTCTTGCCCGTCACGCGCGCCGGCTTGAGGCCGGTGTCGTGGTCGTAGGTGTGGAAGTCCCGGTACGCGCCGTGCCCGGGATAGCCGGACTTGGGCGACCACACCTTGTAGCTGACGGTGAGGTCGCGGCCGAAGGCGACGACATCGGTGCCGCGGACGGGGCGCCCCAGCGCCGTGTCGCCGCGCAGCGACGGCCCGTCCACCATGAAGTGGTCGACTCCGCTGCGCGCGTAGTCGCGTTCCATGCCGGGGGTGAAGGCGCACTCGGGGGCCCACAGGCCACGCGGACGGTGATTCCAGCGGCGTCGTGCGTCCTCGAGGCCCTCCTCCAGGGAGAACGCCCGCATGCGCGGGTCCAGCAGCGGCTGGAACGGGTGCGCCAGCGGCCCGCCGAGCAGCTCGATCACCCCGGACTCCACCAGCGGCCGGATCACGGGGGAGGCGCCGTGCCGCCACCGCGATTCGAACTGGTCCAGGGCCCAGGCGGATGCGCGGTGCTCCCGGGCGCCGAGCTCGCGCAGCGCGGCGACGCTGCTCGCGGTGCCGGGCGCCCCCGCCGCGCTGTCGATGAGCGCGGCCTCGTGCGCGCGCAGCTGCCAATTGCCCAGCCAATGGTGCATGCCGGCGAGGCAGTGGGGGTCGTCGAGCTGCGCGGCGAGCACGGGCGTGATGCCGAAGGTGAGCAGGTTCGTGTGCCCCTCGTCGGCCAGGCGGCCGAGCGCGTCGAACACGGGAAGGTACGAGGCCGACCACGACTGGTAGAGCCACTCCTCGCCGACGGGCCAGCGGCCGTGGTTCGCCAACCAGGGCAGGTGGCTGTGCAGCACCAGCGCGAACATGCCCGGCTCGGTCGCCGGCGCCCCGGCGCCCGTCACGGCGCCTTCACCGCTGTCGCCACCAGGTCCAGACTGGCGTCGATGCTTCTGCCCGGGGAGCCGCTGTCGTAGTCGCCGCCGCCGTCGCGGTTGTTCCTGTCGTCGTCGCGCAGGACGAAATCGTCCGCGGCCACGCCCGCCACGTCGGCGCAGAGGTCGGCGGGCCACGGCTCGCCGGCGAGTGCGCGCTCGATCTGCGCGTCGATGATCGACCCGCCGTACTTGGCGTCGAGGGCGGCCAGGCGGGGGCCGTGGTACACGCCGCGCATCGACTCGACCGTGAAGCCGGCGTCGGTGAGCAGCGCGGTCAGCTCGGCGGCGTTGAGCTCGCGGGTGTGGAACGGGTTGAGCGGGGTGTCCCGTCCGGGGGAGAAGGTGATGCGGTTGGGCGTGCTGATGTGCAGCCGTCCGCCGGGCGCGAGCACGCGGTGGCACTCGCGCAGGAACTGGTCCTGGTCCCACAGGTGCTCGATGACCTGCAGGTTGACCACGGCGCCCACCGCGCCGTCGGCCAGGGGCAGGGCGGCGAGATTGCCACGGGTGGCCTGGACGGCCGGGTAGCGGCGTGCCACGTGGGCGGTGGCGGAGAGGTCGTAGTCGACGCCGATCACGCCGGCGGCGACGTCGGCGAGCAGCGCCGCCCCGTAGCCCTCGCCGAAGCCGGCGTCGACGACGATGCGTCCGCGGCACGCCTCGACGAGGTCGAGGTAGACGACCTCGTGCCGGCGGAACCAGTAGTTCTCCTCGGCGAGCCCGGGCACGGTGCGCTCGCCGGTGAGCGGGAGTGCGGGCGAGTCGCCGGCAGCGGCGCGCGCCGCATCATCTGCAGAGTCGGTCACTCGTTGCACGCTAGTAGGTCCTCTGCTTCCGGGTGATTCAAGGTGTCGCGCGTACGGCGATCAGGGGTTGCAATCATGTTACCCATCGGTAACATATGGATGGGGGTTGCGTGGCGGAAAGACTGTGACATGCGCTAGAACTGGCAGTGGCAGTTTCACCCCACCGGCACGCCCGCGCAGGCGTTCAACCATGCGGTGCGAGGGTGACCGCAGACACCACAGGAGGTCGGAGAAGACCGATGCCAAACATTGTCGTACTGATCAAGCAGGTTCCGGACACCTGGTCCGAGCGCAAGCTCTCCGAGGGCGATTTCACCCTGGACCGTGAGGCTGCGGACGCCGTGCTGGATGAGATCAACGAGCGCGCGGTCGAAGAGGCCCTCCAGATCAAGGAGGCGCAGGGCGGCGAGGTCACCGTGCTGTGCGCCGGCCCCGACCGCGCCACGGAGGCCATCCGCAAGGCGCTGTCGATGGGCGCCGACAAGGCCGTCCACCTCAACGACGAGGCCCTGCACGGCTCGGACGCCATCCAGACCTCCTGGGCGCTGGCCGCCGCCATCGGGCAGATCGAGGGCGCCGAGCTCATCATCGCCGGCAACGAGGCCACCGACGGCCGCTCCGGCGCCGTGCCGGCGATCATCGCCGAGTACCTGGGCATCCCGCAGCTGACGCACATGCGCAGCCTCACCATCGCCGACGGGAAGGCCACCGGCGAGCGCGAGACCGACGAGGGCACCTTCGAGCTCGAGGCCGCGCTGCCGGCGATCGTGAGCGTCACCGAGAAGATCAACGAGCCGCGTTTCCCGTCCTTCAAGGGCATCATGGCCGCGAAGAAGAAGGAAGTGCAGGTCTTCTCCCTCGCCGACATCGGCGTGGATCCGGAGACGGTCGGCGTGGCCAACGCGGGCTCCGCGGTGACGGCCTCCACTCCGAAGCCGCCGCGCACCGCCGGCGAGAAGGTCGCGGACGAGGGCGAGGGCGGCAACGACGTCGCCAAGTACCTGGTCGGCCAGAAGATCATCTGATCCCGGCCCTCGCCACACCACCAGACCAGTCAAGGAGATAAAGAACATGGCAGAGGTACTCGTCCTCGTCGAACATGCCGAGGGTGCGCTGAAGAAGGTCACCACCGAACTGCTCACCGCGGCGCGCGCGCTCGGTGAGCCCGCCGCCGTCGTCACCGGGCCCGCGGGCACGACCGACGCGCTGGCGGACGCGCTCGCCGCCGCGGGCGCCGAGAAGATCTACGCCGCCGAGTCCGACACCGTCGACGGCGTCCTCGTCACGCCCAAGGTCGACGTGCTCGCGGGGCTGGCCGAGTCCGCGTCCCCGGCCGCGGTGCTCATCCCGGCCAGCGTCGAGGGCAAGGAGGTCGCCGGCCGGCTGGCCGCGCGCATCGGCTCCGGCCTGCTCGGCGACGTCGTCGAGGTCAAGGGCGACGGCTCCGTCGTGCACTCGATCTTCGGCGGCGCGTTCACGGTGGACGCCAAGGCCACGGGCGATCTGCCCGTGATCACCGTCCGCCCCGGGTCGGTGGAGGTGCAGGCCCAGGCCGGCGCCGGCGCCCGCGAGGACGTCGCCGTGCCCGAGGCCGCGGAGAACGCCACCGTCATCACCAAGCGCGAGCCGGTCGTCGGCGGCGACCGCCCCGAGCTCACCGAGGCCACCATCGTCGTGTCCGGGGGCCGCGGCGTGGCGTCGGCGGAGAACTTCGAGAAGGTCATCGAGCCGCTCGCGGACGCGCTGGGCGCCGCGGTGGGCGCCTCGCGCGCCGCCGTGGACTCCGGCTACTACCCGGGCCAGTTCCAGGTGGGCCAGACCGGCAAGACGGTCTCGCCGCAGCTGTACATCGCCCTGGGCATCTCGGGCGCCATCCAGCACCGTGCGGGCATGCAGACGTCCAAGACGATCGTCGCGATCAACAAGGACGAGGAGGCCCCGATCTTCGAGATCTCCGACTACGGCATCGTGGGCGACCTGTTCAACGTCGCCCCGCAGCTCACCGAGGCCGTCAAGGCGCACAAGGGCTGATCCCCGGCGCACCGTCCGCGGCCCCGCACCCTGGTTGCCAGGGGGCGGGGCCGCAGCGTTCGGTGGGGGAGACGCGGGCCACGCGGCGACGGGCCCGCGGCGGCGGGCGGGGAGCGCGCACGGTTATGCTGGTCGGGCAATGATTCCGTCCGAACCGAGCGCCGGCGGCGGGGATGGCGCGACGCCACCCGCCCAGCCTGCTGGCGCCGCAGCCGCACCCGCAGTATCCCCGGACGCAAGCCGGTCCGCGGGCACACCGGTCTACCTCGACCACGCCGCCACCACCCCCATGCGCCGGGCCGCTGCGGAGGCGATGGCCCAGGCGTTCGGGCGGGTCGGCAACCCGGCGTCGCTGCACGGCTCGGGCCGTGCGGCGCGGCGCCGCGTCGAGGAATCCCGCGAGGCGCTCGCGTCGGTCCTGGGCGCGCGCCCGTCCGAGGTGCTCTTCACCGCCGGCGGCACCGAGTCGGACAACCTGGCCGTCAAGGGGATCTTCCGGGCGCGGCGCGACGCGGAGCCGGCCCGCCGCCGCATCCTCGCCGGCGCGGTCGAGCACCACGCGGTGCTCGACGCGGTCGAGTGGCTGGCCGAGAACGAGGGCGCCGATATCACCTGGCTGCCCGTGGACGCCCAGGGTCGCGTCCTGCCGTCGGTCCTGCGCGCGGCACTCGCCGCCCACGCCGACGAGGCCGCGCTGGTCACTGTCATGTGGGCCAACAACGAGGTGGGCACCGTCAACCCGGTGCGCGAGCTGGCGTCGGTGGCCGCGGAGTGCGGGGTGCCGATGCACACCGACGCCATCCAGGCCGTGGGCCACGTGCCGGTGGACTTCGCGATCCCCGGGCTGTCCGCGCTGAGCGTCGCCGCGCACAAGTTCGGGGGGCCGCAGGGCACCGGCGCGCTGTTGCTGCGCCGGGACGTGCCGTGCACACCGCTGATGCACGGGGGCGGGCACGAGCGCGAGGTGCGTTCCGGCACGGTCGATGTCGCGGGTGTCGCCGGCATGGCCGCGGCCGCTGCGGAGGCCCGCGGCGAGCGCGCGGGCGAGGCGCACCGCCTGGGTGCTCTGCGCGACGCGCTGGTGGCCGGCGCGCGGGAGCGGATCCCGGACGTGCTCGTCAACGGTGCGCGCGCCGCCGAGGATCTGCCGACGATCGCCCACCTGACCTTCCCCGGCTGCGAGGGCGACTCGCTGCTGATGCTGCTCGACGCGGCCGGCGTCGAGTGCTCCACCGGGTCCGCGTGCACCGCGGGCGTCCCGCAGGCCAGCCACGTGCTCATCGGCATGGGCATGGACCCGTCGACGGCCCGCGGTTCGCTGCGGTTCTCGCTCGGGTACACCTCGACGGCGGCGGACGTCGACCGGCTGCTGGAGGTGCTGCCGGCGGTGGTGGAACGGGCGCGGGCGGCGGGTATGGCCGACGGGCACCGGCGGCGCGGGGCGGAGCCGGCGGGCGAACGACGAGAGAGTGTGCGATGAGGGTTCTTGCGGCGATGAGCGGCGGCGTCGATTCGGCGGTGGCCGCGGCCCGGGCGGTCGATGCCGGCCACGACGTGGTGGGCGTGCACCTGGCGCTGTCCAGCGCGCCCGGCACGTTGCGCACCGGGTCCCGCGGGTGCTGCTCGCGGGAGGACGCGGCGGACGCGCAGCGCGCCGCGGACGTGCTGGGCATCCCGTTCTACGTGTGGGACTTCGCCGAGCGGTTCCGCGAGGAGGTGATCGACGACTTCGTCGACGCCTACGCCGCGGGCGAGACCCCCAACCCGTGCCTGCGCTGCAACGAGAAGATCAAGTTCGCGGCGGTGGCCGAGCGTGCCTTCGCCCTGGGCTTCGACGCGGTGGCCACCGGCCACTACGCGCGGCTCGAGGGCGGGGTGCTGCGGCGGGCGGTCGACGCCGACAAGGACCAGTCCTACGTGCTCGGCGTGCTCACCGGCGATCAGCTGGGCCGCGCGATGTTCCCGGTGGGGGACACGCCCAAGCCGCAGATCCGCGAGGAGGCGGCGCGCCGCGGCCTGGCGGTGGCGGACAAGCCCGACAGCCACGACATCTGCTTCATCCCCACCGGGGACACGCGCGCGTTCCTCGGCGCCCGGATCGGCGTGCGGCCGGGCGCGCTCGTCGACGCGGAATCGGGGGCCGAACTCGGCCGCCACGACGGCGTGCACGGATTCACGGTGGGACAGCGCAGGGGGCTCGGCCTGGAACGGCCCGCGCCCGACGGGCGTCCGCGGTACGTCACCGGGATCGACCCGGACACGGGCACGGTGTCCGTCGGCGGGGCCGAACAGCTCGACGTGTGGTCGATCAGCGCCCGCGCTCCGCGGTGGACCGGCAACGCGCCGGAGGGGCGGTTCGCGTGCGTCGTGCAGGTGCGCGCGCACGGCGGGCTGGCGCGCGCCGAGGCCGAGGCCGTCGGCGATGCCATCCGCATCGACCTGGCGGAACCGCTCACCGGAGTCGCCCGCGGCCAGGCCGCGGTTCTCTACCGGCCGGACCCGGCGGGCGACGTGGTGCTGGGCAGCGGCACCATCAGCGCCGCTGCCCCCGCGACGGCTGCGGCGTCCGCGGCGGAGCCGCGGTGACGCTTCCGGAGACTCTGCCGGGGGCGGTGCCGGGAGGGGCGGCGACGGGGGTCGGTTCGTGGCCCGGCACCGACGAACGCGAGGCGGCCCGCACCGTGGTGGGCGAGCTGGGGGAGTTGCCGCATCTGGTGGAACTGCCGGGGCGGGGCATCGGTGCGGACATGGTCGGCCGCACGGCGGCCCTGCTGGTGGACCTGCCGGTGGACCGCTCCGTCACCGGCTATCGGCTCGCCGACCGCCCGGGTTCGGTGTTGCGGACGGCGCGGGCGCACCTGGCCCGCGACCTGGACGCGGCGGAGGAGGCCTGCGAGCGTGCGGGGGTGCGCGGCAGCGGGGCGCCGATCAAGCTGCAGGCCTGCGGCCCGGTCACCGCGGCAGTCGAGCTGGAGCTGCGCTCCGGGCGGCGGGTGCTCACCGACCGCGGCGCCGTGCGCGATCTGAGCGCGTCGCTGGCCGAGGGGTTGCGCGCGCACGTGCGCACCGTGCGCCGGCGGTTCGGCATGGAGCCGGTGCTGCAGCTGGACGAGCCGCGGCTGCCGGACGCGCTCGCCGGCGCGGTGCCGGGGCCCACGCGGTTCGACCCGGTGCGGGTGCTGCCGGAGCAGGAGGCGAGCGGCCTGCTGGACGGCGTGATCGGTGCGGCCGGCGGAGCGCCGGTGCTGGTGCACTGCTGTGCGCCCGGCGCGCCCCTGGAGTCGCTGGGGCTGCTCCGGGGTCTGCCCGTCGCCGGGGCGGCGGTGCCGATGACGGACGCGGGGTTCGCGGAGCATCCCGCTGCGCTGGACACGCTGGGGGAGTGGCTCGACTCCGGTCGGACGCTGGCGCTGGGCCTGGTGCCCGCCCGGCGCCCCGGCGGGCCGCCGCCGGACTGGCATCCGCTGGCCCTGCCCGCGGTGCGGCTGGCCGACATGCTGGGGTTCCCGCGGCGGGTCCTGGCCGAACAGGTGCTGGTGACCCCAGAGTGCGGGCTGGCGGGCTCCGACCCGGAATGGGCACGCACGGCGCTGTCGCTGGCGGGGCGCATCGCCGCGGAGTTCGCCGGCGACCCGGACGCCCTGTAGGGGGCGGCCGGGACCTTCGGAGGGGCGGACGGGATCAGTCGCGGACGACGAAGGCCCGGCTCACTCCGGCGATCGCGGCGGCCGCGATGACGATGATGCCGTAGATGACGGTGGCGGTGGACAGTGACAGCGCCGACACCAGCGCCCCCGCGATCACCGTCGGCACACCGAACGACAGGTACGCGGTGGTGTAGAGGGCGGCGAAGAGCGCGCCCCGGCGTTCCGGCGGCACGACGGGGGCGATCGAGCCGATGACCCCCATGAAACCGGTGCCGAAACCGGTGCCGGTGACGGCGACGGCGGCGACGTAGAGCGGAAGCCACCCGGTCTGCAGCGCGATGAGGCTCACCAGGGTGCCCGCGCCCAGGGTGCAGGCCGCGAACACCATGGCGGTGCGCGGCGGGCGGGCGTGCATGGCGAACACGGCGAGCATGCCGGCGATGGGGAGCACGGCGATGACGGCCGACTGCGCGAGCGGGCCGCGGATGCCGAGCTGCTCGGCGGCGATGTCGGGGCCCAGCGAGAAGAACAGCCCGCCGGTCGCCCAGCCGGCCACGATGATCGGGATGCTGATGAGGAACAGGCGGCGAACGCCTTGCGGCACGGACATCCGGGGGACCAGCGACCGCCGCCACCCTGCGACGCGCGCCGAGGTCTCCGGGACCAGCCACACTGCCCCGGCGACGAGGCAGTACGCGGTCGCCAGGGTGCCGAACACGATCGCCTCGGCGTGCGTGGAGACCGCGAGCGCGACTCCCGCGGACAGTGCGCCGAGCGACAGGCCCACCATCGGCGCGGCCGCATTGAGCAGGGCGGCACGCATCGGGCGCACGGGAGGGGCGAAGTCGCTGATCGACGCGGACAGCGCCGACAACAGAAATCCGCTGGCCAGACCCTGCACGGCCCGGCCCGCGAACAGGCCGGCGGACGACTGCGCCGTCCACAGCAGCACCATGCCGCCGGCGAGCACCAGGAATCCCGTCGTGATCACGGGGCGCCGCCCGATGTGGTCCGACAGCGAGCCGACGGTGAGCAGCGTCGCGAGCAGCGCCACCGCGTACACCGCGAAGACGAGCGTGATGCCGACGGGGGAGAGCCCGAAGCGCTCCTGCATCCGCGGGTAGAACGGCGACGGCGCGGAGGCGGCCATGAGCAGGACGGTGAGCGCGGTGCCGGAGAGGGCCAGCCCGGCCCGCCTGCGTGGCGGTGCCGTGGGCGCCGCGGGCGGCGCACCGGCGGGCGAGTCGCTCCGGGTGGTGAGTGAAGTCACGGGGCCTCCGTCGATGGGGAGAAGGCTGTCGGTGCCGGGAGATCTTCGGTTCGAAGAAGTCCGAACTGTTTCAGGCTAACCGACCGGACCCGTTGGTTCAACTATGATGGAACCATGGTGGGCGGAACCGATCTCCAGCACCCGGCGCGCGACGCGATCGACCTGGGCGACGTGCTCTTCGCGCTCAGCGCGCCGGACCGGCTCTCGATAGTCCTGCAACTGCAGCAGGGGCCGTTGACCGCGGCCCGCTGCACGGCGGACGGCGGGCCGGTGCCCAAGTCGACCAAGTCGCACATGCTCAAGGTGCTGCGCGAGTCCGGCGTGATCCGCAACGAACCGCAGGGCCGCAACCGCGTGCTCACGCTGCGCCGCGCCGACCTCGACGCGCGTTTTCCGGGGTTGCTCGACGCGGTGCTCGCCGCGGGCGCGGACGCCGGCGGCGGGGCGGCGGCCGCCACGGGTGCCGCGGCGCGCCCCGGCGCTAACCTGGACCGGTGACCGATCGCCACGCTGAGACCGCATCCGACACCGCACCGGCGCCGGCCGCGGGCGCTGCCGCCGGGCAGGGACCCACGCCCGGCGAGGCCCGGGCGCGCTGGCGGGAGTTGGCCGACGAAGTGCGTGAACACCAGTTCCGCTACTACGTCAAGGACGCGCCGACCGTCTCCGACGCCGCGTTCGACGCACTTCTGCACGAACTGAACGATCTGGAGGAGCAATACACGGACCTGCGGGTGCCGGACTCGCCCACGCAGCTGGTCGGCGGCGCCGGATTCACGACGCAGTTCGCGCCCGTGGAGCATCTCGAGCGGATGCTGAGCCTGGACAACGTCTTCAGCGCCGAGGAATTGGGCGCGTGGATGCACCGCACGGAGGCCCAGGCCGGAAAGGCCGTCGACTACCTGTGCGAGGTGAAGATCGACGGCGTCGCGATCGACCTGGTCTACGAGCAGGGGCGGCTCACCCGGGCGGGGACCCGCGGCGACGGCCGGGTCGGTGAGGACGTCACCCTCAACGCCCGCACCATCGAGGACATCCCCACCCGGCTCACCGGCACCGACGAGTTCCCCGTGCCGGCGGTGCTCGAGGTGCGCGGCGAGGTGTTCTTCCGCCTCGAAGACTTCGAGGAGCTCAACGCGGCGCTGGTGGCCGAGGGCAAGGACCCGTTCGCCAACCCGCGCAATTCCGCGGCCGGCTCCCTGCGGCAGAAGGATCCCGCGGTGACCGCACGCCGCCGGCTCGGCATGATCTGCCATGGCATCGGCCGCCGCGAAGGCTTCGCGCCGGTGTCGCAGTTCCACGCCTACGAGGCGCTGGCGGCCTGGGGCCTTCCGGTGTCGAACCACACCGTCCGCGTGCGCGGCGCGGACAAGGTGCTCGAGCGGGCCGATTACTGGGCGCAGCACCGCCACGACATCGAGCACGAGATCGACGGCTTCGTCGTCAAGGTCGACGACATGGCGCTGCACGACGAGTTCGGCGAGACGGCGCGGGCGCCCCGCTGGGCCATCGCGCTGAAGTTCCCGCCGGAAGAGGTCAACACGCTGCTGCTCGACGTGCGGGTGGGGGTGGGGCGCACCGGCCGTGTGACGCCCTTCGCTCTGATGAAGCCGGTGCTGGTGGCGGGCTCCACCGTGGCGCAGGCGACGCTGCACAACGCCTCCGAGGTGGACCGCAAGGGTGTGCGGGTGGGCGACACGGTGGTGATCCGCAAGGCCGGCGACGTCATCCCGGAGGTGCTCGCGCCCGTCGCGGACGCGCGCCGCGGCGACGAGCGCGTGTTCATCATGTCCACGCACTGCCCCGAGTGCGGCAGCCGGATCGCCGCCGGCAAGGACGGCGACGTGGACCTGCGCTGCCCTGACACCCGCCACTGCCCGGCCCAGCTGCGCGAGCGGCTGTTCCACCTGGCCGGGCGCGGCGCGTTCGACATCGAGATGCTCGGCATGGAGGGGGCCGCCGACCTTCTGCGCGCGGGCGTGATCGCAGACGAGGGCGACCTGTTCACCCTCGACACCGACGCCCTGCGCCGGACGACGGTGTACACGAACAAGGGCGGCGCCGTGTCGGCGACGGGGACCACGCTGCTCGAGCACCTCGCGTCCGCGCGCGACCAGCCGTTGTGGCGGGTGCTCGTGGCCCTGTCCATCCGGCATGTCGGCCCCACGGCGGCGCGCGCCCTGGCCGCCGAGTTCGGCAGCCTCGAGGCCATCGACCAGGCCGACGAGGAGCGGCTGGCCGCCACCGAAGGGGTGGGGCCCACCATCGCGGCCGCCATCATCGAGTGGTTCCGCGTCGACTGGCATCGCGAACTGCTGGACAAGTGGCGCGCGGCGGGGGTGCGCATGGCCGACGAGCGCGACGAGTCGATCGCCCGGACGCTGGAGGGCCTGTCGATCGTCGTCACGGGCACGGTCGAGGGTTTCACCCGCGACAGCGCGAAGGAGTCGATCGTGAGCCGCGGCGGGCGCGCGGCCTCGTCGGTGTCGAAGAAGACGGCGTTCGTGGTGGTGGGCGACGCCCCGGGGTCCAAGTACGACAAGGCGGTGTCGCTGGGGGTCCCCGTGCTCGACGCGGACGGATTCCGTCGACTGCTCGCGGACGGCCCGGACGCGGTGCGTCCGCCGGAGCAGGAGCAGTGACCGGCGGCGCCGGACGCCGGGCGGGCGCCCGCCGGAAGGCGGCGATTATTGCAAGACGGTGGCGATGATGCCGGTGATGTAGCCGAGCCGCGCCACTTCGGCAGGGCGGAACTGCGGGCCGCCGTTGCGGCCCAGCAGCAGCACGGCCCCGCCGTCGCCGATGGGCGCGGCCGCGAGCGCGATCTCACCGGCCCGCCAGACCTCCGGCACCCAGTCCGCGTCGGTGCGGACCACCTGGGCCGTGCCCACCTGTTCCGACACAGGGCCGTCGGGCCAGGTCTCCGGGGTGCCGGGGCTCGCGTACAGCGGTGCGGCGCCCGCAGCGCCGGCGCCGTGATCGAGCACCGCCGCCCAGTGCACCTGGAGGGCGCGGGGCGCGGCGTCGACGAGCCGCTGCAGCCCGCGCCGCGGCGAACCCGCCACCAGCTCGATCAGCTCCAGTTCGCGATGGGTGTCGAGGTTGCCGACGAACGGGCGGATGGCGTCGACGACGGTGTCGTCCAGCGCTTCCGCGGCGGTGATGAGCACGTCCGGCAGCGCCCCGGTGGGAAGGTTCACGACGATGTCGTCCACCGCGTAGCCGCCGCTGCGCTCGATGACGTCCAGGGACTGGATGTCCGCCCCGGCCTCGCCCAGCGCCAGGGCCAGCAGGCCCAGCGTGCCCGGGCGGTCGGGGAGCACCACGCGCAACAGGTACGACAAAGCCGGCTCCTCAGCAGTTCACTTGCGGTACGGGGCCATTGTCGCACCGCGGCCGCGGTGCGGGAGCGACGGCGAGGCCGTGCGCGTCGCCCCGGATCCGGGCCGTAGAGTTGAGCGAAACCAGCGTCGGGCGGGATCGATGCCGGGTCCGTCAGCGACGGGCCGTACGGCGGCAGCCGACCCGCCGGTAGGCAGGCCGCCGCGTCGGCCGGAAAGGGGCATCGGGTGCCGGAGATCTCCCGTGACGAGGTCGCACACCTCGCAATGCTGTCGCGACTCGACCTGACCGAGGGCGAGCTCGACGAGTTCGCCGGCCAGCTCGACGCCATCCTCGGCCACGTCAAAACGGTCTCCGGGGCCGACACGGCCGACGTGCCCCCATTGTCCGAGCTCACCGGCGTGACCAACGTGGGCCGCGCCGACGTCATCGCGCCGGGCCTCACCGCCGCGGAGGCGCTCTCCGGCGCGCCGTCCGTGGAGGACGAGCGCTTCGTCGCACCGCAGATCCTGGGAGAAGAGCAGTGACCGACCTGACCCGCCTGGCCGCCTCCGAACTGGCCTCGAAGATCCACGCGCGCGAGGTCTCGTCGGTGGAGGCCACCCGTGCCCACCTCGACCGGATCGAGTCGGTCGACGGCACCGTCGGCGCGTTCCTGCACGTGGCGGGGGAGCAGGCCCTCGCCGCCGCCGGGCAGGTGGACGCCGACCTCGCGGGCGGCGCCGAACCCGCATCGCCGCTCGCCGGTGTGCCGTTGGGGCTCAAGGACATCCTCACCACCACCGACATGCCCACCACGTGCGCGTCGAAGATCCTCGAGGGCTGGGTGTCGCCGTACGAGTCGACGGTGGTCGGCAAGCTGCGCGCGGCCGGGATCCCGATCCTCGGCAAGACCAACATGGACGAGTTCGCCATGGGCTCGTCCACTGAGAACAGCGCATTCGGACCCACGCGCAATCCGTGGGGGACCGACCGCATCCCCGGCGGCTCCGGCGGCGGTTCGGCGGCCGCGCTCGCAGCGTTCGAGGCCCCGCTCACCATCGGAACGGACACCGGCGGGTCGATCCGTCAGCCCGCGGCGCTCACCGCCACCGTCGGCGTCAAGCCCACCTACGGCACCGTGTCGCGCTTCGGGCTCGTCGCCGCGGCTTCGTCGCTGGACCAGGCGGGGCCCTGCGCCCGCACGGTGCTCGATGCGGCGCTGCTGCACCAGGTGATCGCCGGGCACGATCCGCGTGATTCCACCTCCATCGACCCGGCGGCCCCGGCGGTGGTCGACGCCGCGCGCGCCGGTGCGCACGGCGACCTGGCGGGCGTGAAGGTCGGCGTGGTGCGCGAATTGCACTCGGACAGTTACCAGCCAGGAGTCCTGAGCTCCTTCGACGCGGCCGTCCAGCAGCTCAAGGCCCTCGGGGCCGAGGTAGTCGAGGTCTCGTGCCCGGCGTTCGAGCACGCGCTGGCCGCGTACTACCTGGTCATGCCCTCCGAAGTGTCCTCCAACCTCGCGCGGTTCGACGCCATGCGGTACGGACTGCGCGTGTCCGACGACGGCGCGCACAGCGCCGAACAGGTCATGGCCGCGTCACGGTCCGCCGGCTTCGGCCCGGAGGTCAAGCGGCGCATCATGATCGGCACCTACGCGTTGTCGGCCGGCTATTACGACGAGTACTACGGGCAGGCGCTCAAGGTGCGCGCGCTCATCGCTCGCGACTACGCGAAGGCCTTCGAATCGGTCGACGTCCTCGTGTCGCCGACCAGCCCCGTCACCCCGTGGAAGCTGGGCGAGAAGGTCGACGACCCGCTGGCGATGTACCTGTCCGACCTGTGCACGCTGCCGACGAACCTCGCCGGCAACTGCGCCATCTCGGTGCCCTCCGGCGTCTCCGCCGACGACGGGCTTCCCGTAGGCCTGCAGATCATGGCGCCGGCGCTGGCGGACGACCGGCTCTACCGCGTGGGCGCCGCATACGAGGCCGCCCGCGGGGCAGTCGCGTACCCGGAGCTGTAGCGGGCGACCCCGCGGCCGCCTCATCCGCACGTCGGCAGGCCGCGCACCTGCCCGTCCCCGTAGACGTGGCCGGTGCCGGGCGGGCCCGATCGCGACACGATCACGTCCACGCTGCTCTGCAGGAAGCTCACGCCGGGGAGCCACGGCGGAGCCGCAGCCTCCGCTGCGCCCCCGGCCGGGTGCAGCGCCAGCGCCGGGTCCCAGCGGGGCACCGGATCCGAGGCGTTCACCACCACGCTCGAGCGCTCGGGGACCGGATCGGTGAAGCGCGCCGGCGGCCCCACCCACAGTGCCCCGCACACCATTCCGCGGGCCTGCGGGGCGTCGGCGAGCGCCCGCGCGCCGGCTGCGGCGCCCATGCTCTCGCCGTAGACGTACAGTTCCGGCCGCTGCGGCGCGGGCACGCTGCGGACGCGGTCGGCGACGGCGGAGATCAGCGCGTGCGCGGCCGCGGCGGCGTCGTCGGGCGTGAAAAGGTAGGACACCCAGCTGGGTGTGCTCGAGTACTGCATCCCCACCTCTGCGACGTCGCCGCCGAAGAGCTCCTCGAACCCGGCCGCGGCCGTGCCGTCGATCCAGCCGGAGCCCGTCGGCACCATCACCACCACGGCCTGTCGGTCCAGGCCGCCGGCGCGCACCATGTCGTCGGCGGCGAGAGCGGCGCGGGCCGTGACGTCGGAGGCCGAGTCCAGACCCGCGTAGGTGCGGATCGACCCGGGATGCGAGGTGTCGCCGACGAACCTGCGCCCGTGGTCGCCGAGCGAGTCCCACGCGACGAGTGATCCCGGCCCGCCCGAGCGGGTGCTCATCGTGGTCGGGGCGGCCGAGGCGGCGTGCAGGCCGTCGAGAGCTGACGCGCCCGAGATGGACCCGAACGCTGCGAGCACCACCGCCAGCGCCGCGACAGCCCGTGGACGGGCGCGGACCAGCCGCACAGCGCCGAGCGCCGCCGCGCACACGGTCGCGGCGACGACGCACACCGCCGCCCAGTAGCCGCCGGATCCGCTGTCCACTGCGGATGTCGACACCCGGGCCCACTGCGCCGACCATGCCGCCGCAGCGGTCACGGCGCCGATGCTCCCGATGGCGGTGGCTATTCCTGCGCGGGAGCGGCCCGGGGACCCGCCCGGGCGGCGGATCGCCCGCGCCCACAGCCACGTCACCAGCACGGCCAGCGCCACGCCGATCACCGCGAACGCGCCCACCGTCACGCCCTCGACCCACACGCTGCGCGACATGACCCCCGGATAGACGCCCGCCACGGCGCCGGCGGAGCCGCCGAGGACGGTGCGCGTCCGCGGGGCGAGCGCGCGGGCGAGGGCGGAGGCGCGTGTCCGCGTGACGCGGGGGCGAGGAGTGCGCGCAACGGTGCCCGGCGTGACGACGTGCAGCGCTGGGGCGGCCGTCATGCCGTCACCCCCGCGCCCGCGCGGGCCGCCCGGCGACTGCCGGTCCGCACGCGTCCGGTGCCGCCCGCACGCCGGAGAGCCGATGCGCGTCGGGGTCCGCGTACCGCCCCCAGCGCCCCGGATCCGGCGGCGAACAGGGCGCCCGCGGCGCCGACCCCGCCGAGCGCGTACAGCCCGACGTCCTCGTGCAAGGGAACGCCGTAGCCCTGCCGCCAGGAGTTGACGTCGACGGCGGCCGCGGCCGTGTCGGCCGCCGCGCGGCAGGCGGTGTCGTGCGGTGCGCAGACGGCGTGGAACCGCTCGGCGAGCTGCGCGTCGAGGCCGCGCCGAGCCCACGGGCCCAGCGGTCCGCCCTGCGCGTCGGCAAAGCGCAGCAGGTCGTAGCCCAGGTCGTGCGCGCGGCAGGCGCCGGCGAACGCGGCGGGCAGCGGCACGGGCGAGGAGCAGCCGCCGGCGGGGTTCACGAGCAACCCGTCCTCCACGGCCGGCCGGTACCCCGCGTAGTCGGCGAATCCCGGGGGAATCCGGTGCAGGGCGTCCTGTGCGTCGGCGTGCAGCAACGCATCGATGGCGCGGCCGGCGTCCGAGGCGGCGCCGTCGGCTCCGCTCGGTGCCGGGCCAGCGCCGGGGCCTCCCACGGCCTGGGCCGGCATCGAGAACGCGAGCGCGACGGTGGCGGCCGCGGCGAGGATGAGGAACACCGCGACGGAGCGCACCGTCCGTACCCGGGGCATCGTGGCCTGCAGTGATGTGGTCATGACGGTGACGTTATGAACGCGTGGCAGACGGGGACATCACGCACACGGACCGTTCCCGCCGGCACCGGCGGGGGACTCGGGCGCATCCGAGTCACTCTCCGGTACCGGGCGGTCCGATACCGGAGAGTGATGTGCGGGCAGGACGCCGAACTTAGACTCGGGCGCGTGAGGTTTCGGCGGCGGGCGCGCGGACGTGAGCAGGGCGGCGTCGATCGTAGGCGCCGCTACCTGCGGCGGCGTCGTGCGGTCGACGGCCGGTCGCGCAAGGAACTCCGCCTGCAGCGCCGCGCGGAAAAGCGTGCGGCGTCGAAGCCCCGCCGGGGCGTGCGCCGCGTGCGGGCCGCGTTCGCGGGCCGCGGCGAGGTCACGCTCATCGTGGTGGTCACGGCGATCCTCTACTCGGTCGCCTGGCCGACGCTGCATCTCACCCACCAGGTGCCTCCGCCGTTGCAACCGGTGATCGCCGCACTCGCCGCGTTCCCCTTCCTGTTGGTGCGCGTCAATCCCGTACTGGGCTGGAGCATCTCGATCGCGGCGGCCATCGTCATCCCGGTGGCGTTCGATCCCACGCCCGAGGCGCCCGGCGGGCCGCCGTGGCAGGTGGTGCACATACTCGTCCTGCTTGCCTTGTACATAGCGGTGTGTCTGACGGAGCAACGCGAGCGGGTGGCCGCCGTGTGGGTCGGCACCGTCATCGTTTTCGCGGTGTACGCGCCGGGCTCCGACTGGTTCGGCTGGGTGGTGGGGCTCACCACGCTCCTCGTGTTCACCGTCCTGCTGCGGCGGCTGTGGCTCTCCCGGCGTCAGCTCGAACGGCAGGAGGAGCTCAGCCGGGCGGAGCGCAGCCGCAGGGCGGTGCTGGAGGAGCGGGCACGGATCGCCCGCGACCTGCACGACGTCGTCGCGCACCACATGTCGCTCGTCGTGGTGCAGGCGCAGACGGCGCAGTACCGGCTCGGCGGGCTCGAGCCGGCGACGACCGCCGAGTTCGATTCGATCGCCGGCACGGCGCGCGAGGCCCTCGACGAGGTACGTGCGATGCTCGGCGTGCTGCGCAGCGACGAGCACACGGCGGAACGGGCGCCGCAGCCGGGCGTGGACAGGATCGGCGAACTGGTCGAGGGCAGCAGGCGTGCGGGGATCGACGCGCACTACGAGGAGTCGGGCGACACCGCGCGGATCCGCACCGCTGCGGGCGTCGTGCTGTACCGGATCGTGCAGGAGTCGTTGTCCAACGCCACCCGGCATGCTCCCGGGGCGCGGGTGCGGATTTCGTTGCGGGCGGACGAGAACGACGACGAAGTGATGGTGGAGATCGTGAACGGACCGGGACTCGCGCCGGCGACGGAATCCGGCGGCGGCAACGGCATTCCGGGGATGCGGGAACGCGCCGCCGCGGTGGGCGGCACACTGTCGGCGCTCCCCGCCGAGGACGGCGGCTTCGTCGTCCGTGCGGCGCTTCCCCTCGCCGAGACTGCGCGTCAGGCAGGATGATCCGGTGACGATCACGGTGTTCATCGCAGACGACCAGGCGATGGTCCGGCAGGGCTTCGGCGCGCTGCTGGCGGCCCAGACCGACATCAGCGTGGTCGGCGACGCGGCGGACGGGCGCGCGGCCGTCGCCGAGGTGCGCCGCCTGCGGCCGGATGTGGTGCTGATGGACGTGCGTATGCCGGAGATGAACGGCATCGACGCCGCCCGTACGATCATGGACGCGCGCCTCGACCCGCCGGTGCGCGTGTTGATGCTCACCACCTTCGACATCGACGACTACGTCTACGATGCCCTGCGCGCCGGAGCCAGCGGGTTCCTGCTCAAGGATGCGCCCGCCGACGAGCTGGTGCGGGCGGTGCGGGTGGTGGCGGGCGGGGACGCGCTGCTGGCCCCGTCCATCACCCGGCGGATGATCAGCGAATCGGTACGTCGGCGCTCCGCGCCCCGGTCCCTGCCCCCGGGGCTCGCAGAGCTCACTCCGCGCGAACGTGAGGTGCTCGAGCACGTCGCGCGCGGGCTCTCCAACGGCGAGATCGCCCAGACGCTGTTCCTGTCCGAACAGACGGTGAAGACGCATGTGGGCAAGGTGCTGGCCAAGCTGGGGCTGCGCGACCGGGCCCAGGCCGTGGTGGTGGCCTACGAGAGCGGCGTCGTCACCCCGGGGTGAGTGCGTCCGGTCTTCCCGTCGACCAAGCGTTTTCTGCACGATCCGGGGTGCTGGCGTGCACTATCCGCTTGGTCGGCAGGTGAGCGGCTCCCGATGCTCCGTTATTCGATCGTGATGAAAACAGGTTGAAAAGATCCGCCATATGGCGGATGTATCGCGGCCTCGCGCGGCACATGGTGAAGGGGTCCATCGGAATCCAAGCGTGAGGAGAACGTGATGCATCGACGGCGATCGGTCGGCAGGACGGCCGCGAAGACGGGAGTGGGGTTCGCGACGATGGCGCTCGCGGGGGCCGCGGCGGTGGCATTGCCGGGGGCTGCCGGGGCGGCTCCCTTGCCGAGCAACTGCACCGCGTACACGCCGCCGCTCGCCTCCACGCGGGTGGTGTGCGAGTTCGACTACACCGGAGCCGCGCAGACCTTCCACGTGCCGGACGGGGTGAGTGAGCTCGACGTGACGGCGATCGGGGGACAGGGGCAGAGCACGAATAATCCAGGGGGCCTCGGCGCGAAGGTCGACGGGACGGTCGATGTGCAGTCAGGCGCGGATATCCGGGTACTTGTCGGAGGCAACGGTAGCGACGGCGGATTCAACGGCGGTGGCTACGGCAACGGTCGTGGGGGCGGTGCTTCCGATGTTCGGATATCCGACGCCCTGGATTCCAGGCTCATCGTCGCGGCGGGCGGTGGCGGAGCCGGAACCGACCGTGATGGCGGGAACGCCGGCGAGGATGGTTCGGGTGATGGCGCGGGCACCGCTGCCAGCGTCGACGCCCCTGGCACAGGCGGTGGTTTGGGCGAGCATCGTGGCCACGACGGGGAGTTCGGCAACGGCGGTGCAGGCGTATGGGTCAGCGCCCTCAACATGGCCGGGGGCGGCGGAGGCGGCTGGTACGGCGGTGGCGGCGGCGGTGCCGTGAGCGACGGCTGGCACGCCGGTGGCGGTGGCGGCGGATCGTCGCTGGTCCCCGAGGGCGGCACGATGACTCTCGCCGGCGAGGACGAGGCCCCGTCGGTGACCATCTCTTACACGATCTGCACCGGTTCGGTGTGCCAGTTGGCGGGGAGCTTGGGGAACCTGTTCGGTTCGCTCAACTGACAGGAGGAGCACCCGCGCCCGATCCAGCGATCCAGGCACGCCCGCCGCGCGGAAACGTACCCGGATCGCTGGATTGAAGCGGCAGCGCTGCGAAGCCGCGCGCACGAGCGCCCCGCAGCGGCCGCCGGCCTGGCAGGCTGGAAGCGGGAGGTGGTCATCTGCCATGCGCATCGGAATCCTCACCGGCGGCGGCGACTGTCCGGGCCTCAACGCGGCGATCCGCGGCATCACCCGGGCGGCGCTCGACCAGTACGGGTCGACGGTGGTCGGCTTCCACGACGGCTGGCGCGGCCTGCTCACCGACAGTCACCGGGAGATGTCCGGCGGCCAGCGTCTCGACCGCATCCTGCCGCGTGGGGGCACCATCCTGGGCACGGCCCGGGTGCATCCGGAACGGTTGCGGGCGGGGCTCGGCGACATCCGCGCCACCCTTGAGCGCAACCGCATCGACGCGCTGATCCCCATCGGCGGCGAGGGCACGCTCAAGGCGGCCCTGTGGCTCTCGGACGAGGGCGTCCCGGTGGTGGGCGTGCCCAAGACCATCGACAACGACATCGGCGGCACCGACTACACCTTCGGGTTCGACACCGCGGTGTCCATCGCCACCGAGGCGATGGATCGCCTGCACACCACCGCCGAATCGCACCGGCGGGTCATGCTCGTCGAGGTGATGGGCCGGCACACCGGGTGGATCGCTCTGCGCTCGGGCATCGCCACCGGAGCGCATATCATCACCATCCCCGAGGACCCGTTCGACATCGATGAGATCTGCGGGCTGATCCGGGCCCGCTTCGAACGCGGCGACCGGCACGTGATCGGCGTCGTCGCCGAGGGATCGGTTCCGCGTGAGGGCAGCGGGATGGTGCTGCGCGACGGAGGCGTCGACGAGTACGGCCACGAGATCTTCACCGGCGTGGCAGCGCAGATGGCACCGCTGATCGAGCGGGCGGCCGGCGTGGAGGTGCGTACCACGGTGCTCGGCTACATCCAGCGTGGCGGCACGCCCAGTTCGTACGACCGGGTGCTGGCCGGCCGCCTCGGCGCGCACGCGGCGCGCGCGGTGCACGAAGGCCGCTTCGGGACGATGGCGGCAGTAAGGGGCACGCGGATGGAGCTCACCCCGTTGGCGGAGGCGGTACGCGAGCTCAAGACGGTGCCGCTGGAGCTGTACCGGGAGGCGCGGGTCTTCTTCGGCTGAGCGCGCGGGCGCGCCGTGGGGGTGGGCGCGCCCGGTAGCCGGAGGGCGCCGCCAGGTGAATAGACTCGGGCCATGACTGCAGCCACCGCCGCCAAGCTCATGTCCTACGACGACGTGATCGGACGCTTCGACCCGGTCCTGGGCATGGAGGTCCACGTGGAGCTGGGCACCGCCACCAAGATGTTCTGCGGTTGCCCCACCGCGTTCGGCGCCGCGCCGAACACCCAGGTGTGTCCGGTGTGTCTGGCGTTGCCGGGGGCGCTGCCGGTGGTCAACAACAAGGCCGTCGAGATGGCCGTGCGCATCGGGCTGGCCCTGAACTGCGCGATCACGCCGTGGGGCCGGTTCGCGCGCAAGAACTACTTCTACCCCGACCAGCCGAAGAACTACCAGATCTCGCAGTACGACGAGCCCATCGCCACCGAGGGGTACCTGGACGTCGTGCTCGACGACGGCGAGACGTTCCGCGTGGAGATCGAGCGCGCCCACATGGAGGAGGACACCGGCAAGCTCACGCACGTCGGCGGCGAGACCGGGCGCATCCACGGGGCCAGCCATTCGCTCATCGACTACAACCGTGCCGGTGTGCCGCTGGTGGAGATCGTCACCAAGCCCATCGTCGGTGCCGGCGAGCGGGCGCCCGAGGTGGCCCGGGCCTACGTGACGGCACTGCGCGACCTGCTCAAGGCGCTCGAAGTCTCGGACGTGCGCATGGACCAGGGTTCGTTGCGCTGCGACGCCAACGTGTCGCTGATGGACAAGGGCGCGGCCGAGTTCGGCACGCGTACCGAGACGAAGAACGTCAATTCGCTGAAGTCGGTCGAGGTGGCGGTGCGGTACGAGATGCGCCGCCAGGGCGCTGTGCTCGCCGGCGGCGGCGAGGTGACGCAGGAGACCCGCCACTTCCAGGAGGCAGACGGCAGCACCCGTCAGGGCCGCCGCAAGGAGACGGCGGAGGACTACCGCTACTTCCCGGAGCCGGATCTGCAGCCGGTGGCCCCGGACGCCGCGTGGGTCGAGGAGCTTCGTGCCACGCTGCCGGAGATGCCGTGGCTGCGCCGGGCCCGTATCCAGGAGCAGTGGGGGCTCTCCGCGGAGGAGATGCGCGACCTCGTCAACGCCGGCGCGCTCGACCTCATCGCGGCCACCGCGGATGCGGGCGCCCCTGCGGACGCGGCCCGCTCCTGGTGGGTGTCGTACCTGAGCCAGCAGGCCAACGCCCGGAGCGTGGAGCTCGCCGAGCTGCCGATCGCCCCGGCGCAGGTGGCCGAGGTGATCGGCCTGGTCGCCGACGGCAAGCTCACGAACAAGCTGGCCCGCCAGGTGGTCGACGGCGTGCTGGCGGGCGAGGGCGGCCCCGCGCAGGTGATGGCCGACCGCGGCCTCGAGGTGGTGCGCGACGACGACGCCCTGCAGAAGGCGGTCGATGAGGCGCTCGCCGCAAACCCGGACATCGTCGAGAAGATCAAGGGCGGAAAGGTCAAGGCAGCGGGCAAGATCGTCGGCGACGTCATGAAGGCCACCCGCGGCCAGGCCGACCCGGCCCGGGTGCAGGAACTCGTCCTCGCGGCCTGCGCATAGGCGGACGGCTGATCGGAGTCGACGGGCCGGGCCCGCCGGCCCCGGGTCAGACCCGGCTGCCCCCGCCGCCGGCGAACGGGATGACCACCACCCGGTCGTCGGTGGCCACCGCGCCGCCCGAGGACTTGTTGACCGTCGAGCCCCAGATGGTGCCGTCGCCGGCGATGAGCGCGGCGCCGAAATGGCCGTACTTGTCCTCGGCGAGCACCAGCGGGTCGCCCGTGACGGCGCCGCTCTCCTTGCTCACGGTCACCGCGGCGACGGACTTCGCGCCGTCGAGGGCGGTGACCACGGTGCCGTCCGCGGCTGCGCAGCCGCCGACGCCCGGCTTGTCCGGCCACGACCACACGAGTGTGGGCGTCGAGCCGTCGGCGGTGATCCGCTGCAGCCGGTCCATCGTCGGCGCGCGGTCGGTGATCCACAGCGCGCCGGTCTGCGCGTCGCGGCACAGCCCGCCCGCGGTGCCGAATCCGCCGGCGATCACGGTGGGGTTCCGCGCTCCGGGGGCCGGGTCCTGCACTTGGAGCAGCTTGCCGGACAGCGACGCGGGATCGGCGCCGCCGCCCGCGTCGCCGGTGAGGATGGTCAGTCGGCGGGGCTCGGTGAAGACCAGGTCACCCGCGTTGCCGGTGGGCCCCTTGGGGATTCCGGTGAGGATGGGCTTGGGGGCGTCGCCCTGGGTGAAGCGGACCACGCGGTTGTCCTGCGGCGTGGTGATGTAGGCGTAGACGAGGTGGTCCTCGGCGAAGGTGGGCGACAGGGCCAGGCCGGTGAGCCCGCCGTCGCCGACCGGGTCGACGGGGATGCGCGCGTACTCGGCGGGGTCGCCGTCGCGCGGGACCGTCATGATGCGCCCCGTGGTCCGCTCGGCGACGAGCGCTGTGCTGCCGTCCGGCAGCATCACCATGGCCCCGGTGGTGTCGAGGCAGGTGGCGATGACGGACGGGTCGGGGTCGTCGCAGGGGCCGGCGGGCGGCGGCGGGGGAGTGCTCTGCCCCGGCGGCGGGGGCGGCTGCGGGGCCTGCCCGGGGGGCGGCTGTTCCGGTTGGATCCCCGCGCCGGACACGGTCTCCGGGACGGCGTGGAACGGTGCGGTCTCCGCGCCGCCGAAGCGCGCGCAACCGGTGAGCAGCCCCACTGTCGCGACGACGGCGGCGGCCCCCGTGGCCACCGGCCTCAGGGACCGCAGGCGCGTCGACGAGTTCCACTCCACGCCCGCCAACCTTACGGAATCCCGGGCGATCGGGCCCGCGCCGGGCCGTCCGCCGCCCGCCACGCCCTCACGAGGTCCCCGACGGGGACGCGCGCGCGTTCTAGTGTGGGGCTGTGAACGACGCATCCCGGCCGTCAGACGGCAACGACGCAGGCGATATCCCGGCCACCGGCGGCTCCGCGCCACAGCCGCCGCAGCAGGGCGGCGCCCGGACGGGGGCCGCGACGCGGGAAGGCGGCGCGGACACCTCGGCCATGGGCGTGGGCACCAGCCCGTTCGACGAGCCCACCGGCGAGTTCCCGCCGGCCACGGGCGGCCCCGGGTGGGGCGGTATCGGCGCGGACGAGCCGGACCCGGAGACCCGGGTGATCCCGCGCAGGCAGGTGATCAGCCGCGAGGACGACGTGTTCGGCCCCGGCGGCGACGAGCAGCAGACCACGCGCATCCCCTCGTACGAGGAACTGAGCGCGGGCGCCCCGGACCCCGCCCGGCGTGAACCCGCCGACATCGCCGCCGCGATGGACCAGGCGCTGACGGACTCCCCGGTGAAGGCCAAGCGCGGCACTCTCGACATCGGCCTGCTGGTGATCCGGGTGGTGCTCGGTGGCATCCTGTTCGCCCATGGGCTGCAGAAGCTCACCGGCAAGTGGGGCGGACCCGACCTGGACGGGTTCCGCACCGTGCTGGAGTCCAGCGGCTTCAACTACGCGCACGCGCTCTCGATCGCGGGTCCTGTCGGCGAGGTGGTGGTGGGTGCACTGCTCGTGGTGGGGTTCCTCACGCCGTTGGCGGCCGCGGGCGCGGTGGCGATCCTCATCAACGCGTGGTGCTTCATGCAGGCGTCGACGCCGGGCCTGCAGTTCTTCACCAATCAGTCGGGGGCGGCCGGCTCTGGCGTGGAGTTCGAGACGATGCTGCTCGCCGTGGCCGTGGGGGTCACCCTGACCGGCGCGGGCCTGCTGTCGCTGGACGTCAATCGGGGGTGGACCCGGCGTCCGTTCCTCGGCTCGTTCGCTTTCCTTCTGCTCGGCGTCGCGGCCGGCGTGGTGATCTGGGTGGTCTTCAACGGGGCCAACCCCTTCGGCTGACGCCCGTGGCCTGAAACGGCGCGCAGCCCCTCCCGGCGGGGAGGGGCTGCGCGCCGTTTCGGCGTCCCGGGGTCGGCGCCTCAGTCGACGATGCGCACCGCGCCCTTGTCGGCCGACGAGGCCATCGTGGCGTAGGCGCGCAGCGCCTTGGTGACCGTCCGCTCGCGGCCGACGGGCGTCCACGGCTGTTCGGAGGCCTCCATGGCTGCGCGGCGGCGGGCCAGCTCCTCGTCGGCGACGAGCACCTCGAGCGTGCGGGAGGCGACGTCGATGCGGATCTGATCGCCGTTCTCGATCAGGCCGATGGCACCGCCCGCAGCCGCCTCGGGGGAGACGTGCCCGATGGAGAGGCCCGAGGTGCCGCCGGAGAAGCGGCCGTCGGTGATGAGCGCGCACACCTTGCCCAGACCGAGCCCCTTGAGGAACGACGTGGGGTGGAGCATCTCCTGCATGCCGGGGCCGCCCGCCGGACCCTCGTAGCGCACCACGACGACCTCGCCGGGCATGACCTTCTTGCTGAGGATCTCGGAGACCGCCTCCTCCTGCGACTCGACGACGTGCGCGGGCCCGGTGAAGCTGAACAGGTCCTCGTCGATGCCGGCGGTCTTGAGCACCGCGCCGTTCTCGGCGATGTTGCCGCGCAGCACGCACAGCCCGCCCTCGGCGGTGTACGCGTGCGCGAGGTCGCGGATGCAGCCGCCCGCGGCGTCGGTGTCGAGTGACGACCACCGGTTGTCGGTGGAGAACGGCGTGGTGGTGCGCACCCCGCCGGGCGCGGCGTGGAAGATCTCGAGCGCCTCGTCGGTGGCGGTGCCGGAGCGGATGTCCCAGGCGCCCAGCCACTGGTCGACGGTGGGGGTGTGGACCGTGCTCACGTCCTTGCTGAGCAGGCCCGCCCGGTGCAGTTCGCCCAGCAGCGCGGGGATTCCGCCGGCCCGGTGCACGTCCTCCATGTGGTAGTCGGAGTTCGGGGCCACCTTGGACAGGCACGGCACGCGGCGGCTGATGGCGTCGATGTCGTCGAGGTCGAAGTCGATCTCGCCCTCCTGCGCGGCGGCGAGGATGTGCAGCACGGTGTTCGTGGACCCGCCCATGGCCACGTCCAGCGACATGGCGTTGGCGAAGGCCTCGCGCGAGGCGACGGAGCGGGGCAGGACGGACTCGTCGTCGTCGCCGTAGTAGCGCCGGGCGATGTCGACGACGGTGCGGCCGGCGTCCGTGAACAGCGCTCGGCGCGCGGCGTGCGTCGCGAGCGTGGAGCCGTTGCCGGGCAGGGCGAGGCCGAGCGCCTCGGTGAGGCAGTTCATGGAGTTGGCGGTGAACATCCCCGAGCACGACCCGCAGGTGGGGCACGCGGACGCCTCGACTTCGGCCAGGCCGGCGTCGTCGACGGCGTCGCTGGCGCTCGCGGAGATCGCGGTGATCAGGTCCGTGGGCGCCTGCGCCACGCCGTCGACCACCACCGCCTTGCCGGCTTCCATGGGGCCGCCGGAGACGAAGACGGTGGGGATGTTCAGGCGCATCGCGGCGTTGAGCATGCCGGGGGTGATCTTGTCGCAGTTGGAGATGCACACGAGGGCGTCGGCGGTGTGCGCATTGACCATGTACTCGACCGAGTCGGCGATGATCTCGCGGCTGGGCAGCGAGTAGAGCATGCCGCCGTGGCCCATGGCGATGCCGTCGTCCACGGCGATCGTGTTGAACTCCTTGGCCACGCCGCCGGCGGCGCGCACCGCCTCGGCGACGATCTCGCCGACGTCCTTGAGGTGCACGTGGCCGGGGACGAACTGGGTGTAGGAGTTGGCGATCGCGACGATGGGCTTGCCGAAGTCCGAATCGGTCATTCCGGTGGCGCGCCACAGGGCGCGGGCGCCCGCGGCCCCGCGGCCGGCGGTGGTGGTTCTGGAGCGGAGTGGTGGCATGCTCGACCTCGTCGTCTCGTGGCTCGTCGTTCTGGAACCCGGGGCGTCCCGGGACCCGGGGCGTCTCGCGGGGTGTGATGGCCCGCTGCGGAGGTTACTCGGGGTCCTCTTCGACCCGGTCGGCGCGGGCCGGGGCGTCGTCGCCGGGGTCGTCGGCCGGCGCCTGCGAGCGCAGCACGGTGGGGTCGGGGAGGCGCCCTCCGCTGGCCTGCGAGACCCGTGGGATGTCGTTCCAGGTGACGGCGGACAGCCGCACCACCGTCCCGTCGCGCAGATACGCGCGCGCCCAGCTGATGCCGAACACCCGCGGGTGCGGGAACACGACGCCGCGCACCTGGTCCCACGGCACGGATCGGTGGCCGGTGGTGGTGCGGACCTCCGCCCCGGCGGGCGAGACGGTGGTGCGCATGCGCGCCACCCACCACGCGAGGAATACCGGAATGAGCAGCAGCCAGCCCGTGTAGGCCGGCCAGTTCAGGACGGGGATGAGGATGAGGGCGGCCAGGCAGGCGACGACGAAGTAGCCGCTGCCGGGGATGCGGAACACCGCGGGCGCGGGAGCGGCGGGGGGCTGTTCTTCCGCCGGGGTATCATCGGGGGGAACGTCATGCGAGGGCGACACGATCCCGATCCTCGCATCCCGGCCTCGGGCTCCCTCACCATGGGACACCCCTCGTGCGGGTTCGGTAGCAGATGGCGTCCGGCACGCCCGGTCGTCCTTCGATGCCGCTGGAGTTGACTATGCGCCCGCTGCGCGCATACTGTCATGGGCATGAAGCACTCGGAATTGCTCGTAATCGGCTGGCGCGGCCAAGCGTGAACCGACCAGTCACCTGAGCCGTTCCCGCTTCGACGCGCCACCCTCGTACAGCAGCTTCTGCTGGCGGGGGTTTTTTGTTGTCCCCAGCACCGACCACCCCCGTCCCCGCGCACGGAAACACTGCGCGGCGGGCCCGACCAGAGGAAGCATGCAGTGAGCGCACCCACCGCGCGGCCGCAGCCGCAGCCGCGGAAGGCCACGTCCACCAGTGCCGATGATTCGACGTCCGACGGCACGCTCGTCGCCGCCCAGGAGACCGCCGCGGCGGTCTCCGGCCGCCGCACCGTGCCCCCGGAGATCGTGACCGGCGCGCAGTCGGTCGTCCGGTCGCTCGAGGAGCTCGGCGTCGACACGGTCTTCGGCATTCCGGGCGGTGCGATCCTGCCGGTCTACGATCCGCTGTTCGACTCGCAGCGCGTGCGCCACGTCCTCGTCCGGCATGAGCAGGGCGCCGGCCACGCGGCCACGGGGTTCGCCCAGGCCACGGGTCGCGTCGGAGTGTGCATGGCGACGTCCGGGCCGGGCGCGACCAACCTGGTGACCCCGTTGGCGGACGCGCAGATGGACTCGGTGCCGGTGGTGGCGATCACCGGCCAGGTGGCGCGGACCCTCATCGGCAGCGACGGGTTCCAGGAGGCCGACATCGCGGGAATCACCATGCCCGTGACCAAGCACAACTTCCTCATCGGCGACGCGGCGGACATCCCCCGGGTGATCGCCGAGGCGTTCCACATCGCGTCGTCGGGCCGGCCGGGTGCGGTGCTCGTGGACATTCCCAAGGACGTGCTGCAGGCGCAGACCACCTTCATCTGGCCACCGGAGATGAACCTGCCCGGGTACCGCCCGGTCACCAAACCCCACGTCAAGCAGGTGCGGGAGGCGGCGCGGCTCATCGCCGCCGCCAAGGCGCCCGTGCTCTACGTGGGCGGCGGCATCATCAAGGCGGAGGCCTCGGCGGAACTGCTGGAGCTGGCCGAGCTCACCGGCATCCCCGTGGTCACCACGCTCATGGCGCGCGGCGCCTTCCCGGACAGCCACCCCCAGCACTGCGGCATGCCCGGCATGCACGGGGCCGTGTCCGCGGTGGCGGCGCTGCAGCGCGCAGACCTGCTCGTCACCCTCGGCGCCCGGTTCGACGACCGCGTCACCGGCAAGCTCGATTCGTTCGCGCCGCATGCCAAGGTGGTCCACGCGGACATCGATCCGGCCGAGATCGGCAAGAACCGGCACGCGGACGTCCCCATCGTCGGCGACTGCCGCGAGGTGATCGTCGAGCTGCTGCGCGCCATCCGCGAGGAGCGCACGTCCGCGCCCGCGCCGGACCTGTCCGAGTGGTGGGCCTACCTCGACGGCCTGCGGGCGACGTACCCGTTGAGCTACGACCGGCCGGCCGACGGCGCGCTGTCCCCCGAGTACGTCATCGAGGCGGTCGGCAAGGCCGCCGGTCCGGACGCCGTCTACGTGGCCGGCGTGGGGCAGCACCAGATGTGGGCCGCGCAGTTCGTGCACTACGAGAAGCCGCGCACGTGGCTCAACTCGGGCGGTCTGGGGACCATGGGCTACGCCATCCCGGCGGCGCTCGGCGCCAAGATGGGCATGCCGGACACCGAGGTGTGGGCCATCGACGGCGACGGCTGCTTCCAGATGACCAACCAGGAGCTGGCCACCGCCGCCATCGAGGGGGTGCCGATCAAGGTCGCGCTGATCAACAACGGCAACCTGGGCATGGTCCGCCAGTGGCAGACGCTCTTCTACGAGGAGCGGTACTCCAACACCGACCTGGCCACGCACTCGCGGCGCATCCCCGATTTCGTCGCCCTCGCCGAGGCGCTGGGCTGCGTGGGACTGCGGTGCGAACGCGAGGAGGACGTCGAGGCGGTGATCGCGCAGGCCCGCGCCATCGACGACCGCCCGGTGGTCATCGACTTCATCGTGGGCGCCGACGCCCAGGTGTGGCCGATGGTCGCCTCCGGCACCGGGAACGACCAGATCATGGCGGCCCGCGACATCCGGCCGCTGTTCGACGACGACGAGACCGCGGAGCCGGCCGCCATCGAGGCGGCCGCCGAGGCGCAGGATCGGCACCGGCTCACCGCCGCCGGCGGCGAGACGGCGCAGACCGAGACGGAGGGAACCGACAAGTGAGCACCACCCACACGCTGAGCGTCCTGGTCGAGGACAAGCCGGGCGTGCTCGCGCGCGTGTCGTCGCTGTTCTCGCGGCGCGGCTACAACATCGCCTCGCTCGCGGTCGGCAGCACCGAGGTGCCGGGCATCTCACGGATGACGATCGTCGTGACGGTCGAGGACTTCCCGCTCGAGCAGGTGACCAAGCAGCTCAACAAGCTCGTCAACGTCATCAAGATCGTCGAGCAGGACCCGGCCAACTCGGTGGCCCGCGAGCTCGTGATGATCAAGGTCCGCGCCGACGCCACCGTGCGCTCACAGGTGATCGAGGCGGTGGGCCTGTTCCGCGCCAAGGTCATCGACGCGTCGCCGGAGGCGCTCACCATCGAGGCCACCGGCACGCGCGACAAACTCGAGGCCTTGATGCGGATGCTCGACGACTACGGCATCCGCGAGATCGTCCAGTCCGGGGTGGTCGCGGTGGGCCGCGGCCCCAAGTCGATCACGGCGACCCGATAGATTCACCGGTACACGGCCGGAGACTCCGGTCACGCACCGCACGCACAATGCTCGTCCTCGGCACTGGCAGCACCGCCGAACACTCTATGAAGGGAAATCAACGTGGCAGTCGAGATCTTCTACGACGACGATGCCGATCTGTCGATCATCCAGGGCCGCAAGGTCGCTGTGATCGGCCACGGCAGCCAGGGGCACGCGCACTCGCTGAGCCTGCGCGACTCCGGCGTGGACGTGCGCATCGGCCTCAAGGAGGGGTCCAAGTCGCGGGCCAAGGCGGAGGAGCAGGGGCTCACGGTCGGCACCCCCGCGGAGGTCAGCGCGTGGGCCGACGTCATCATGCTGCTCGCGCCGGACACCGCGCAGGCGTCGATCTTCACCAATGACATCGAGCCCAACCTCAAGGACGGCGACGCGCTGCTGTTCGGGCACGGCCTCAACATCCACTTCGAGCTGATCAAGCCGGCGGCGAACATCACCATCGGCATGGTCGCGCCCAAGGGTCCCGGCCACCTGGTGCGCCGCCAGTTCGTCGACGGCAAGGGCGTCCCCTGCCTCATCGCCGTCCAGCAGGACCCCAAGGGTGAGGGCCAGGCGCTGTGCCTGTCCTACGCCCGGGGCATCGGCGGCACGCGCGCCGGCACGATCAAGACCACCTTCAAGGAAGAGACCGAGACCGACCTGTTCGGCGAGCAGGCGGTGCTGTGCGGCGGCACGGAGAAGCTGGTGCAGACCGGCTTCGAGGTGATGGTCGAGGCCGGCTACGCGCCGGAGATGGCCTACTTCGAGGTGCTGCACGAGCTCAAGCTCATCGTCGACCTGATGTACGAGGGCGGCATCGCGCGGATGAACTACTCGGTGTCCGACACCGCGGAGTTCGGCGGCTACCTGTCCGGTCCGCGCGTCATCGACGAGTCCACCAAGGAGCGCATGCGCGAGGTGCTCGCCGACATCCAGTCGGGCGAGTTCGTCAAGCGCCTCGTCGCCAACGTCGAGGGCGGCAACAAGGAGCTCGAGGCGCTGCGCAAGGAGAACGCCGAGCACCAGATCGAGGTCGTCGGCGGCAAGCTGCGCAGCCTCATGAGCTGGGTCGACCGCCCCATCACCGAGACGGCCTGACGCCCCTCCGCGCGCGGACGCAGGCGCACCGCGCGCAGTCGACGCCGCCCGCCCCCGGCAGTGGGGGCGGGCGGCGTCGTCGTTTGCGGAGGTTCCCGGTCCGTGACCGTGCGTGACCGTGCGTGCCGGTCAGATGGGCCGGAACCCGGCGCCGACACCGCCGGCGGCGTTGATCGCGTCCAGCGCCGCGACCATGGTGGTGCCCACGGTGGGGCTCAGGCAGGGCACCTGGATGAAGGCGTTGACCATGCCGACGAGGGTCGTGCCGACCACCACGGGCGCGCCGGAATCGCCCTCCATGACGCAGATCTGGGTCCAGGTCTCGTGCCGCACGGTGTCGGTGAGCCAGGTGACGCCGCACGTGACGCCGGTGGTGCGCCCGTCCTTGCAGGCGACGCCGGGAAAGTTGACGGGGCTGCCGGTGCGCGTGATCGTGATGCCGCCCACCTCGTTGACGGGGACGACCAACGCGGGGTCGAACTGCACGACGGCGACGTCGAGCGCCGGGTACTCGTCGACGATCGTGCCGACCGGTGTGCCGTCCCAGCCGAACTCCGGCACCACCGCGTCGCCCGGGTCGCCGCAGTGCCCGGCGGTGAGGCCCACGAGCCGGCCGCCGCCGTCCTGCCCGATCGTCGTGAGCGTGCATGCCGCGATGTCGCCCGCCCCGTCCACCAGGAGGATCCCGGAGCCGCCGCCCAATACCGCCTGGGCCGGTGCGGCCGTGGCGGGCGCGGCCAGCGAGACCGCCGATGCCGCCGTGACGACCGCCGCGGCCGCGGCCGTCCACGCCCTGCGCATCCGGTGCGGACGCGCCGTGCGCGCGCGGAAGCGCGGGTTGTGTGTGCGGGAAAGAACGTGCACGGGTGATCCCCTCGTCTCGACCGGTCCGCATTCGTCGCGGATGGTGCCATCGTATGGGAGCACAATCCGTGTCACCGCTACAAGAGGCGCGCGGCGGCGGGCGGCGCCGGATGCGACGTCGGGACTGCGGCCACGGGGCCGTAAGCTGGGGCGGTCCAGATATTCCACTACCGCAGGGGAGACACACCCGTGACCCAGTCAGGCCGTCCCGTAGTCCTGATCGCAGACAAGCTGGCCCAGTCGACCGTCGAGGCGCTCGGGGGAGATGTCGAGGTCCGCTGGGTCGATGGTCCCCATCGGCCCGAGCTGCTCGCCGCGGTCCCGGATGCGGACGCGCTGCTGGTGCGCTCCGCGACGACGGTGGATGCCGAGGTGCTCGCCGCGGCCCCCAACCTGAAGATCGTGGGACGCGCCGGGGTGGGCCTGGACAACGTCGACATCCCCGCCGCCACCGAGCGCGGCGTGATGGTGGTCAACGCGCCCACCTCCAACATCCATTCCGCGGCGGAGCACGCGATCGCGCTGCTCATGTCCACGGCGCGGCAGATTCCTGCGGCGGACAAGACGCTGCGCGACGGTGAGTGGAAGCGCAGCAGCTTCAACGGCGTCGAGCTGCTCGACAAGACCGTCGGCATCGTCGGCCTCGGGCGCATCGGCCAGCTGGTGGCGCAGCGGCTGGCGGCGTTCGAAACCAAGATCGTCGCCTACGACCCCTACCTGCCGGCCGCGCGCGCCGCGCAGCTCGGGATCGAACTGCTCAGCCTGGACGAGCTCCTCGCGCGCGCGGACATGATCACCGTGCACCTGCCGAAGACGCCGGAGACCAAGGGCCTCATCGGCGCGGAGCAGCTGGCGGGCATCAAGGAGGGCGCCATCATCGTCAACGCCGCGCGCGGCGGCCTCATCGACGAGGACGCCCTGCACGACGCCATCGTCTCCGGGCGGGTGCGCGGCGCCGGATTCGACGTCTACGCCACCGAGCCGTGCACGGATTCCCCGCTGTTCGCCCTGGACCAGGTGGTGGTGACCCCGCACCTGGGCGCGTCCACCGCGGAGGCGCAGGACCGCGCGGGCACGGACGTCGCCAAGTCCGTGCTGCTGGCGCTGGCCGGCGAGTTCGTCCCCGACGCCGTCAACGTCTCCGGAGGCCCTGTGGGCGAGGAGGTCTCGCCCTGGCTCGAGCTGGTGCGCAAGCTCGGCCTGGTCGCCGGGATCCTCTCGGAGGGCGCGCCCAGCACGGTGCAGGTGGACGTGCGCGGCGAGCTGTCCTCCGCCACCGTCGAGATCCTCGGGCTCGCCGCGCTGCGCGGCATGTTCTCGGCGATCACCGACGACGCGGTCACCTTCGTCAACGCGCCGCAGATGGCCGAGCAGCGCGGCGTCACCGTCAGCGTGGACACGCACACCGAGAGCAGCACGCACCGCAGCGTGGTGGAGGTCAAGGCCGTCACGGCGGACGGCGGCGTGGTGTCGGTGGCGGGCGCGCTCACTGGGCTGCAGCAGGTGGAGAAGCTGGTCAGGATCAACGGCCGCAGCTTCGACATCCGCGCCGAGGGCAACAACGTGCTCATCAGCTACGCGGACGCCCCGGGCGCGCTGGGCAAGATCGGCACGGTGCTGGGCGACGCGGGCATCGACATCCAGGCCGCGGCCCTCTCGCACGACGCGGAGGGCACCGGTGCCACGATCATCCTGCGGCTCTCCGAGACGGCGTCCGACGACGTGCTCACCGGCCTCAAGGACGCCGTGTCCGCCTCCCGCGTCGAGCAGGTCGAGCTGTCCTGACGACGCGGCGGGGCCGGCCCGCGCCCACCGCTGCCGCCGCGGACCGGCGGCGTGTCCTACTGACGAATACGCGGCGCGCCGCCCGGTGCTCCGCGGACCATGCGAAGTGAGGAAACGATGAAACTCGCCGTCATCGCAGGCGACGGGATCGGCCCCGAGGTGGTCGGCCAGGCCCTGGGGGCGCTGCGTACCGTGGTTCCGGGCGTGGAGACCACCGAGTACGACCTGGGCGCCCAGCGGTATCACCGCACCGGGGAGCTCATGCCGGACGGCGTGCTCGACGAGATCCGCGGGCACGACGCGATCCTGCTCGGCGCGATCGGCGACCCGTCCGTGCCCAGCGGCGTGCTCGAGCGCGGCCTGCTGCTCAATACGCGGTTCGCGCTGGACCACCACGTGAACCTGCGCCCGTCCAAGCTGTACGCGGGCGTGACGAGCCCGCTGTCCGGGACGCCGACGATCGACTTCCTCGTCGTCCGCGAGGGCACCGAGGGGCCCTACACCGGCACGGGCGGCGCCATCCGGGTGGATACGCCGCACGAGGTCGCCACCGAGGTCAGCACCAACACCCGGTTCGGTGTGGAGCGCGTGGTGCGCTACGCGTTCGAGAAGGCGTCCGCGCGCCGGGGACGCCTCACGTTGGTGCACAAGAACAACGTGCTGGCCTACGCGGGCACGTTGTGGACCCGCACGGTCGAGGAGGTCGGCGCCGAGTACCCGGATGTGGAGCGGGCGTACATGCACGTCGACGCCGCCACCATCCACATGGTGACCGACCCGGGACGGTTCGACGTGATCGTCACCGACAACCTGTTCGGGGACATCATCACCGACCTCGCGGCCGCGGTCAGTGGCGGCATCGGGCTGGCGGCCAGCGGCAACATCGACGCCACAGGCACCAATCCGAGCATGTTCGAGCCGGTGCACGGCAGTGCTCCGGACATCGCCGGTCAGGACAAGGCCGACCCCACCGCCGCGATCCTGTCGGCCTCACTGCTGCTCGAACACCTCGGACGCACCGAGGAGTCCGCACGCATCGAGCAGGCCGTCGCCGCGGACCTGCGCGAGCGCACGGGGTCCGCGGGCACCGCGGAGACGGGCGAACGCATCATCGCGCGCATCTGAGGCGCGGCGACCGCTTCTGCGGCACGGCGACGGCCCGCCCCCGGCACGATCGGGGGCGGGCCGTCGCCGTCGTACGCCGTCCGGTGGGACGCCGTTAGGATGAGCGCATGCGACTGGGACGAGTGATCAGCACGGACGGTGTCGCCTTCGTCAAGATCGACGACGGCGACGTGGACATGACCAGCGGCCGCGTGCCCGCCGAGATGCGCGCGCACGAGATCAAGGACCACCCGTTCGGCACCCCCACGTTCACCGGCCGCAGCTGGTCGCTGGCGGAGGTCCGGCTGCTGGCGCCGATCCTCGCCAGCAAGGTCATCTGCGTCGGCAAGAACTACGCAGACCACGCTGCCGAGATGGGCAGCGAGCCACCGGCGGACCCGGTGATCTTCATCAAGCCGTCCACCTCGATCATCGGGCCGGACGTGCCGATCAACCGGCCGCCGACCTCCCAGGAGGTCCACTACGAGGGCGAACTCGCCGTCGTCATCGGCCAGGTGGCCAAGTCGGTGCCGGCCGAGCGTGCGCTGGAGGTGGTGCTGGGGTACACCTGCGCCAACGACGTCACCGCCCGCGACCAGCAGCGCCACGACGGCCAGTGGACCCGCGCCAAGGGGCACGACTCGTTCTGCCCCATGGGCCCCTGGATCGAAACCGACCTCGACGCCTCCGCGGTGCGCCTGCGCACGACGCTCGACGGGGAGGTGGTGCAGGACTCGAACACGTCGCTGCTGCTGCATGACATCCCGACCCTCATCGCCTGGATCTCGGACGTGATGACCTTGCTGCCCGGCGACGTCATCCTCACGGGCACGCCCGCCGGGGTGGGGCCGATGTCGGCCGGGCAGACGGTGGGCGTGGCGGTCGACGGCATCGGCCTGCTGCGCAACCCCGTCGCCGACCGGGCCTGAGCGGCGTGGCGCCGCGGGCGGGAGCGGACCGCTCGGAATGACCCCGACCGGGGGGTGACAATGCGCGTGCCGAGGATCACAGTGCAGGTAGCGAACACCCGCTGAGATCGAGGAGTCGTCATGGCCGGCCTGGACACACCGCTCACCCCGCTGCGATTCCTGGAGCGCTCGCTCGAGGCGCACCCGGATGCCGAGGCGATCGTCGACGGACCGCGGCGGTTCAGCCATCGTGAGATGGCGGACACCGTGCAACGCCTGGCGGCGGGCCTGCGCGCCCGGGGCCTCGCCGCCGGGGAGACCGTGGCGGTGCTCGCGCCCAACAGTGCCGAAGCACTGATCGCGCATTACGCGGTGCCGCTGGCCGGCGGCGTACTGGTGATGATGAACACCCGGCTGGCCGTGCCCGAGGTCCGGTACATCCTCGAGCATTCCGGGGCTCGCTTCCTGTTCGGCGACGCCGAACTGCTCGCACCCGTGGTGGCGGCGGGGGTCCCGGACGGAGTGGGTGCCGTCGTGGTGCACCCGGACGCCGGCGGCGGCCCCGGCGCACTCCGGACCGGCGGTGGCCCGGGTGCGGACCGGGTCGAGGCGTACGCCGACTGGATCGCACTGGCCCCGGCGGCGCCGTACGCGTGGGAGGTGGACGACGAGACCGCGACCATCGCGGTCAACTACACCTCGGGCACCACCGGCCGGCCCAAGGGCGTGATGTACACGCACCGGGGCGCGTATCTGAACGCGCTGGGCGAGGTGGTCACGCAGGACCTCGCGCCGCTCACCCGGTACCTGTGGACGCTGCCGATGTTCCACTGCAACGGCTGGTGCACCACGTGGGCGCTCACGGCGGTCTCCGGAACGCACGTGTGCCTGCGTGCCGTGCGCGGCGAAGACGTCTGGCGGCTCATCGGCGAGGAACGCATCACGCGCATGGCCGGTGCGCCCACCGTTCTCAACACGATGGCGGCGTCCTCCGACGCGCGCCCGATGGGCGGCGCGTTGTCGATGGTGACGGCGGGGGCGCCGCCGTCGCCGACGATCATCGCGAAGTTCGAGGCCCTCGGCATCACCGTCGTCCACGTTTACGGGCTCACCGAGACGTACGGGCCCTACTCGTCGTGCGAGCCGCAGCCGGCGTGGGCGGGGCTGCCCGCGGACGAGCGTGCCGCGCTCATGGCGCGCCAGGGCATCGGCATGGTGAGCGGGGACCGGATGCGGGTCGTCGAACAGCGTCCGGGGGACGAACTGGTGGACGTGCCACGCGACGGCGCCACGATGGGCGAGATCGTCATGCGGGGCAATGGCGTGATGAAGGGCTACTTCCGCGGCGACGAGGCGACGGCCGAGGCGTTCCGCGGCGGATGGTTCCACTCGGGGGACCTGGCGGTCATGCACCCCGACGGGTACGTGCAGATCCTCGACCGCGCCAAGGACGTCGTCGTCTCCGGCGGCGAGAACATCTCGACCATCGAGGTGGAGCAGGCGCTGCTGACGCACCCGGCGGTGCGCGATGTGGCCGTCGTCGGGGTGCCCGACGAGAAATGGGGGGAACGGCCGAAGGCCTTCGTCGTGCTCGCGGACGGGGCCGACGTGGCGGCAGTCGATCTGATCGACCACGTCCGGGCCCGCATCGCGCGGTACAAGGCGCCGGGGGCGGTGGAGTTTGTGGTGGAACTGCCCACGACCTCGACCGGCAAGATCCGCAAGAACGCACTGCGCGACAAGGAGTGGGAAGGCCGCACTTCGCGGGTGCAGGGATGACGGTAGAGCGGGGCCCGGCGGACGCAGGGCGCGGCTGCGGGGGACCTGACATGCGCCGACTAGGCTTCCGGGCATGAGCACTCCGTCTGAAGTCCGCGTCAGATTCTGCCCTTCGCCCACCGGTACGCCGCACGTCGGGCTCGTGCGCACCGCGCTGTTCAACTGGGCCTACGCCCGTCACACGGGGGGCAAGCTGGTCTTCCGGATCGAAGACACCGACGCCGCGCGCGACAGCGAGGAGTCGTACCACGCGATCATCGACGCGTTGCAGTGGCTGGGGATCGACTGGGACGAGGGGCCGGACGTCGGCGGCCCGCACGCGCCGTATCGGCAGTCGCAGCGGCGCGACCTCCACCTGGACGTGGTGCGGCGGCTCGTCGAGTCGGGCGACGCCTACGAGTCGTTTTCCACCCCCGAGGAGGTCGAGGAGCGGCACCGCGCCGCCGGCCGCGACCCGAAGCTGGGCTACGACAACTTCGACCGCGACCTCACCGCGGAGCAGCGGGCGGCGTTCGTGGAGCAGGGGCGCAGGCCGGTGGTCCGCCTGCGGATGCCCGACGAGGATCTGACGTGGACCGACCTCGTGCGCGGGGAAGTGTCGTTCCGGGCCGGGAGCGTGCCGGACTTCGCCCTGACCCGCGGCAACGGCGTGCCGCTGTACACGCTGGTCAACCCCGTCGACGACGCGATGATGGGCATCACCCACGTGCTGCGCGGCGAGGACCTGCTCTCCAGCACGCCGCGGCAGCTCGCGCTGTATGCGGCCCTGCAGCGGATCGGCGTGGCGGAGTTCACCCCGCGGTTCGGGCACCTGCCGTTCGTGATGGGCGCGGGCAACAAGAAGCTGTCCAAGCGCGACCCGGAGTCCAGCTTGTTCCACCACCGCGACCGCGGCTTCCTCCCCGAGGGGCTGCTGAACTATCTGGCACTGCTGGGCTGGGGGATCTCCGACGACCACGACGTGTTCTCCATGGACGAGATGGTCGCGGCCTTCGACATCGGTGCGGTCAACTCCAATCCGGCCCGGTTCGACCAGAAGAAGGCCGACGCGATCAACGCCGAGCACATCCGGCTGCTCGAGCCGGCCGACTTCGCGGAGCGCCTGCGCGCATTCCTCACGGCAGCGGGGCAGCTCCCCGGGGACGTCGACGAGGCCGTGTGGCGGGCGGCGGCCGATCTGGTGCAGACGCGGATCGTGGTCCTGTCCGACGCGTGGGGGCTGCTGCGTTTCCTGTTCGCCCCGGACGCCGAGTTCGTCGTGGACGAAAAGTCCGCCGCGAAGAATCTCAAGGCGGAGGCGGTGCCGGTGATCGAGGCCGCCACCGCCGCGCTCGAGGGGCTGGGGGAGTGGAACACCGAGGCCATCGAACAGGCCCTCAAGGGGGCGCTCGTCGACGGTCTGGGCATCAAGCCGCGCAAGGCCTTCGGGCCGGTCCGCGTGGCCGTGAGCGGGTCGCACATCAGCCCGCCGCTGTTCGAATCGATGGAGCTGCTCGGCCGTGAGCGGAGCCTGCGCCGGCTCGCGGCGGCTCGGGAACTCGCGGCAGCCGCGGCGGAAGAATGACCCTCCGCGCCGTCGGGGCCCCGGCGCCGCCGGGGCCCCGACGGCGCGGCCCGACCCCGTGCGCCGCCGGGTGACGGGCGCCACCACCTGTCGATTTGTGTAAACGGGGGGAGGCCCTGGTAGTGTTCTCATCGTTCGAGCGGGAGAGCGAGAGACCGGCGAAGGCCGGATCGTTCGCGTGCCCGGTCGAAGTGATGGGGTATGGTGTAATTGGCAACACAGCTGATTCTGGTTCAGCCATTCTAGGTTCGAGTCCTGGTACCCCAGCGACGAGTTCGCTCCCACCGTCTCTGGGCGTCACGGCCCGGAGATGCCACGTGCAGGGTTTCGGCGCGGAGGCGATTTGGAGAGCGGATTCGAGCCGGTTAAACTGGCTGGGGCCCACCGAGTGCAGTGCGATGGTTCGCTCTGTGTGCGGATGGTGCCGCGGCCGGGAATGCTGGTGACAAATGAAGATACGGCAAGTTCCTGGCCCCGTCGTCTAGCGGCCTAGGACGCCGCCCTCTCAAGGCGGTAACGCGGGTTCGAATCCCGTCGGGGCTACCACAAGCGGGCCCACCTCGTTTCCGGGGTGGGCCCGCTTTCTGCTGCGGGGGATGCGCAATCGGTGAGATCCCCCGAAATCACGAACGCCCCCAACGGCCGTGGCCGGTGGGGGCGGTGATCTGCGCGCCGATCAGCTCAGCAGCGAATCCAGCCCGGCCCGCCCCTGGATGACCACGGAGAGCTGAGCGAGCTTGACGATGAAGAAGGAGGGGATGCCGAGACTGGAGCCGACGATCTCATCGATAGGCATGGGCGGGTCCTTTCCTGACTGCACTTCGGTGCGTACGGATACTGGAGCGACGTCACCGCAGCCGCGCCGCCCGAAGAGTATATCGGCGCGGTTACTGCTTCGTTACCGGCGTCGGGCGGCTCAGAGCCTGCGCTGCAGTGCGTCGGCGGCGGCGAGGAGGTCGTCCGCCCAGCGCGTGCCGGGGCGGCGGCCGATCCTGTCGGTGGGGCCGGACACGGAGATCGCGGCCACGACGGTGCCGCGGGGATCCCGGATGGGCGCGGCGACGCTCGCCACCCCTTGCTCCCGCTCGGCGCTCGACTGTGCCCATCCGCGGCGGCGGACCTCGGCGAGGGTCCGCTCGGTGAACCGCGCCCCCGTGAGCAGATCCTTGCGCACGTGGTCGGCGCACCATGCCGCGAGCACCTTCGCGCCGGAGCCGGCCGTCATGGGCAGGCGGGTGCCGGTCGGGACGGTGTCGCGCAACCCGGAAGGCGGCTCAGCGCTCGCGATGCAGACGCGTTCGGTGCCGTCACGGCGGTAGAGCTGCACCGATTCGCCCGTGATGTCGCGGAGCCGGGGCAGGACGTGTGCGGCGGCGTCCACCAGCGGGTCCTGTACCGCGGACGCGAGCTCGCCCACCCGGGGGCCGATCTGCCACAGTCCGTCCCCGTTGCGCAGCAACATGCCGTGCGTCTCCAGCCCCACGGCGAGTCGGTGGGCGGTGGCGCGGGGCAGTGCGGTGCGTTCGCAGAGATCCGAGAGGTTGCAGGGGCGTTCGGCCGCCGCGAGGAGGACCCCCATGGCCTTGTCGAGGACGCCGATGCCGCTATGATGTCTCACAGAACGATATTATCGTCTCGTATGTTGAGACACCACGGTCGGGGTCCGGACGACCGGACCGCGGGACGGCGCGTTGAAGGGATTTGAGTGGCATGAGTGATGGAGCAACTCGGGCGTCGGCGCCTCGCACTCTCGCGGAGAAGGTCTGGGACGAGCACGTCGTCGTCAAGGGGGAGGGCGAGGGCGCGCAGCGCAAGCCGGACCTGATCTACATCGACCTGCACCTGGTGCACGAGGTCACGAGTCCGCAGGCGTTCGAGGGCCTGCGCCTGGCGGGGCGGAAACTGCGCCGGCCCGACCTCACGATCGCCACCGAGGACCACAACGTGCCGACGGTGGACATCGACAAGCCGATCGCCGATCCCACCTCGCGCACGCAGGTGGAGACCCTGCGCCGCAACTGCGAGGAGTTCGGCGTGCGTCTGCATCCGATGGGGAACATCGAGCAGGGCATCGTGCACGTGGTGGGACCCCAGCTGGGCCTGACGCAACCGGGGATGACCGTAGTCTGCGGCGACAGCCACACCTCCACGCACGGTGCGTTCGGCGCACTGGCCATGGGGATCGGCACCTCCGAGGTCGAACACGTGATGGCGACGCAGACGCTGTCGCTGCGCCCGTTCAAGACCATGGCGGTCACGGTCGACGGAATCCTGCCCGACGGAGTGACGGCGAAGGATCTGATCCTGGCCGTGATCGCGCAGATCGGCACCGGCGGGGGCCAGGGGCACGTCATCGAGTATCGGGGCGAGGCCATCCGGGCACTGTCGATGGAGGCACGGATGACGATCTGCAACATGTCCATCGAAGCCGGCGCCCGGGCGGGCATGGTGGCGCCCGACGAGACCACCTTCGCGTTCATCGAGGGCCGCGCGCACGCACCGCAGGGGGCGGACTGGGACGCCGCCGTGGCGCACTGGCGGGGCCTGCGCACCGACGACGACGCCGTCTTCGACAAGGAGGTCCGCATCGACGCCGCAACGCTGACGCCCTTCGTCACGTGGGGGACCAACCCGGGCCAGGGGGCGCCGCTGGGCGGCTCCGTGCCTGATCCCGAGGCCATCGTCGACGCCGACGAGGCGGCCAGCGTGGCGTCGGCCCTGGAGTACATGGACTTGCGTCCGGGAATGCCGCTGCGCGACATCGCCGTCGATACCGTTTTCGTCGGGTCGTGCACGAACGGCCGCATCGAGGACCTGCGCGTGGTCGCCGACGTGCTGCGCGGACGCACAGTCGCCGAGGGCGTCCGGATGCTGGTGGTGCCGGGGTCGATGCGCGTGCGCGCGCAGGCGGAGGAGGAGGGCCTCGGCGAGGTCTTCACCGCGGCGGGCGCGGAGTGGCGTCAAGCCGGATGTTCGATGTGCCTGGGAATGAATCCGGATCAGCTCTCGCCCGGCCAGCGGTGCGCCTCCACCTCCAACCGCAATTTCGAAGGCAGGCAGGGAAAGGGAGGGCGCACGCATCTGGTGTCACCGGCCGTGGCGGCGGCGACCGCCGTGCGCGGCACGCTCTCCGCGCCCGCCGACCTCGGCTAGCCGCGCCCGCGCGCCCGGCGCGCACACCCTGATCCGCACGCACAGCACAGACGGGAATCGAGACGATGGAGCCCTTCACCACCCACACCGGTATCGGTGTGCCACTGCGACGTTCCAATGTGGACACCGACCAGATCATTCCGGCGGTGTACCTCAAACGGGTCACGCGCACCGGCTTCGAAGACGCGCTGTTCGCGGCGTGGCGCAGCGATCCGCAATTCATTCTCAACACGCCGCCGTACGATCGCGGTTCGGTACTGGTGGCGGGCCCGGACTTCGGAACCGGATCCTCGCGTGAGCACGCGGTGTGGGCGCTGTCCGATTACGGTTTCCGCGTCGTCGTCTCGTCACGTTTCGCCGATATCTTCCGCGGAAACGCCGGCAAGCAGGGGCTCGTCGCGGCGGAGGTGGAACAGCATGACGTCGAACTGCTGTGGAAGGCCATCGAAGAGCACCCCGGCACGGAGTTGACGGTGGACCTGCGGGCCAAGACCGTGAGCGCGGGCACCCTCGTCGTTCCCTTCGAACTGGATGATTACACCAGGTGGCGGCTGCTCGAGGGGCTGGACGACATCGGCCTGACACTGCGCGTCGCGGAGTCGATCGACGCATTCGAACGTCAGCGCCCGCAGTGGAAGCCGCGCACGCTGACGGAGCCCGCCGCCGGCTGAGACCGGCCGCGGGCCGCGGCCGGTCGGGAGGAAAAGACCGCCGAGAACCTGCCCAGAACGTATTTGCGCGTTAGAATTCCGGACCAAGTTTGCTGCGGAAGCCCACGGGCGCGGCGGACCCGGTTTATCGTGGCGTGCAAACGGTCCGAGACGGGACCACGGTCAGGGGAGGTCTTTCTGATGAACAAGGCAGAACTCATCGATGGTCTGGTCGACAAGCTGGGCACGGACCGTCGCACGACGACGGCGGTGGTCGAAGGATTCGTCGACGCGGTGGTCCGCGCGGTCCACGCCGGCGAGAACGTGACCATCACCGGTTTCGGCGTCTTCGAGAAGCGTGCGCGAGCACCGCGTGTCGCACGGAACCCACGCACGGGCGAGACTGTGCGGGTCCGCGCCACGCGGGTTCCCTCCTTCCGTCCCGGGGCGCAGTTCAAGGAACTCGTTGCCGGCAAACAGAAGCTGAGCTCCTCCGGGGTCGCGGTCAAACGCGGCTCGGGTGCGCCCACGCTGCCTGCGACGTCGGCGACGGCGGCGAAGAAGACGGCGGCCACGAAGTCCGCCGCCGCCAAGAAGACGGCGGCCAAGGCGACTCCGGCGAAGAAGTCGACCGCGGCGAAGTCCACGGCCGCCAAGAAGACCACGGCGGCCAAGAAGACGGCGGCCACGAAGTCCGCCGCCGCCAAGAAGACGGCGGCCAAGGCGACTCCGGCGAAGAAGTCGACCGCGACGAAGTCCACGGCGGCCAAGAAGTCCACGGCGGCCAAGAAGTCCACGGCGGCGAAGAAGACGGCGGCCACGAAGTCCGCCGCCGCCAAGAAGACGGCGGCCAAGGCGACTCCGGCGAAGAAGTCGACCGCGACGAAGTCCACGGCCGCCAAGAAAACCACGGCCGCCAAGAAAACCACGGCGGCCAAGAAAACCACGGCCGCCAAGAAATCCACGGCCGCCAAGAAATCCACGGCCGCCAAGGCGACTCCGGCGAAGAAGTCGACCGCGACGAAGACCACGGCGACGAAGACCACGGCGGCGAAGAAGTCCACGGCCGCCAAGAAGACCACTGCGGCCGCGAAGAAGTCGACGCCGCGCAAGTCGCCCGCGAAGAAGTCCGCCGGAAAGTAGCCGCCGTCAGCGCGGGCCGGGAGCGGGCGCCGGCAGCCGGTCGGCGGCGATGAGCCGCCCGGCGCGCAGCGTCAGCACCCAGGTGTCGGCCTTGTGGGTTTCGGTGGACGGCAGCGCCAGCCCGTCGCGGGCGGACCACCATCGCAGCAGGTCGGGGATCACCCCCGACTGGCTGCACACGGCCGCGACCCCGCCCGCTCCGGCGATCTCGCGCAGGCGCCGTCGTCCCGCCTGGGGATCGAGCGCGTAGGCCTCTTCCGACAATGTCGGCTCGGTGACGACGTCGGTGTGCAGGTGTCCGGCAAGCGGCGCGACGGTGTCCACGCACCGTACGTGGTCGGCGGAATGCACGGTCGTGGGACGGAACGCGGCCGTCTGGGCGGCGAGCAGGCGAGCCTGCTCTGCTCCCTTGTCGTCGAGCGGCCGGGCGGTGTCGGGTCCGTCGAACGCTCCGCGGCGCCCGGCGCGGGCGTGGCGGAGGAGAAGAATCATGGCGTCGCCCGGGCGCCGTGCACGGAACCGGGCGAGGACGGCGCGGTCGAGGTCGTGGGTCACCAGTTCGACGGCGTCCCGGAACCGCACCCAGCGCAGCTCGTCGACCTCCGAGTTGGGGCGGAACCCGCCGCCGGCCGCCCGCGCCTCCCAATAGTCGACGACCTTGGTCCGGCGTGCGTTGAGCGGGTAGGACACCGATTGCAGGAAACGTCCGAGGCCGGCGGTGTATCCGGTTTCCTCGACGGTCTCCCGCGCGGCCGCGGCGGCCGCCGGCTCGCCGGGGTCGAGCTTGCCCTTGGGCAGGGACCAGTCGTCGTACTCGGGCCGGTGCACCACCGCGAACTCCCGCTTCGGTCCGTCCCCGCGGTACCGCCACAACACCGTGCCGGCCGCGTGGACGGTGCTCGATCGCGGTGCCGGGCCGCTCTGGATGCTCACGGTCCGATTGTGCGCGATGGTCCGGTGCCCGGCGGCATCCGGCCCTCCGCCCGGCCTGCGGCGCGGGATCAGTCGATCGGCCCGCTGCGGCTGGCCTGCAGGAGAGTCTCCTGGTAGTCGCGCACGTCGGTGTCGCCGGACGGCGAGGCGCTCCACGTGCCGTCGGCGCCCAGCACCCAGCAGCGGGTGTCCGCACTGAGGGCCAGGTCGAACATGCTGCCGAGGACCGGTGTGAGCTCCTCGGAGGTGATGCGGGCCATGACCTCCACCCGGCGGTCCAGATTGCGGTGCATCATGTCGGCACTGCCGATCCAGTACTCCTGGGCGCCGACGAAGTGCAGGATGCGCGAATGCTCGAGGAACCGGCCCAGGATCGAGCGGACGTGGATGTTGTCGCTCAGGCCGGGGACGCCCGGCTTGAGGCAGCAGATGCCGCGGACGACGATGTCCACCGGCACGCCCGCCTGCGACGCGCGGTAGAGCGCGTCGATGATCTGCTCGTCCACGAGCGCGTTGGCTTTGAGCCTGATGCCGGCGGCCCGCCCCGCACGGTGGGCGTCGATCTCCGCTGCAATGCGTTCGACGATGCCGCGCCGGATCCCGTGTGGCGAGACCAGCAGGTTCCGGTAGCGGTTGACCCGCGAATACCCGGTGAGCGAGTTGAACAGGTCGGTGAGGTCGGCGCCGATCTCCGGATCGGCGGTGAACAGTCCCACATCCTCGTAGAGCCGCGCCGTCTTGGGGTTGTAGTTACCGGTGCCCATGTGGCAGTAGCGGCGGATGGCCGAGCCTTCGCGCCGCACCACCAGGCAGGTCTTGCAGTGCGTTTTGAGGCCGACCATCCCGTACACCACGTGCACGCCGGCCTCCTCGAGCTTGCGGGCCCAGCGGATGTTGGCCTGTTCGTCGAAGCGGGCCTTGATCTCCACCAGGGCCACCACCTGCTTGCCGGCCTCCGCGGCGTCGACGAGCGCGTCGACGATGGGCGAATCGCCGGACGTGCGGTACAGCGTCTGCTTGATCGCCAGCACCTGAGGGTCGGCCGCGGCCTGTTCGATGAACCGCTGCACCGAGGTGGAGAACGAGTCGTACGGGTGGTGCACGAGCACGTCGCCGCGGCGCAGGGCCGAGAAGACGTTCCGGGCGGTCTCGCGCTCCCCGAAGGCGGGCGGGGTGGCGGGAACGAAGGGGGCGTCCTTGAGCGCGGGTCGGTCCAGACCGTGCAGCTGCCACAGTCCCGTCAGGTCGAGCATGCCCGGGATGCGGATGACGTCCGCGGGGCTGACGTCGAGCTCGCGCAGCAGCAGCTCGAGCATGTGCTCGCTCATGTCGTCGGTCACCTCGAGGCGCACGGGCGAACCGAACCGGCGACGGGCCAGCTCGCGTTCGAGGGCCTGCAGCAGATCCTCGTCCCGGTCCTCCGACACCTCGAAATCCGCGTTGCGCGTCACACGGAACACGTGGTGCTCCACCACTTGCATGCCGTGGAAGAGCACGTCGAGGTGGGCGGCGATGAGATCCTCGATGGGCAGGAAGGTCACCGCATCGCCGCGGCCGGACCCGCCGTCGGAAACGGTGCCGACGGGCACGAAACGGTCGACGTTCTTCGGGACCTTCACGCGGGCGAAATGCTCGCTGCCCGTGGTGCCGTCGCGGACCGTCACGGCCAGATTGAGGCTCAGCCCGCTGATGTAGGGAAACGGGTGGGCGGGGTCCACCGCGAGCGGGGTGAGCACGGGGAAGACGCGCTCGTGGAAGTACTCGGACAGGCCCTTGCGGACGTCGTCGTCGAGCTCCTCCCAGCGGGTCAGGTGGATGCCCGCGTCTGCCAGCTCGGGCAGCACGTGGTCGAGGAACACCCGCGCGTGCGTGGTGGCGGTGACCTGCGTGCGGCGACCGATGAGCTGCAGCTGCTCCCGCGGAGTCAGCCCGTCGGCCGAGCGGACGGGCAGACCCGCCTCGTCGCGGCGGCCGAGTCCGGCGACGCGGACCATGTAGAACTCGTCGAGGTTCGACGCGTGGATCGCCAGGAACTTCACGCGTTCGAGCACCGGAAGCGAGGAGTCCTCGGCGAGGGCGAGCACCCGTGAGTTGAAGTCCAGCCAGCTCAGCTCGCGGTTGAGGTACCGGTCGTGCGGCAGGTCGGTGTCCGGGCGGGGGGTGCGCATGGTCGCGGCGGGGGGCGCCGCCGGGGTGGCCGCAGGTGGCGGGGCGCCCGGGGCGGGATCGCCCGCGGGCGCGCCGGTGCCCGTCGCGGCGGCGGCAGGGTCGAGGGCTGTGGTTCCGGCGCCGGCGGACCGGGCCCCGTCTGTTTCGTCGTGCACGTGTCGATCCTTCCGCATCGCGGCGCGTCGTGCATGATGCCCGGCCCGATTTTTCGCACTGTTCATCGCGACTTCGCGCCCGGGACGCCGACGCGTCGCAGGAGCGCCTCGGTCGACGCCCCGGTGCCGAGCCGGCCGACATGGCGCAGGTCTGCGACGGTGTCGACGTCGGCGCGGAGCCCCGGCCACGCACCCGGGAGGGCGACGGCGCCCTGCTCCGCGTGCCGCAGTGCGGAATCGTCGCCGAAGCCGAGTCGGAGGCGCGTCGCCGCACCGCACACGAACATTGCGGTGGTGCCGGCCCCGGACCGGTCGGCGATGTACGCCCGGCCGGGCCCGATTCCGGTGCGAGGCGGGACGCCCGGCGGTCCCGCCGGTGCGCTGGCCGATGCGATGGCCGACGCGGCGGCCGCGGTGAACTCGCCGGAGCGCAGCGACGGCAGGTCGGCCTGCACGAAAGCGAGGTGGTCCGGTGCGACGGTGTCACGCACCCGGTACGCCGCGCCGGTGAGTGCGGCGTTGAGGCCGGCGGGCGGTCCGGCGCCGGAGCCGCCGGCCCGGGCGAGCGCCCGCCGCTCGTCGATGCTGCACGCTCCGCACCGGGCGGCGACGGCGGCGGCCGCGGCGTCGGGCGTGACGACCGTGACGGCGGAGACGGCGGGGGACTCCAGCAACGCCCGCAGCGTGTCCTGGAGCATTGCGAGCACCAGCTCGCGGCGCAGCGCTTCATGCACCTCTGCGGACAAGCGGGACTTGGCGTCGGCGAGGCTCTTCACCGGAACGACGACGTGCACGCGCGGGGCGGCGATCGCGTGCGTCGGCATGGTTCCGATCATGCCAGCATGCGGGGCCGTGGCCGCACTGCGGGATCTGCGCCGAACGGACGCGCCGCCGGGCCGGTACGGTCAGGGACGTCGGGAGGCGAAGGCGTCCGCCGGCGGCCCGCACGCGGTGCTGCCGTGCACGGCGCGCCAGGAAGGACGGGGACGGGTGGTCAAGGCAGCGGTGATGGGGGCGGGCTCGTTCGGCACCGCCTACGCGAAGGTGCTGCGGGACGCGGGCACCGAGGTCACGCTGTGGGCCAGGCGTGCGGACGTCGCGGACGCCGTCGCGCAGCGACGGGTCAACCCGGACTATCTTCCGGGGGTGCGATTGCCCGAGGGGCTGCGCGCCACCCACGACCACGCGGAGGCCCTCGACGGCGCGGATGTGGTGGTGCTCGCGGTGCCGTCGCAGTCGTTGCGCGGCAACCTCGCCGCATGGTCGGGGGATCTTCCTGCCTCGGCCACGCTGCTCAGCCTGGCCAAGGGGGTCGAGGTCGGCACGCTCATGCGGATGAGCCAGGTGATCGCGGAGGTCACGGGCGCGGAGGCCGACAGGGTCGCCGTGCTGTCGGGGCCGAACCTGGCCAAGGAGATCGCGGCGGAGCAGCCCACCGCGACGGTGATCGCGTGCCCCGACTCGGTGCGCGCGGTCGCCGTGCAGCGGGCGTGCGCCACCGGGTACTTCCGGCCGTACACCAACACCGACGTGATCGGGTGCGAGGTGGGCGGCGCGTGCAAGAACGTGATCGCGCTGTGCAGCGGGATGGCAGCCGGAATCGGATTGGGCGAGAACACGTCCGCGGCAATCATCACCCGCGGCCTGGCGGAGATGACGCGGCTGGGGGTGGCGCTGGGCGCGCGTCCCAAGACGCTCGCCGGGCTCGCCGGCGTCGGAGACCTGGTGGCCACCTGCGTGTCGCCGTTGTCCCGCAACCGTTCCTTCGGCGAGCGGCTGGGCCGGGGGGAGACCCTCGAACAGGCGCAGCAGGCCACGCACGGGCAGGTGGCCGAGGGCGTCAAGTCGTGCTCGTCGATCCTCGAGCTCGCCCGCAGCTACGGGGTGGAGATGCCCCTGACCGAGGCCGTGCACTCGGTGTGCCACGAGCAGGTTCCGGTGTCGCAGGCGCTGGTGCAGCTTCTCGGACGGCGGATCAAGCCGGAATAGGCGGCACGGACCGCGCGGGGCGGCAGGTACGGTGCTGGACGTGAACAATCGTCGTACAAGGGTCGCGGTCGTCTACGGCGGGCGCAGCAGCGAGCACTCGGTGTCGTGCGTGTCGGCGGGCAGCGTCCTCGCGCACCTCGACCGCGACAGGTTCGAGCCGATCGCGGTGGGGATCGCCGAGGACGGACGGTGGGTGCTGGGTCCGGACTGCACGCAGGGCGCGGTGCCGGAGCTGACCCCCCGGGGGCGGAGCCTGCCCGCCGTCGACGCCACCCGGACCCCGGTGGCCCTGAGCGCCGACCCCACCCGCGCAGGCGCGTTGCTGTCGCTGGCGGACGGGGAGGCCGGCGACATCCTGCACGAGGTCGACGTGGTGTTCCCCGTCCTGCACGGCCCGTTCGGCGAGGACGGCACCATCCAGGGCCTGCTCGAGCTCGCCGGCGTGCCATATGTGGGCCCGGGGGTGCTGGCCAGCGCGGCAGGCATGGACAAGGAGTTCACGAAGAAGCTGCTCGCCGCGGACGGCCTGCCCGTGGGCACCCAGGTGGTGCTGCGCCGCGGCGAGGACGCCCTGACCGCGCCGCAGCGCGAGCGCCTCGGCCTGCCGGTGTTCGTCAAACCGGCCCGCGGCGGATCGTCGATCGGCATCACGCGGGTGGGGTCATGGCAGGATTTCCCGGCGGCGCTCGCCGAGGCCCGGCGCCACGACCCGAAGGTCATCGTGGAGGCCGCGATCGTCGGCCGCGAGGTCGAATGCGGTGTGCTCGAGCGCGCGGACGGGACGGTGTCGGCGAGCGTGCTGGCCGAGATCCGCATGCCGGAGGCCGAGGCCGATGCGGCGGGAGCCGACGACGGGGCGTTCTACGACTTCGACACGAAGTACCTCGACGACGTCTGCGAGTTCGACATCCCCGCCATGTTCGACGACGCGGTGGCGGACGAGGTCCGGGCCCTGGCGGTGCGCGCCTTCCGGGCGCTCGACTGCCAGGGGCTGGCCCGCGTGGACTTCTTCGTCACTGCGGACGGGCCCGTCATCAACGAGATCAACACGATGCCCGGCTTCACGGCCATCTCGATGTATCCGAAGATGTGGGCGGCGGCCGGCACCGGCTACGCCGACCTGCTCACCGCAATGATCGACACCGCCGCCGCGCGCGGCACCGGCCTGCGCTGACCATCTGCCCGCGCTCAACCCCCGTCCGTCCCGGCCCGCGCCGGCCGGGCGGGGTGCTCAGTTTCCGTCGGCGGGCGGCGCGGACGCGGCGGGGGCCGGGTCGATGGGCTGCGCCGGCAGTGCCTGCGCGATGAGCGACGACATCTCCTGGATGGGGGCGGGGCCGGAGCCGTTCGGGAGCGTCAGCGCCACGTACACGGGGCGGTCGACGGCGAACCACGTCGACGACGCGAGTCCCATCTCCGCGCCGGAGACCTCGAACCATTGCACCGCGTCCACCTGCTGGATGCCGACGCCCTGGCGGAACTCGGCGGGCCGGTCCAGCCCGCAGCGCAGCACGATCGGCTCGGCGGCGGCGGGGTCCGCGGAATCGTCGGATCCGGAGTCCGGCCGCCACGCGGCCGCGCCCTCCGGGGCCGGCTCGGCGAGCTCGGCGCGGGTGTAGTCGCCGAGCGTGTCCGGCAGCGCCGCCAGAAGCGTTGCGCACGCGTCGGATCCGGACTCCGGGGCGGGCACGGCGCCGCTGACGGCGACGGGCCCGGTGTCGTCGGAAGCGTCGTCGGAGCCCGCCACCAGCACCCCGGCGACGACGATGCCGACGATCAGCGCGATGGGCAACGCGATGGCGGTGGCGATCACCGCCGGGTGGAAGCGGTGCTCCCCGAGCGCCGGTTGCCCGGCCGGGGTCCCGGCGGGGTCCGGGGAGTCGTCGGGGGAAGGGCTGCCGTCGGGTTTCGTCATGGGTGCGTGGGTTTCCTCGTGGGTGCGGGGGATCCTCGGGGCCCCGGGCCGGCGGTGCGGCGCGGGGCGGGCGATCGGTGGCCGCGCGGGCACCGCATGGTCCCCGGCTAGTATCGCGACCGGCGACCACGGTACCCGTGTAGGCGGGGTCACCCCGGCGTGCACCATGCCCGCCGGCGCCGCCCGTCATGGAAGGGGATGCGCACAGCAGTGGACGAAGCGACGGTGGCCGAGGTGGGGGAGTTCGGCGTCATCAGGCGGCTGGTCGGCGAGCGCCCGCCCGCAGGGGATCGGACCGTGCTCGTCGACACCGGCGACGACGCCGCGGTGCTCGCCGCCACGGACTCGCGGGTGGTGGCGTGCACGGACATGCTCGTGGAGGGCAGGCACTTCCGGCTGGACTGGTCGGCGCCCGCGGACGTGGGCGGCAAGGCGATCGCCCAGAACGCCGCGGACATCGCGGCGATGGGCGGCGTCTGCACCGGCTTCCTGGTGGCGCTCGGCTGCCCGCCGTCGACGCCCGTCCGGGTGCTCGAGGAGCTCTCGGCGGGGGCCCGCGCGGAGGCGGCGCGCGCAGGTGCGGCGATCGTCGGCGGCGATCTGGTGCAGGCCCGGCAGCTCGTGCTGAGCGTGACCGCACTCGGCACCCTGGGCGGACGGCGTGCGGTGCGGCGCGGCGGCGCACGCCCGGGCGACGTGCTCGCGGTGTGCGGGGGCACCGGCGCCTCCGCGGCCGGCTTGGCGCTGCTGCAGGCCGGGTGGGGTGCGCCGGGGTGCGCCGTGGCGCTCGACGATGCGGTGGCGGCGCGGCTGACCGATGCGCACCGGCGCCCGCGGCCCCCGTACGCGGCGGGACCGCAGGCGGCGGCCGCGGGCGCCACGGCGATGATCGACGTCTCCGACGGCCTGGCCGCGGACCTGGGGCACATCGCGGAGGACTCCGACGTGGTGCTCCGCGTCGATCCCGCCGGTCTGCGGGGGGATGCCGGCGGCGGGGCACGGTTCGATGACCTGCAGTCCGCCGCGGACGCGCTCGGGGCGGACCCGCGGGACTGGGTGCTCGGCGGCGGCGAGGACCATGCGCTCGCGGCGACGTTCCCTGCGGCCGGGCCGCTGCCGGAGGGGTGGCGGACGGTGGGCACGGTGCACGCCCCCGGTGACGCGCCCGAGGGCGGCGGCCGGACGCCCGTCGGGCCGGCGGTGCTTTTCGGGGACTCCGCCTACGGCGGCGCACCGGGGTGGGTCGCCTTCGGCCGGTGAGGCGATACATTGCTGCAATGGCGATCTACGCACTGGACGACAGAGTCCCCGACATCCACCAGTCCGCATACGTGCATCCGGACGCGGTGGTCATCGGCGCGGTCACCCTGGCCGCCGGCGCCTCCGTGTGGCCGCACGCGGTGCTGCGCGGCGACTACGGCCGCATCGAGGTGGGCGAGGCGACGAACATCCAGGACGGGACGGTGGTGCACTGCACGCCCGTCGACCCGACGCTCATCGGGGCGCGCTGCGTGCTGGGGCACAACGCCCACGTCGAGGGGGCCGTGATCGAGGACGACACGCTCATCGCGTCCGGCTCGGTGGTGCTCAACGGGGCGCACGTGGGCGCGGGATCCGTCGTGGGGGCCGGCGCGGTGGTGCCGTTCGGCGCCGTGGTGCCGGGCCGTTCGATGGCGCTGGGGGTGCCCGCGCGCGTCCGCGAGGGATTCACGGTGCCGGAGGGGCACCTGCAGGTGAACGTCGACATGTATGCGGCGAACGCGGAGCACTACCGGACCGCGCTGCGGAGGATCGGGTGACGGGCGTGCGCAGTGCGGCACCGCAACCGCTCGACGGTCTCGTCCACCCCACCTGGGTGCCGGCGTTGCAGCCGGTGGCCCCGCGGATCACAGCGATAGGCGAGTTCCTGCGCGCGGAACTGGCCGATGGGCGCGGCTACCTGCCCGCGGGCGACGCGGTGCTGCGCGCGTTCGCGGAGCCGATGGACCGGGTCCGCGTCCTCATCGTGGGGCAGGACCCGTACCCCACGCCGGGGCACGCGGTGGGACTGAGCTTCTCCGTGGACCCGTCGGTGCGGCCGATCCCGCGCAGCCTGACGAACATCTATCGCGAATACTCCGAGGACCTCGGCCTGCCGGTGCCGGACAGCGGCGATCTGTCGCCGTGGAGCCGCAACGGAGTGCTGCTGCTCAACAGGGTGCTCACCGTGCGGCCGGGCGAGGCGGGGTCGCACCGCCGCAAGGGTTGGGAGGAGGTGACCGAACAGGCCATCCGGGCGCTGGTCGCACGTGGCGGGCCACTCGTGGCGATCCTCTGGGGGCGCGACGCGCAGAGCCTCACGCCGTGGCTGGGCGACGTTCCCGTGGTGGAGTCGGCCCACCCGTCGCCGTTGTCCGCGTCGCGGGGGTTCTTCGGCTCCCGGCCGTTCAGCCGGGCCGACGAGCTGCTGATCGCGCAGGGGGCCGCCCCCGTTGACTGGGCGCTGCAGTAGCGCGCCCGTGCACGGAAAAACCCCCGTCACCGTGCGGTGGCGGGGGTCCGGGGCACAGGGAGTCGGTGCCTACGTGCGGGTCAGGCGCGCGCGACCTTGCCGGCCTTGATGCACGAGGTGCACACGTTCATGCGCTTACGGGTGCCGTTGCCCAGGCGTGCGTGCACGGTCTGGATGTTGGGGTTCCAACGGCGCTTGGTCCGCCGGTGCGAGTGCGAGACGGACATTCCGAAGCCGGGTCCCTTGGCACAGACGTCGCAGACGGCAGCCATAGTCGTCGAACTCCTCGAATAGTCTGGATGGTTGTTGTCAGGTCTTTCCTGCAAGCAGGTAAGTCGATCTCTTCCTACCGGCGGAGCAGTCGAGCCTTCCCGGCAAAGAGGATAGCGGCCCCGTGCGATACGGCTGCACGCGGGTGGCGCGCAGCCGTGCTCGGGTCGAGGCAACCGTGCAAGAATAGCGCCCCGCGGCCGTCCGCGCCAAACCGCGCCCGCCGCGGCTAGCCTTGCGGTGCGGGTGGCGGCGGCCCGCGGCCAGGACCAGCGAAGGGGGAATCCGGCTGTGCGTGATCCCGTATTCGATGCGGCGACGGTCCGGCGCTGGGCGGACGCGAGCGTGGACGCGCTCACCTGCAGGCGCGGCGAGATCGACGCCCTCAACGTGTTCCCGGTGCCGGATTCGGACACGGGGACCAACATCATGCACACCTTCGCCGCCGCGGCCGGCCGGGTCGCCGGGGGCTCCGGGGCCTCCGGGGGGGACGTCGGGGCGCCGACGGCCGCGGCCGCCCTGCAGGATCTCGCCGCGGGAGCGGTGGACGGGGCACGCGGGAACTCCGGCGTGATCCTGTCGCAGGTGCTCGTGGGTCTCGCGCAGGAGGCGGCCGACGACGGCCGGACCGGCGCCCTCGACGGCCGGGGGCTCAGCGCCGGGCTGGCGCACGGGGCGCTGCTCGCCCGCAACGCGGTGAGCATGCCGATGGAGGGCACTGTGCTCACCGTGATCGACGCGGCCGCGCAGGGGTGCGCGGGGGAGGGGACGCTCACGGCTGCGGCGCACGCCGCGGCCGAGGCGGCGTACGAGGCTCTCGGCAGGACGACACGCCAACTCGACGTCCTCGAGGCGGCCGGCGTGGTGGATGCGGGCGGCCTGGGCCTGCTGGTGGTTCTCGACTGCCTGGCCGAGACGCTGTCGGGGCGTCGGGTGCAGCGGCCGACGTTCGTCCGGTCGGTCGACGCGGCACTGGGGCGCTCCGGCGCCGCGATCACCAGGCTGGACCTGTCCGACGCGGCGGCGGCCCCCGCTGCGCAGGGCTGCGCGGCGGGGGCCGACGAGTACGAGGTGATGTACCTGCTCGACGACGCCGACGACGCCGCCGTGTCCACGCTGCGCCGCAGTCTGGAGGCGGCGGGGAACTCGGTGGTGATCGTCGGCGACGGCACCGGCGGCCGGTCCGTGCACGTGCACCTGCAGGACGCGGGCCGGGCCGTGGACTGCGGGCTCGAGGCCGGCCGGATCCGGAAGGTCCGCATCACCCATCTGGGCGTGCAGCAGCGACGGCACACGGGTCTGCGCCCCGGGCGCGCGGTGCTGGCGGTGGTCGACGGCGCGGGCGCGGTGCCGCTGTTCGAGGCGGCGGGCGCGCGGGTGCTGCCCGTCGACGGCTCCGCCTCGGGCTCCGCTCTGCTCGCCGCCGTCGGCGACACCGACGCCGGCGAGGTCCTCGTGCTGCCGAACGGGCTCGTGCGCTCCGAGGACCTCGTGGTGGTCAGCGCCGCCGCCCGGCGCCAGGGGCAGCAGGTGCTGCCGTTGCCGTGCTCGTCCGCGGTGCAGGGGCTGGCCTCGATCGCGGTGCACGATCCGCACCGCCCGTCGAGCGACGACACCTACGCGATGGCGGAGGCGGCCGCCGCGACGCGCTGCGCGCACCTGCGCATCGCCGACACCCGCGCGCTGACGTGGTCCGGCACATGCGAACCGGGCGATGCGCTGGGCGTGATCGGCGGCGAGGTGATGGTGGTCGAGCCCCGCGCGTCGACGGCGGTGGCGACCCTGCTGGACTTGATGCTCGGCACGGGCGGGGAACTCGTGACGCTTCTTGTCGGTGCCGCGGCGGATGATGAGCTGGTGTCGGCTGCTCGCGCGCACGTGGAGCAGCGGCATCCGGCGGTGGAGCTGTCGGTGTTCCCGGGTCTGCAGTCGGGCGACGTGCTGCAGATCGGGGTCGAGTGACGGCCCCGCGGATCCTGATGCGGGAGAACGGAGGGGGCGGCGGTGGCGACGCTCACGGACAGGCTGGACCTGCTGCTCGGTGACGCGACGGCGGCGGTGCTGGCGGACCAGTTCGAGCTGCGCACCGCCGGGGATCTTCTGCGGCACTATCCGCGCAGGTACCTGCGGGCCGGCTCCCTGATGGCGCCGGAGGACCTCGCCTCCGGCGCACACGTCACCATCGCGGCGCGGGTGGTGGAGGCGGATATCAGACCCATCCGCCGCGATCCGCGCCGCAAGCTGCTCCGGGCGGTGCTCGACGACGGCCGGAACCGCCTCGGCGTGACGTTCTTCAGCCCGCACAAGGTGCGCCATCACATCGCGGTGGGGCGGCGCGGCCTGTTCTCCGGGCAGTTGGGCACCTTCAACGGCCGGCTGACGCTGACGCACCCCGACTATCTGCTGCTGCCGGATTCCGCGCAGGCGCGCGCCGGCGGCGGGGCGCTGCTGGCCCCGGGGCAGCGGGTGCAGGGCGGCGGTTCGCTCGCCCGGATGGCGGAGGCCCTGCAGGATTCGGGCGACGGCCTGTCCGCCGCGGACCTCGACCGCGCCCTGCTTCCCATCTATCCCGCGTCCGCCAAAGCGCAGACGTGGACGATCATGCGGTGCGTGCGCCAGGTGCTCGATCAGCTCGAGCCGGTGTCGGACCCGGTGCCGCCGGACATCGTCGCCCGGTACGGGCACATGTCGCTCGATGCCGCGCTGCGCGGCATCCACCGGCCGTCGTCGGAGGACGAGGCGGAGGCCGCGCGCGGCCGGCTGCGCTTCGACGAGGCCGCATCGATGCAGCTCATGCTGGCCCGGCGCCGTGCCGACGAGCAGCGCGGCACGGCGCCGGCGAGCGCCCGGCGGCCCGGGGCGGCGGTGGACGCGTTCACCGCGCGACTCCCGTTCGAGCTGACCGATGGGCAGCAGCAGGTGCTCGCCGAGGTGCGCCGCGACCTCGAGGGCGCCGTCCCCATGCGCCGTCTGCTGCAGGGCGAGGTGGGATCGGGCAAGACCGTGATCGCGGTGCTGGCGATGCTGCAGGCGGTCGATGCCGGCCACCAGTGCGCCATGCTGGCGCCCACCGAGGTGCTGGCGGTGCAGCACTCCCGGTCCATCCGGCAGCTGCTCGGTCCGCTCGCCCGCGCGGGCGAGCTCGACGGGGCGGAGGACGGCACGCGTGTCACTCTGCTCACCGGGTCGATGACCACGGCCGAGAGGCGGCGCGCGCTGCTGGATATCGCCTCGGGCGAGGCCGGCATCGTGGTCGGCACCCACGCGCTGCTCGAGGACGCGGTGACGTTCTTCGACCTGGGCCTTGTGGTGGTCGACGAGCAGCACCGGTTCGGCGTGCACCAGCGCGACCGCCTCCACGGCAAGGCGCGTGCCGGGTTCGCTCCGCACCTGCTCGTGATGACGGCGACGCCGATCCCGCGGACGGTCGCGCTCACCGAGTTCGGCGACCTGGACACCTCCACGCTGCGTGAGTTGCCGCGCGGGCGCTCCCCGATCCGCACCTCGGTGGTGTCGATGCCCGACAACCCGCGGTGGGTCAAGCGCGCGTGGGAGCGGATCGTCGAGGAGGTCGCGGACGGCCGGCAGGCGTACATCGTGTGTGCGCGGATCGGCGACCCGCCCTCCGAACCGTCAGCCGTAGCCGCACCGCCCCCGGAGCCCGCGGCCCCGGGCGGCTCGGGCGCCGGCGCGGAGAAGTCTCCGCAGCCCGATGCCAACGCAGTGGTGGACGTGTACGACAAGCTGGTGCAGGGTGCCCTGGCCCGGGTGAGCGTGGGACTTCTGCACGGCCGGATGCCGTCCGCGGAGAAGGACGCCGTGATGCGCCGATTCTCCGAAGGGGACATCGACGTCCTGGTCAGCACCACCGTCGTCGAGGTCGGCGTGGACGTGCCGAACGCCACCGTCATGGTGATCCTCGACGCCGAACGCTTCGGGGTCAGCCAGCTGCACCAGCTGCGTGGACGTGTCGGCAGGGGGCAGGCCCCGGGCCTGTGCATCCTCATCAGCGGGCGCCCGGCCGGAGCGCCGTCGAGCGCGCGCCTGGAAGCCGTCGCGGCCACCACCGACGGCTTCGAGCTGGCCCGGCTGGACCTGCAACTGCGCCACGAAGGCGACGTGGTCGGCACCGCGCAGTCCGGCCGCACCAGCGGGCTGCGGCTGCTGTCGGTGCTCGAGGACGAGGATGTGATCGTCGACGCCCGCGAGTTCGCCGCGGACATGGTGCAGCGTGATCCGGGACTCACCCGGCATCCCGGACTGGCGGAGATGGTTTCGACGGTGGAGGGGACCGAGCGCGGCGAGTTCCTCTTCCGCGCCTGAGCTGCTGTGGTTCCTGCGCGCGGGGTGGGAGCCTGGTGCACGGAAGGTAGGTTTGCAGGCATGCTCACAAAGGTTCTGGTGGCCAATCGCGGTGAGATCGCGATCCGCGCGTTCCGCGCGGCGTACGAGATCGGTGTGCAGACGGTCGCGGTGTATCCGTTCGAGGATCGCAACTCGCTGCACCGGCTCAAGGCCGACGAGGCCTACCAGATCGGGGTGCCGGGCCATCCCGTGCGCGCGTATCTGGACGTCGACGAGATTCTGCGGGTGGCCCGCGAGTGCGGGGCGGACGCGGTGTATCCGGGCTACGGGTTCTTGTCGGAGAATCCCGGCCTCGCGGATGCGTGTGCGGCGGCGGGGATCGTCTTCATCGGCCCGGACGCGGACATCCTGCGGCTGGCGGGCAACAAGACGCGGGCGATCGACGCGGCCCGCGCCGCGGGATTGCCGGTGCTCGCGTCGACCGCGCCGACCACCGATATCGATGCGCTCGCCGCACAGGCCGGTTCGCTGGAGTTTCCGGTGTTCGTCAAGGCCGTCGCCGGTGGCGGCGGGCGGGGCATGCGACGGGTCGATGATCCGGCGGGGTTGCCGGCGGCGGCCGCGGCGGCGTCGCGTGAGGCGGCCACGGCGTTCGGGGACGGGGCGGTGTATCTCGAGCAGGCGGTGATCGATCCGCGGCATATCGAGGTGCAGGTCCTCGGTGATTCCACCGGCGCGGTGGTGCATCTGTACGAGCGGGACTGCTCGGTGCAGCGCCGCCATCAGAAGGTCATCGAGCAAGCGCCCGCCCCGGATCTCGATGCGGCGGTGCGGAAGCGGATGTGCGCGGACGCGGTCGCGTTCGCCGGGCACATCGGCTACCGGTGTGCCGGGACGGTGGAGTTCCTCCTCGACGCGGCGGGCCGGTATGTGTTCATCGAGATGAATCCGCGGATCCAGGTCGAGCACACCGTCACCGAGGAGATCACCGACGTGGACCTGGTGGGCGCGCAGATGCGGATCGCCGCCGGGGCGTCGCTGGCCGATCTGGGCCTGACCCAGGACGCGGTGCGGATCCGCGGCGCCGCGGTGCAGTGCCGGATCACCACCGAGGACCCGGCCAACGATTTCCGCCCGGACACCGGCCGGATCACCGCGTACCGCACCCCGGGAGGGGCGGGCATCCGCCTGGACGGTGGCACCTCGGTCGGGGCGGAGGTGGGCGCGCATTTCGATTCGATGCTGGTCAAACTCACCTGCCGGGGCGCCGACCGGGCGAGCGCTCTGTCGCGGGCGCGGCGGGCGCTGGCGGAATTCCGCATCCGCGGGGTTGCCACGAACATCCCGTTTCTGCAGGCGATGCTCGCCGACGCCGATTTCGCCGCCGGCGCGGTGCACACCGGATTCATCGTCGCCCATCCGGGGCTGCTCACCGCCCGCCGGTCGGCGGACCGGGGCACCAAGATCCTCGAGTACCTCGCCGATGTCACCGTCAACAAGCCCCATGGTGAGCGGCCCGCCGGCGTGCGTCCGGCAGACAAGCTGCCCGCGGCCGAGCAGATGGTCTGCGACGTGCCGGTGGACCCGCCCGGCGGGTCGCGGCAGCGCCTGGCCGCGTTGGGGCCGGAGGGCTTCGCCGCGGCGCTGCGCGACCAGTCGGCACTCGGGGTGACGGACACGACGTTCCGGGATGCGCACCAGTCGCTGCTGGCCACCCGGGTGCGCACCGATGACCTGGTCACGGCGGCCCGCCATGTGGCGCGGACGACCCCGGAGTTGTTGTCGATCGAGGCGTGGGGCGGGGCCACCTATGATGTGGCGCTGCGGTTCTTGCGCGAGGACCCCTGGGACAGGCTCGCCCGGCTGCGGCAGGCGGCGCCGAACATCTGCCTGCAGATGCTGCTGCGCGGCCGCAATACCGTCGGCTACACCCCGTACCCCACGGACGTCTCGGACGCGTTCGTCGCCGAGGCCGCGGCCACCGGCATCGACATCTTCCGCATCTTCGACGCCCTCAACAACGTCGATCAGATGCGCCCGGCGATCGACGCGGTGCGCGCCACCGGCACCGCGGTCGCCGAGGCCGCGCTCGCCTATACGGGGGACCTGGCCGACCCGGCCGAGGACCTGTACACCCTGGACTATTACCTGCGCATCGCCGAGCGGCTCGTCGCCGCCGGGGCGCACATCCTCGCGGTGAAGGACATGGCCGGGCTGCTGCGCCCCGCGGCGGCCACGCGCCTCGTGGGAGCGCTCGTACAGGAGTTCGAGGTGCCGGTGCATGTGCATTCTCATGACACCGCGGGCGGCCAGCTGGCCACCTATCTGGCCGCGGCGGCGGCCGGCGCTTCCGCCGTGGACGGGGCGGCGGCGCCGCTGGCCGGGACGACGAGTCAGCCGTCGTTGTCGGCGATCGTCGCCGCGACCGCGCACACCGACCGGGACACCGGTATCGATCTGGCGGCGGTGTGCGCGCTGGAGCCGTACTGGGAGGCGCTGCGCGGGGTGTATAAGCCGTTCGAGGCCGGGCTGCCCGCCCCGACGGGCCGGGTGTACACCCACGAGATTCCGGGCGGGCAACTGTCGAATCTGCGTACCCAGGCGGTGGCGCTGGGGCTCGGCGACCGGTTCGAGGACATCGAGACCGCCTACGCCGAGGTCGATCGGATGCTGGGCCGGCTGATCAAGGTCACCCCGTCGTCCAAGGTCGTCGGCGACCTCGCACTGGCGCTGGTCGGCGCCGGTGCCACGGCCGCCGACTTCGCCGCCGACCCGCGCTCGTTCGACATCCCGGACTCGGTGACCGGGTTCTTCCGCGGCGACCTCGGCGAGCCCGCCGGCGGCTGGCCCGCACCCCTGCGCACGGCCGTGCTCGGCGGTCGGCGCGCGGCGCCCGAGCAGGCGGCCGCGATCACCGACGACCAGCGGAAAGCCCTGGAAGGGCAGCCGGCCGAGCGCAGAGCGATGCTCGACGAGCTGCTGTTCCCGGGGCCCGCCCGGGGACTGGCCGAGCATCGCGCCGCCTACGGGGACACCTCTGTGCTGCCGTCGGCGGAGTTCTTCTACGGGCTCATCCCGGGCGTCGAGCACCGGATCGAGCTCGAGCCGGGCAAGACGCTGATCGTGGGGCTCGAGTCGATCTCCGAGCCCGACGAGCGCGGCATGCGTTCGGTGATGTGCACGCTCAACGGGCAGCTGCGCCCCGTCGAGGTGCGCGACCGCGGGGTCGAGGACACCCGCCCGCGCGCCGAGAAGGCCGACCCGCGCAACCACGGCCACGTACCGGCGCCGTTCGCCGGGGTGGTCACCCTGGCCGTCCAGGCCGGGGCCCGTCTGTCGGCGGGCGATGTCGTCGGGAGCATCGAGGCGATGAAGATGGAGGCCGCGATCACCACACCGGTGGCCGGCACCGTCGCACGTACCGCGATCACGCAGGTCGCCCAGGTGGAGGGCGGCGACCTGCTCGTCGAGATCGAATCCTGATGCGGATCATCACCGGCAGCGCACGGGGCCGCAGGCTCGCGGTGCCGGGGGCCGGCACCCGCCCCACCTCCGATCGCGTCCGTGAGGCGCTGTTCAGCGCTCTCGACGCACGGGTGGACTTCACCGGCTTGCAGGTGCTCGACCTTTACGCGGGCTCGGGCGCGTTGGCCCTCGAGGCGCTCTCACGCGGGGCGTCGGGCGCGCTGTTGGTGGAGTCCGACGCACGGGCGGCGCGCGTGATCACGGCCAACATCACCGCCACCGGGCTCCGGGGCGTGCATGTGCGCCGGTCCACCGTCGCGGCGGCGCTGGCGAAGCCGGCGCCGCGGCGCTTCGACCTGGTGTTCGCCGACCCGCCCTACTCGGTGCCGGACGCGCAGGTCGCCGCGGCCCTCGAGGCGCTCGCGGCCGGATGGCTGGCGGCCGAGGCGCTCGTGGTCGTGGAACGCGCGTCCCGCGGTGCGGCGACGCCGTGGCCCGAGGGGTACGGCGATGTCGCCGTCAAACGCTACGGAGAGACCCGGATCGAGATCGCCACCTGTTACGGTCTGGGCTCATGAGCATCGCGGTGTGCCCCGGGTCCTTCGACCCGGTGACAAACGGTCATCTGGACGTCTTCCGGCGCGTCGCCGCGCAGTTCGGCGAGGTGATCATCACAGTGATGATCAACAAGTCCAAGCAGGGCATGTTCAGCGTCGACGAGCGCATCGAACTTCTCGAGGACGCCGTGCGAGACCTGCCCAACGTGCGGGTGGACTCCTGGCACGGGTTGCTCGTCGAATACGCGCAGAACAACGCCGTCACCGCTATCGTCAAGGGGCTGCGCGGCGCGAACGATTTCGACTACGAGCTGCAGATGGCCCAGATGAACCGGGCGCTGACCGGAGTGGACACGTTCTTCGTGCCCGCCGACCCGCAGTATGGTTACCTGTCGAGTTCGCTGGTCAAGGAGGTCGCGACCTTCGGCGGCGACGTGGAGGGGATGCTGCCGGACCACGTGCACGCGACGCTGCTCCGGCGGCTGGCGGAGCGCGCGGCGCGCTGACGGTGCCGCCGGCCGCGGTCTGTGAGGCATCTCGCACCATGAGGGCCAGACGTGCCGCGTCACCGGTAGGCGGCCCCGGCGGCCGGCGCGCCGCGACACACCGGCGCCGTCGTCGCACGCCGGGGCGGTGATGCGGGCAGACTGGACCGGGGAACACCGGCGCGGCAAGGCGGACGGGATCCGACGAGAAGGGGTAAGGGTGTACCGGGTATTCGAGGCGCTCGACGAGCTGGTCGTGATCGTGGAGGAGTCGCGCGGGGTGCCGATGACCGCGGGGTGCGTCGTGCCTCGCGGTGACGTTCTGGACCTGCTCGACGACATCAAGGAGGCGTTGCCGCCCGAGCTCGACGACGCGCAGGACGTGCTCGACCGGCGCGACGGGATGCTCGGCGAGGCCCGGGAGAACGCCGACCACCTGGTCGGGCGGGCCAACGAGCACGCCGACGCGACGCTGGCCGACGCGCGTGAGCAGGCCGACAGGATGGTCGCCGATGCCAAGGACCAGGCCGACCGCATGGTCGAGGACGCGCGGGCGCACGCGGCGGAGCTGGTGGCCGCCGCGGAGGCGGACGCCGATCGGGCCGTGGAGTCCGGGCGCCGCGAGTACGAGGCCACGACGGGACGGGCCCGCACCGAGGCCGACAGGATCATGGAGGCCGGCAACGCCTCGTACGAGCGCGCTATCGCGGAGGGCGCGGCCGAACAGCAGCGGTTGGTCTCGCAGAGCGAGGTCGTCCAGTCCGCGCACGCCGAGTCCGCCCGGCTCGTCGACGAGGCGCACGAGGAGGCCGAGCGGCTGCGCGGCGAATGCGACGTGTACGTCGACACCAAGCTGGCGGAGTTCGAGGATCTGCTCTCCGGGACGCTGCGCTCGGTGGGGCGGGGCCGTCAGCAGCTGCGCAGCACCGGCCAGCCCGATTTCGGCGCGGGGCAGCGATACGGCAACACCCGCTAGCGCCACAGTGCCCGCGGGCGCGGGCCGGGCGGATCGAGTAGCCTGGTCCGGCCGCGTTCGACGTCCGGCGCCGCTTCCCCGCGGGCCACGCCCGGCACGCTGAAGCACCAGCGCTCGGAGCATCGATCCCGCCCCTGATATCCCCAAACCCAGAATCTTCCACCCCTGATTCCACGGAGAGGCTCGTGCCCCGCAACGACGTTCCTGAAGACCCCCGCTCGACCGAGGGGCACGGTGCCGCGCGCCCGGACGCGGACAGCCCCTTCGTCTTCGACGTGCGGCCGCTGGGCCGACGTCCGGGGCAGATGGAGGCCGCGCACCGGACCGCACGCGCGCCGCAGCGACTGGGACTGGACCTCATCGCCATCGAGGAGGGCGCCCCGCTGGACATCGACGTGCGCCTCGAATCGGTGATGGAGGGCGTCCTCGTGTCCGGCACGGTGTCCGGAACGGCCGTCGGCGAGTGCGCCCGGTGCCTCAAACCGGTCGAAGAGCCGGTGGAGCTCGACCTCACCGAGCTGTTCGCATTCCCGGACAGCGTCACCGAGGAGACCACCGACGAGGACGAGGTTCCCCGCGTCGTCGACGGCCTGATCGACATCGCGCAGACCGTCGTCGACGGGGTCGGTGTGGAGCTTCCGCTGCAGCCGCTGTGCCGGGACGACTGCCCCGGACTGTGCTCCGTGTGCGGAATCGACCTGGCGATTGCAGGTCCCGAGCACGGGCATGACACAATGGATCCTCGCTGGGCCGCCCTCGCCGCGAAGTTCGATGATGCGGCGGTGCAGCCCGAGGACCGGGACGTGGAGCGCGGGCGGAGTTCGCCCCGCCGCGGCGCCCCGGAAGACACAGACCACCGAACCGAGGAGAGTTAAGCCGTGGCCGTTCCCAAGCGCAGGATGTCGCGTTCCAACACCCGGTCGCGCCGCAGCCAGTGGAAGACCTCCGCGCCCACGCTGGTCACCTGCGCCGGCCGTGGATGCGACGCCAAGATCCCCCCGCACACGGCTTGCCCGTCCTGCGGGACGTACAAGGGGCGCCAGGTCACCTCGGCCGTATGACGCGGCGGGGTGCGTCGACCCACGATGCCGACCACGGTCCACTGGTGACCGCGGTCGGCATCGATGTCGACGGTGAGTTGCTCACCCTTGCGCTGACCCACCGGTCGTTCGCGCACGAGCACGGCGGCCTGCCCACCAACGAGCGCCTCGAGTTCCTGGGCGACTCGGTGCTGGGCGTCGTCGTCACCGAACACCTGTACCGGAGTTTTCCCGAGCGGCCCGAAGGCGAGCTGGCCAAGCTGCGCGCGAGCATCGTCAACATGAACGCTCTCGCCGAGGTCGCGCGCGGACTGGGGCCGGGCGGGCTCGGCCGGTATGTGCGGCTGGGCAAGGGCGAGGAGCTCACCGGCGGACGCGACAAATCCAGCATCCTCGCGGACGGCATGGAGTCGCTGATCGGCGCCGTCTACCTGCAGCACGGCCTGGAGACCGCGCGTGAGATGGTCCTGCGGCTCTTCGCCGGGCTCATCGAGCGGGCGCCCCGCCTGGGGGCCGGGCTGGACTGGAAGACGAGTCTGCAGGAGCTCACCGCAGTCAAGGACCTCGGCGTGCCGCGGTACGAGATCGAGGGCACGGGCCCGGACCATCAGCGCGAGTTCACCGCCACCGTCGTCGTCGCCGAGCGCGCGTTCGGCGTGGGGGTGGGGAGCACCAAGAAGGTCGCCGAGCAGAAGGCCGCCGCGGAGGCGTGGAACCGGATCACCGAGGAGTTCCCCGCACCGGACGAGGCCGGCGTGGGCGAAGGCTGACAGAGGGCCATGCCTGAGCTTCCCGAGGTGGAAGTGGTCCGCGCCGGGCTGGCGCCGCATGTGCTCGGGCGGCGCGTGGTCTCCGCGGCCGTCCACAGCGAGCGGACGGCGCGGCGGTTCGAGCCGGGTGCACAGGCGATGGCGTCCTGGCTCGGCGGGGCCGTCGTCACCGGCGTGGGCCGCCGCGGCAAGTATCTGTGGCTGGAGCTGGACGGCGTGCCGCTTTCTGTACCGGGTCGCTCCGAAGAAGACGACGGGCGGTCCGCGCTGGTCGTGCACCTGGGCATGAGCGGGCAGATGCTCGTCCGTAGCGCGGCAGGCGGCCCCGTGGCGGATGCTCCAGTGTCGGAGGTTCCTGTTCCGGTGGGTGCGGCCCCGGCCGCGCCCCCGGCGGAGCGTGTCACTGCGCACCGGCACCTGCGGGCCGCTCTCGACCTGGGCGGCGGCCCGGAGCCGGGGGACGTGGTGCGCGTGGAGTTCGTCGACCAGAGGACGTTCGGCTGGTGGCTGCCTGCGCCGTTCGTCGATGTGGACGGCACGGCGGTGCCCGCACCGGTCGCCCACATCGCGCGCGATCCGATGGACCCGCGGTTCGACGTCGCCGCTGTGGTGCGCGTGCTCAAGTCGAAGCGCTCCGAGGTCAAGCGCCTGCTGCTGGACCAGACGGTGGTCTCCGGCATCGGGAACATCTACGCGGACGAGGCCTTGTGGCGGGCGCGCGTGCACGGCGGCCGGCCGGCGAACACACTCACCCGCCCGGCGCTCACCCGCGTCGTCGAAGCCGCGCGCGCGGTCATGGCCGACGCGCTCGCGCAGGGCGGCACCAGCTTCGACGCGCTTTACGTCAACGTCAACGGGCAGTCCGGATACTTCTCCCGGAGCCTCAACGCCTACGGGCGTACGGGGGAGCCGTGCGAGCGGTGCGGCACGCCGATCGCACGGGCGCAGTTCATGAACCGCTCGAGCTACTTCTGCCCGAGGTGTCAGCGCGGACCACGGGCTGAACAGGGGAGGCGCCAGTAGTGCTGTCCGGCGTATCGCGACACATCCCGCGATTCTGCCGTGCCGGTCGGTGGTACCTCCGATCGGCTGCACGTCGACGTGTTCGTCGGTCGGTGTGCTCGTGCGCGGAACCCTCGACCGGCATGAGCACGAGCTCGGCCCCCGCGGTCGCAGCCGGTCGGCGACACTTATCACGTGTTCGTCGTGACAGCACAGCGGCCGTGGCGGGGCGACCCGGAGCGCCCGAATGCGCCGTCGCGGAATGGCGTGACGTGATCGCCGTCGCGGTCGGCGAATGGCGCCTTCGGGCCGGCGGGGGTGCTTGAGACACAGTTGACGCCGCTGCTCTGGGGCCAGTGTCCTCCGGCAACGCCACGACATTGATCCGCCGCGGTCGGAGGCGAACGAGGTCGCGCGACACGTGCCTCTCCTCGTCCCAGTTCCTGTCGTGGATGGTGTCCGGCCGGTCCGTCATGGTCGGCGAAGCCAGTCGGCGATCGATTTCCACCATGTTCCACGTGTCGTGGGCCGCTGGTTCGTCGGCGGCCGGGCGGCCAGGTTCGTGCTGTTCACGGTAAGGGCCTCACCGGCAGCTCCTTCGGACGCGCTGCAGCCATCGTTCGGCGTCTCGGCCGCTGGCGGGCTGGCGGGGAGCCCGACCGATGTAGCTGATACCTGCACGTCGACGCGAGGCGGTGGGTGTCGCTGCTCTGCGGCTGAAACACCGTCTGTCTGGACCGCCTGCTCGATCGGCGGCTCCGCTTGTTGTTTCGTGACCTGGGCTTCGCACAGGGCGCGTCGTCGTTTCTCCCGCGCTGCTTCAGCGTGGGCGAGGTCGTCGCGCAGCACCCAGACGCGCTTTCGTGTCCTACGTCCGCTGCTCTTCGTCAGCACTACGGCGTGGGTCAGGACTCGCTCGCCGCTCATGATCTCTGCGAGGACCGTTGCCAATGAGAGTTGTTTACGGACCAATGCTGCGCGGTCGGCGTCGAACACCGCGATCGACCCGCTCGCGTAGAGACGCGCCGTGCGATCCTGCGAGGCGTCTTCCCACGGCTTCTGCAACTCACTGGGGTTGTCTTTGTTCCGCACGGCCACGTAGATGCCGCCATGCTCGAAGACTTCGTTGTTGAACGATTGGAGTGTGCGGGTCCGACGCGCATCGGGTGGCTGCCAGGGGAACATCCAGACAGTGCGCGCTGCCCCTGTCGACGAGCGCTGCGCCGTTCGCGCGCGGAAATCCGTGCACCATCGCTGGTACTCGAGGACGAGGTCGTGGTCTGGAAGGAATACGTCCGCGCGCGTCAGCGAGTGCTCCACTACTGCCTCGGCACCCAGGCTCCGCGCGATCGAGAACAGTCGGCCCTTCATCCAGCGGTGCTCATCGCCCTCCGGCCCGCCGCCGCCGACGAGATCGGACGGATTCTGTTCGACGTCTCCCCGCCCCACGCGCATCTCCACCAGGTTGTGGGAGCAGCCTCCGGTACGGACCGCGAGGAACCTCAGCCCGCTGCGGCTCATCCGTTTCGCCGTGAGCAGAGTGTCGCAGGACGTGACGAGGCATTTCACGCGGATCGCGGGGTTTCTGTAAATCAGCTCCCAGTCGGACTGGTGATGGACGCAGACTTCGACCGGCCCGGCTGAGCCGGGTGGATCCAGCACAAGCCCCCGGATCCGCACGCGCTGCGTCCGATGCGACGCATGCTGTCTGCGCTTGGCTGCGTCAGCTACGGAAAGGTCGGTGACGGCGGGAGGCCTTCGGCCAGACGAGGATTGAGCCATGTCCCATTGATACCGATACACACCGACATGTTGCGCAGTTCGGAATCGTGTCAGGACCGGGATTCGAGAGCTGAGCGAGGAGGAGGGGCGACGTCGCATGGCACAAGCCCGCTCGAGTTCGGTGCGACCGACCCGAGGCGTTTCGGTTCCGTCGCTATTGGCGCCGCGCACTGCGGCTCCAACGTCGACACCCTCGTCGGGATGACGCCGAAGAACGGCAACCTGCTCACGCGGCCTGTTTTCGGGCCGTCATCAACTGTTTTCGCCTCTGCCCTCGAAGACGCTGTCGCACTGTGAGCGCACAACAGTCCGTCAGTGCGCCACCGGCGTGCACGAATGTCCGCCTCATCGGCAATCGTGCCCCCATCATGTCGACTTGTCGGTGATCCAGAGCTGCAGGGGCAGGCTCCCTCTGCGGCGAAGTCGGCTCGCCCATCACCAGCCCGTCATCGCCACCGACGCCGCGCACCAACTCCACGTTGCGGCTTGGCTCCTCAGGTCTGTCGAGCCGGTCATGTGCGATGGGTTTGCGGAGACAGTCGGATGTTCTCGGCACCGTGTGCGTGAGGCTCTGACCGGCGGTACGAATATTGCTCTCGCCATAACTATCAGTTGCGCCTGTCATCCTCGTCATAGCATCAGGAGTGTGGCAAGGCTGGATACCGGATCGACCGTGAGCTCACGGAGCTCGGCGAGCATGTGCGTGGTTGGCGCATGGTGCTGGGGCTCACCGCCCAGCAGGTGGCGGAGCGCGCCGGTATCACCCGCGACACCCTGCGCAAGATCGAATCCGGCAACGCAGGTGTGGGCTTCGGCAACGTCGCTCAGGTGCTCCGCGCCCTCGGCGTACTCGGGCAGGTCGTCGAGGCGGTAGACCCGCTTGGCAGCGACATCGGCCGGCTACGAGCGGGCAATCTCGCGAAGAAGCGCGCACGATGACCACCGTCGAGGTCTACGCCGGCAGGGCGGGAGGACCGGTCGTGGTGGGCCAGGCGCATTTCACGAGGCACCGCGGACGACCTCGACTTCCTCCGGGGAGTCAGTGACGACACACGTCAAGGAGATCTGCGGTATCGGGTCGCCGGCAGCGTGGCGTTCGTCGGCCCACCGTCGCATGTTCCACCGCTGGTGTCGCTCCCGGAGTTGCTGCGCGCCTCCGACGAGCTCGCCACGGACGAGGATCCGACGGCCGCCGTGAAGGAGCTGCTCGACACGGGCACGACCGGCTTGGGCGGAGCGCGCCCCAAAGCGTCCGTGCGCCTGGACGACGGCGCGCTGGCGATCGCGAAGTTCCCGCATTGCAGCGACCAGTGGGATGTCATGGCCTGGAAGGCGACCGCGTTGGATCTGCTGGAATCCGCAGGCGTCCGGACACCGACGCGACGGCTCGCGCGAGGGGGAGAGCGCAGCGTGCTCGTGCTGCGGCGATTCGACCGTACCGACGAAGGACATCGCGTCGGCTACATCAGCGCGATGACCGCGGTGAGTGCGTCGGACGGTGACCGTCGCGACTACGCCGAGATCGCCCAGGCCGTCCGCGACCTCTCACTTTCCGTGAAGGCGGACCACCGCGAGCTCTTCGACCGCGTCGTCGCTTCCGTGGCGCTGGGGAACACTGACGACCATCTGCGCAATCACGGCTTCCTCGCCGCGCGAGGCCATTGGACACTGAGTCCTGCATTCGATGTGAATCCCAACCCGGACCCGTGGCAGAACCGGTCGACGTCGATCATGGGCGCGGACGGTCTGCCGGATGAGATTGACGCACTGCTCGCGTTCGCTGAGTAATGTGGTCTGACGCCCGGTCAGGCTCGGGAACGGATGGGCTTCATTGCGCGTGCGCTGACGGGGTGGAAGGAGTCGGCCCGCGCAAACGGTATCCGTGAGCGGGAGATCACGATGATGGCCGACGGGATCGCGCCACGCCTGGGCTCTGTGTCCCGCGCGTCGCGTCCGGACTGACCTGCGACGGGGTGACCGGCGCCGATGGACGATGCCGATCCCGGCGCCGCGGCGTCGGCATGCACAGGTGGAACGGCGCCGGAGTGGAACAATGTCGGACATGACTGAACAGGACGCCCCCGCGCACACCGAACTCCGGGTGGAGCGCACGGGCACCAGGCGATACACCGGCCGCAGTTCACGGGGGGCCGAGGTGCTCATCGGTTCCGAGGACGTGCCCGGCGTGTTCACCCCGGGCGAGCTGCTCAAGATCGCCCTGGCCGGATGCACGGCGATGAGCTCGGACAAGCCGCTCTCGCGCCGGCTGGGGGACGACTACGACGCCACGGTCCGCGTGTCCGGCGATGCGGACCGGGACAACGAGTGGTACCCGGTGCTCAGCGAGGTTCTCGAGCTGGACCTCAGTGAGCTCACGCCCGACGCGCAGGAGCGGCTGCTGGTGGTGGTCGAGCGCGCGGTGGACCGCGTGTGCACCGTGGGGCGCACCGTCAAGCGGGGCGCCGAGGTGGACCTCGAGATCCAGGTGGATTCGTGACCTCCGATCCGATACCGGACCCCGCGCGGCTGACCGCGTGGGTGCACGGTGACGTCCAGGGGGTCGGCTTCCGCTGGTGGACGCGGTCGCGGGCGCTCGAGCTCGGGCTGGTCGGCAGCGCCACGAACACGGTGGACCGGCGCGTGCTCGTCGTCGCCGAGGGGCCGTCGGCCGCGTGCGGGAGGCTGCTGGAGCTGCTCGAATCGGGCCGCACGCCCGGCCGGGTCGACAACGTCGTCGCCTCGTGGGGCGCGCCGCGCGGCGGGCTCGACGGGTTCGTCGAACGATGAGCGCCGCCGCACCGGGTACCTGCCGGTAAGGTTCAGGACCATGATCGTCGGGAGCGGGTGCGTCGTCGTCGGGAGCGGTGGCGGATGCATCTGAAGAGCCTCACGCTCAAGGGCTTCAAGTCTTTCGCCTCGTCGACCACGCTGCGGTTCGAGCCGGGGATCACCTGCGTGGTGGGTCCCAACGGCTCGGGCAAGTCCAATGTGGTCGATGCGCTGACCTGGGTCATGGGCGAGCAGGGGGCCAAGGCGCTGCGCGGCGGCAAGATGGACGACGTGATCTTCGCCGGCACGTCCGGGCGTTCCCCGCTGGGCCGCGCCGAGGTCACCTTGACCATCGACAACGCGGACGGCGCCCTGCCCATCGAGTACTCCGAGGTGTCGATCACGCGTCGAGTGTACCGCGAGGGCGGCGGAGAATACGAGATCAACGGCTCGTCGTGCCGGTTGATGGACGTGCAGGAGCTGCTCAGCGACACCGGCATCGGCCGCGAGATGCACGTGATCGTCGGTCAAGGCCGCATCACCGGGATCCTCGAATCGCGTCCGGAGGAACGCCGGGCCTTCATCGAAGAGGCCGCCGGGGTGCTCAAGCACCGCCGCCGCCGGGAGAAGGCGGTGCGCAAGCTCGATTCGATGCAGGCGAACCTCAGCCGGCTGACGGATCTCACGACGGAGCTGCGCCGCCAGCTCAAGCCGCTCGGCCGCCAGGCGGAGGTGGCGCGCCGGGCGCAGACCGTCCAGGCCGACCTGCGCGATGCGCGTCTGCGGCTGGCGGCGGACGACCTGGTGGCGCGGCGCGCCGAGATGGAGCAGGGGGCCGCGCAGGAGGCCGAGCTGCGCGCACAGCTCGAGGCCGCGCAGGCCGAGTTGGACGACGCCGCCGGGCGGCTCGCGGAGGACGAGGAGGCGCTCGCCCGTCTGGAGCCGGAGGCGAAGGCGGCACAGCAAGCCTGGTTCCGCCTGTCGGCGCTGGCGGAGCGGGTCGACGCCACCGTCCGGATCGCACACGATCGCGCGGCCACTCTCGCTACGGAACAGCAGGACGCACCGGGACGCGACCCCGACGAGCTCGACCGGCAGGCGGAGCGAGCGGCCGAGGAGGAGGCCGAGCTGGAGCAGTCGGTGGAATCGGCGGCAGACGTGCTCGCCGCGGCGCGGGAGGCGCTGGACGAGCGCGAACAGGTCGCCGCGGAGGCAGAGCGCGCCCACGTGGCGGCGGTGCGGGCGGTGGCCGACCGGCGGGAGGGGCTCGCGCGCCTGGTGGGCGAGGTGAACACGCTGCGCAGCCGCACGGAATCGGTGGACGCGGAGGTGACGCGCCTCACCGAGGCGATGGTGCAGGCGCAGGAGCGCGCCGCCGCGGCGCACGACGAGTTCGCGCAGGCGCAGGCGCAGGCCGACGAGCTGGAGGGCGACGAGGCCGCCCTGGACGAGCGGCACGAGCACGCCGCCGCGGAGTATGAGGCGGCCGAGGCGCGGGTGGCCGAGCTGCGCGCCGGCGAGCGGGAGGCGGAGCAGAAGGTGGTCTCGCTGCGCGCCCGCATCGAGGCCCTGGAAATGAGCCTGGCGCGCAAGGACGGCGCCGCATGGGTGCTCGAGCGGGCGGGTCTCGGTGACGCCGCGGGCGACGCGGCCGCCACCACCGACGCGGCCGATGCCGCGCAGGGGTCCGCCGACGGCGTGGTGGGCAGGCTCGCAGAGCGCATGCGCGTGCGGGCCGGGTACGAGCGGGCCGTCGCTGCGGCGCTCGGACCCGCGGCGGAAGCGGTGGCGATGCGCGACGCGGACGCGGCGGCAGGCGCCATCGCGGCGCTCAAGGAAGGCGAGGCGGGCAGGGCCGCGTTCATCACCCCGGCCGCCGGTCCGGCGCAGGCCGGGCCTGGCCCGGGGCCCGACGACGGCGCGCTCGCAGGGGGCGCGGTGTGGGCGGAGACCCTGGTGGACGTCGACGGCGACCTGGGCGCGGCGGTGCGGTCGCTGCTGTCGCGGGTGGCGGTCGCCGACGATCTGGCGGCGGCCTTCTGCACGGTCGAGGCGTCGCCGGCGGTGCGCGTCGCCACGCGCGACGGCGACCTGGTGGGCCACGGCTGGTCGGTGGGCGGCTCGGAGTCGGCCACGAGCATGCTCGAGGTGCAGGCTGCGGTGGACGAGGCGGGCGAGGCCGCGGTGGCCGCGTCCGCGCGCGCCGAGGAGCTCGCCGCAGCGCTGGCCGGGGCGGTGGCCGAGGCGGATGTGCGGCGCGAGAACGCCGAGGTGACGCTCGCGGCCCTGACGGAGTCGGACGCGTCCATGTCGGCGGTGTATGAACAGCTCGGCCGGCTCGGGCAGGCGGCCCGCGCCGCGGAGGCCGAGCACGGACGCCTGAGCACGCAGCGGCAGGAGGCCGAGGCGGGCCGCGAGGAGACGGTCGCCGCGCTGACCGGGCTGGAGGAACGGCTGCGCCTTGCCGAACAGTCCGTTCCCGGTGACGATGAGCAGGAGGCGGGCGACGGCGCGCTGGCCGAGGCGCGGGACGATGCGGTGGCCGCGGTATCGGAGGCGCGCGCGGTGGAGGTGGAGGCCCGGTTGGGGCTGCGGACCGCGGAAGAGCGTGCGGCGGCGTTGCGCGGGCGGGCCGACGGGTTGCGTCGCGCGGCGGCGGCCGAACGTCAGGCGCGGGAACGGGCCGAACGGGCCCGGCTGCGGCGCCGGCGGGCTGCCGGCGTCGCCACAGCGGTCTCCGAGACGGGGGCGGTGGTCGCGGAGCGGCTCGCGGCGGAGGTGTCGTGGGCCGCGCAGGAGCGCGACGGCCTGGAGTCGCAGCGCGTCGAGCGGTCCGAGCGCGTGCGTGAGACACGGGGGCGCGTGACGGAGCTGACGCAGACGCTGCACACGCTCACCGACGCGGCGCACCGCGACGAGATGGCGCGGGCGAAGATCGCACTGCGCATCGAACAGCTTGAGGAGCAGATCCTCGAACAGAACGGCATGGCACCGGACGACTTGGTGTCCGAGTACGGCCCGCACGTTCCGCTGCCGCCGTCCGAGCTCGAGATCTCCGAGTACGAGCAGGCGCGGGAGCGGGGCGAACAGGTGGTGGCGCCGGCGCCGATGCCGTTCGACCGTGCCACCCAGATGCGCCGGGCCAAGCAGGCGGAGAAGGACCTGCGCACTCTCGGCAAGGTGAACCCGCTCGCGCTCGAAGAGTTCGCGGCCATGGAGGAGCGCTACAACTTCCTCGCCACGCAGCTCGAGGACGTGAAGAAGGCGCGCCAGGATCTGCTCGACGTGGTCGACGAAGTGGACGCGCGCATCCTGCAGGTGTTCACCGACGCCTACGCGGACGTGGAGCGCGAGTTCGTCGACGTGTTCGCCACGTTGTTCCCCGGGGGCGAGGGGCGCCTGGTGCTCACCGACCCGGAGGACATGCTCACCACCGGCGTGGAGGTGGAAGCGCGCCCGCCGGGCAAGAAGGTCAAACGGCTGTCGCTGCTCTCCGGCGGGGAGAAGTCGCTCACCGCGGTGGCCATGCTCGTCGCGATCTTCCGTGCACGTCCGTCGCCGTTCTACGTGATGGACGAGGTGGAGGCCGCCCTCGACGAGGTCAACCTGAACCGCCTGATCAGCCTGTTCACGCAGCTGCGCGAGCGTTCGCAGCTCATCGTCATCACGCACCAGAAGTCCACGATGGAGATCGCGGACGCCCTGTACGGGGTGAGCATGCGCGGCGACGGCATCACCCAGGTCATCTCCCAGCGCATGCGCGGGGTGGACCTGGGTGACGTGCCCGTGACCGAGTGAGCAGCCCGGACCGTCGCCGGTGGCGTGCGGTCAGGCGGCGAAGTCGCGCCGGTCGGGCTCGCCGCGGTACCGGGCGCGGCGGCCGTCGATCCCCAGCCCGCGCCACAGCCGCCGGGAGACCGGGTTCATCAGGCCCAGCTCGTCGGCCAGCGTGCGCATGTCGTCGAAGTAGCCGGACATGATCTGACGCGAACGCGGACTGTCCCAGAACGCCTCGCGGATGACCGCGTCGGGGATGTCGAACCTGCGGGCGAACTCCTTGGGCGGGGTCATGATCTCGCCGGCCAGCCACCGCATCGCCACGGGGAAGAGCACCGAGCACGTGGCCCGTGACGCCCGGCCCATGCGGGGCATGTGCGTCCGCAGGAAATCGCCGGCGAAGGAGATGTGCCGCGCCTCCTCGGCGATGTGGATCTGCATGACCCGCTGGACCAGCGGCGGCAGTTCGACGTCGTGGCGCAGCAGGGACTTCTGGTAGTGGTCGATGGGCTCCTCGCCGCCGAGGATGCCGATGAACAGGACCACGTAGGCGTATCCGCCGGCCAGGCCGATGAACGGGGACGCGCGCCGGAACGCCGGCCGCATTCCGGGCACGTCGACCCCGATGCGGTTGACGAGTTCCTGGAACATCTGGATGTGGTTGCACTCCTCGGTCATCTCGTGGAGGCAGTAGCGGAACTCCGGCGAGTTGTTCGGCAGTGCCGTCACGTAATGCATGAGGCCGCGGATGAGGATGGTCTCGAACGATGCGCCGACCTTGATCGCATTGGCCTGGCGCCAGCGGCCCATGGCGATCCGGCTGTCCAGCGGCTGGTCCTGGTACCACTGTGTGGCGCCCAGCGGGTCGATCGCAGGCGAGAGGACCCAGCGCGGATCCTGCGGGTCGAGCGCCAGGGCGGGGTTGTCCCAGTCGATGTCGAGGTACGGGTGGAAATGCTTGTCCACCGACCCCTCCGAAAGGGTGCGCAGCATCCGCCGGTACTGCGGCGACAGGCCGGGGGCGTGGGCGGCGCGGCGGTCCACCGCGGTGTCGGAATCCTGGAGAGTCATGCCGGCCTCCCGAAACGATCGATGGAACGTTACCTGTGTCACACAGTTTAGTGTGACCGAATGTCGCATGCAAGAGGTCGGTGCGTCGGGTGCGTGCGCGAGCGCCGGGGCGCCGGAGCGGATGTGACGCCGGTCCGGGGCTGCTGCGATGATGGGGCGCGTGAACTCAGCACTCTGGATCGTCATCGCAGTCGTGGCGGCGCTGGTCGTCATCGCCATCGTCGCCGGGGCGGTGCTTTACCGGCGCCGGCAGATCAGCTTCACCCCGCCGCCGGAAGCCGGGATCGAGGAGCGCAAGGCGAAGCCCGGGGGGTATACGACCTCGTCCGGGTTCGACTTCAGCGAGGGCTCAGGGGGTTCCGGTGGCGTCGCGGCGCCCGAGCGTCCGCGGGAACCGGAACCCGCCGCGCGGCCGGAGTCGCCGGCGCCGGTCGTTCCGCCGGAGTCTGCCGCCCCGGCCGCGTCGACTGCTTCCGCTACGCCTGCCGCTCCTGTAGAGCCTGCTGTCCCTGAAGGACCCGCGGCCCCCGCGGAGGAGACAGCACCGTCGGCGGAGACCGCACCGCCGGTGGAGACCGCACCGCCGGTGGACGGTGCGACGACCGCCCCCGCAGAGCCCGAGGCCCCCGCTGAGCCGGCGGAAGCGCCGGCGGAGCCGGAAGCGCCCGTGGGGACGCCCGTCCCCACTGCGGAACCGGAGACTCCGGCCGCCCCCGCAGAACCCGAGCCCCTTGCCGCGCCCGAGGCCCCGGCAGCGCCCGCAGCCCCTGCGGCGCCCGCGGAGGAGATCGCGCCCACCGATGGCAGGCTCGAGCGCCTGCGCGGCCGCCTGTCCCGCTCGCAATCGGCGGTGGGCAAGTCGCTGCTCGGGTTGCTCGGCGGCGGCGACCTGGACGAGGACGCCTGGGAAGAGGTCGAGGACACGCTCATCATCGCCGACCTCGGCGCCGCCACCACGGACAAGATCGTCACGCGGCTGCGCGACCAGATGGCGACCCGGTCGGTACGGACGGAGGACCAGGCGCGCGCGCTGTTGCGTGAGGTCCTGGTGGACGAGCTCCAGACCGCCAACGCGCGGTCGGTGCGCGCGCTGCCGCACAGCGGAAGCCCCGCGGTGCTGCTGGTCGTCGGCGTCAACGGCACCGGCAAGACCACGACGACCGGCAAGCTCGCGCGGGTACTCGTCGCGGACGGCCGGCGCATCCTGCTCGGCGCGGCGGACACGTTCCGCGCCGCTGCCGCCGACCAGCTCGAGACCTGGGCCGACAGGGTCGGTGCCGAGGTGGTCCGCGGCAAGGAGGGCGGCGACCCGGCCGCGGTGGCCTTCGACGCGGTGGCGCGCGGCATCGAGCAGGGCGTCGACGCGGTGCTGGTGGACACCGCGGGCCGGCTGCACACGAAGACCGGCCTGATGGACGAGCTCGGCAAGGTCAAGCGTGTCGTCGAGAAGAAGGCGCCGGTGGACGAGGTGCTGCTGGTGCTCGACGCCACGGTGGGGCAGAACGGGCTCACGCAGGCCCGGGTGTTCGCGGAGGTCGTCGACATCACCGGCGTCGTGCTGACCAAGCTCGACGGCACGGCGAAGGGCGGCATCGTGTTCCAGGTGCAGCACGAGCTGGGCGTGCCGGTCAAGCTCGTCGGCCTGGGGGAGGGGCCCGACGACCTCGCGCCCTTCGACCCGGGCGCGTTCGTGGACGCGCTGCTGGGGTGACCCGACCGCGCGTCACATCGGCGTAACACGGCGGGCCGCAGAGTTTGCACAGCCGCAACATCGTGCCTGCGAACCCGTAACACGGGTTGCGCAGGATGGTTCCCGACGGAGAAGAGGGTCGGGGTCGTCCTGCGGTAGCCGGTGGCGCATTCCGCGGCAGGCCCCTCCGCATGACACGGCCGGGCGCGGTCCCGGCCGGGAGGGACGGTGGTCCGCGTGTCGGTGATGACGGGATCGGTGTGGGAGGCGGTCGCCCCGGACGGGGTCGTGCTGCAGGCGGTCGGCGCGGGGTCGCCGGACGCGGGGAACACGGCGTGGGTGCTGATCAGTGCGGGACTGGTCATGCTCATGACGCCGGGGCTCGCGTTCTTCTACGGCGGCATGGTGCGGGCGCGCAGCGTGCTGAACATGATCATGATGAGCTTCAGCGCGCTCGGTGTCGTCGGGGTGCTCTGGGTGCTGTTCGGCTTCTCGGCGGTGTTCGGCGATTCGGTCGGCGGAGTCATCGGCGACCCGCTCGACTTCGCCGCGCTCGGCGGCATCCTCCCCGAGGGCGCGGGCGACGCCCCGCTGGTGGGCACCATCCCGGCTGCGGCCTTCGTGATCTTCCAGCTCATGTTCGCCTCTATCACGGTGGCGCTGATCTCCGGGGCCGTCGCGGACCGGATGAAGTTCTCCGCGTGGTTGGTGTTCGCGGGGATCTGGGCCGTGCTGGTGTACTTCCCGGTGGCGCACTGGGTGTTCGCCGCGGACGGGCTCGTGTCAGGGGAGGGCGGCTGGATCATCTCGGACCTGCACGCCATCGACTTCGCCGGCGGCACCGCGGTGCACATCAACGCCGGCGTGGCGGCGCTGGTGCTCGCGACGGTGCTGGGCGTGCGCCGGGGGTGGCGTACCCACCCGTCGCGGCCGCACAACCTGACGCTGGTGATGATCGGCGTGGCGCTGCTGTGGTTCGGGTGGATCGGGTTCAACTCCGGGTCCGCGCTGGCGGCCGACGGCGCGGCGGCGTCGGTGCTGGTGATGACGATCGTGGCGGCGTGCGCCGGCATGCTCGCCTGGCTGGTGGTCGAGCGCATCCGGGACGGCCACCACACCACGCTGGGCGCGGCCTCCGGGGTCGTCGCGGGCCTGGTGGGCATCACCCCCGCGTGCGCGTCGGTCGACGTGGTGGGGGCGTTGGTGATCGGCGTGGTCTCGGGTGCGGCCTGCGCCCTGGCGGTAGGGGTCAAGTTCCGCCTCGGCTACGACGATTCGCTCGACGTGGTCGGTGTGCACCTGGTCGGCGGGCTCATCGGGACGCTGTTGGTGGGGCTGTTCGCCACGTCCGCCGCGCCCACCGGCGTGGACGGGTTGTTCTACGGCGGCGGGGCCGACCAGTTGTGGCGGCAGGCCGTGGGAGCCGCGGCGGTGATGGTCTACGCCGCCGTCGTGACGACGGTGATCGCCCTGGCGGTGCGGGCATGCATAGGGCTGCGGGTGGACCCGGAGGACGAGATCGCCGGGATCGATCTGAGCCAGCACGCCGAGTCCGCCTACGACTGGGGCCGCACCGCCGGCCGGCAGGTGCCAAGCCCCGGGCACGCCGGAATCGACCATTCCGCCGCGGAGTCCGGCGTCCGGGGTGCCGATCCGGCCGCAGCGGGGCAGGATCGTGAGTATGCGGTGACCGGTGGCGGGCGCGGGCCGTCGTGAGGCACTCGCCGGCGGTGCCGCTGCGTCGGGCGGCGGTCGTCGCGACGGTATCCTCGGCGCCTCCGGAACCCCTGACCTGGGGCCACGACGAAGGAGTCCACGTGAAGCTCGTGACCGCAATCATCCGCCCCGTGGCGCTCGATGAGGTCGAGGCGGCGCTGAGTGCCGCGGGGGTGCACGGGATGACGGTGACCGAAGTGCGGGGCCGCGGCCGGCAGAAGGGGCACACCGAGCTCTACCGCGGCAGCGAGTTCGCGGTGGACATGCACACGAAGGCCAAGGTGGAGGTGGTCGTCGCCGATACCGCCGTCGACGCGGTGGTCGCCGCGCTCGTCGCGGCGGCCCGGTCCGGTGACGGCGACGTCGGCCGGGTCGGCGACGGCAAGGTGTGGGTGACCCGGGTCGAGCAGGTGGTGCGGGTGCGCACCGGGGAGCTGGGCGCGGACGCGGTGTGATCCCGCCCGGCCGTGTGATCCCGCCCGGCCGTGTGATTCCGCTGGGGGGTGTACTTCCGGGCCCGCGCGGTGCGCCCGCGCGGCGGTGGCGGCGCACTCGCTAGGCTGTCGGGGTGCCGCAGTCCTGCGTGCGGCACCCCGATACACCACCAGAGCAAGCGAACGGGAGCGCAACCGGTGTTCGAATCCCTCTCCGACAGACTCACCTCGTCGCTCAAGGACCTGCGCGGCAAGGGCAAGCTGTCGCCCGCCGATATCGACGCCACCTGCCGCGAGATCCGCCTGGCCCTGCTCGAGGCCGACGTCGCACTCCCCGTGGTCCGTGAGTTCATCAAGAACATCAAGGAACGCGCCAAAGGGGCGGAGGTCTCCGGTGCGCTCAATCCGGCGCAGCAAGTGGTCAAGATCGTCAACGAGGAGCTCATCGGCATCCTCGGCGGCGAGACCCGGCGGCTGAACCTCGCGAAGACGCCGCCCACGGTGATCATGCTCGCGGGCCTGCAGGGCGCGGGCAAGACCACGCTGGCCGGAAAGCTGGCGGTGTGGCTGCGCGAGCAGGGGCACACGCCGATGCTCGTCGCCTGCGACCTGCAACGGCCCAACGCCGTCACGCAGTTGAAGGTGGTCGGCGAGCAGGCCGGGGTGCCCGTGTACGCGCCGCATCCCGGCGCGAGCAGCGAGGGCGAGGCGCAGGGGGCCGGTGTCGGCGACCCGGTCGCGGTGGCGCGCGCGGGTGTCGAGGAGGCCCGCACCAAGGTCCACGACGTCGTCATCGTCGACACCGCCGGACGGCTGGGCGTCGACGAGGTTTTGATGAAGCAGGCCGCGGACATCCGCGACGCCGTGCAGCCGGACGAGGTCCTGTTCGTGCTTGACGCGATGGTGGGCCAGGACGCGGTGAGCACCGCGGACGCCTTCCGCGAGGGCGTCGGGTTCACGGGCGTGGTCCTCACCAAGCTCGACGGCGACGCGCGCGGCGGCGCCGCGCTGAGCGTCCGGCAGGTGACCGGCCGCCCGATCATGTTCGCCTCCACCGGCGAGAAGCTCGGCGACTTCGACGTGTTCCACCCGGATCGCATGTCGAGCCGCATCCTGGGCATGGGCGACCTGCTCAGCCTCATCGAGCAGGCCGAGCAGGTCTTCGACGCGCAGCAGGCGGAGGCCACGGCCCAGAAGATCGGCAGCGGCGAGCTCACGCTGGAGGACTTCCTCGAGCAGATGATGGCCATCCGCAAGATGGGTCCGCTCGCCAACCTCGTCGGCATGCTCCCCGGCGCCGGCGACATGAAGGAGGCGCTGGGCCAGGTCGACGAGAAGCAGCTCGACCGGGTTCAGGCGATCATCCGCGGCATGACCCCGGCCGAGCGCGACAACCCGAAGATCATCAACGGCTCGCGCCGGCTGCGCATCGCCAACGGGTCCGGGGTGACGGTCACCGAGGTCAACCAGCTCGTCGAGAGGTTCTTCGAGGCGCGCAAGATGATGTCGGCCATGGCCGGCCGCATGGGCGGCCCGGGCGGCCACGGCAAGGGCAAGGGCAAGCGGGGCAAGAAGGGCAAGAAGGGCAAGAAGGGCGGGCGCGGTCCCACGCCGCCCAAGGTCAAGGGCGGCTTCCCCGGCGGCATGCCGGGCGGATTCCCGGGCATGCCGGGTGGGATGCCCGGCGGGATGCCGGACCTGTCGTCGATGCCGAAGGGCCTCGACAAGCTGCCCCCGGGGCTTGAGGGCATCGACCTGTCGCAGCTGGATCTGCCCGGGAAGGACGGGAAGGCGAAGTGACCGGGCCCGGCGCGCCGGGCCTCGGCGACGAAGGGCCGTGGCGGATCAGGGGCACCGCGCTCCCCGGCGGTGAGCGCGTCGAGTGGTATCTGCACCACGGGCGGCTCACCACCGCGCCGGTCGCCGGGGCGCGCGACCTCGGCGACGGCGGCTGGCTGCTCCCCGGACTGGTGGACGCGCACTGCCACGTCGGCGTCGGGCGCGGCAGCCGCGGCGTCGGCCCCGACGAATGCCTCGCGCAGGCACGCCTCGAACGCGACCGCGGAGTCCTGCTGGTCCGCGACTGCGGCGCTCCCGTCGACACCCGGGGCCTCGACGCGGTCCCCGGGCTGCCGCGGATCATCCGCGCCGGGCAGCACCTGGCACGGCCCAAGCGCTACCTGCGCGAGCTCGGGCTGGCCCTCGACGATCCGGCGCAACTGCCGGACGCGGTCGAGGAGCAGGCGCGGGCCGGCGACGGGTGGGTGAAGCTCGTGGGCGACTGGATCGACCGCTCCGTCGGCGACCTGGCCCCGCTCTGGGACGACGACATCCTCGCCCGGGCCATCGCCCGGGCGCACGCGGCCGGCGCGCGGGTCACCGCGCACGTGTTCGGCGAGGACGCATTGCCGGGCCTGCTGCGCGCGGGGATCGACTGCATCGAGCACGGCACGGGGCTGACCGCCGAGACCATCGACATGATGCGGCGCCAGGGCACCGCGCTGGTCCCCACGCTGATCAACATCGCCAACTTCCCGGACATCGCCGACGGCGCCGGCAAGTACCCCGTCTACGCCGCGCACATGCGGGCGCTGCACGGGCGGCTGGGCGAAACCATGCGTTCGGTGCTCGATGCGGGCATCCCGGTGTATGCGGGGACGGATGCCGGCGGGATGATCGACCACGGCCGCATCGTCGACGAGGTCGAGGCGTTGGCCGCGGCCGGTCTCGGCGACGCGGCCGCGGTGGCCGCGGCGTCGTGGCGCGGGCGCAGGTGGCTCACCGGTGCGGACGAGTCGCATGCGGGGCTCTACGGGCTGGACCGCGATGATGCGCGGGCCGACCTCGTGGTCTATCCCGCCGACCCGCGCGACGACCCCGGCGTGCTCCGCGCGCCCGCCCTCATCGTCGCGGGCGGGATGCCGGTCGCTCCCGGCGTGCACGCGTAGCGCGACGGGCCACCGGATTTCTGCCGTCGCGAGGGGTCTGGCAGAATGTCAGGCGCTCGCCGCTTCCGGTTCCGTGCCGCGCGGCGGTCACAGGAAAGAGGCAAAACCGGGCGTCCCGAGCCGTGGGGCGCCGCTGAATTGCACGTGACATCACCAAGGAGACCACAGCAGTGGCTGTCAAGATCAAGCTCACCCGTCTCGGCAAGATCCGCACCCCCCAGTACCGCGTGATCGTGGCCGACTCCCGCACGCGCCGCAACGGCCGCGCCATCGAGACCATCGGCCGGTACCAGCCCAAGGAAGAGCCGAGCATCATCGAGATCGACTCTGAGCGCGTGCAGTACTGGCTGAGCGTCGGTGCGCAGCCCACCGAGCCGGTGCTGGGCCTGCTCAAGGTCACCGGCGACTGGCAGAAGTTCAAGGGCCTGCCGGGCGCCGAGGGCACCCTCAAGGTCGCCGAGGCCAAGCCCTCCAAGCTGGACCTGTTCAACGCCGCGCTGGCAGAGGCGGAGAGCGCCCCGGTGACCGAGGCCGTGACCGCCAAGAAGAAGTCCGCCAAGAAGGCCGACGAGGCCGCGGCGGACGAGGCGCCCGCCGACGAGGCGAAGTCCGACGACGCCGGCGAGGCCGCGGACAAGTGAACGCAGAGGTCGTCGCCGACGCCGTGGACCACCTGGTGCGCGGCATCGTGGACAATCCCGACGACGTCCAGGTGGACCTCGTCAGCAGCCGCCGTGGACGGACTGTCGAGGTGCACGTGCACCCCGACGACCTGGGCAAGGTCATCGGCCGCGGGGGCCGCACTGCCACCGCGCTGCGGACGGTCGTCTCGAGCGTCGGGGGCCGCGGCATCCGCGTGGATGTCGTCGACACCGACCGCTGAGACACGCCGGGACCGCACAGGCCGCCGGGTCCGTCCCGCGCGGAGCGGCGCACGCACGAGCTGAGCAGCAGAGGACGGACACTGTCATGGAGCTTGTGATCGGGCGCGTCGCCAAGTCGCACGGCATCCGCGGCGAGCTCGCCGTCGAGATCCGGACCGATGCGCCGGACGAGCGCTTCGCGGTCGGGTCGATCCTGCGCGGGCGCCGCCCGCGCGAGTCCGCGGCACAGGAGTACACGGTGGAAGCCGCCCGGGAACATGCCGGGCGGCTTCTGCTGCGTCTGGCAGGGGTGGCCGACAGGGCGGCGGCGGACGCGCTGCGCGGCACGCTGTTCGTCGTCGACAGCGACGACCTTCCCCGCTCGTCGGACCCCGACGAGTTCTACGACCACGAGCTCGAAGGGCTCGAGGCGCGGCTGGTCGACGGCGGCCGCCTGGGCGTCGTCGCCGAGGTGGTGCACACGGCCGGCGGCGAGCTCCTCGCGATCCGCCGGGACGCCGGAGAGCGACGCGGCAGCGCAGGCCCGGGAGATCCGGGCGAGGTGCTCGTGCCGTTCGTCTCCGCGATCGTCACCGAGGTGTCCCTCGCCGACGGGTTCGTGCGCATCGACCCCCCGAGGGGGCTGCTCGACTTCTCCGAGGCGGACTCGGCGGCGCCCGATGCGGCGCCGGGGGACGGGCGGTGACGGCCCCCGGACACGACGGGGGTCCGTGCGGCGAGGGACACGACAGCGCGGCCTCGGAGCGGTCGCCCGGGCGCTTCGACATCGTCACGATCTTCCCCGAGTACCTCGAGCCGCTGCGCGCATCGCTGCTGGGCAAGGCGTCGGCGCGCGGGCTCGTCGAGGTGCGCGTGCACGACCTGCGCGAGTGGACCCACGACGTCCACCGCACCGTCGACGATGCGCCGTACGGCGGCGGCCCCGGCATGGTGATGAAGCCGGACGTCTGGGGCGCCGCCCTCGACGACGTGTGCCCGGACGGCGCGCTGCTCGTCGTGCCCAGCCCCGCGGGCCGGCCGTTCTCCCAGGCGACGGCGCAGCGTTGGGCCCGGGAACGCCACCTCGTCTTCGCCTGCGGCCGGTACGAGGGCATCGACCAGCGGGTGATCGACGACGCCGCGCGGCGGGTGCAGGTGGAGGAGGTCTCCATCGGCGACTACGTGCTCATCGGCGGCGAGGTCGCCACCATGGTGATGATCGAGGCGGTGGCCCGGCTGCGCCCCGGCGTGCTGGGCAACGCGCGTTCGCACCAGGACGATTCGTTCTCCGACGGGCTGCTCGAGGGGCCCAGCTATACCCGCCCCCACTCGTGGCGGGGCCTGGACGTGCCGGAGGTCCTGCTGTCCGGGGACCATGCGCGGGTGGACCGCTGGCGGCGGGAGCAGTCCTTGCTGCGCACGGCGGCGCGGCGCCCGGAACTGCTCGAGTCCGCGGAACTGGGCCCGGCCGACCACGCCCTGCTGGCGGAGGCGGACCGAACACGACCGACGACACGAAGGGGGCCCGGGTGACGGTGTCCGACACGCCCGAGACGACGCAGACCGCCACGACGGGGGAGCAGGCGACGCACGACCCGGCCGCGCAGGCCGCGGCCGCGCTGTGCAGCCTGCCGACGGTGACGGTGCGGGTGGCCGACGAGCTCGGGGTGGCGGAATCCCGCGTCGCCGCGGCGGTGGCGCTGCTCGATGACGGGGCGACGGTGCCGTTCGTCGCCCGCTACCGCAAGGAGGCCACCGGCGGCCTCGACGACACCGAGCTGCGGCGGCTCGACGAGCGCCTGCGGTACCTGCGCGAGCTGGACGAGCGGCGCGCCGTCGTGCTCGAGTCCATCGCGTCGCAGGGCAAGCTCACCGCGGCGCTGCAGAACGCCGTCGTCGCCGCGGACTCCAAGTCGCGGCTGGAGGACATCTACCTGCCCTACAAGCCCAAGCGGCGGACCAAGGCGCAGATCGCCAGGGAGGCGGGCCTCGGGCCGCTCGCCGAGCTGCTGCTCACCGACCCCGACACCGATCCGGACACGGCCGCCGCGCGGTACGTCGACGCGGACAAGGGCATCGACGACACCGCCGCCGCGCTCGCGGGGGCCCGGGCCATCCTGGTGGAACGTTTCGCCGAGGACGCGGACCTGGTCGGCGAACTGCGCGAAACCATGTGGGGCCGCGGGCGCCTGTCCACCGCGGTGCGCGACGGCAAGGAGACGGCCGGCGCGAAGTTCTCCGACTACTTCGACTTCTCCGAGCCGTTCACCACGCTGCCCTCGCACCGGATCCTCGCCGTCTTCCGCGGGGAGAAGGAGGAGGTCCTGCGGGTCACCCTCGACCCGGAGCCGGGGGAGACCGACACGGCGGCGGACCCGGCCGCGAGGCCAGTGTCGGTGTACGAGACCGCCATCGCGGCGCGGTTCGGGATCGCCGCGCGCGGCCGCGCGGCGGACGGCTGGCTGGCCGACACCGTCCGCTGGGCATGGCGGACCAAACTCATGCTGTCGCTGGGCATCGACCTGCGGCTGCGGCTGCGCCAGAACGCCGAATCCGCCGCGGTGGACGTGTTCGCGCAGAACCTCAAGGACCTGCTGCTCGCGGCCCCGGCGGGCAATCACGCGACGATGGGACTGGACCCGGGCTTCCGGACCGGCGTCAAGGTCGCCGTCGTCGACGGCACGGGCAAGCTTCTCGAGACGGCGACGGTCTATCCGCATCCGCCGCAGCGGCGCCACGACCAGGCCCTGGCGGCGCTCGCGGCGCTGATCGACAAGCACGGCGTGCAGCTGATCGCCATCGGCAACGGCACCGCTTCGCGCGAGACCGACGCGCTGGCAGCCGAGCTGCTCGCCGCGGCGGGCGGTGCGGCGCCCCTGCGCAAGGTGGTGGTGTCCGAGGCGGGAGCATCGGTGTACTCGGCATCCGAGTACGCAGCGCGCGAGTTCCCGGATCTCGACGTGTCGCTGCGCGGCGCGGTGTCGATCGCCCGGCGGCTCCAGGATCCGCTGGCCGAGCTGGTCAAGATCGACCCTAAGTCCATCGGCGTCGGGCAGTACCAGCACGACGTGTCCGAGACGAAGCTCGCGCGCAGCCTCGACGCGGTGGTGGAGGACGCCGTCAACGCGGTGGGCGTCGACGTCAACACCGCTTCGGCGCCGCTGCTGCGCCGCGTGTCCGGGATCGCGACGACGCTGGCCGAGAACATCGTCGCGCACCGCGAGGCCCACGGCCCGTTCAACACGCGCAAGGAGGTTCTCGACGTGGCCCGGCTGGGCCCCAAGGCGTTCGAGCAGTGCGCCGGGTTCCTGCGGATTCCCGCGGGCGCCGACCCGCTCGACGCCTCGGCGGTGCACCCCGAGGCGTATCCGGTGGTGCGGCGCATCCTCGAGGCCACCGGGCATGACGTGCCGGGATTGATGGGGCGGTCCGCGCTGCTGCGGGGGCTGCGGCCGCAGGACTTCGCGGACGAGCGCTTCGGTGTGCCCACCGTCACCGACATCCTCGCCGAGCTCGAGAAGCCCGGGCGCGATCCGCGACCGGAGTTCGTCACGGCGTCGTTCGCCGAGGGCGTGGAGAAGATCACGGACCTGCGGCCCGGCATGGTCCTCGAGGGCGTGGTCACCAACGTCGCGGCCTTCGGCGCGTTCGTCGACGTGGGCGTGCACCAGGACGGCCTCGTGCACGTCTCCGCGATGTCCGACCGGTTCGTCTCGGACCCGCACGAGGTCGTGTCGTCGGGGCAGGTGGTCAAGGTGAAGGTCCTCGACGTCGACGAACAGCGTTCGCGCATCAGCCTCACCCTGCGCCTCGATGACGAGCCGGGCTCGCGTGGAGGGGCCCGCGCGCCCGGCGGCAAGGGCGCCGGGGGCAAGGGCGCCGGGGGCAAGGGGGCCGGCGGCAAGGGTAAAGGCGACGGCGGCAAGCGCGCAGGCAACCGCGATGGGGGCGCGGCCGGGGCAAGCGCTCCGCGGGCGGTGACGGTGGCGGCGGCGCGATGGCCGACGCGCTGCGCCGTGCCGGTCTGCGCTGACCGCGATCCCGGTCCGCTCCGGCCGGGAACATATCGCGCCCGCCCGGCCGCCGCAGCGTCCCGCACAGGCCGATTTCGCGGGCGGGCGGCTGCTCTGGCACAATGACGTGGTTGCCTGCGGCGGGTGCGGTGCGTCCGCGTGCCCGTCCGCCGCACGCCGCCGCACGTGCCGAAGGGGCGCATCCACCGGACGCGCAGCCTGCAGGTCTCGAGCATCTGCAGGACGCACGGCCCCCGGCGCACGCGGTGGCGGCGCACATACTGATTCGGAGCATGAACCGGTCGAGCCCCGGCCGCCGGGTTCCTCTGCTCGAGCGCATCTGACAAGGATGGATCGACGATGAACACCCTGGACTCAATCGACAGCGCGTCGCTGCGTGACGACATCCCGGATTTCCGCCCCGGCGACACCCTCAATGTGCACGTCAAGGTCATCGAGGGCTCCAAGGAGCGCGTGCAGGTCTTCAAGGGCGTCGTGATCCGGCGTCAGCGCGGTGGAATCCGCGAGACCTTCACCGTCCGCAAGGTCTCCTTCGGCGTCGGCGTGGAGCGCACCTTCCCGGTGCACAGCCCCAACATCGACAAGATCGAGGTCGTCACCCGCGGTGACGTGCGCCGCGCCAAGCTGTACTACCTGCGTGATCTGCACGGCAAGGCCGCCAAGATCAAGGAGAAGCGCTGACGCGCGCCGATCCCCGGCGGAGCGTCGTCTAGCCTGTCGTAGTGACCGACGAAACGACGCCCCACGGATCCGCCCGCAACGGGCCACACGACCATCCGCAGCACGCGAGTGCTGCGGATGGCGCGTATCAGGACCGGCCGGACGACGCCGAGGGAGGCCCCGCCGCAGCGCCGGGCGCGGCGGATGACGGCGCCGGCGGCAATTCCGGCGCCGGCGGCGATTCCGGCGGCAAGAAGAAGCCGCGCCGGTTCGTCCGCGCGGTGCGCGAGATCGGCATTCTCGTCGTCGTGGCCGTCGTGCTCAGCGTTCTGCTGCAGACGTTCGTGGCCCGCGTCTACCTGATCCCCTCGCAATCGATGGAGACCACCCTGCACGGATGCCCCGGCTGCACCGGCGACCGCATCGTGGTCGACAAGCTCACCTACCGCTTCACCGACCCGCGCCCGGGCGATGTGGTGGTGTTCAAGGGGCCGCCGTCGTGGAACGAGCACTTCGACTCCAACCGATCGTCCAACACCTTCATCCGCGGGCTGCAAGAGGTCGGCTCCTTCATCGGCCTTGTGCCGCCGGATGAGAACGACCTGGTCAAGCGGGTGATCGCCGTGGAAGGGCAAACGGTGCAGTGCCTCCCCGGTGACAAGGGCGTCACCGTGGACGGCACGCTGCTCGACGAGCCGTACGTGAAGAATCCGCCGTCGCCGCTGCCCGGAGCGGATTCTCCCTGCCAGGGGCCGTACTTCGGGCCCGTGACGGTGCCGAAGGACCACGTCTGGGTGATGGGGGACAACCGCACCGATTCGGCGGACTCCCGCTATCACATGGGCGACGCCGCGTCGGGGACAGTTCCCGTCGACAACATCATCGGCAAGGCGCGTTGGATCGTTCTGCCGTTCAGCCGCATCGGCTCGATCCCGTCGCCCGACCCGCAGTCGTGACGTGGCAGTCATGACGGGGCGGCCGTGACGGAGACGGGACGCCGCACCGCCCGGCGTGACGGTCGGTGGCCGCCGCGGACCGTCGTGCGCGGCGCATCCGGGCTGCGCGCGATGGAAGCCGCGTTGTACCGGGCGGGCCTGGGGCCGGTGGCGGGCGTCGACGAGGCCGGCCGGGGTGCCTGCGCCGGGCCGTTGGTGGTGGCGGCGTGCATCCTGGGCCCGCGGCGCCACGCCGCCCTGGCCCGGCTCGACGATTCCAAACAGCTCACGGCGCGCACACGCGAGGAGCTGTTCCCGGTGATCCAGCGGCTCGCCGTCGCGCACGCCATCGTGTTCATCGGTCCGGACGAGGTGGACGAATCCGGCGTGCACGCCGCGAACATCGAGGGGATGCGGCGTGCGGTCGCCGGGTTGGGCCGGCCGCCCGGGTACGTGCTGACGGACGGCTTCCGTGTCGCGGGCATGCCGTCGGCGTCGCTGTCGGTGATCGGGGGCGACGGGGCGTCGGCGTGCGTGGCGGCCGCCAGCGTGCTGGCCAAGGTGGCGCGGGACCGGGCGATGGCCGCGCTGGACGCGGAGGTGCCCGGATACGGTTTCGCCGTGCACAAGGGGTATGCGACGGCGGCGCATCGCGCCGCGCTCGAAGAGATGGGGCCCAGCCGCGTGCACCGCTTCTCCTACGCCAACATCGCGTCGTCGGCCGCACGCTGCGCCACGGGGTCCGCCGTGGATGGAGCGCGGGCGGCGCAAGGCTAGTCTGGGGTCCGGGCCCGTACACATCGCGGGCGGACCGGCGGCAGCGCCGCAACGGAGTCACGGGAGGAGCGCAACAGCACCCATGAGTGCCGAGGACCTCGAGAAGTACGAGACCGAGATGGAACTCTCGCTGTATCGGGAGTACAAGGACATCGTCGGGCAGTTCACCTATGTGGTGGAGACCGAGCGGCGGTTCTACCTGGCCAACTCGGTCGAGTTGCTGCCCCGCAACGCGGACGGCGAGGTCTATTTCGAGCTGCGGATGTCGGATGCCTGGGTGTGGGACATGTACCGTCCCGCGCGGTTCGTCAAGAACGTCCGGGTGCTCACCTTCAAGGACGTCAACATCGAAGAGGTCGACAAACCCGACCTCGACCTGCCCGAAGGCGGCGACTTCGGGCGGTAGCCGCCCCGCGCGGTCTCGTCCCGCCGTCCTCCCCACAGCCCCGCGCGGTCTCCCCGTGCCCCGGGCGGTCACCGGCAATACCACATCGGCGTCGCGGCGCCGCCCGCGAACGGCCCCGTACGGCCGGGTTCTCCACAACCGGATCGGTACTCCACAGATTTCGTCCGGGTGCGCGTTCGGCGCCGGAACGGGGGGACTGTCCGGGCAGGATCGTCGTCGGCGGCATCGCCCGATGATGCCGCCGGCCGGCGTCGCACGCGCCGGCCGCGTGCGACACGAGGGGGGCGGATGCACCGCGCACAGGCATGGGGGAGCACACAGACGCTGGTGACCGGCAAGGCGCCCGGGATCGGCGGCGCCGTCTGGCACACGCCCGCTCCGGGGGCGGCGGCATGGACGACGCGTGAACTGGGGGATTTCGGCGAGGACGTCGCGGCCGCGTACCTCGAAGAGGATGCGATGACGGTGCTCGAACGGAACTGGCGCTGCCGGGAAGGGGAACTCGACATCGTCGCCATGGACGGTGACGCGGTGGTGTTCGTCGAGGTGAAGACCCGCCGCGGCGAGGGGTTCGGCGCGCCGGCGGAGGCGGTGACGGTGGCGAAGGCGCGCAGGTTGCGCCGGCTCGCTGCACGCTGGCTCAGCGAGCAGGCATGGTCTGTCGACGAGGTGCGTCTCGACGTGGTCGGCGTGGTCGTCACCGACGACACGGCCTATGTCGAGCACTACCAAGGTGCTCTCTGATGGCGCTCGGCCGGGCGTATTCCGTGGCGTTGACCGGGCTTGCGGGCCATATCGTCGAGGTGGAGGCCGATGTCGGCGGCGGCCTGCCGGGTGTGCACCTGGTGGGGCTTCCGGACACGGCACTGCAGGAGGCGCGTGACCGGATCCGCGCTGCGGTGGCCAACGCGGGGGAGCAGTGGCCCCGCACCAAGGTGGTGTTGGCGCTCTCGCCGGCCACCCTGCACAAGGTCGGGTCGCTTTACGACCTGGCCCTGGCCTGCGCAGTGTTGAATGCGCAGGCGGGGTTGCCCGCGCGTCGACTCCGCGAGACGGTGCTCCTGGGGGAACTCGCACTCGACGGCCGCGTCCGCGCCGTCCGCGGGGTGCTGCCGGCGGTGCTCGCCGCGCGTGACGCGGGCTGCCGGGCCGTCGTGGTCCCCTCGGAGAACCTCGGCGAGGCCGCGGCCGTGCGCGGCATCGCGGTGCACGGCACCGTGCATCTGGCCGAGCTCGCCGCGTGGCTGCGGGGCGGTACCGCGCTCGCGTCGCCGGGCCCGGCGCCCGCACCGGCGCGGGCGGAGGTGGCGGACCTGTCGGACGTCGTCGGCCAGCTCGAGGCGCGCCGCGCGCTGGAGATCGCCGCGGCCGGGGCGCACAACCTCATGCTCACCGGGAGCCCCGGGGTGGGGAAAACACTTCTTGCGCAGCGGCTGCCGGGGATTCTTCCGGCGCTGACGGAGGAGGAGAGCCTGGAGGCGACCGCGGTCCACTCGACGGCCGGGATGCTCACGGCGGCGGCGCCGCGGGTCGTGCATCCGCCGTTCGTCGCGCCGCACCACACGACGAGCGTCAGCGCCATGGTCGGCGGCGGGGCCGGCTACGCACGGCCCGGGGCGGTGAGCATCGCGCATCGCGGGGTGCTGTTCCTCGACGAATGCCCGGAGTTGCCGCCGGCCGTTCTCGAGGCATTGCGCACCCCGCTGGAGGACGGTGAGGTGCGGATCGCCCGGCGCGACGGGGTAGCCCGCTACCCCGCACGGTTTCAACTGGTGCTGGCGGCCAATCCGTGCCCGTGCGCGCCGGCGAAGGACGTCGACTGCATCTGCACCCCCACCGTCCGGCGCAGATACCTCGGCAGGTTGTCGGGCCCGCTGCTGGACCGGGTCGACCTGCGCCTGGTGTTGCGCCGGCCGACGGGCGGAATGCTGACGCACGAGGCGGGGGAGTCGTCCGCCCGGGTGCGCGAGCGGGTCACCGCGGCACGCACCGCGGCGGCCGCCCGCTGGCGGGGCCGAGGGTGGACGACCAACAGCGCGGTGCCCGGTTCGGCGCTGCGCAGGGAGTTCCGGCCGTCCGCGCCGGCGCGGGCGCCCATCGAGACGGCTCTGCGGCGAGGCCGGCTGACTCCGCGCGGCGTCGACCGGTGCCTGCGCGTCGCGTGGACCCTCGCCGACCTGGCCGGACACACGGTGCCCACGGCCGACGACACCGCGACGGCGCTGTATCTGCGGGACAGGAGCGCGGCATGAACCTCGACACCGACCCGGCGGGCTCCCCCGCGGCGGGCCGGCCGCACGCCGGCGGCTGGCGGCGTGGGCGTACCTGTCCCGCGTGGCGGAGGCGCCATGCGGCGCGCTGCTCGAGTTCATCGAGCAGAGCACCGCGGCGATCCGGTGGCCGCCGCGCAGGCGGTCCGCTCCCGCGCGGGACTGCCGGACGCGGTCGCGTCGGCGACCCGCGCCCGGTACGCCGTCGACTCCGCCGAGCGTGACCTGGCGGCGATCGCGCACCTCGGCGGGAGGTTGGTCACCCGTGACGACGACGAGTGGCCGCTGCTGCGGACGCAGCAGTTCGGGCTGCCGGATGCGGCCGTGGACGGATCGCCGCCGGTGGCGCTGTGGACGGTGGGTGCCATGGCGCTCGGGCGCCTGGAATCGCGCGCCGTGGCGATCGTCGGCACCCGCGCGGCGAGCGGGTACGGGGAGCACGTCGCCGCGGAGATCGCGGGGGACCTCGCCGCGCAGGACTACCTGGTGGTGTCGGGCGCCGCCTACGGGATCGACGGGGCGGCGCACCGGGCGGCCCTCGGCGCGGGTGGGACGACGGTGGCGATCCTCGCCTGCGGCGTCGACCGCGCCTACCCGGCGGGGCACGCGCGGCTGTTGCGTGCGATCGCCGAGTCCGGCGCGGTGCTCTCGGAGTATCCGCCCGGCATCGTCCCGGGGCGGCACCGCTTCCTGGCGCGCAACCGCCTGGTGGCGGGGCTCACCGACGCCACCGTGGTGGTGGAGGCCGGGCGCCGCAGCGGGGCGCTGAACACCGCCGGTTGGGCGGAGCGGATGTGCCGGAGCCTGCTGGCGGTACCGGGTCCGGTGACCTCGGCGACGTCCGCCGGCTGCCACATGCTCCTGCGCCAGGACCGGGCCAACCTCGCCGCGGACGCCGAGGACGTGATGGAGGTGGCGGGTCCGTTCGGGGCGCTCGGGGCCCCGCCGGGAGCCGGCGGGCCCGCACGGCCGACGGATGGACTCACCGCCGTGCAGCTGGCCGTCCACGACGGTCTGCCCGCGCGGGGCGCCCGGTCCAGTGAGGAGATCTCCGTCGAGGCCGGGGTGAGTCTGGGACAGACGATGGGCGCGCTGGCGGTTCTCGAGCTCCACGGGCTCGCGGTCCGCGCAGGCGAGGATTGGGCGCTGGCGCGCGCCGGGGGACCGGCCGCGCGCTAACCGCGGGCGGGGGCGCGGCGGCGTCCCCGCCCGGCCGCCGTCGTGCTGAACGCCACCGCCGAACAGCACGCGGACACGGCGACGGTGATCGCCATGGGCACCGCCGACGCCCCGCCGCCGAGGCCGACGACGGGCGCTGCGACGGCGCCCACGGTGAACTGCAGTGCGCCGAGCACCGCCGAGCCCGTTCCCGCCCGGGTCCGCACTGCGTCGAGGGCCAGCCCGGTGGCATTGCCGAAGATGAAACCGATCGAGCAGGTCAGCAGGAACATCACGGTGAGCAGCGGCCACCGCGCGTCGAAGTCGGCCAGGACGACCGCGAGCATCGCGACGGAGACCGCGACGAGCGACCCGACGCCAAACGACAGCAAGGTGTGCGGCCGGAAGCGCCCGATCAGGCGGGAATTGACCGCGTTCGCGCCGGTGAGGCCGACGGCGTTGAGGGCGAACAGCACCGAGAACACGCCGGGGGAGAAGCCCATGATGCCCTGCAGGATGAACGGGGACGCGGAGATGTAGCCGAACAGCGCGCCGAAGGCCGCCGCGAAGGTCGCGGCGTAGCCGAGGTAGACGCGTGTGGCCAGGACCGCGCCGATGCTCCGCCCCACGGCGCGCGGTTCGACAGGATGCCGGCGGGCGGCCGGCAGCGACTCCGGCACGAAACGCCACGCGCACAACAGCATGAGTACGGCCAGGCCGGTGAGCACGTAGAACACGCCGCGCCAGCCGATGGGGGCCGACGAGCGCGCCGCCCAGCAGCGGCGCGACCACCGGTGCCACCCCGGTGATGATCATCATGATGCTGAACAGCCGGGCCGCGCGGTCGCCGGAGGTGCGGTCGGCGATCACCGCACGCGCCAGCACCACGCCGATGCCGCCGGTGAAACCCTGCAGGAACCGTGCGACGACCAGGACCGTGATCGACGGCGCCAGTGCGCACGCCAGTCCGGCCGCCGCCAGCAGCACCGTCCCGGCGAGCAGCGGCCGGCGCCGCCCGAGGCCGTCGGGACAGCGGCCCGATGGCGAGCTGTCCCGCCGCGAGCCCCAGCATGAACGTCATCAGCGTGAGCTGCACCAGCGCATCGTCCGCGGCGAGGTCGACGCCCACCTGCGGCAGCCCGGGCAGATACATGTCGGTGGCCAGTGGAGCGATCGCGGACACCAGGGCCAGCGTCAGGAGGGTCGGCACCGGGATCGCGCGTGCGGGCCCGGCGGGCGTGGTCTTCGGCGGCATTGTGCCGATTGTGCTCCGCCGCCGCCCCGCCCGTGACACCGGTGGCATGCTGTGCGCATGGCGTCACTTTCGAATGCCGATCCGGCGCGGAGGGACCCGGCCGCGGGGCCGCTTCCGGCGTACCTGACCGGTGTCGTGGACGAGTTCGGCGCGCACCTCGAGTTCGAGCGCGGCCTGTCGCCGCATACGCGCCGCGCGTACCGCCGCGACGTCGAGTCGATCCTGCGCTATGCGGTCCGGGCGCACGAAGGGGCCTCCGGCGCCGGGAACACGGGCCACGGGAGCACGGGGGACGGAAACACGGTGGACGGGCGCGCGCTGCTGCACGCGCTGTCGCTGGCGGACCTGCGCGGGTGGCTCGCGGAGTCGGCGTCGGCGGGTGCGGCACGCAGTTCCCTCGCGCGGCGCACGTCGGTGGCCCGGACCTTCGTGTCGTGGGCGTCCCGTCGTGGCCTGGTCGGTTCGCGACGACGGCACGCGCCTGGCGGCGCCGCGGCCGCACCGCACACTGCGCCGGTGCTGGGCCAGAGCAGGCGGCCGATGCGCTCGCCGCGGCCGAGTCGGGCGCCCGTGAACGCGACCCGGTGGCGCTGCGCGACCGTCTCATCGTCGAGCTGCTCTACGCCACCGGGATCCGTGTGGGCGAGCTGTGTTCCCTCGACATCGACGCGGTCGACACGGAACGGCGCGTGCTGCGAGTGATCGGCAAGGGCGACAAGGAGCGCGTGGTGCCGTACGGCGCCCCTGCACAGGCCGCGCTCGACGAGTGGCTGGGCCACGGCCGCCCCGCGTTGGCCGCGGGGAGCTCGGGCGCGGCGCTGCTGCTGGGCGTGCGTGGCGGGCGGCTCGGCCAGCGCGCGGCCCGCACGGCCGTGCACGAGGTGCTCGCCGCGATCCCGGGCGCGCCGGACATGGGCCCGCACGGGCTGCGCCATTCCGCGGCCACCCACCTGCTCGAAGGCGGTGCCGATCTGCGCGTGGTCCAGGAGTTGCTCGGGCATGCGAGCCTGAGCACGACGCAGCTGTACACACACGTGTCGGTGGCGCGGCTGCGGGCAGTGCACGACAGGGCGCATCCCCGGGCCTGACTCCGCACGCCGCGGCAGTGCCGGCTACACGGGCAGCAGCCGGACGGTGATCGTGCCCAGCAGCGAACGCGGGTCGAGGTAGTCCCGGCCGTCTCGCAGGCCCCAGTGCAGGCACGCTGCGCGGGGGCAGCCCGTGTGCCCCGCCGACAGCCGGCCGATCACCGTGCCCGTGGTGACGGGATCGCCCGCGTGCACCGCCGGTGTCAGCGGCTCGTACGTGGTGCGCAGCCCGGTCGGGTGGTCGATCGACACCACCCCCCGCCCCGCCACGGGGCCGGCGAAGGCGACGACCCCCGGGCCGGCGGCGCGCACGGGGACGCCCGGGGCGGCGGCCAGGTCCACTCCGCGGTGCCCCGGACCGTATCGGAACTGCGGCTTGTCGAAGCCCCGCGTCACCTCCGGAGCCCCCCCCAGGGGCCAGTCGTAGACGGCCGGCCGGGTTCCGGTCGGCCGCGTGACCGCCTGCGCGGATCCGTCGATGCCGGCCGCAGGCGGCGCGGCGGGTACCGCGAGCGCGGGGGCGGCGCATGCCGCGGTGAGGCACAGCGCCGCGGCGATCCGCCCGGCAGAGCGTGCAGGGGTGCGGGGGGCCGCGTGCTGCGGCGGCGACGTGCTGCGGGGGGCGGGCATGCGCCCAGTGTCGACGGTGCGGGCGCAGCGCGGCGGCGTCGCCGGGCGCGGCTGTGGACAACCGGGCCGCCGTCCCCATCGAACACCGGATCGGTTGACAACCGGCGCCCGGGCGGACTCGGTTTCTTGCCGGGGCGCCGACGACGTACACTGGACCGGCGATCCGTCCCCGGGCGGATTGACTTCGCGCGTCCGCACCCCCGGCACTCCGGTGCCGGTACCAGGACCGCCGACGGTCCCGCAGCGCGGACGGATCCCAGGTCCGTCCGATGCGGGTTCGGTGGATCCGCGGGCGCCAGGGCGGCGACCGGCCGGTCGCCGCGGCAACCGTGAACAAAGGAATGGCATCACCATGGCCGTAGTGACTATGAGGCAGCTGCTCGACAGCGGCGCCCACTTCGGGCACCAGACCCGCCGGTGGAACCCCAAGATGCGTCGGTTCATCTTCACCGACCGCAACGGCATCTACATCATCGACCTGCAGCAGACGCTGACGTACATCGACAAGGCGTACGAGTTCGTCAAGGAGACCGTCGCCCACGGCGGCACCATCCTGTTCGTCGGCACCAAGAAGCAGGCGCAGGAGTCCATCGCCGCGGAGGCCACCCGCGTCGGCATGCCGTACGTCAACCAGCGTTGGCTCGGCGGCATGCTCACCAACTTCCAGACGGTGCACCGTCGCCTCCAGCGCCTCAAGGAGCTCGAGACGATGGAGCAGACCGGCGGCTTCGAGGGGCGCACCAAGAAGGAAATCCTCATGCTCACGCGTGAGAAGAACAAGCTCGAGCGCACGCTCGGCGGCATCCGCGACATGGCGAAGATCCCGTCCGCCGTGTGGATCGTGGACACCAACAAGGAGCACCTCGCGGTCTCCGAGGCGCGCAAGCTCAACATCCCGGTCGTCGCCATCCTCGACACCAACTGCGATCCGGACCTGGTCGACTACCCTATCCCGGGCAACGACGACGCCATCCGCAGCGCCGCGCTGCTGACCAAGGTCGTCGCCACGGCCGCGGCCGATGGCGTGCAGTCGCGCGCCGCCCGCAATGCCGGCGACGACAAGCCGGAGGCCGCAGCCGGCGAGCCGCTGCCGGAGTGGGAGCAGGAGCTGCTCTCCGGTGATGCAGAGAAGGCTCCCGCCGCCGAGGAGTCCGCTCCCGCCGCCGAGGCCGGCAAGCCCGCCGAAGAGGCGGCGCAGGCCCCGGCCGACGCCCAGCAGTAGAGACCCGCACGGCCCGGCCGAGGGCCCAATCACCGAGGAGGCTCGCCTCGATGGCGAACTACACCGCCGCTGACGTCAAGCGGCTCCGGGAGCTCACCGGCTCCGGAATGATGGACTGCAAGAAGGCTCTGGAGGAGAACGGCGGCGACTTCGACAAGGCCGTCGAGTTCCTGCGCATCAAGGGCGCCAAGGACGTGGGCAAGCGTGCCGAGCGCGCCACGGCCGAGGGGCTCGTCGCCGAAAAGGGCGGCGTGCTGATCGAGCTCAACAGCGAGACCGACTTCGTCGCCAAGAACGAGCAGTTCCAGGAGCTGGCGGACAAGATCGTCGCTGCCGCTGCGGAGGCGCGTCCGGCCGACGTCGCCGCCCTCGAGGCGCTGCCGCTGGACGGCAGCACCGTCGGCGAGGTCGTCCAGGCCATGTCGGCCAAGCTGGGCGAGAAGCTCGAGCTGCGCCGCGTCGCCTCCCTGGACGGGCAGGTGGCCGTGTACATGCACCGCCGCAGCACCGACCTGCCGCCGGCTGTGGGTGTCGTCGTGCAATACACCGGCGAGGGCGATGCCGCGGCGGAGGCCGCGCGCGGTGCCGCGATGCAGGTGGCGGCCATGAAGGCCAAGTACACCTCCCGTGACGAGGTGCCCGAGGAGACCGTCGCCAAGGAGCGTCGGATCGCCGAGGAGACGGCCCGCGAGGAGGGCAAGCCCGAGCAGGCGATGCCCAAGATCATCGAGGGCCGGGTGAACGGGTTCTTCAAGGACGTCGTGCTGCTCGAGCAGCCGTCCGTGTCGGACTCGAAGAAGACCGTCAAGGCCGTGCTCGCGGAGTCGGGCGCGGAGGTCACGGCCTTCCACCGCTTCGAGGTGGGGCAGGCCTGATCGGCTGGGGCCGATGACGATGCGCCGGCGGGACCGTCCCGGGCCCAAGTGGCCCGTGGACGGTCCCGTCCCGGCGTATCCGGTGGGATTGCGCATTCGAAGGTCCGTGGGGCCGGGAAGAAGTCAGGACTGAGCATGGCGAACAACCCCAACGGCTACCGCCGCGTGCTTCTCAAGCTCGGCGGCGAGATGTTCGGCGGCGGGCGCGTGGGCCTGGACCCCGATGTGGTCGAGGCCGTGGCCACGCAGATCGCCGAGATCGTGCGCGACGGCGTGCAGGTGGCCGTGGTGATCGGCGGCGGCAACTTCTTCCGCGGCGCCGAGCTGCAGCAGCGCGGTCTCGAACGGTCGCGCTCGGACTACATGGGCATGCTCGGCACGGTGATGAACTCGCTCGCCCTGCAGGATTTCCTGGAGAAGCGGGGCATCGACACCCGCGTGCAGACCGGCATCACGATGGGGCAGGTGGCCGAGCCGTATATCCCACGCCGGGCCGTCCGCCACCTGGAGAAAGGGCGGGTCGTGATCTTCGGCGCCGGCATGGGGATGCCCTACTTCTCCACCGACACCACCGCTGCGCAGCGTGCGCTCGAGGTGGGCGCGGAGGTGGTGATGCTGGCCAAGTCCGTCGACGGGGTGTACTCGGCGGACCCGCGTCAGGACCCCGACGCGACGATGTACGACGAGATCACCCACGAGGAGGCGCTCGTGCGCGGCCTCAAGGTCGCGGATGCGACGGCGTTCAGCCTGTGCATGGACAACGCCATGCCGCTGCTGGTGTTCAATCTCCTGACGGAAGGCAATATCGCGCGGGCCGTGTCAGGTGAGAAGATCGGTACATTGGTGCGTTCGTGACCGCCGATACCCCCGGCATGGCCGGGGCGCGATAGTTTTGCCGGACGGACACCGTAGGCCGGCGCAGTGACAGTGCCGGCCGGCGCCCGGCGCAGACCCATAACCGACGGAGGAATGCCGTGATCGACGAAACTCTCTTCGAGGCCGAGGAGAAGATGGAGAAGGCGATCGAGGTCGCCCGGGATGATCTCGGCTCCATCCGCACCGGCCGGGCGAACCCCGGCATGTTCTCCCGGGTCGTCGTCGAATACTACGGAAGCCCGACCCCGATCACCCAGGTCGCCAGCATCTCGGTGCCGGAGCCGCGCATGGTCGTCATCAAGCCGTACGAGGTGTCGATGCTCGGCACGATCGAGACGGCCATCCGCAACTCGGACCTGGGCGTGAACCCCACCGACGACGGCACGATCATCCGGGTGTCGGTTCCCCAGCTCACCGAGGAGCGCCGTCGCGAGTTCGTCAAGCAGGCCAAGGCCAAGGCCGAGGAGGCCCGGGTGGCGGTGCGCAACGTGCGCCGCAAGGCGATGGACGAGCTCAACCGGATCCAGAAGGACGGCGACGCCGGCGAGGACGATGTCACCCGCGCCGAGAAGGAACTCGACAAGACGACGGGCCGGTACGTCGGCCAGATCGACGAGATGGTCAAGAACAAGGAATCCGAACTTCTGGAGGTCTGACCGGCGCGGGCGCCGGGCGGTCCCGCCGTCGGTGCGCCGTGCGCGGGGCGGTTCGACGACATGCGTGACTACCAGACCACACCAGGAGGCCCAGTGACGGCAGGCGGCGAAGCCACCCAGCAGCAGCCGGACAAGCCGCCGTCGAAGGCGGGGCGCAATCTGCCCGCGGCGATCGGCGTCGGGGTCGCGCTCGGCGCGCTCGTCATCTGCGTGCTGCTGTTCGCGCCCACCGCCTGGGTGGCCGTCGTCGCCGTCGCCGCCGCGATCGCCACCTGGGAGGTGTGCGCACGGCTGCGCCAGGGCGGAATAGACGTGCCGCTGGTGCCGCTGCTGATCGGCGGCCAGGCGATGATCTGGTTGACCTGGCCGTACGGCGCGTCCGCGACGTTCGGCGCATTCGCCGTGACCGTGCTGGTCATCATGATCTGGCGGCTGGTGAGCGCCGGCCTGGACGCGACCCCCCGGAACTACACGCGCGACATGGCCGTCGGCGTCTTCGTCGCCGCCTGGATACCGCTGTTCGCGTCGATCGGCGCGCTGCTGGTGCTCGACGGCGACAACGGCGCCGGCAAGGTGTTCTGCCTGATGATCGGCGTGGTGTGCTCCGATGTGGGCGGATACGCCGCCGGAGTCCTGCTGGGCAAGCATCCGATGGTCCCGGCGATCAGCCCCAAGAAGTCGTGGGAGGGGCTGGGCGGATCGCTGCTCTTCGGCGTCGTCGGGGGCGTGCTCACCGTGACGTTGATCCTGGGCGAGGCCTGGTGGGTCGGGGCGATCCTCGGGGCCGTCATCGTGGTGACGTCGACGCTCGGCGACTTGGTGGAATCGCAGTTCAAGCGGGACCTGGGCATCAAGGACATGGGTGCGCTGCTGCCCGGACACGGCGGGATCATGGACCGGCTCGATTCGGCGCTGCCGTCGGCGGTCGCCGTGTGGGTGGTGCTGGGACTCGCGTTCTGATCGTCGGTGGCGTCTAGCGCTGTTTGCGCGCCGCCCGGCGCATCTGGAGCATCCGCGCGGCGCCGATCAGTGCGGTGATGAGCGCCCCGCCGATCGCGGCGAGCAGGATCGTCACCCCCAGTGGCAGCGAGAACTCCCACCCGAAGATCTGCACCGGGGTGGAGTCGGAGTTCTGGATGATGAAGACGAGCAGGAAGATCAGGATGATCGCGCCGACGATCCACGCCGACCAGGCGCGGGCGGTGCGCGAATTCTTCGCCAGGTCGACGCGCTTGCGTCCCTGCTTGGTCGAACCCGACGCGGTGGTGGCGGCGGTCGCGCTTGCGCCTGCGGGGCTCGTGTGCGCCGCGGACGGCGTGGCGTCGGCGCCGGCGGGGGGAGTGTCGGTACCCGTCGACGGCGTGGGCGGTGTGCCGTACTGGTCGTCGGTGCTCATGCCCCGATGATCCCCCACAGCGGCACCGCGCGCACGGTTCTCGGCGCACCGGGCGGGTCGGGCGTCAGACGGGGCGGGGCGGCGATTCCGCCGGCGATCTGGGACAATCGGTGATCATGGCCGGTCGTACGCAGCATCCATCCACGCAGGACGCGCAGTCCGCCGCCCCGGGGCCGGCGGAGCCGACGACGGACAGTCCCGGAGCGGCGGGCGCCAGCACGCCCGTCCGCCTGGTGTTCTCGGCGCCGCGGCGCGGGCTTCCGCCGACGCACCTGGCGGATCTGGACGCAGAGGGTCGCCGGGCGGCGATGGGGGAGCTGGGTCTGCCGAAGTTCCGTGCGGATCAGGTGGCCCGCCAATACTACGGTCGGCTCGTCGCGGACCCGGCCGAGATGACGGATCTGCCGGCGGCGATGCGCGAATCGGTGTCGGAGGCCCTGTTCCCGCCGCTGCTCACCGCGGTGCGGCACATCGCCTGCGACGACGGCACCACGCGCAAGACCCTGTGGCGGGCGGGCGACGGCACCCTGCTCGAGAGCGTGCTGATGCGGTACCCGGACCGCGCGACGCTGTGCATCTCCAGCCAGGCTGGGTGCGGGATGGCCTGCCCGTTCTGCGCGACGGGGCAGGGCGGCCTCGACCGGAACCTGTCCACGGCGGAGATCGTCGATCAGGTCCGTGCGGCCGCGGCGGCGATGCGCGACGGCGAGGTGCACGGCGGTCCGGGCAGGCTCTCGAACATCGTGTTCATGGGCATGGGGGAGCCGCTGGCCAACTACAAGCGGGTGGTGGCCGCGGTCCGGCGGATCACCGACCCCGCGCCGGACGGCTTCGGGCTGTCGCAACGGTCGGTGACGGTGTCGACGGTGGGGCTGGCCCCGGCGATCCGCAAGCTCGCGGACGAGGGCCTGTCGGTGACGCTGGCCGTGTCCCTGCACACCCCGGACGACGAGCTGCGCGACACCCTCGTCCCGGTAAACAATCGGTGGTCGGTGGCGGAGGTGCTCGACGCGGCCCGGTACTACGCGGACCGCACCGGACGCCGTGTGTCCATCGAGTACGCGCTGATCCGCGACGTCAACGACCAGCCGTGGCGCGCAGATCTGCTGGGCAAGAAGCTCCGCGCCGCGCTCGGGTCGCTCGTGCACGTGAACCTCATCCCGCTTAACCCCACTCCGGGCAGCGAATGGGACGCGGCCCCCAAACCGGTCGAGCGCGAGTTCGTGCGGCGGGTGCGTGCGGCGGGTGTCTCTTGCACTGTGCGCGACACGCGCGGCCAGGAGATCGCGGCCGCGTGCGGCCAGCTCGCCGCGACGGAGAGGTAGAGCAGAAGAGACAGGACCGGCCCCGGATGCTCCGGGGCCGGTCCTGCACGGTGTCAGAGACCGGTCAGCGGTTCCAGCGGTTGTGCCGCGTGTAGATGTCGATCAGCAGGAAACCGACGACCACCGCAGCGGAGACGCACAGGTAGATGATGGCCGTCGCCGTCTCGATGTTGTTGAAGATCATCAGGAGCAGGAACAGCGCGAAGAACCAGCCGGCGATACGGAAGGTCTTGGTGGCCTGGCCGTGCCAGCCCCAGCCGACCGACGGCTCGTCCGCGGGGTCGATGCGGGATTCCTCGATGGCCTTCTCGAGGGAGGGATGCACCTGCTGCTGTGTGGCCACGGCCGAACCTCCTGGTGTCACTGTGTCGGCCCCAATCCTGGCACATTCCGGGGCCGGATACGACACGGGGTCGTAAACAGCGGGGCCGGCCTGCGGGGAGTGTGCGCCGGGCCCGGAGGTGGCCGCGGGTCGGGGCGTCGGGAACAATGGTGCGGTGACGAGAACGCGTGTACTGCTCCTGGGGAGCACCGGTTCCATCGGCACCCAGGCACTTCAGGTGATCTCCGCGGCCGCGGAACGGCTCGAGGTGGTGGGCCTCGCCGCCGGCGGCGCCGACGTCGAGCTGCTGGCCCGGCAGATCCGCGCCACCGGGGCGCGCGAGGTGGCCGTGGCCGACCCCGCAGCGGCGGCCCGCCTGGCCGATGTCGTGGGCTTCCCCGTCCGGTCGGGTCCGTCGGCGGCGGAGGATCTGGTGCGCTCCGTGGAGGCCGACGTGGTTCTCAACGGCCTCGTCGGTTCGCTGGGGCTGCGGCCCACGCTCGCGGCCCTGGAGACGGGTGCGCGCCTGGCGCTGGCGAACAAGGAGTCGCTCATCGCCGGCGGCCCGCTGGTGCTGGCCGCCGCGGCGGTGGGGCAGATCGTGCCGGTCGATTCCGAGCATTCCGCGTTGGCGCAGTGCCTGCGTGCGGGCCGCGCGGACGAGGTGGCGGCCCTGGTGCTCACGGCGTCGGGCGGCCCCTTCCGCGGCTGGACGGCGGAGCAGCTGGCGGACGTCACACCCGAGCAGGCCGGGGCGCACCCCACGTGGTCGATGGGCCCGATGAACACCCTCAATTCTGCGACGATGGTCAACAAGGGCCTCGAGCTGCTCGAGGCCCACATGCTCTTCGGCGTGCCCTACGACCGGATCGCGGTCACCGTGCACCCGCAGTCGGTGGTGCACTCGATGGTGACCTTCCACGACGGCTCGACGATTGCGCAGGCCTGCCCGCCGGACATGCGCCTGCCGATCGCATTGGCGCTGGGCTGGCCCGAGCGCATCGCCGGCGCGGCGCGGGCGTGCGACTTCACCGTCGCGTCCACCTGGGAGTTCGAGCCGCTCGACGCCGCGGTGTTCCCCGCGGTGGAGTTGGCGCGCAGCGCGGGCATGGCGGGCGGGTGCATGCCGGCCGTGTTCAACGCGGCCAACGAGGAGGCCGCCACGGCGTTCCTGGCCGGCCGCATACGGTTCCCGCGGATCGTGGGCACGGTGGCCGAGGTGCTCGCGGAGGGCGACCGGTGGGCGGCCGATCCGGCCGGCGTCGACGAGGTGCTGGCCGCGGAGCAGTGGGCGCGTGGGCGCGCCGCCGCGCTGGTCGGGCAGGAGGGCTGACGGGCAGTGGATTTCGTACTGGGCGTGATCCTGTTCGCCTTCGGCATCGGCGTCTCGATCGCGCTGCACGAGTTCGGGCATCTCGGCGCGGCCAAGTTGTTCGGGATGAAGGTCCGCCGCTACTTCATCGGCTTCGGCCCCAAGGTGTTCTCCTTCCGCAGGGGGGAGACGGAGTACGGGCTCAAGGCGGTGCCGGCGGGCGGGTTCTGCGACATCGCAGGCATGACGGCGATGGACGAGCTCGCGCCCGACGAGGCGGACCGGGCCATGTTCCGCTTCCCGGCGTGGAAGCGGATCGTCGTGATGCTCGCCGGCGTGGTGATGAACATCCTCATCGGCCTCGTACTCATCTACGGGCTGGCGCTGGGCTCGGGGCTGCCGCAGATCGACGCCCCGCAGACGAAGCTGGGCACGTTGTCGTGCTCGTCGCCGGAGCAGCGGGCCGACGGCACCCTGGTGCCTTGCACGGGCACCGGGCCGGCGCAGCAGGCCGGGCTCGAATCCGGCGATGTCGTGAAGAAGATCGACGGCACCGCCGTGGAGACCTGGCCGGACCTCGTCGCCGCCGTGCGGGACAGCTCCGGCACGGTGCCGTTCGTCGTCGAGCGCAGCGGCGAGACGCTGACGATCCCCGTGCAGGTCGAGCAGGTGCAGCGGCAGGTCACCGACCCCGCGACCGGCGCGCAGCGCAGCGAGACCGTCGGTGCGATCGGCGCCGGGCGGTCGGTGGCGGGGCTGGAGCACTTCAACGCGCTCACCGCGGTGCCCGGGTCGCTCGAGTTCACCGGCGAGATCGCCGTGCTCAGTTGGAACGCGCTGCTGGACTTCCCCTCGCGCGTGCCCAACCTGGTCGAGTCGATCTTCGGCGGGCACCGCAGCGACGAGACCCCGATGAGCGTCGTCGGGGCGAGCAGGCTCGGCGGCGAGTTCGTCGAACGTGATATGTGGCAGGCTTTCGTCTTTCTGCTGGCGCAGCTGAACTTCTTCCTCGCGCTGCTCAACGTGCTGCCGCTGCTGCCGTTCGACGGCGGCCACATCGCCGTGGTCATCTACGAGAAGATCCGCGACGCCGTGCGCAGGATGCGGGGCAAGGCGGCGGGCGCTCCGGTCGACTACATGAAGCTCATGCCCGTCACCCTGGCGATAGCGGTGGTGCTCGGCGGGTTCATGCTGTTGACGGTGACGGCGGACATCGTCAACCCGATCCGGGTGTTCTGAGCGGCCCGCACCCTGCGGCGCCGAGCGTGCCGCGGGACGTGGCGAACGTCACCATCACGGGCGACCGTGGAGCCGGCGGCCGCAGTGGAGGACAATCGGAGCAGAGCCCCGGCGGATCAAGCCGGAGCGCAGGTGCTCACCTTCGAGAGGATGATAGTTGTGACGAGCCCCGTGGGTCTCGGAATGCCGACCGGGCCGGCCGCGGTCCTGGCTCCGCGCCGCAAGACGCGCCAGCTGCACGTGGGCAGCGTGGGCGTGGGCAGCGACTTCCCGGTGTCCGTGCAGTCGATGACCACCACCAAGACGCACGAGGTCAACACCACGTTGCAGCAGATCGCCCAGCTGACGGCGTCGGGGTGCGACATCGTCCGGGTGGCGTGCCCGCGGCAGGAGGACGCGGACGCGCTCGAGGCGATCGCCCGCAAGAGCCAGATCCCGGTCATCGCCGACATCCACTTCCAGCCGCGCTACATCTTCGCCGCCATCGACGCCGGGTGCGCGGCGGTCCGCGTCAACCCCGGCAACATCAAGGAGTTCGACGGCCGCGTCGGCGAGGTGGCGCGGGCGGCGGGGGACGCCGGCGTCCCCATCCGCATCGGTGTCAACGCGGGGTCGCTGGACCCGCGTCTGCTCAAGAAGTACGGCAAGGCGACGCCGGAGGCGCTGGTGGAATCGGCGCTGTGGGAGGCCGGGCTGTTCGCCGAGCACGGCTTCCACGACATCAAGATCTCGGTCAAGCACAACGACCCGGTGGTGATGGTCGAGGCCTACCGGCAGTTGGCCGAGCAGTGCGACTACCCGCTGCACCTGGGCGTCACCGAGGCGGGCCCGGCGTTCCAGGGCACCATCAAGTCGGCAGTCGCCTTCGGCGCCCTGCTGTCGCAGGGGATCGGCGACACGATCCGGGTGTCGTTGTCCGCCCCGCCGGTCGAAGAGGTCAAGGTGGGCACGCAGATCCTGCAGTCGCTGGGCCTGCGCCCCCGCAAGCTCGAGATCGTCTCGTGCCCGTCCTGCGGGCGCGCGCAGGTGGACGTCTACAAGCTCGCCGACGAGGTCACGGCGGGCCTGGAAGGCATGGAGGTGCCGCTGCGCGTCGCCGTGATGGGGTGCGTCGTCAACGGCCCCGGCGAGGCGCGCGAGGCCGACCTGGGCGTGGCGTCCGGCAACGGCAAGGGCCAGATCTTCGTCAAGGGCAAGGTGATCAAGACGGTGCCGGAGGCGCAGATCGTCGAGACGCTCATCGAGGAGGCCATGCGCATCGCCGAGGAGATGGGCGACGGCGCTGAGGACGGCACAGCGGCGGGCACCGGACCGTCGGTCACGGTGTCCTGAGCGCACCGCGTCGCCTTACCGCGACGTCAGGGCGGGGTTTGCGGGCGGATCGACTCCGCGCGTGGCAATGTTGACAGGACGGGGCCGTCCGAACGGACGGGCGGCCCGCACGCGAGCGGCGGAGTGGGCCGGTGCTGAAGCTGCTGGGGACCAGGGTGCTGGGGACGCGGGAACGTGATGCGGTCGTGCGCGCCCTCGGCGCGGACCCGGTGGCGGCATGCATGATCGCCGCGCGGGTGCAACAGCGTGGCCTCGGGCGCAGTGCCCTCGGCGGCGAGATGTGGACCCGGGGCGGCCCGGAGCGGGCACTGTGCTTCTCCGGCGGCAACCTCGTGCCGCTCGCCGGCACCCGCCACGATGTCGAGGCCTTCGCGGACCGGGCGCTGCGCGGGCCGCGCCTGTGCACCTCGCTGGTGGGGCGCAGCGAGCTGGCCATCCCCATGTGGGCGGTGCTCGAGCCGCGCTGGGGTCCTGCGCGCGAGGTCCGTTCCGACCAGCCGCTGCTCGCGCTCGACGGGGCCCCGGCGGTGATGCCGGACCCCGAGGTGCGGCGGGTGACGATGGACGACCTCGCGCCGTACCTGGAGGCCGCCGTCGCCATGTTCATCGAGGAGGTCGGCATCGACCCGCGGCTGCACGACGGCGGCCAGGGCTACCGGGAGCGCGTCGCCGCCACGATCCGCGCGGGCCGCGCCTGGGCGCGCATCGCCGACGGGCGGGTGCTGTTCAAGGCCGAGGTGGGCTCGTACTCGGACCGGGTGGGGCAGATCCAGGGCGTGTGGGTGCGGCCCGGCGAACGCGCGCGCGGACTGGGCACGCGGGGCACTGCGACGGTGTGCGCGGAGTTGCGTGCGGCCGGCCGCACGCCCAGCCTGTACGTCAACTCCTTCAACGCGCCCGCCCGGGCCTCCTACGCCCGGATCGGATTCCGACAGGTGGCGACGTTCGCGACGGTCCTCATCGACTGACGGCGCGCGGCGGCGGATCGGTGCGGCGCCGCGCGGCGACTTATCATTGCCGCGATGACTGTTCACCACTGCCGGACGGCCGGCCCCCGACGGGTGTTGCGTGTCCGGCTGGCCGGGGCGTGCGCCGCGTCCGTACTGGTACTGCTGGGGTCGGTGGCGTGCGCGGACGGTCCGGAGACGGCGGGCTCGGCGGCCCGGGACTTCGCGGCGGGCTTCGCGGACGACGACGTCGATCGTGCCGCGGCGCAGACCGACGCGCCCGACGACGCGCGCGCGGGACTCGCGGCGGCGTGGGACGGACTGCAGGCCGAGTCGATGACCGCCTCCATCGGGGCGGTGCGTACCGAGGGGGCGACGGCGCGGGCCGAATACACCTACGAGTGGACGCTGCCCCAGGGGCGGGTCTGGCGGTATACGGGCACGCTGCCCCTGGTGCGCACACAGGGCGACTGGGCGGTGCGGTGGACTCCCGCCGCCGTCAACCCGGGGCTGGGCGGCGATCAGACCATGTCGTTGCGCACCATCGCGGCGCCGCGCGCGCCGGTGATCGGGCACGACGGCGCGCCGGTGCTGGAACCGGGGATCAGCGTGCAGGTGCTGGTGTCCGCGACGGAGGCAGGCCGTGCGCTGGGGGCGACGGCGTCCGCGCTGGAACGCCTGCTCAAGCCCGCCGACCCGTCGGTGTCGGCCCAGTCCATCGCGGAGCAGGCGTCCTCGCTGGACGGGAACTACGCGATCACGCGCCTGACGTCCGACGAGGCCGATGCGCTGCGGCCGCAACTGGAGGCGCTGCCGGGGGTGGCGCTGTCCGAGCAGCCGGACCTGATCCCTACGGACCCGCTGCTGGCCAACGACGTGGTCGGCAACCTGGAATCGGTGGTGCGCGACGACGTCTACGGCACGCCGGGCTGGCGGGTGGTGAGCGTCAACCGCGACGGTGCGGTGGTGGACGTGCTCACCGAGACCGCCCCCGTGCCCGCGCCCGCGGTCCGCGTGGGCCTGGACAAGTCGGTGCAGATCGCCGCGCAGACGGCGGTCGGGATCACCGACAAGCCGGCGGTGCTCGTGGCGATCCAGCCGTCCACGGGCCAGATCCTCGCGGTGGCGCAGAACGATGCGGCCGACGCGAAGGGGCCCATCGCGCTGCAGGGCCTGTACCCGCCGGGCTCCACCTTCAAGATCGTCACCGCGGGCGCCGCCATCGAGGAGGGGCTGGCGACGCCCCAGACCATGCTCGCGTGCCCGGGAGAGGTGACGATCGGGACGCGCACCATCCCCAACTATGCGCACTTCGCGCTGGGCACGGTGCCGATGCGCACCGCTTTCGCGGCCAGCTGCAACACCACCTTCGCCGAGTTGGCGAGCCGCATGCAGGCCGATGCGCTGCCGGACGCCGCCGCGATGTACGGCATCGGCGTGAACTACGGCATCGACGGCATCACAACGCTGACCGGCCGGATCCAGCCCGCCGCGGACATCGTCCAGCGCAGCGAGGACGGCTTCGGCCAGGGCCGCGATCTGGTGACCCCCTTCGGCATGGCGCTGGCGGCGGCGACGGTGGCCCACGGCTCCACGCCGGTGCCGCAGCTCATCAGCGGGCACCCCACCACGGTGGAGGACGCCGGAGAACCGATCACCCCCGAGATGGTGGACGGACTGCGGCTGATGATGCGTCAGGTGGTCACCAGCGGCACCGGATCGCGCATCGCCGACCAGGGGGAGGTGTACGGCAAGACTGGAGAGGCCGAGTACGAGGGCGGGTCGCACGCCTGGTTCGCCGGGTACCGCGGCGACATCGCGTTCGCGTCGCTGATCGTGGGCGGCGGCAGTTCCGACAACGCCGTCGCGGTGGTGCGCGAGATGTTCCTGGGCCTGCCCGACGGGTACATGGCCTGACCGGCGATGCGGGGTGGTCGTAGCCTCTGAGGTCGTTCTTGATGCGAGGAGGTCGGAGCATCCTCCCGACGTTCAGGCCCCGGGCGGCATGGTGATGCGGACGCGGCCGGGTACGGTTGCGACGGCGATGCCGGCTCGCCGGGCGGCGCGCGAGAATGATGCGGGCGCGGGGTCGGCGCCCCAGTTCGCCTCCCCCGCGGTTCCGAAGGTTGCGGCGGCGTTGGGCCCAGCACCGGTCGTGAATCGGGTTTGGTACTGGATACCGCCGTAGCCGGCCTCGCGGAACGCGGCGGCCCACTTTCGGGGGATGTCGTAGGGGGTGATGGTGCACAGTTCCCGCGTAAGCCCGTATCCGGCGGCATCCGTGTGGCAGGTGTCTGCAGTTGAGAACGGGTGCGGTAGCCGCAGAGCGGAGACGACCCGTCCGGCCGCGAATTCGGCTGTGATGACCTGGTGGGCGGCGAGCTTGTCGCCGATGGTCTCGCGGACCGCGGTCTGCTCGTCATAAGCCAGGTAGCAGGTGCCATGCGGTGCGGGCAAGTCGAAACGTCCGCCTGCGGAGGAGAACCACCAGGGGCCGCGATGGCGATTGTGGCCTCGCCAAACGGTGACGTCCGTGTTGATCCGGGCACAGGGAAATCCGGCCAGGTTCCGGCCCCGTGGGGATTCGATCGCCGGTTGGTCGCGGCTCACGCGGACCACCGGGCGACGTCGGCACGGGCTGCGGCATAGACCGGTTCCGGGTCGCGGTCGCTGGTCAGCCAGTCGGCGGCGCTGTGCCCGTCCAGCTCGGGATCGTCTGCGGAAAGCCACAAGATCGCGGTCCACGCGTCGCTGTGCTTCCGCAGCAGCAGCCACGCAGGCAGCAGCGCCGGGTACACCTGCCCGTTCGGCATGAACTGCCATGCCGGATACACGTGCTTGCCGCCGCCGAGCCGGGCGGAAATGAGTGTGCCGCTGTGCACCCTCTTGTTGATGGCCTGTCGGCTGACGCCGAGCCACTTCTCGAGTCCTGCGGAGTCGTAGAAGGGGCCTGCGGCCTCGTCGTACGGGTGCAGGTGCAGGGCGGGTATCGAGGCGATCATATGGCCGGCGACGGCCCGAGCGTCGAGGAGGTCGATGTGCTCCGTGGGGATCTGGAGCGCGTCGATGCGCTCGTCGACGTACCGGCGCAGTTCGCGTTTGAACTCGTCGGCCGTCTGCTTGTGCGGGCCGTGTTCGATGGTGTCCACGTGTCCTTGCCTCCCCCGTGCGTCAACCTTGTCAACCTAGTTTGGATCCGTGGCGGCAACCATGTCAACCGTGCTCGGGACCGCAAACGTCCGATACGCGTTGCGTCGACCGCGGCTGATCGGGCAGGGGCCGACCGCGATGCGCAGATGTCCATTCGCGCGTGTCACCCGCACTGATTCAGATCCGGTGAGGCCGGGGCGGCTCCCAGGGATCCGTGGCACCGCTGGGCCGCGCGGGCACCGCCGTTCAACGCTCGCTGCGGGCCGGTGCCGAGGGGTGCGCCGGGTAGCAGGCGGGGTCGGGCAGGCCGGCCGCGCGGAAGGCGTCTGTGATCCGTTCGGCGATGCGCGCCGCGCCGTCCGCGGGCACGAGTGCCAGCACCGCGCCGCCGAACCCCGCGCCCACCATGCGGGCGCCGAACGCTCCGGCCTCCCGCGCCGCGTCCGCCGCACAGTCGAGTTCGTCGGTGGAGACGGCGAAGTCGTCGCGCAGAGAGGCGTGCGAAGCGTCGAGCAGGGCGCCGAGCCGCTGCGGCGCGGGCACCGGCGCCGCCAGCTCTTCGACGAACGCGCGCACCCGGGCGTTCTCGGTGAGCACGTGCCGCGCACGGGCCCGCAGGAGCGGGTCGGCGAGCCCCACACGTCGGCATCGTCCGCCCCGCTCAGCGTGCGCACCCCCAGGGCCCGCTCCGCGGCGGCGCATTCGGCGCGGCGGGTCGCGTAGCCGCCCTCGACGAGGGCGTGCGCCGTGCGGGTGTCGACGATCAGCAGGGACGCGCCCATCGCCGCGGTGTCGAAGGGGACCGGCGTCGCGGTTCCGTCGGCGGCGTCGAGCAGCAGCGCGTGCCCGGCGGCCGCCAGCAGCGCGGCCGACTGGTCCATCGCGCCCGACGGCACCCCGACCACGTCGTTCTCTGCGGCCCGGGTTACGTCGACCAGGACACTGCGCAGGTGCGGATCGCCGATGTCCGCGCCCGCCACGGCCGCCAGCGCACACGCCACCGCGCATTCCAGGGCCGCCGACGAGCTCAGTCCGGCGCCCTGCGGCACGCACGAGTCGATGGCGATGTCCGCGCCCGGCACGGCTGCGCCCGGCACGGCTGCGGCCGGATCGGCTGCGCCCAGGTGCGCGCGCAGCAGGGAGGCGACGCCGAAAATGTAGGCCGGCCAGCCGGTCACGGCGGCCGCGCGTCCCGGCGTGACCGGGGAGGAGAGCGTCGCGGGCCCGTCGTGCGGGTGCTGGGCGGAGACGACGCGCACCGCGCCGTCTGCGCGGGCACGCAGCGCCACGTAGGTGCGGTGTCCGAGGGCGATCGGCAGGCACAGCCCGCCGTTGTGGTCGGTGTGCTCGCCGATCAGGTTCACCCGGCCGGGCGCGGACCAGACGCCGCGGGGCGTACCGCCGAACACCCGGCGGAACAGCGCGTCGGCGCGCCGCGCCCCCTCGGCGGCGGACCGCGGTTCCGTCGTCATCGCGCCCTCCGGGCCGTGGGGCGTCACCGCGCCGCCTCCCGCAGGCGGGCGGCGATCTCCTCGGGGACGGCATCGTTGATCCACGCGCCCATGGCGGATTCGGATCCGGCCAGGTACTTCAGCTTGTCGGGGGAGCGGCGCATCGACATGATCCGCAGGTGCAGCCGGAAGTCGCCGCCGTGGTCGGAGGCGGGGGCCTGGTACCAGGCGGCGATGTACGGCAACGGGATCGGCGTGCCGTCGGCGGTGGTGAAGTACCGGTCCAGTCGCGCCATGAGCTCCGGGTACAGGACGGCCAGCTCGGCGCGCTCGTCGTCGTCGAGCGCGCACAGGTCCGGCACGTCACGCAGCGGTGCCACCTCCACCTCCACGGGCCAGCGGGCCGCGTGCGGGACGTAGGCCGCCCAGTGCCGTCCGGACACCACCACGCGGGCGCCGGCGTCCAACTCGCCGAGCATCCGCTCGCGCAGCAGGTTCCCGCCGGTGGCCGCGCGGTGCTCGCGTGCCCGGTGCAGCACCGTCGCGGCCTCGCGGGGCACGAACGGGTACGCGTAGATCTGCCCGTGCGGGTGGGTCAGCGTCACGCCCGTCTCCACTCCGCGGTTCTCGAAGCAGAACACCTGCTCGACCCCGTCCGCCGCGCCCAGCGCGTCCGTGCGGTCCGCCCAGGCCTCGATCACCGTGCGCATCCGCCGCGCGGGCAGCGACGCGACGGTGGCCGCCGGGTCGGACGAGTAGCAGATCACCTCGCAGCGGGGGAGCGCGGGGAACCGGTTCTCGAACACCACCACGTCGTAGTCGTGCGCGGGGATCTCGGTGCTGCGCAGGGCCGTCGACGGTGCCAGCGGGTTCGCTCCCGGCGCGGGGAGGTGGGTGCGGTCCATGCGGGCCGGTGCGATCGTCACCCATTCGCCAGTGCGCGCATCCCACCGCGGTTCGCCGGCGGCGGCGCGCGGGGACGGGGGCCTCGGGTCGTGCGGGGTTCGGGTGGCGCGGCCGGACAGGTACGGCTCGGTGTCGTCGAAGTAGTGCAGGCCGCGGCCGTCGGACAGCGTGGTGGAGGTCTTGCGCACGAGCGGGGCGTCGGTCACGGCCCCCATGGTGGCGGAGCCTCCGGTGCGCCCGCCACCGCGGCGCGGCGATAGGCTCGCAACCATGGCCCGACGCGCACCGCTCACACCCGGCGACCCCACCCCCGTACGCTCCGTCCCCAAGGACATCGAGCGTCCCGAGTACGCGTGGAAGCCCACCGCGCGCGAGGGCAGCGAACCGTGGGTGCAGGACGCTGACACCGTCGAGGCCATGCGCACCGCCTCGAAGATCGCCGCTGCGGCGCTGGCGGAGGCGGGCGCCGCCGTGGCGCCGGGCGTCACCACCGACGCACTCGACCGCATCGCCCACGAGTACATGTGCGACCACGGCGCCTACCCGTCCACGCTCGGGTACCGGGGATTCACCAAGTCGTGCTGCACCTCGCTCAACGAGGTCATCTGCCACGGCATCCCCGACTCGACGGTGATCGCCGACGGCGACATCGTCAACATCGACGTCACCGCCTACATCGACGGCGTGCACGGCGACACCAATGCGACCTTCCTCGCAGGCGAGGTGGACGACGAGGCGCGACTGCTCGTCGAGCGCACGCACGAGGCCACCATGCGGGCGATCAAGGCCGTCAAGCCCGGCCGGGAGCTCAACATCATCGGCCGGGTGATCGAGTCCTACGCCAACCGCTTCGGCTACGGGGTGGTCCGGGATTTCACCGGGCACGGGGTGGGCCCCACCTTCCACAACGGCCTCGTGGTCCTGCACTACGACGAGCCGAACGTGGACACGGTGATCGAAGAGGGCATGACCTTCACCATCGAGCCGATGATCACCCTCGGCGGGGTCGACTACGAGATGTGGGACGACGGCTGGACCGTGGTCACCGCCGACCGCTCGTGGACGGCGCAGTTCGAGCACACCTTGGTGGTCACGGGCTCCGGCGCGGAGATCCTCACGCTGCCCTGACGGCTGCGGACGTGCGCGCCCGGCAGCGGTGCACCGGCGCCCGCCGGTACGGATCCGGAGCGTATGCCGGAGTGGCGCGCCGCACGCCGGGACATGCCCCCGGGCAGGCTGTCACCGCGTACCGTGGTCTCCCATGACCGAACGGAGCATCACGATCAGCGGGCAGCCCCGCACGGTAGTCGTCGGCGGGGCGGACGGCGCGCCCGGCGTGCTCATCCTCGCGGGCGAGGCGCACGGCGCCCCGGTGCCGCGGATCGCGCCGCTGACCGAGCGGCTGGAGGCCTCGGGTCTGCAGAGCTTCGTGTGGGACACGGGTTCCCCGGCGCCCACGCACGAGGAGGTGGCGTCGGCGCTCGACCAGCTCGGCCTGCACTGGGTGAACCTCGTCGGGACGGGCGACGCGGCGCCGGCCGCGTGGGAGACGGCCGCGCGGCACTTCGGCCGGGTGAGCAGCCTGGTGGTGCTCGACGGCGGCCACCCCGCCGTCGCGGACGCCGACGGCGCGGTGCTCGATCAGGGCTGCCCGGCCGTGGACGTGGCGACCACGCTGGTGCTCACCACGGCCGAGGCGCGGGCGCAGGCGTACGCGAGCGGGCGGCACGTCTACTCGGACTTCCGGGTGGTGGAGCCGGCCGGGGGCGGGGCGCAGTTGCGGGGCGCCGCGCAGTCCGGGGACGCCGCACAGTGGGGCGAGGCGCTGGCGGCGGGGCTGGCCACCGAGATCATCCTGCGCAGCAACCCCTGGTGAGGCGTGGCCGGGCGCCGGCCGCCGCTCGGCGGCCGGCGCCCTCCGCGCCCGGGGGACCCGCCGCTAGAGATCCAGGCCGAGCAGCGCGTTCTCGACCACCTCGGTGAGTGCGGGGTGGATCCAGTACTGCCCGTGCGCCATCTCGGCGGCGCCCAGCCCGAAGGACAGCGCCTGGATCAGCGGCTGGATCAGCGTGGAGGCCTGGGCGCCGATGATGTGCCCGCCCAGCAGTGCGCCGGTGTCGCGGTCGGCGATCACCTTGCACAGCCCTTCGTCGTCCTCCATCGCCCACCCGTAGGCGACGTCGGCGTAGCGCTGCACCTTGACTGTGACGTTCGCGTGCTGCGCGCGTGCCTGCGCCTCGGTGAGTCCGACGGCCGCGATCTGCGGGTGGGTGAACACCGCGGACGGCACGAAGCGGTGGTCGGCGGCGCGCAGTTCCGCGGGCCGTCCCCCGGCGGCCCGCTCGGCCAGCAGGTTGTCGCCCACCACGCGCGCCTCGTGGTTGGCGACGTGCTTGAGCTGGTGCGGCGAGCACACGTCGCCCAGCGCGAAGACGCCGTCGGCGGTGGTCCGCTGGTACTCGTCCACCTGCACCCGGCCGTCTGCGGTGAGATCGATCCCGCCAGCGGCGGCGCCGATGAGGTCGGCGTTGGGGGCCCGGCCCACCGCCACCAGCAGCGCGTCGCCCGACAACAGCGTGCCGTCGTCGAGTTCCACCTCCGCCCCGGTGCCGTCGGCCCGCCGTTGCGCCGACCGGACGGGCGACGACAGGTGCAGGTCCCACCGCTGCGCGGCGAGGCCGGTGAAGTGCGCGGAGATCTCGTCGTCGAGGTGGCGCAGCATCCGTCCGCTGCGGCCGATGATCGACACCCGCGAGCCCAGCCCGGAGAAGATGTGCGCGAATTCGGCGGCGATGAACCCGGTGCCGACGATGAGGACGTGCTCGGGTGTCGCCTCGAGACGCATCGCATCCTCGTTGGTGAGGTAGTCCACGCCGGAGCGGGCGATGGCGTCGGGGATGACCGGCCGCGACCCGGTGGCCAGCACGACCTGGTCGGCGGTGATGATGCTGCCCGTGCCGGTGTCGAGGGTCCGGGGGGCGACGAACCGCGCGTGCCCCTCGAAGACGGTGACGTTGTCGCAGTCTTCGACGCGGTACGTGCGGCCGCCCTCGGAGATCGGGTCGATCCGGCCGAAGACCCGGCCGACCATGTCGGCCCGCCGCACCCCGTCCACGTGTGCGTCCACCCCGTAGCGTGCGGCGCCACGGACGGTCTCGGCCACGTCCGCCGCGTAGACGAACATCTTCGTGGGAATGCAGCCGACGTTGAGGCAGGTGCCACCGAACACCCCCTCCTCCAGCAGCGCGACCTTCAGGTGGGCGTAGCGCTCGTCCAGGAAGGTGTTCCCGGAGCCGGTGCCGATCACCGCGACGTCGAAGTGCTCGGCGCCGGTGGTATCTGCGGGGGCCGGGTTCGCGGCGGCGGCGTCTGCGGAGGATGGGGCGGGATCGGTCATCGGGCGTTCTCCTCGGTGTGATCGTGGATGGCGGGGCGGTCATGGCTTTCCCCCGGGGCCGGCGCGGTCCCGGGGGCGGTGCGGTCCGCGTCGGCGGAACCGGCGCGGGGTCGGCCGGCGCCGGGGAGGACGGCGTCGGCCCAGCGGTCGAGCACGCGGAAGGCGTGGGCACGCACGCCGGGCGCGGAAAGGAAGACGTCGTGCAGCGCGCCGTCGATGGGCACGACGGTGTTCTGCCCGCCCAGGCAGCCCGACCAGCGGGCGATCTGGTCGACGTCCAGCACGGTATCGGCGGAGCGGGTCGCCGGCGACGGGGTGGTGGTGAACACGCTGCGCGTCGAGCGCAGCACCAGCGACGGCACGCCGACGTCGAGACCGCGGTGCAGGCGGGCGTGGCCGTGGCGCACGGCGCGCAGCCACCCCGCCGTCACCGGGAAGCCGGTGAGCGGCTTCCAATCGAGGTCGTAGGTCCATTCCCCGCCGTGCGTGGCGCTCAGCGCCGCGCCGTAGACCTCGGACAGCGCGGTGGGGATGATCGTCGCCGGGCGCGTGCGGCCGAGCACGTCGACGGCGACGGTGCCCACCGAACGCAGAGAGGGCGGGCCCTGCAGGTCGAACCATGGGCTGTTGAGCACCAGGCCGCTGACCGGTGCGGGCGGGGGTGCGGCGTCGCGGCGCATGCGGTCGAGCCACAGCGGCAGTACCAGCCCGCCGGTGGAATGGCCCATGAGCAGCACCTGCGCGCCGGTGTCCGCGTGGATCCGTGCGAGGGCGCGGGTCAGCTCCTCGTCGTACACCGCCAGGTCGCGGGCGAAGTGCGGCGTCTGGCCGGGGCGCAGGGAGCGCCCGCACTTGCGCAGGTCCAGGGCGTAGAAGGCGACGCCGCGGGCAGCGAAGTGCTCGGCGAGGTGGCGCTGGAAGAAGTAGTCGGTGAACCCGTGCACGTACAGCACGGCGCGCCCCCGCCCGGCGGGGCGGCGCCGGCGGGCGCGGCGCCCGACTCCGCGGGGAGGCGGCGTACCAGGGTCGCAGTGATCTCGCCCTCACCGTCCGGGTCGTCGCCCAGGGGGATCCCGAGCGCCTCGAAGCCGGGGCCGAGCACGTCAGGGTGCCACGCAGCAGACGTCATGGCTTCAGGCTATCGGGGCGTGCCGCCGCACCGGGGGTGATGGTGGTCGCCCTGCGGGTGCGGTCCGGTTCGGATTGGCGGCGACCCCCGAGTAACCTCGGGGACGATCCATGTCTCACACAGACCGAGGAAGTTGAGTTCCCGTGGCGAATCCCTCAGGTGCAAGGCGCAGCCCCCAAGGAGTGAAGACCGACGTCGTCCTCGTCGGGGCGGGCATCATGAGCGCGACGTTGGGCGTGTTGCTGCGGCAGTTGCAGCCCGAGTGGTCGATCACGCTCGTCGAGAAGCTCGACGCCGCCGGCGCCGAGAGCAGTGATCCCTGGAACAACGCGGGCACCGGCCATTCGGCACTGTGCGAACTCAACTACACCCCGCAGGCGGCGGACGGCTCGGTGGACATCACCAAGGCGGTCGGCGTCAACGAGAAGTTCCAGATCTCGCGCCAGTTCTGGTCCTACGCGGTGGAGCGCGGAATCCTTCCGGAGCCGCGCGAGTTCATCAACCCCATCCCGCACATGAGCTTCGTCCACGGCGCGGACGACGTGGAATACCTGGGCAAGCGGTACGAGGCCCTCGCCGGGCACCCCCTGTTCCAGGGCATGGAGTTCTCCACCAGCGAGGACGAGTTCTCGCGCCGCCTGCCGCTGATGGCGCGGGGCCGCGACTTCTCCGACCCGGTCGCGATCAACTGGACCGACGCGGGCACCGACGTGAACTTCGGCGCGCTCAGCAAGCAGCTGCTGGCGAACCTGGGCCGCGACGGTGCCACGCTCACTTTCGGTACCAAGGTGACGGGGCTGAAGCAGCTCTCCGACGGAAGCTGGAAGGTGGGCGTGCGCAACCTGCGCAGCCGCGAGGAGTACTCGATCAACGCGCGGTTCGTCTTCGTCGGCGCGGGCGGTGGAGCGCTCCCGCTGCTGCAGAAGTCCGGCATCCCGGAGGCCAAGGGGTACGGCGGATTCCCCGTCAGCGGCGAGTTCCTGCGCTGCAGCAACGACGAGCTCATCGCCCAGCACGCCGCCAAGGTGTACGGCAAGGCGGGCGTCGGTGCGCCGCCGATGTCCGTGCCGCACTTGGACACCCGCGTGATTGGCGGAAAGCGCGGGCTGCTGTACGGCCCCTACGCGGGCTGGTCGCCGAAGTTCCTCAAGAGCGGAAAGTTCACCGACTTGCCGCTGTCGGTCAAGCCGAACAACCTCATGTCGATGGTGGGCGTGGGGCTGACGGAGTTCGGTCTGACCAAGTACCTCATCGGCGAGCTCGCCAAGTCCGAGGAGGGGCGCATCGAGACGCTCGCGGCCTTCGTACCCGATGCCCGGTCCGAGGACTGGGAGCTCATCACCGCAGGCCAGCGCGTGCAGGTGATCAAGCGCAACGGCATGGGCGGAACGCTCGAGTTCGGCACTGCAGTCCTCAACTCGGCGGACGGCACCATCGCCGGCCTGCTGGGCGCCTCGCCGGGCGCGTCGACGGCCGTGCACGCGATGCTCGACGTCCTCGAGCGGTGCTTCCCCAAGCGGTTTGCAGGCTGGCAGTCCAAGCTCAAGGAGATGGTGCCGTCGCTGGGCGTATCGCTCGCGGACGACAAAGCACTGTTCGACGAGGTCTGGAAGTGGACCGACTCCGCGCTCCAGCTGGACGTGCCGGCGCCGACGCCGGCCCAGCCCGCCGGTGTCTGAGGGGCCTGTGTCCGGCGACCCTGTGTCCGGCGACCCGGTGAGCCGGCACGGCGTGGAGCCCGCCGGCGCGGCCTATCTGGCCGGTCTGCATTTGCAGGGCCGGCCGGTGGTGCTGGTCGGAGGCGGTTCGGTGGCGCAGCGCCGGCTGCCGCTGCTGCTCGAGTCGGGTGCGCTGGTGACGGTGGTCTCGCCCCGGGTGACCGCCGCGGTCGAGGCGCTGGCGGCGGCGGGCCGGGTGCGCCACGTGGCGCGCGAGTACCGCGACGGCGACCTCGTCGACGCCTGGTATGTGATCGTGGCCACCGACGACTCCGCGGTCAATGAGGCCGCCTCCGCCGAGGCGGAGGAGCGCCGGATCTTCTGCGTGCGTTCGGACGCGGGGTCGAGGGGCAGCGCGGTGACGCCCGCGACGACGCGGCACGGCGACGCGACCGTCGGCGTGGTGGCGCACGGCGACCACCGCCGCTCCGCCGCCCTGCGCACGGCGCTGCGCGGCGCGCTGCAGTCGGGCCTGTCCGCCGCGGGCGAAGGACCGACTGCCGCGGGGGTGGCGCTGATCGGCGGCGGTCCCGGCGATCCCGAGCTGATCACTGTGCGCGGGCGGCGGCTGCTCGCGCGCGCCGACGTCGTCATCGCCGACCACCTCGCCCCCGCCGAACTGCTCGCGGAGCTGGCGCCGGGCACCGAGGTGATCGACGCGTCCAAGCTCCCGTACGGCCGGTCGATGCAGCAGGAGCGGATCAACGCGCTCTTGATCGAGCATGCTCGCGCCGGGCGGTTCGTGGCGCGGCTCAAGGGCGGCGACCCGTACGTGTTCGGCCGGGGGTTCGAGGAGCTGCTGGCTTGCGCGGAAGCGGGCGTCCCGGTGACGGTCGTCCCCGGCATCACCAGTGCGTTCTCGGTGCCCGCGGCGGCGGATGTGCCGGTGACGCATCGCGGCGTGGCCCACGAGGTGGTGGTCGTGAGCGGGCATCTGGCCCCCGGCCACGCCGATTCGCTCGTCGACTGGGACGCGCTGGGCAGGCTGTCCGGCACGCTGGTGATCCTCATGGGCGTGCGCAGGCTGGCGGAGTTCGCGGAGGCGCTCATCACGGCCGGGCGTCCCGCGGACACGCCCGCGGCGATCATTCAAGAGGGCACGACGGCGCATCAGCGGGTGGTGCGGGCGCCGCTGGTGGAGATCGCACGACGCGCCGAGGAGGCCGGGGTGCGGCCGCCGGCGGTCACCGTGATCGGCCCGGTGGTGGCCGTCGGTGCACGTGTCGGCGAGCGGGAGCAGTCCGGCGCTTGATCGACCGGAGAGGCGGGGGCTGCATACCGGCCGTGCGGGTCGTCAGGCCGTGATGACGGCGAGCTCGCGCGCGCCGGTGATCTCCGCGCGCAATCCCGCGGATTCCGCGGCGTGCGCCACCCCGTCGAGGTCGGACGGCGCCGCCGGCGCGGTGGCCAGCGCGCGGGCCAGCAGCCCCTTGTGATGCTTGTTGAAGTGGCTCACCACCTTGCGGGTGCCGTCCGGCATCTCGGTGAGCACGGTGGCGGTCACGGCCTCGGGCACAGGGCCCAGTGCCCGGTACCCGCCCGAGCGCAGATCGACGATCAAACCGCCGTCCGCCGCGGCGCGGATCGCCTCGGCCAGATCCGGCTTCCACTGCGCCGCCAGCGTGCCCATCCCCGGCAGCCGCGACGCGGCCGAGAGCCGGTACGCGGGGATCATGTCGCCGGCGCGCAGCGCGCCGAACAGCGCCGAACCGACGCCCAGGCGGGCGGCGGCGCGGCGGCGTTGCGCGTCCGTGAACGACGGCGCGTCGAGCGCGTCGAAAAGCACCCCCGTGTAGCGGTCCAGGGCCGGCAAAGTCGGCGACTCCCACAGCCGGCGGTCGCGCTCGACCTCCCCGGCCTGCCGCGGGCCGAGCTTGAGCGCCGCCATCGCCGCGTCGGGATCGTCGGCCAGCTCCACCAGGGCCGTGACCAGGCGTTTGCGGGTATCGGTCAGGGAGGGCAGGGACAGCGTCGACAGGTCCAGGGCGGGGCCGTCGCCGCCGGGGGCCTTGGTCTCGGACGGGGGCAGGAGCACGAACACGAGTGATGACGATAGTGCACCCGCCGGCGCGTCCGGCGGCGCGCCGGTGGCTGGTGCGCGGCCCGCGCGCCCGCCTACTAAGCTGGGCGCCTGTGATCATTCGCCTGTCCCACCTGTTCCTGCGCACCTTGCGCGACGATCCCGCCGACGCCGAGGTCGCGAGCCACAAGCTGCTGGTGCGCGCCGGATACGTGCGCCGGATCGCGCCGGGCGTCTACTCATGGCTGCCGCTGGGCCTGCGGGTGCTGCGCAGGGTCGAACAGGTGGTCCGCGAGGAGATGGACGGCATCGGCGCGCAGGAGATCTCGCTGCCCGCGCTGCTGCCGCGCGATCCCTACGAGTCCAGCCATCGCTGGACCGAATACGGCGACGCGCTGTTCCGGCTGCAGGACCGCAAGGGCGCCGACTACCTGCTGGGCCCCACGCACGAGGAGATGTTCACGCTCACGGTCAAGGGCGAGTACAGCTCGTACAAGGACTTCCCGGTCACGCTCTACCAGGTCAAGGAGAAGTACCGTGACGAGGAGCGGCCCCGCGCCGGGATCCTGCGCGGGCGCGAGTTCGTCATGAAGGACTCGTACTCGTTCGACCTCGACGACGCGGGACTGGACGCGTCGTACCAGGCCCACCGGGGGGCGTATCAGCGGATCTTCGACCGCCTCGGCGTCGAGTACGTCATCGTCTCGGCCACCTCGGGCGCGATGGGGGGCAGCGCATCCGAGGAGTTCCTCGCGGTCAGCGAGGCCGGTGAGGACACCTACGTGCGCTGCGCCGAGACGGGATACGCCGCCAACGTCGAGGCCGTCACCACGCCTGCGCCGCCCGCGCGGGAGTGGGACGACGCCCCCGCGGCGCGGGTGCTGGACACCCCCGGCACGGAGACCATCGAGGCCCTCGTCGACTGGGCGAACGGTGCGGGCGGCGTCGCGGATGAGTACGGCCGTCCCGTCACCGCGGGCGACACGCTCAAGAACATCCTGGTCAAGTTGCGCGAGCCGGGCGGTGAGTGGCAGCTGCTGGCGGTGGGCGTCCCCGGCGACCGCGAGGTGGACGGCAAGCGCCTCGAGGCCTCGCTGGAACCGGCCGAGGTGGCGATGCTCGACGCCGACGACTTCGCGGCGCATCCGTTCCTGGTGCGCGGCTACATCGGCCCGCGGGCTCTCGCCGAGCACGGTGTGCGGTACCTGGTCGACCCGCGGGTCGCCGACGGCACCCGGTGGATCACCGGCGCCGACAAACACGGGCGGCACGCGGTGGGCCTGGTGGCCGGCCGTGATTTCACCGCCGACGGCACCATCGAGGCCGCCGAGGTGCGCGACGGCGATCCGTCGCCGGACGGCGGCGGGGTGCTGCGCGCCGCGCGCGGCATCGAGATCGGCCACATCTTCCAGCTGGGGCGCAAGTACACCGACGCCTTCGCCGTGGATGTGCTGGGGGAGAACGGAAAGCCGGTGCGGCCCACGATGGGCTCGTACGGCATCGGGATCTCGCGGCTGGTGGCGGTCCTCGCCGAGCAGCATCACGACGACAAGGGTCTGCGCTGGCCGGCGGAGGCGGCCCCGGCCGACGTGCACCTGGTGATCGCGAACAAGGACGCGCAGGCGAAGGCCGGTGCCGAAGAGCTCGCCGCCGCGCTCGACGCGGCCGGCGTCACGATGGTGCTCGACGACCGCAAGGCCTCGCCGGGCGTCAAGTTCAAGGACGCCGAGCTTCTCGGCGTGCCCCTGGTCGTCGTGGTGGGGCGCGGCTGGGCCGAGGGCACGGTCGAGCTGCGCGACAGGATGAGCGGCGAGACCCGCACGATCCCCGCGGAGCAGGCCGCCGCGGAGATCCGCGCCGCGATAGGCCGCTAGCCGGCGGGGCCGGGGACGCGACCTGCGACGCCTCGGACTCCAGGGGGTGCCCTTCAGGCGTCGGGTGTGCCGGGGAAGGCCACCGTCGCGGGCACGGTCCCCAGCGCCACGCGCCATTTTCCGGCCCGGACCGCGGCGTCTGCGAGGGCGGTGGCGGAGAAATCGCGGACGCCGGGGGAGTCCGCGTGCTCCAGCGCTGAGCGCCAGGCGACGGCGCAATCGTGCTCGGCCGCGACGGCGAGGCGGGCCGCGGACACCGGGTCGTCCACCGGGAACGGCAGCGTGTAGCCGGCGGCGGACGGCGGCACCGGCGCGCCCGCGGCCGTGAGGATCCCGATCACCGCCTCGCGCCGGGCGCGATGCGCGGCGGCGTGCTCGGCGATCTGCGGCAGACGGTCGGGCCGCGCGAACGCGGTGGCCGTGCCGTACGCGTACAGAGCGGCGTCGTCGGCGCCCAAGCCGGACGTCAGTGCGGTGATGTCGGCGTCGGTGAGCTGCGCGGGGTCCGTCACCGCCGCGGCGGTGACGGGAGCGCTTGTGGGGGTGGAGGTTTCGGTCACGGGATAAGCACCTTCAGTTCTGCGGCGCAGGACGCGCCGACGGAGCCGACGAGGCCGGCACGGTATCCGGCCAGGTCCGGCACCGTGTCCGCGGCGGAGCGCCGGGAATCCGCGAGCTGCGCGCGCATTCCGTCGAGCGTCGGCGGCGGCGCGGAAGGACCGGAGGCGGGGGCGGCCGTGGTCGCGTCGGCGGCCTCGGGGGTGGTTCCGGCCGCGCGGCGGATCTCCGCGGTGAGCGCGTCCGCGTGCGCACGGCGCTCGGCGGCGATCTCCTGGAGCACCTGTGCGCGGTCCGGATCCACGGCGGCCAGCCGTGCGGCGTAGGCGGCGTCGGCCCCGGCCTGATCGGCGAGCGCCTGGAGCGGATCCACCTCCGGCGCAGGGGAGCCGACGGTGCACGCGGCCGTGGAGGCGCCCACCGCGACGAGTGCGCCGCCGCCGAGCATCACCGCGCCCGAGGTCCGCAGCAGTGACCGCCTCGACACCGCGGCGGCCGGTCTCGGGGCCGCGGACTCCCGGTGTGCGGGGGCGGTGACGTGGGGCGACGGCGTGCCGGGGGCTCCGGCGGTGCCGTGCGGGGTTCGTGTGGGAAGCAGACGCACGCGGGACAGTCTGCCAGTATTGGCGCGATAGTCTGGACACCCGTAGCGTGTACCGCGCCGCCGCGTCCGCGTCCGGCATGTGATCGCGGTACGCGGCACCCTGGACGGGCGGCCGCGGCGCGTATCGAGTGAGGAGAACGAGACGATGCCGGTCCCGACACGCGAGCAGGTGATGGCGCTGCTGACCGAGCCCGTCCGGCGCGATGGGGCGGAGGTGGAGGACGTGGAGGTCACGGCCGCCGGCGCCAAGTCGGTGGTGCGCGTGATCCTCGACGCGGAAGACGGCCTGTCGCTCGACGATGTGGTCGAGTTCACCGACCTGGTCTCCGGGGTGCTCGACGGTGCGGACACGGGGCGGAGCCCGTATACGCTCGAGGTCACCTCACGGGGGGTCGACCGCCCGCTGACACTGCCCCGGCATTGGCGGCGCGCCCGCGGACGCCGCGCGGAGGTCCGCACGGACGAGGAGACGCTGATCGGGCGCGTCGGCGGGCTGGACACCGCGCAGGATCCCGCCGTCGTGGACCTGGTGGTCCCCGGCCGCGCTGGTCCGGCCGTGCGGCCGATCACGTTGGACCGCGTCGTCCGCGCCGTCGTGCAGGTGGAGTTCTCGAAGCCCGACCCGCGGGAGATCGCGCTTTCCGGGGGGCCGGCGGACACGGCGCCCGACGGCCCGCAGCGGGCCGTTCCGGGCACTGCAGCGAAGGAGAAGGACAAATGAATATCGATCTGGGTGCGCTCAACGCGCTGGAGCAGGAGAAGGAGATCCCCCGCGGCGCGATCCTCGACGCCCTGCGCACGGCGCTGCTCACGGCGTACAAGCACACGGCCGACCGGCACGACACCCGCGCGCACCCCGATGCGCGCATCGACATCGATGAGAAGACGGGCGCCGTGCGGGTCCTCGTGAAGGAGACCGACGACGACGGCAACCTCGTCTCGGAGTGGGACGACACCCCCGAGGGGTTCGGCCGCATCGCGGCGACGACCGCACGGCAGGTGATCCTGCAGCGCCTGCGGGACGCGGAGAACGAGAAGACCTACGGGGAGTTCTCGGCGCGTGAGGGCGAGATCGTCGGCGGAGTGGTGCAGCGCGATTCCGGGGCGAACGCGCGCGGCATGGTCGTCGTGCGCATCGGCGACGACACCGGCGCGGTGGAGGGCATCCTCCCGCAGGCGGAACAGGTTCCCGGCGAGACGTACGAGCACGGCGACCGCATCAAGTGCTACGTCGTCGGCGTGTCGCTGGGGCAGCGCGGCCCGCAGATCTCCCTGTCCCGCACGCACCCGAACCTCGTCCGCAAGCTGTTCGCATTGGAGGTCCCGGAGATCGACCGCGGCGAGGTCGAGATCTTCTCCGTGGCCAGGGAGGCGGGGCACCGCTCGAAGATCGCCGTGCATGCGACGGCCGACGGTCTCAACGCCAAAGGGGCGTGCATCGGCCCGGTGGGGCAGCGGGTGCGCAACGTCATGCGCGAGCTCGGTGACGAGAAGATCGACATCATCGATTTCGACGAGGATCCGGCGGTGTTCGTCGGCAACGCGCTGTCGCCGTCGAAGGTCGTCTCGGTGACGGTGGTGGATGCGGCGGCGAAGGCGGCGCGCGTGGTCGTCCCCGACTACCAACTGTCCCTCGCGATCGGCAAAGAAGGGCAGAACGCGCGGCTGGCGGCCCGGCTCACCGGCTGGCGGATCGACATCCGCAGCGACGCCGAGCCTGCGGTTCCGGCCGACGGCGCGCAGCAGCCCGAGGCGTCGCCGGTCACCGGTCCGGACGGGAGCGTGGCACGCGGATCCGAGCCGGGTTCGCCACTGACCGATCCGGAGCGGTAGACTCTCTGATGGCCCGATTCGGCACGGAAGCACGGCACCGGAGTGGCGAGAGCGCCGCGCCGGTGCGCACTTGTGTGGGATGTCGTGGTCGCGGGTTCAGGTCCGATCTGCTCCGGGTGGTGTTCCGTCCGGGGCGGGAGGCGAAAGCAGGCGTGAGCGCTCCGCATGATGCGGCTGCCGCGAGCGTCGTCCCCGACCCGCGGCGCAGGCTGCCGGGCCGCGGAGCGTGGATCCACCCCGCCTGGGAGTGCATGCGCGCTGCGGAGCGGCGGCGTGCATTCGCCCGGGCCTTGCGTGTACGGGGAAACCCGGACACGCGCCCGCTGGTCGAGTACATGGCGCAGACGGTGCCGGTGCGCGACGGGGCGGACGGTCGGTGACCGCGGAACCCCGCGGGCGATCGGCGCCGGGTGGCCGGGGCGGAGGAGTTCCGCCGCGGCCGCGAAGGCAAGAAGAAGGACCTCTTGAGAAGGACTGACTGAAACTCATGAGCACACCGTGAAGTACCAGCGATGAACGTCCATCGGTAACCCGGGGTCGTGCGGGCCTGAGCCGCTCGGCCTCACCAGTGAGGAGAGTAGTGGCAGGCAAGGCCCGCGTGCACGAGTTGGCCAAGGAACTCGGTGTCACAAGCAAGGAAGTTCTCGCCCGTCTTAAGGACCAGGGCGAGTTTGTCAAGTCCGCTTCGTCGACGGTGGAAGCGCCCGTCGCGCGGCGGCTCCGCCAATCATTCGATACGCCCGCGGGCGGGGCGGCGGCAGGCGGGGCGGTGAAGCCCGGTCCGAAGCCGGCCGCGCCGTCGCAGGGTGCGGCCCCCGCGGCCAAGCCGGCGGCCCCGAAGCCGGGCGGCGCCCCGGTGCCGTCGCCGTCGTCGTCGGCGCCGAAGCCCGGCCCCAAGCCGTCGGCGAAGCCCGCGGCGCCCGCCGCGCGGCAGGAGTCGGCGGCGCAGGAGCCCAAGCCTGCGCCGAAGCAGCAGCAGGGCCGGCCCGCGCCCGCCCAGCAGCATGCGAAGCCCGTGCCCAAGCCGGGCGCGCCCGCGCAGCAGCATGCGAAGCCGGTGCCGCCGCGTCGCGCGACCCCGCAGGCGCCGCGGCGTCCGCCGGTCAACAGGGCGCCGGCCCCAAGCCGGGTCCGCGCGCCCCGCGGGTGGGCAACAACCCGTACTCGACCGCGCCGCGTCCGGCACCGCGCCCGGGCGGTCCCCGCCCGGGGCCGGGGCAGGGGGGGCCGCGTCCGCCGCAGGGCGGTGCTGGCGGCCGTCCGCCCGCGGGCCAGGGCGGTCCGCGTCCGTCGCCTGCGTCGATGCCGAAGCGTCCGAGCCCGGGTGCGATGCCGCAGCGCGCGGCGCGCCCCCAGGGCGGGCGGCCCGGCCGTCCCGGTGCGGGCGGCGGCGGTCGCCCCGGGGCCGGCGGCGGGTTCCGCCCCGGTGGCGGTGGCGGCGGCGGGTTCCGCGGCCGCGGCCGTGGCGGGCGCGGCAACACCGCCGGCGCGTTCGGGCGTCCGGGCGGTGCACCGCGTCGCGGCCGCAAGTCGAAGCGGCAGAAGCGCCAGGAATACGACTCGATGCAGGCGCCCGCCGTCGGCGGCGTCAGGCTGCCGCGCGGCAACGGTGAGACCATCCGGCTCGCCCGCGGCGCATCGCTGTCGGACTTCGCGGACAAGATCGACGCGAACCCCGCAGCGCTCGTGCAGGCGTTGTTCAACCTCGGCGAGATGGTGACGGCGACCGCGTCCGTGGCGGACGAGACGCTGGAGCTGCTCGGTTCCGAGATGAACTACGTCGTCCAGGTCGTCAGCCCCGAGGACGAGGACCGCGAGCTGCTCGACAGCTTCGACCTCACCTTCGGAGAGGACGCGGGCACCGACGAGGACCTCGAACAGCGTCCCCCGGTGGTCACCGTCATGGGCCACGTCGATCACGGCAAGACCCGGCTGCTCGACACGATCCGCAAGGCCAACGTGGGTGAGGGCGAAGCCGGCGGCATCACCCAGCACATCGGCGCCTATCAGGTGGAGACCCACCTGGAGGGCAACGACCGTGTCATCACCTTCATCGACACCCCGGGCCACGAGGCGTTCACCGCCATGCGTGCCCGCGGTGCGCAGGCCACCGACATCGCGATCATCGTGGTGGCGGCCGACGACGGAGTGATGCCGCAGACGGTCGAGGCGATCAACCACGCCCAGGCCGCCGAGGTGCCCATCGTCGTCGCGGTCAACAAGATCGACAAGGAGGGCGCGGACCCGGCCAAGATCCGCGGTCAGATGACCGAGTACGGGCTGATCCCTGAGGAGTACGGCGGCGACAGCATGTTCGTCGACATCTCCGCCAAGCAGGGCCTGAACATCGACGAGCTGCTCGAGGCCGTGCTGCTGACGGCGGATGCGTCGCTGGACCTGCGGGCCAACCCGCACATGGAGGCTCAGGGCGTGGCGATCGAGGCGCACCTGGACCGTGGCCGCGGCCCGGTGGCCACCGTGCTCATCAAGCGCGGAACGCTGCGTGTCGGCGACTCGATCGTCGCCGGCGACGCCTACGGCCGCGTGCGCCGCATGGTCGACGAGAACGGCGACGACGTCGTCGAGGCGCTGCCGTCGCGACCGGTGCAGGTGGTGGGCTTCACCTCCGTCCCGGGTGCCGGCGACAACCTGCTGGTGGTCGATGAGGACCGCGTCGCCCGGCAGATCGCGGACAAGCGCAATGCGCGCAAGCGCAATGCTCTCGCCGCGCGTGGCCGCAAGCGCATCAGCCTCGAGGATCTGGATTCGGCGCTCAAGGAGCACAGCCAGCTCAACCTGATCATCAAGGGCGACAATTCGGGCACCGTCGAGGCGCTCGAGGAGGCGCTGCTGGGTATCGAGATCGACGACGAGGTGCAGCTGCGGGTCATCGACCGCGGCGTGGGCGCGGTGACGGAGACGAACGTCAACCTCGCCGCCGCCTCGGACGCGGTGATCCTCGGGTTCAACGTGCGCGCGGAGGGTAAGGCCACCGAGCTGGCCAACCGTGAGGGCGTGGACATCCGGTACTACTCGGTCATCTACCAGGCGATCGACGAGATCGAGTCGGCGCTCAAGGGCATGCTCAAGCCCGTGTACGAGGAAGTCGAGCTGGGCAAGGCGGAGATCCGGGCGATCTTCAAGTCGTCCAAGGTCGGCAACATCGCGGGTTGCATGGTCACCGAGGGCAGTGTGCGCCGCAACGGCAAGGCCAGGCTGGTCCGCGACGGCGCGGTGGTTTCGGAGAACGTCACCATCCAGTCGCTGCGGCGCGAGAAGGACGACGCCACCGAGGTCCGCGACGGGTTCGAATGCGGCATGACGCTGTCGTACTCGGACATCAAGGTGGGCGATATCATCGACACCTACGAGCTTCGGGAGAAGCCGCGGGACTGATCGGCGATAGAGCACGGGACCGGTGCGGGTGGCGCGAGGCGCGGCACCCGCACCGGTGCGTTCCCGGGCGGGGCACGGGCGACCGCCAGCGGAGCCGGCGTAGTGCTTTCGCCGTGCCCGGAGTAGAACATCAGGGACCCGGTGTGGAACATCGAGGACACCGCGGCCGCGGAGGCGGTCCGATCCGCCGGCGTCCCGGTGGTGCAGGTTTTCAGCGCAAGAAGGGTGAGGGTGATGGCAGATCACGCACGTGCCAGGAGGCTGGCGAAGAGGATCGGCGCGATCGTGGCCACGGCGATCCAACACGAGGTGAAGGACCCTCAGCTCGAGTACGTCACCATCACCGACACACGGGTCACCAACGATCTGCACGACGCCACCGTCTATTTCACCGTGCGCGGTGAGTCGGTGGACGCGGAGCCCGACGTGCAGGCGGCCACCGAGGCACTGGAACGGGCGAAGGGACAGTTGCGCACCCTCGTCGGTGCGGGCACGGGTGTGCGGTTCACGCCCACGCTGTCCTTCGTGGCGGACACGGTCCCGGACACCGCGCGGCGCATGGAGGAGCTGCTGGCGCGGGCGCGCGAGGCCGACGAGGCGGTGGCGCGCGGCGCGGTCGGTGCGCGCCCGGCCGGGGACGCCGACCCGTACCGCCGTCCCGCCGGCGAGGACACCGACGACGCCGCGGACGGTGCCGGGCCGGCCGGCGACGCGGGCTGAGTCGTGAGCACGGAGGTGGCGCGGCCGGTGGGGGCCGACGATGCGGCGCGTTTGCTGCGCGCGGCGTCCTCGGTCACCGTGCTCTCGCACGTCAACCCGGACGCGGACACGATCGGCAGCGCGCTGGCGCTGGCGCTCGCGCTCGAGCGTGCCGGAATACCGGTGCGCACGTCGTTCCCGGCGCCCCACCGGCTGCCCCGGTCGCTGACGCTGCTGCCCGGGACGCACCTGCTGTGCCCGCCGGAGGAAGTCCCCGCGGACAGTGCGGTGGCGGTGGCGGTGGACTGCAGCAGCAGCGACCGCCTCGGTGAACTCGCCGGTGTGCTTGACTCCTCCGGCACCGCGCTCGTGGTGGACCACCACAGCACGAACACGGGATTCGGCGACGTCGCACTGGTCGACCCGCAGGCCCAGTCGACCACCGTCATCGTCGAACGGATCCTGCGCGCGTGGGGCACGCCGGTGGATGCCGACATCGCCCAGTGCCTCTACGCCGGGCTCGTCACCGACACGGGCGGCCTGCGGCGGGCCGACACCGCCTCGCTGCGCTTGACCGCCGACCTGCTGGAGACCGGATTCGACGGCCCCGCGTTGCTGCGGGGCCTGATGGATTCGCATCCGTTCGCCTGGCTGCCGATGCTCGGCACGGTCCTGGCCCGCGCGCGCCTGGACCGGGAGGCGGTGGGGGGTCTCGGCATGGTCCACACGGCGATCCACCTCGAGGATGCCCGCGGTGTGGAGTGGGAAGAGGTGGAGAGCGTCATCGACATCGTGCGCACCAGCGACGAGGCCGAGGTCGCCGTGGTGCTCAAGGAAAGGCCCTCGCACGACGGCGCTCCACACGGGCTGTGGTCGGTGTCGCTCCGGTCGCGGGGGACGGTCGACGTCGCCGCCGTGGCGCGGGGCCTGGGCGGGGGCGGGCACCGGGCGGCTGCGGGCTATCCGGCGGCGGGCTCGCACGACGACGTGCTGGCGGAACTGCGTGCAGCCCTCGGCCGATGAGTCCGAGGCCGCGGGTGCACCGCCGGCCACGGATGCGCGCGCCGGAGGAGTCTCCGGCGGGGTGACCGAGCGCGGTCCCGGCCGCGTGACCGTCCGCCGGTTCCTCGCCCTCGCTCTGCCGGCGCTCGGCGTGCTGGCGGCCGAGCCGCTGTACTTGCTGCTGGATGTGGCGGTGGTGGGCCGGCTGGGCGCGGACGCGCTCGCCGGGCTCGCGCTGGGCGCGCTGGTGCTCAGCGTGGTGGGCAGCCAGCTGACGTTCCTGAGCTACGGCACCACGGCGCGGGCGGCGCGTCTGCACGGCGCGGGCGACCGCGCGGGGGCCGTGGGGGAGGGTGTGCAGGCCACGTGGCTCGCGGTCGGCGTCGGCGTGGTGCTGGCGGCCGCGGTGTTCGCGCTGGAGGGGCCGCTGCTGCGGTTGCTGGCCGGAGACGCCGCCATCGCCGGCGACGCGGTGCTGTGGTTGCGGATCGCCGTCCTGGGGGTGCCGGCGATCCTCGTTTCCATGGCAGGAAACGGCTGGATGCGCGGAGTGCAGGACACCGTTCGCCCGCTCGTGTGCGTGGTCGCCGGGTTCGCGGTGTCCGCCGTCCTGTGTCCCCTTCTCGTGTTCGGTGCGGCCGGGATGCCGGAGCTGGGGCTGGTCGGTTCGGCCGTGGCCAACCTGGTCGGGCAGACGGTGGCGGCCGCCGCGTTCCTGGTCCTGCTGTGGCGGGAACGGCGGGTGGTGGGCATCGGCCTGCGTCCGCGGTGGACGGTGATGCGCGCGCAGGCGGGAATGGCGCGCGACCTCATCCTGCGCAGCCTCGGCTTCCAGGCCTGCTTCTTGTCCGCGGCCGCCGTAGCGGCGCGGTTCGGCGCACCGTCGCTCGCGGCGCACCAGGTGGTGCTGCAATTGTGGAACTTCCTCACGCTCGTCCTCGACTCGCTGGCCATCGCGGCACAGGCGCTGGTGGGCGCGGCGCTCGGCGGCGGCCGGGTGGCGGGCGCCCGTGCGCTCGCCTGGCGGATCACGCGCTGGTCGGCCTCGCTTTCGGTGCTGCTGGCCGCGCTGTTCGCGGCAGGGTACGCGGCGGTGCCGGCGGTCTTCACGGACGACCCCGCTGTGCTCGGCCGGATCGGGAGCGTGTGGTGGCTGTTCGTGGCGCTGATCCCGCTGGGCGGCGTCGTCTTCGCGCTCGACGGCGTGCTGCTCGGCGCCGGGGACGCGCGGTTCCTGCGCACGGCCACGCTCCTCGGCGCGCTGGGCGGCTTCCTGCCGATCATCTGGGCCTCCCTCGTCTGGGACTGGGGCCTGCGCGGCATATGGTGTGGGCTGGTGGCGTTCCTCGTGGTGCGGCTCGGCGCGGTCGTGGCCCGGGCCGCGTCGGGCGGGTGGGCGGTACCCGGGTCGGCCCCGGCGTAGCGCGCCGGCACAGGCACAGCCCGCGAGGCGGGCACGGCGAACGGAGGAGGACGCGTGGGGCGATTGCTCGCGGTCAGTGATCTGCACGTGGGCCACCGGGGCAACAGGCCGGTGACGGACGGGCTCCGGCCCGGCGCGGACGACGATTGGCTCATCGTCGCCGGGGACGTGGCCGAGCGCACCGACGAGGTGGCCGAGACCCTCGAGCTGTTGGCGGGCAGGTTCGCCAAAGTCATCTGGACGCCCGGCAACCACGAGCTGTGGACCACCGCCAAGGACCCGGTGCAGCTGCACGGGGTGGACCTGTACGAGCGGCTGGTGCGCGACTGCCGGGAGATCGGCGTCGTCACCCCCGAGGACCCGTACCCGGTGTGGGAGGGCGACGGCGGACCGGCCACCGTCGTGCCGATGTTCCTGCTCTACGACTACAGCTGGCTGCCCACCGGTGCGGCGGACAAGACCGCGGGGCTGGCGGAGGGCCGCGCACGCGGCGTGGTCGCCACCGACGAATTCCTGCTTTCGCCGCAGCCGTACGCCACCCGGGAGGCCTGGTGCGCGGCGCGCGTGCGCGAGACGAGGCGCCGCCTCGACGCGCTGGACCCGGGCCTGCCGACGGTCCTGGTCAACCACTTTCCGCTGGTGCGCGAGCCGACGCACGTGCTCATGCACCCCGAGTTCGCCATGTGGTGCGGCACCGACGAGACGGCGGACTGGCACCGGCGCTACCGGGCGGTGTGCGCCGTCTACGGGCACCTGCACATTCCGCGCACCACGTATTACGACGGCGTGCGATTCGAGGAGGTGTCGGTGGGATACCCGCGTGAATGGCGTCGGCGCGGCCTGCAGGAGCCGGTGCTGCGTCAGATCCTCCCCGAACCGCGGTACGGCCCCGGCGATCTCAACAAGTGGGGCGGACACTTTCCGGTCAGCGCACGCCAGGAGGCCGAGTTCGAGCGGCTCAAGGCGAGGCTGCGCGGATGATCGAGGAGATCCTGCCGCGGGGAATCGAGGCCGCCGAGCTTTTCGCGGACCCGCCGGACGTCGCGCTGTTCCCCGCGGAGGAGCAGCAGATCTCGCGCGCCGTGGCACGCCGCCGTGCCGAGTACGCGAGCGTCCGTCACTGCGCACGCACGGCCATGGGGCGTCTCGGCGTGGAGCCCGTCGCCCTGCCCAAGGGCGACAAGGGCGCGCCGCGCTGGCCGCGGGGCATCGTCGGCAGCATGACGCACACGTCCGGATATCGCGCGGCTGCACTAGGATTCGCGCTGCAGGTGCGGTCGGTGGGCATCGACGCGGAGCAGAACGGCCCGCTGCCGGACGGTGTGCTCGCGTCGGTGAGCCTGCCCGCGGAACGGGACCGCATCGCGCGCGACTCCGCCACGGATCCGCAGGTCCCGTGGGACAGGCTGCTCTTCAGTGCCAAGGAGGCCACCTACAAGGCGTGGTTCCCGCTGACCCGGAGGTGGCTCGGTTTCGAGGACGCCGACATCACCGTCGCGGCCGACGGTCCGGCCGACGAGGGCGGCGCCGTGACGGGGACGTTCTGCACGCGCATCCTCGTGCCCGGGCACACCGTCGACGGCGGACGGCTCGACACGCTCCACGGACGGTGGATCGCGGCCGGCGGGTTGGTGGTCACCGCTGTCGTCGTGGTGTAATTCTGCGCTGTGTCCAAGCGTGGGAAATCTCAGGCCGGCCTGGCGGACGCCGGGCTCGTCATCGTCGACAAACCCGAGGGGGCGACGAGTCACGACGTGGTGGCGCGGTGCCGCAAGGCGTTCGGCACGCGTCGCGTAGGCCATGCGGGGACGTTGGACCCGATGGCGACGGGCGTGCTCGTCATCGGGATCGAGCGTGCCACCAAGCTGCTGGGCCTGCTGGCGCTCACCACCAAGTCCTACACCGCCACCATTCGGCTGGGCTATGCGACGAGCACGGACGACGCCACCGGAGACCGGGTGGGCGGCGCGCCGGCGCACGGCGTGGGCGTCGTCGACTACGAGTCCGCGGCACAGCGGTTGCGGGGGACGATCCAGCAGGTCCCCTCCAGCGTGTCCGCCATCAAGATCGGAGGGCGGCGGGCGCACGCGCTGATCCGGGACGGCGCGGATGTCTCCATCCCCGCCCGGCAGGTGACGGTGCAGCGCTTCGACATCGTCGCCGAGCGCCGCAGCGGCGACGTGCTGGACCTCGACGTGGAGGTGGACTGCAGCTCCGGGACCTACGTGCGCGCATTGGCCCGCGATCTCGGTGCCGCGCTGGGCGTGGGCGGGCACCTCACCGCGCTGCGGCGCACCCGGGTGGGTCCGTTCCGCGTCGAGGACGCGCGCCCGCTCGTCGACGTCCAGGCGGCGCCATCGATCGGGCTCGGCATGGACGACGCCGTCCGCACGGCCTTCCCCCTGCGCGATATCTCGGCGGCGGAGGCCGAATCGATCAGCCAGGGGCGGTGGCTCGAGCCGGTGGGGATGAAGGGCACCTACGGGGTGGTCGACCCGGACGGACGCGTGATCGCGCTGGTCAAGGAGAGCGGGCGGCGCGCCGCCTCGGTGATGGTGGTGCGCCCGGCGACGCTGCGGTGACCGTGATGCTGCGGTGACCGGCGCGGGCCGAGCTATCGGGACGGCTGCGGATCCGCCGGTTGCCGCACCAGCCAGATCGCGTCGGCCGCAGGGCGGCCCAGCTCGACTGTGCGGCCGGTGCCGGCGTCGCGGGAGCCGTGCACCCGCACGGAGATCGTGCCGGCGAAGTCGCGGTGTTCGAGGACCTGAAGCACGACGCCGGGCGCGATGCCGAGTCCGTCGAAGTAGCGGAGCATGTCGGGGTGTTCGTCGGAGATGCGGGTGATCGACCCCGACGCGCCGCCGGCCAGGTCCGTCAGCCGCAGGCCGGGGATCTGCGGCAGGGTCCCGTCCGCCCGGGGGATGGGATCGCCGTGCGGGTCGCGCTCGGGATGGCCCAGCTTGGCGTCGATGCGGGAGACCAGCACGTCCGACACCGCGTGCTCGAGCACCTCGGCCTCGTCGTGCACCTCCGCCCAGCTGTAGTCGAGCTCGCGCACCAGGAAAGTCTCGATCAGCCGGTGGCGGCGGACCATCGCCAGCGCCGCGGCGCGGCCGGCCGGAGTCAGCGTGATCGCGCCGTAGCGCACGTGGTCCACCAGGTGCTGGTCGGCGAGCCTGCGCACCGTCTCCGACACCGTCGACGCCGCGGAGCCCAACCGCTCGGCCAGCAGCTTCGTGGACATCGGCTCGTCGTCCCATTCGGTCGCCGTCCAGATGACCTTCAGGTAGTCCTGCGCCACGGGCGTGAGGGCGGCGGCCGGATTGTCCGCGGCGGTGCGGCCGCGGGCCGAGGGCGATTCCGGCGCCGCGGGGTCCTCGGCGCGCGCCCGCAGGGCGGGGTCGGCGGGAGTGGGTGCAATGGCGTCGTCGGTCATCGGAGTCGAGCCTATGCGGTGGCGCCGCGCGTGCCCACCGCAGGCCGCGGGAGCGGTGGTCGTGACCCGACGTAGGATTCGTGCCGTGTTGAAGTGGCGAGGACTCGACGACATCCCCGCGGACTGGGGCCGGTGCGTGGTCACGATCGGCGTGTTCGACGGGGTGCACCGCGGGCACCGCGAGCTGATCGGCGCCGCCGTGGAGGCGGCGCGGCGGCGCGGCATCCGCTCGGTGCTGATGACCTTCGACCCGCACCCGTCCGAGGTGATCCGGCCGGGCAGCCACCCCGCGCAGTTGAGCACCCTGGCCCGCCGCGCCGAACTCGCGGGCGAACTCGGCATCGACGTGTTCTTCGTGCTGCCGTTCAACCAGGAGCTCTCGAAGCTCTCGCCCGAGCGCTTCGTGCACGAGCTGCTGGTGGAGCGCCTGCACGTCGCCGAGGTCGTGGTGGGCGACAACTTCGGGTTCGGGCACAAGGCGGCGGGCGACCTCGCGGTGCTCACAGAGCTCGGTGAGCGCTTCGGGTTCACCGTCCGCGGCGTGCCGCTGCTCTCGGAGGACGAAGTGACGGTGTCGTCGACGTACGTGCGCTCGTGCGTGGCGGCGGGCGACGTGGAGGCGGCCCGTGCGGCGTTGGGGCGCCCGCACCGGGTCGAGGGCGTGGTGGTGCGGGGGCAGCGGCGCGGACGCGACCTGGGCTATCCGACGGCGAACGTCGACAGCGCCCCGTTCACCGCGATCCCCGCCGACGGCGTGTACGCCGCATGGTTCACCCGGTACGGCTACGACACCGGCGGCGACGCTCTCGCGGCCGGCGTGCCGTACCCGGCCGCGGTGTCGGTGGGGACCAACCCCACCTTCTCCGGGCAGGTCCGGACGGTCGAGGCCTTCGTCCTGGACAAGGACGTCGACCTGTACGGCCAGCACGTCGCCGTCGATTTCGTCGCACGGGTCCGCCCGATGGAGCCGTTCGACTCGGTCGAGGCGCTCATCGAGGCGATGGACGGCGACGTGGAGCGTGCGCGCACTGCGCTCGCCGCGGACGGCGCTTCGAGCTGAGCCGCCTCGACGGGCCGGATGGGCCCGCGCGACGCGGTGGTAGACTCTCGCGCTGGCGTGGCTGCGGTTCGCGGTGGCTGCGCCGCCGGACCGTGCGCGGGGTCCCGGATCGCCCAGGCCGGAGGCAGGGGGAGCGGGGTGTCGCGGCAGGCCGGCATCACGTGCGCGGACCATAGTGATCAGGAGCATCTCCGTGGCATTGACCACCGATGAGAAGAAGCAGGTCCTCACCGAGTACGGCCTGCACGGGACGGACACCGGGTCGCCGGAGGCGCAGGTCGCGTTGCTGACCAAGCGCATCGTCGGGCTCACCGAGCACCTCAAGGAGCACAAGCACGACCACCACTCGCGTCGTGGCCTGCTCCTGCTGGTCGGCCGCCGTCGCCGCCTGCTCAAGTACCTCCAGCAGGTGGACATCAACCGGTACCGCTCGCTGATCGAGCGTCTGGGGCTGCGCCGCTGAGCCTCCCCGGCCGGATCGCGTAGGCCGCGGGCCCGCCGCCGCACGGTGGCGGGCCCGCGGTCCCGTGCGCGCCGTTCCCGGCGCGCACGGGACCGGGGAGTGTCGCCGTCCGTGGCGCGCCGTCCCCCTCGCGGGGGCGGCGGTGGTAACGTCGGACCAGGTTCGGCCGGTTTCCGGCACGTGCCGCGTCCGAGTCCGGCGACAGCCGGCGCCGGACTCGCGGCGAACGGACCCGGAAGTTGTGGCCGCTCGATGACGAGTCGGCCTGGATACGCTACGAGCCGACGACAATTTCATCGACCCAGTACTGGCCACCAGCGCTGTCGCCGACCAGGCAGCCCGGCCGCACGGTCCCCGCGGGGAGCGGACGGCGGCGGTTGCCCGCCGGGGGGTGGAATCCCCACGGCGCGGCGGACACCGGCATTCCGGTTCGCCGGATCCACCCGTGTGCGTGCGGCTGGTCCTCGGTAGTGGCCGCCGGACGCGTTGCATCGCGCCGGGCACGGGCCGGGCATCCGCTGCCCACCGTGCCGGAATGCGCGCAGCACCGGCTCCGACGGCTTCGATCGACGACCTCCGCTCCGACCGCACCGGGTGCACGGGATCCGACGTACCGCATCCGGCACGCGGCGTCCGGCGGCGCAAGCGCAGCATCCTGTCCACCGCACGCACAGAGCCGGCGGGTGGGCACCACACGAGAAGAGAGTTCATGAGCGAAAACGATTACCTCGATGAAGGCGTGTACGAGGCGACCGCCGTCATCGACAACGGGTCCTTCGGCACCCGCACCATCCGCTTCGAGACGGGCCGGCTGGCCAAGCAGGCCGCCGGCTCGGTCGTGGCATACCTGGACGAGGAGACGATGCTGCTGTCGGCCACCACGGCCTCCAAGCAGCCCAAGGACAACCTCGACTTCTTCCCGCTCACCGTGGACGTCGAGGAGCGGATGTATGCCGCGGGCCGCATCCCCGGGTCGTTCTTCCGCCGCGAGGGCCGCCCGTCCACGGACGCGATCCTCACCTGCCGTCTGATCGACCGCCCGCTGCGCCCCACCTTCACCGAGGGCCTGCGCAACGAGATCCAGGTCGTCATCACGGTGATGAGCCTGAACCCGCAGGATCAGTACGACGTGGTCGCCATCAACGCGGCGTCCGCGTCGACGCAGATCGCGGGCCTGCCGTTCTCCGGCCCGGTGGGCGGCGTGCGCGTCGCGCTCGTCACCTCCGAGGCCAACCCGGCCGGACAGTGGGTCGCGTTCCCCACCGTCGAGCAGCTCGAGAACTCCGTGTTCAACATGGTGGTCGCGGGCCGCATCGTCACGCCCGCCAGCGGGTCCACCCCGGCGGACGTCGCCATCATGATGGTCGAGGCCGGCGCCAGCGACCACGCGATCAGCCAGATCGATGCGGGCGCCCAGGCCCCCAACGAGGCGGTCGTCGCCCAGGGGCTCGAGGCGGCCAAGCCGTTCATCGCCGAGCTGTGCCGCGCCCAGCAGGAGCTCGCGGCGTCGGCGGCCAAGCCCACCGGCGACTACCCGCTGTTCCCCGCCTACCAGGACGATGTCTTCGCGGCAGTGGAGGCCGCCGCGGCGGACAAGCTGTCGCAGGCGCTGACCATCGCCGGCAAGCAGGAGCGCGACGACCGCACCGACGAGATCAAGGCGGAGCTGCTCGAGGCCGTCGGCCCGCAGTTCGAGGGCCGCGAGAAGGAGATCGGCGCCGCGTTCCGGTCGCTCACCAAGCAGCTGGTGCGCCGCCGGATCATCACCGACCACTTCCGCATCGACGGCCGCGGCATCACCGACATCCGCTCGCTGTCCGCCGAGGTGGCCGTGGTGCCGCGGGCGCACGGCAGCGCGCTGTTCGAGCGCGGCGAGACGCAGATCATGGGCGTCACGACGCTGGACATGGTCAAAATGGCCCAACAGATCGACTCGCTGGGGCCGGAGAAGTCCAAGCGTTACATGCACCACTACAACTTCCCGCCGTACTCCACCGGTGAGACCGGACGCGTCGGTTCGCCCAAGCGCCGCGAGATCGGCCACGGCGCGCTCGCCGAGCGGGCGCTGATCCCGGTGCTGCCCAGCGTCGAGGAGTTCCCCTACGCCATCCGCCAGGTCTCCGAGGCGCTCGGGTCCAACGGGTCGACGTCCATGGGCTCGGTGTGCGCGTCCACGCTCGGCCTGTTCAACGCGGGCGTGCCGCTGAAGGCGCCGGTCGCGGGCATCGCGATGGGCCTGGTGTCCGACGAGGTGGACGGCGAGACCCGCTACGTGGCGCTCACCGACATCCTCGGCGCCGAGGACGCCTTCGGCGACATGGACTTCAAGGTCGCCGGCACCAAGGACTTCGTCACCGCCCTGCAGCTGGACACCAAGCTCGACGGCATCCCGTCGCAGGTGCTGGCGGGTGCGCTGACCCAGGCCAAGGACGCGCGCCTGACCATCCTGGACGTCATGGCCGAGGCCATCGACGGCCCGGACGAGATGAGCCCGTACGCGCCGCGCGTCACCACGGTCAAGGTCCCGGTGGACAAGATCGGCGAGGTGATCGGGCCCAAGGGCAAGATGATCAACTCGATCACCGAGGAGACCGGCGCCAACATCTCCATCGAGGACGACGGCACGGTGTACGTGGGCGCCGCGGACGGCCCGTCCGCGGAGGCGGCGATCGACAAGATCAACGCCATCGCCAACCCGCAGCTGCCCAAGGTGGGCGAGCGCTTCCTCGGCACGGTGGTGAAGACCACCGCGTTCGGCGCGTTCGTCTCGCTGCTGCCGGGGCGCGACGGCCTGGTGCACATCTCCAAGCTCGGCCAGGGCAAGCGCGTGAACAAGGTCGAGGACGTCGTGAACGTGGGCACCAAGATCCGCGTGGAGATCGCCGACATCGATAACCGCGGCAAGATCAGCCTCGTCCCCGTGGACGAGAACGACGCCGATCAGCCGGCCGACGCGGCAACGGCGGAGGCCTCCGCTGAGTAGCACGACGACAGACGCCCTGAGGGGCCTCCCAGGCGAAGACCGGGAGGCCCCTCAGGGCGTTCGGCGGACCGTCCTGCCGTCCGGCATGCGCGTGGTCACCGAGCGGTTGCCCGGCGTCCGCTCCGCGGCGGTGGGACTGTGGGTGGGGGTCGGCTCGCGCGACGAAGGGCCGGACGAGGCGGGCGCGGCCCACTTCCTCGAGCACCTGTTGTTCAAGCGGACGCCGACGCGCACCGCGCAGTCGGTCGCGGTGGAGATGGACGCCGTCGGCGGAGAGCTCAACGCGTTCACCACCAAGGAGTACACCTGCTTTTACGCCCACGTGCTGGACGAGGACGCCGCGCTGGCGATCGACGTCGTCGCCGACGTCGCGCTGCGCGGCGCCTGCGCCCCGGCGGACGTCGACCTCGAGCGCGAGGTGGTGCTCGAGGAGATCGCGATGCGCGAGGACGATCCGGAGGACCTCGTCGGCGACCTGCTCGTGGAGGCTGTCCTGGGCGGGCACCCGCTGGCCCGGCCGGTCATCGGCTCGGCCGGATCGATCGAATCGATGACCGCGGAGCGGATCCGCGCCTTCCACCGCGGGCGGTACCGGCCGCAGTCGATGGTGCTGGCCGTCGCCGGGAGTATCGACCACGACGACGTCGTCCGCCGCGCTCTGGCGGCCACCGGCGGGGACGCGGCGGAGGCTGCGGCCCCGGCGCCGATCCGGTCGGGTCGCGCCGCGGTGGCGGACGGCGGAAGACTCGTCGTCCATCCGCACGACGGCGAGCAGGTGCACCTGGCCATCGGCATCCCCACCTTCGGCCGCAGCGAGGCGGAGCTGCGGTGGCCGCTCGCCGTGCTCAACCACGCCGTCGGCGGCGGGCTGAGTTCGCGGCTCTTCCAGGAGATCCGGGAGTCCCGCGGCCTGGCGTATTCGGTGTATTCGGGCATCGAGACCTATGCGGACGCCGGGGTGTTCTCGGTGTACGCCGGGTGCCGGCCGGACAACCTCGCCGAGGTCGCGGTGCAGGTGCACCGGATCCTCGAATCCGTCGGCCGCGACGGGCTCAGCGAGGACGAGTGCGCGCGCAGCCGCGGCGCCCTGCGCGGCGGCATGGTGCTGGGGCTGGAGGATTCCGGCGCGCGGATGAACCGGCTCGGAGCGGCCGAGCTGGCCCGCGGTCAGCACACCCCGCTGTCGGAGAGCCTCGACAGGATCGCGGCCGTCACCCGCGAGGACGTGCGGTCCGTCGCCCGGGATCTGCTGGGCCGGCCGCGCAGCGCGGTGGTGGTGGGCCCGTTCGCCGATGCGGCGGAACTGCCCGCCGCGCTGACCGACGTGCTCGGGACGGCGCCGGCGCCATGAGGCGCCCGCGGCGACGCCCCCGCCTGCATGCGGCAGGGGCGTGCATGCGGCGTGCGGGCACTGCGTAGGCTCGTCGGGGGATCGGCGGCCACGCAGGTGGTGATCGAGGCACGGCCCGGACCTCCGGGCACGGAAAGGGTGGACACGTGGCAATTCGCGTCGGCGTAGTGGGCTCGGACGGACGGGTGGGTCAGGCGATCTGCCACGCCGTCGACAAGACGGACGACCTGGAGCTCGTGGCGCGCATCGACAAGGACGACGCGCTCGAGGCGCTGGTGGACGCCGGCGCCGAGGTCATCGTGGACTTCACCCATCCGGACGTGGTGATGGGCACCCTCGAGTTCGCGGTGGCCCACGGCATCCATGCGGTGGTGGGCACCACCGGCTTCGACGAGGAGCGCCTGGAGCGGGTTCGCGGATGGCTGGCGGACGCGCCGCAGGTGAGCGTGCTCATCGCCCCCAACTTCGCCATCGGTGCGGTGCTGTCGATGCTCTTCGCGCAGCGGGCGGCGCGGTTCTACGATTCGGTCGAGGTCATCGAGCTGCATCACCCGCACAAGGCCGACGCCCCCTCCGGCACCGCGGACCGCACGGCGCGGCTGGTGGCGGAGTCCCGTCGCGCGGCGGGACTGCCCGCGCGGTCGCCCGACGCGACGAGTCAAGAGCGCGAGGGCGCGCGCGGCGCGGACGTCGACGGGGTGCGGGTGCACTCGGTGCGCCTGGCGGGCCTGGTGGCGCACCAGGAGGTGCTCCTGGGCACAGAGGGCGAGACGCTGACCATCCGGCACGACTCGATCGACCGCGGATCGTTCGCCCCCGGCGTGCTGCTGGGCGTGCGGCGGGCGCAGTCGCGTCCGGGGCTCACCGTGGGCCTCGAGAACCTGCTGGACCTGTGAGGCGGGCGCGGCCGGTGATGGAGGTGCGGCGGTGAAGGTCAAGTCCGCCATCGCGGTCATCGTAGTGGCGCTCGCCGTCTATTTCTTCGTGCTGGGCCGGCGCGCGGTGGAGCTGATCAGCGACGGCGGCGCGGGCATGGTCGTGCTGGGCGTGGCGGTGCTCATCCTGCCGCTGCTGGGTGTATGGATGATCTACTCCACGCTGCGCTCCGCCTTCGCGCACGATCGCCTGGCGCACCGGATTGCCGAGGAGGGCCGGGAGCTCGACACCGACGACCTGCCGCGGCGGCCGTCCGGGCGGTTCGAGCGGGACGCCGCCGACGCGCTGTTCGCGCAGGTCAAGAGCGAATGGGAGGCGGACCCGGACGACTGGCGCAGCAACTACCGGCTGGCGCGCGCCTACGACGTGGCCGGCGACCGCAAGCGCGCGCGCGAGATTATGAAGCGGGCCGTGGCGCTCGAGGGGCTGCAGCGCAAGGCGGACGCCACCGGCGAATCCGCCGGGCCCCCGGAACGCTCCCAAGGTTGAGCATGAGCTCCGCGGGGCGGCCTCGGCAGTGTGCGCATGCCCACGGTTGCACCCCGATTCCGTAGGCATGCGCACTCCCGGCGGTCCACCACTAGGGTGAGGCCATGAGCTCGACGCTGCTGGTGGTGCACCACACCCCGTCCCCGTTCATGCAGGCGATGTTCGAGGCGGTGATCAGCGGCGCCACCGACCCGGAGATCGAGGGGGTCGAGGTGGTGCGGCGGGCCGCGCTGGCCGTGACCCCCTCCGACATGCTCGCCGCCGACGGCTACCTGCTGGGGACGCCCGCGAACCTCGGCTACATCAGCGGCGCTCTCAAGCATGCCTTCGACACCTGCTACTACCCGTGCCTGGACTCCACGCGCGGGCGGCCGTACGGGCTGTACGTGCACGGCAACGAGGGAACCGAGGGCGCCGAGTCCGCGGTGGACCGCATCACCGCAGGCATGGGCTGGACCAAGGCGGCCGGGTACGTGGTGTGCTCGGCGAAGCCCGGCAAGGACGATCTCGACGCCTGCTGGGAACTGGGCGCCACCGTCGCCGCGCAGCTCATGGACGGGTAGCGGCCGCCAGCGGGGGAGTGCGCCGGTTCAGCGCTTCTCAGCCCTTCTCGACGAACTTCTTGAGGCCCTTGGTGGCGGTCTCCACGCCGGATTTCTGCGCCTTCTTCACGATGAACCCGGGGATCGCGATCTTGGTCTCCACCGCGAGGTCGAAGACGGCCTTCGTGCCCCCGCCGGCGGCCTCGAGGACGTACTTGCCCTCCTGGGACTTCTGCTGAGAACTCTCGACCAGCGACCAGGAGACGGATACGTCGCCGTTCCAAGAGTACTCGGCCACCTGCTCGTCGTTGATGCCCATCACGTTCATGGTGCTGCGCACGCGCTTGGGCCGGCCGTCGTCGTAGCGCTCCTCGACGGTGACCGATTTGTGCGACGACGACCACGTGGGCAGTGCCTCGACGTCGGCGATGGCGTTCATCACCTCGGCCGGTGTGGCGGCGATCTCGATCTCGGAGTGGCCCGTGACTGCCATGGTCGTCCCCTGCTTTCGTCGTGTGTCGCGCGTCCGGCGCCGCTGCGGAGCGGCGGCACCGTGCACCGGCCGGGGACCCTCCGCCCGCGGCCGCCGCCCATCATGCCAACAATCGTCCGATCACGTGCGCCGAACGCGCCGGGGGCGTGCGGTGCCCGGCGTGCACGCCGATAGGCTGGGCTCCGATCCCGTGAGGAGGACACGTGCCCCGAACCGTTCCGCTGAGCGTCCAACTGATCTCGAAGACGGACTTCTTCGCGCCCGCCGGTGTGCCGTGGGAGACCGATGCAGACGGCGGCGAGGCGCTCGCGGAGTTCGCGGGCCGCGCCTGCTACGAGACGTGGGACAAGCCGAACCCGCGGACGGCCACCAACGCCGGCTACCTGCGGCACATCCTCGAGGTCGGCCACCTGTCGGTGTTCGAGCACGCGTCCGCCGGCTTCTACATCACCGGACTGTCGCGTTCGTGCACGCACGAGCTGATCCGGCACCGGCATTTCTCGTTCTCCCAGCTCTCGCAGCGATACGTGCCCGAGCACGACGCCAACGTGGTGCCCCCGCCCGCCATCCGGGACGACCCGGAGCTCGAGGCGATCTTCCTGCGTGCGACGGAGGCGAGCCGGGCGGCGTACGCGGAACTGCTCGACGCGCTGGAGGAGCGCTTCGCGGACGTCCCCAACGCCATCCTGCGGCGCAAGCAGGCGCGGCAGGCGGCGCGCTCGGTGCTGCCGAACGCCACCGAGACCAGGCTGGTGGTGACCGGCAACCTGCGGAGCTGGCGGCACTTCATCGCCATGCGCGCCACCGAGCACGCCGACGTGGAGATGCGCCAGCTGGCCATCGAATGCCTGCGGCAGCTCACCGCGATGGCGCCGACCGTCTTCGGTGATTTCGACATTTCCACACTGCCCGACGGCACGGAAGTCGCCACGAGCCCCTTCGTGCTCGAGGGGTGAGCATCGCGCGCGGCGTGTGCCTGCTCTCGCCGTAGGCGGACCGGGTAGCGTTGACGGCCATGAGCACTGCTAGCGCGTCGCGCGCCGCCGAGGCCCGGTTCGGCACGGTTCTGACCGCCATGGTCACCCCCTTCGCCGCGGACGGCACGCTGGACCTCAAGGCGGGCTCACGGCTGGCGCGGCACCTCGTCGACAGCGGTTGCGACGGCCTCGTGCTGGCGGGGACCACGGGCGAGTCGCCCACCACCACGGAGGCCGAGAAGATGCAGCTGCTCGACGTGGTCCTGTCCGAGGTGGGGGACCAGGCGCGCGTCGTGGCGGGGGCCGGCAGCTACGACACCGCGCACAGCGTGGAGCTGGCCCGCGATGCGGCATCGGCCGGCGCGCACGGGCTGCTGGTGGTCACGCCGTACTACTCGCGGCCGCCGCAGCGCGGACTGTACGAACACTTCATGGCGGTGGCCGACGCCACCGACCTGCCGATCATGCTCTACGACATCCCGCCGCGGTCGGTCGTGCCCATCGAATCGGACACGCTCCGGCTGCTGGCGGAGCACCCGCAGATCCTCGCGGTCAAGGACGCCAAGGGCGATCTCAACGCGGGTGCCGACCTGATCGCGAACACGCCGCTGTCGTTCTATTCGGGCGACGACCCGCTCAACCTGCCCTGGCTGGCGGTGGGCGCGGTGGGGATGGTGAGCGTCATCGGGCATCTGGCGGCGGGCCGGCTGCGAGACCTGCACAACGCGGTGCGCGCGGGCGACCTGGCCCGCGCACGGGAGATCAACGCGTCATTGCTTCCGCTGGTGCACGCCGTGAGCGCCCTCGGCGGCGTATCGGCGTCCAAGGCGGGCCTGCGACTGCTGGGCATCGACGTGGGGGAGCCGCGTCTCCCTCAGATCCCCCCCACACCACCGCAAATCGAGGCATTGGAGGCGGATATGCGCGCAGCGGGGGTGCTGGCATGAGCGGCAGGAACGGCGGCGGAAACAAGCCTGCCAACGCCGGTGGAAAGGGCAGGGGAAGAGGCGGCCCGTCACGTAAGCCGCAGGGCCGCGCTCCGGGGCGCCCGCAGGCCAAGGCCGACGGCCCGCGGGGCGCGATCGGCACGGCGCCGGCCACCCGGCTGGGCTCGCCGCCGAAGCTGCCGAAGAACGGGCTGCGCATCGTCGCGCTCGGCGGCATCGGGGAGATCGGCCGCAACATGACGGTGTTCGAGTATCGCGGCAAGCTGCTCATCGTCGACTGCGGCGTGCTCTTCCCCGAGGACGCGCAGCCGGGTGTGGACCTGATCCTGCCGGACTTCTCCTACATCGAGGATCGCGCGGACGACATCGAGGCGATCATCCTCACGCACGGGCATGAGGACCACATCGGCGCAATCCCGTTCCTGCTGCGCCTGCGCGAGGACATCCCCATCGTCGGCGCGCAGTTCACCCTCGCGCTGGTGTCGGCCAAGTGCCGGGAGCACCGCCCAGCACCCCAACCTGGTGCTCATCAGCGAGGGCGAGGAGACCACGCACGGCAATTTCCGCTGCCGGTTCGCCGTCAACCATTCGATCCCCGACGCCATCGCCGTCGCGATCGACACTCCGGCGGGCCGCGTGCTGCACACCGGGGACATCAAGCTCGATCAGCTGCCGCTCGACGGGCGCCTGACGGATCTCGGCGGATTCTCACGGCTCGGCGACGAGGGCGTGGACCTGTTCCTGGTGGACTCCACCAACGCCGAGGTGCCCGGCTTCGTCATGCCGGAACGCGACATCGGCGGCGCACTCGACACGGTGATCGGCAAGGCGCGCCAGCGCGTCATCGTCGCGTCGTTCGCGAGCCACGTGCACCGCATCCAGCAGGTGGTGGACGTCGCCCACCGGTACGGGCGGCGCATCTGCTTCGTCGGCAGGTCGATGGTGCGCAACATGGCCATCGCCGAGGAACTCGGCTATCTCACGGTGCCGCACGGCATCGAGGTGGACATCGACACCGCGGCGAGCCTGCCGGACGACAAGCTCGTGCTGATCTCCACCGGTTCGCAGGGCGAGCCCTTCTCGGCGCTGTCCCGGATGGCGCGCGGCGATCACCGCCAGATCAACGTGCGCGGCGAGGACCTGGTCGTGCTCGCGTCCTCGCTGATCCCCGGCAATGAGAACTCCGTGTTCACGGTGGTCAACGGTCTGGCCAAGCGGGGCGCCACGGTGGTGACGCAGCAGAACGCCAAGGTGCACGTCTCGGGGCACGCGTCCGCCGGCGAGCTGCTGTACCTGTACAACGCGGTGCGGCCGCGCAACGCCATGCCGGTGCACGGCGAGTGGCGGCACCTGCGGGCCAACGCGGCCCTGGCGGCCGCGACGGGCGTGCCGGAGGACCGGATCGTGCTCGCCGAGGACGGCGTGGTCGTCGACCTGGTGGACGGTTCGGCGACGATCACCGGCCAGGTGCCGGTGGGGCACGTCTACGTCGACGGGCTGTCTGTGGGCGATGTGGGCGAATCCACGCTTTCGGACCGCCTTGTGCTCGGCGAGGGCGGGTTCATCTCGATCTCGGTCGTCGTCGACCGCGACACAGGCCGCGCCGTGAGCACCCCGCAGCTTTCGGGCCGTGGCTTCTCCGATGACCCGCATGCCCTTGCAGAGGCGGTCAAGCTGGTCGAAGCCGAGCTGGGCAACCTCGCGGCGGAGTCCATCACGGACACGCACCGCATCGCGCAGGCGGTCCGGCGCGTGGTGGGCCGTTGGGTGGCGGAGAAGTACCGCCGCCGGCCGATGATCGTCCCCAACGTGGTCGCCGTCAGTCAGCTCTGACCTGCGCCGATACGCAGGGGAGGCGCCCGCCGTGCCTGTCGCGGCGGGCGCGGCGCGGCAGTGGGATCCGTCCCCGGCCGTGTTGCGGATGGGTGTCGTGGGGCCTCTGCGACTAGCCTGAGTGGCATGGCAGGAAAGTCGAGCACCTCGAGCCCCGCAAAGAAGTCGACCGGCGCGCGCAATGCGACGCGGCCGGCGTCTCGCTCGGGCGGCGCGAAGGGTCGGGCCTCCGGCGCCCGCGCGTCGGGGTCCCGGCCGTCGGGGCGTTCGTCCTCCCGTCCGTCGACGGGCCGGGCGAAGTCCGGGTCCGGCGCGCGCGGCGGCGCTTCCCGCGGTGCCCCGCGGAAGGGCTCGGGCGGAGCGGTGCGCAGGGCCGCCGGCTCGGTGTGGTCGGCGACGGCGCGCGGAGTGGGCGCCACCACCCGCGCGGCGAGCCGTGCCAAAGATATCGACGCCGGACATCGGCGCGACGGCATCGCGCTCGCGCTCATCGCCGCGGCCCTGGTGGTCGCTGCGGCGTCGTGGATCGACGCGGGCGGTCCGGTGGGGGAGTGGGTCGACGCCGGGGTCCGGTACGTCATCGGCACCGGTGCGGTGCTGCTGCCGGTGATCCTCGTCGGCGCCTCCGTGGCGCTGATGCGCTCCGAGCCGCGCCCCGATGCGCGTCCGCGTCTGGTCATCGGTTCGATCCTCATCGCCGGGGCCGTCCTGGGTATCTGGCATGTCGCTGCGGGGATGCCCGCCGATGCGGCGGGGCGCGCCGCTGCGGCCGGGTATGCGGGGTTCGCTGCCGGCGGCCCGCTCACCACGGGGCTCACGGCGTGGTTGTCGATCCCGCTGCTGGTGATCATCGGTGTCTTCGGCGCGTTGCTGATCGCGGGCCTCACGGTGCGCGAGGCCTTGTCGGGCGCGGCCGCGCTGGCCGGCGGCCGCAGGGGCCGCTACGGCCCGGACGACGATGGCGAGTTCGACGACTACGACGACGGCCCGTCCCCGTACGACCGGTCGCCTTACGACAACTACCCGCTCGACGAATCCGAGGACGGGGGCGGCCCGGCGGACGAGGCCCACGCCCACGACGACGAACAGCCGACCCTCAAGCTCGACACCGCCGGCGACACGGGCCGCGGGCGCGCCGCGGCGCGGCGGCGCAGGCTGCTGCGGCACCGCCGCGGGCACGTCCCCGCCGACGCCCGCACCGGCGCCGCAGCCGGCCGCGGAGACGGACGACGCGGACGACGACGGCCCGCTGATCCCCGACCCGCCCCGCGAAGGCGACGAGAACTATGTGCTGCCCCCGGCCAACCTGCTCATCGCGGGCGACCCGCCCACGGTGCACAGCAAGGCCAACGACGCGATGATCGAGGCGATCGACGGCGTGCTCGAGCAGTTCAAGATCGACGCCGCCGTCACCGGTTTCACCCGCGGGCCCACGGTCACCCGGTACGAGGTGGAGCTGGGCCCCGGCGTGAAAGTCGAGAAGATCACCGCCCTGCACCGCAACATCGCCTACGCGGCGGCCACCGACAACGTGCGGCTGCTCGCGCCGATCCCCGGCAAGTCGGCGGTGGGCATCGAGGTGCCCAACGCCGACCGCGAGATCGTGCGGCTTTCCGACGTGCTGGCGGCCCCCTCCACCCGCAAGGACCGGCATCCGCTGGTGATCGGCCTGGGCAAGGACATCGAGGGCAACTACATCAGCGCGAACCTCGCGAAGATGCCGCACCTGCTGGTCGCGGGCGCCACCGGCTCGGGCAAGTCGAGCTTCGTCAACTCGATGCTGGTCTCTCTGCTCGCGCGGGCACGGCCCGAGGACGTGCGGCTGATCCTCATCGACCCGAAGATGGTGGAGCTCACTCCGTACGAGGGGGTGCCCCACCTGATCACCCCCATCATCACGCAGCCCAAGAAGGCCGCCGCCGCGCTCGCGTGGCTGGTCGAGGAGATGGAGCAGCGCTACCAGGACATGCAGGCGAGCCGGGTGCGGCACATCGACGACTTCAACAAGAAGGTCCGCAGCGGCGAGATCACCACGCCGCTCGGGTCCGAGCGCGTCTACCGGCCGTACCCGTACATCGTGGCGATCGTCGACGAGCTGGCGGACCTGATGATGACGGCGCCGCGCGATGTCGAGGATGCGATCGTCCGGATCACGCAGAAGGCGCGCGCCGCGGGAATCCACCTGGTGCTGGCCACGCAGCGCCCCTCGGTGGACGTGGTGACCGGTCTCATCAAGACCAACGTGCCCTCGCGGCTGGCGTTCGGTACGTCGTCGCTGACGGATTCGCGCGTGATCCTGGACCAGCCCGGCGCCGAGAAGCTCATCGGCATGGGCGATTCGCTGTTCCTGCCCATGGGGGCGGGGAAGCCGACGCGCCAGCAGGGAGCCTTCATCACCGACGAGGAGATCCAGGCTGTCGTCGACTTCACCAAGAACCAGGCCGAGCCGGACTACACCGAGGGCGTCACGGCCGCTAAGGCGGGCGAGAAAAAGGACGTCGACCCCGACATCGGCGACGACCTCGACGCTTTCGTCCAGGCGGTGGAGCTGGTCGTCACCAGCCAGTTCGGCTCCACCTCGATGCTGCAGCGCAAGCTGCGCGTGGGGTTCGCCAAGGCGGGGCGTCTGATGGACCTGATGGAGACGCGCGGCGTGGTGGGCCCCAGCGAAGGGTCGAAGGCGCGCGAGGTGCTGGTCAAGCCCGACGAGCTCGACGGTCTGCTGTGGTCGATCAAGGGTGGCGGCCCCGAACCCGCGGAGGAACCGGTGCACGAAGGGGTGCACTGAGCAGGGGCGCCGGCCGCCGCCGTGGTGCGCGCCGTCGCCGACGGACCCTGTAGGATCGGAAGCCGATGGAGGGGAGTATCCCCGCACCCGCGACCATGTCGTCAGCACGTTCGCAACCCTCGGCACCCACGTGCCGCAGGACGCGGACCGGCGTGATCGGTCGCCGCAGCCCAGAGCCGCGGCGGTGGGAGAGACCTCCGGCAGTCTTGTACGGATTACCGGAGGTCTATCGACGTGGACGTTTCCATGCTCGTCTGGGGTATCACGATCATCGCCGTCATCGGCGTGTTCGTGTTCGATTTCTACTCGCATGTCCGCACCCCGCACGCACCGAGCCTGCGTGAATCTGCGACCTGGTCCCTGGTCTACATCGCAGCGGCCTGCGTGTTCGGTCTCGTGGTCTGGTGGGTGTGGGGCGGAACCTACGGCGGGGAGTTCTTCGCCGGCTATGTGACGGAGAAGGCGTTGTCGGTGGACAACCTCTTCGTGTTCGTCATCATCTTCGCCAAGTTCGCCGTGCCGCGTGAGCTCCAGCAGAAGGCTCTTCTGCTGGGCATCGCCATCGCGCTGGTCCTGCGCGGGGTGTTCATCGTGCTCGGCGCGGCCGCGATCAACGCCTACGCCTGGGTGTTCTACATCTTCGGCGCAATCCTGCTCTACACGGCGCTCAAGCTCATGCGCGAGTCGCTCGCCGGCGAAGAGGCCGAGGACGACGGCGACGCGGACGGCGGCCGCGTGATGCGGATGGTCCGCAAGGTGCTGCCCACCACCACCGAATTCCACGGCGATCGCCTGGTGACCAAGGTGGACGGGCACCGGATGGCGACGCCGCTGCTGGGGGCGCTGGTCGTCATCGGTGTGACCGACGTGCTGTTCGCTCTGGACTCGATTCCCGCGATCTTCGGGCTCACCCAGGAGCCCTACCTGGTGTTCACCGCGAACGCGCTGGCCTTGATGGGTCTGCGGCAGTTGTTCTTCCTGCTCGGCGGCCTGCTCGACCGGTTGGTGTACCTCTCGCACGGTCTGTCGGTGATCCTGGCGTTCATCGCCGTCAAGCTGATCCTGCACGCGCTGCACGAGAACACGCTTCCGTTCATCAACGGCGGCGAGCCGGTGCACGTGCCGGAGATCTCCACCGGACTCTCGCTCGGGGTGATCGCGGCGACGCTGCTCGTCGCCACCGTGGCGAGCCTGCTCAAGTCGCGTCGCGGTGGTGGGCAGGACCAGGCCGCCGCCGGGGCGGCCTCCGCGGACCCGGCGCCGGGAACCGGATCCGACGCCGTCGACGGGCCGACCGCTACGAACAGTTCCGGCAAGGCCGCGCCGGACCCGGACGGCGACGGCACCGGGCGTTGAGCAGGGCCGGGCGCTGCTCCTGCGCCTCGGGGGAACGCCCCTGTGCGCGCCGGGCGGCCCCGGCCCCGGGGCGGGAGCTCAGGACAGGGTGGCCAGCATGCGGGTGTTGCCGAGGGTGTTCGGTTTGACGAAGCTCAGATCGAGGAACTCGGCGACGCCCGTGTCGTAGGAGCGGCACATCTCCTCGTAGACCTCGGCCGTCACCGGGGTCCCCTCGATCACTTCGAAGCCGTGGCGACGGAAGAAGTCGACCTCGAAGGTGAGGACGAAGACCTTGGTCAGGCCCAGTTCCCGCGCTGTGTCGAGCAGCCGCACCATCAGCAGGTGGCCCGCGCCCATGCCCGTGACCGCGGGGTCGACGGCCACGGTGCGCACCTCGCCCAGGTCCGACCACATCGCGTGCAACGCGCCGCAGCCCACCAGGGCCCCGTCGTGCTCGACCACCCAGAACTCCTGGACGCTTTCGTACAGCGTGACGAGATTCTTCTCCAGCAGGATGCGGCCCGCGTAGTAGTCGACCAGCCGCTTGATGCCGGGGACGTCCGCCGTGCCCGCGCGCCGTACATGCAGGCGTCCGGCCTGCGCGGCCGTCGCGGCGGACCCCCCGGCGGCGGGGGGTGCACCGGCGTCGCGGCGGAACTGCCGACTGGTGGTCATGCACTCAGCGTAGCGACCGGCCCACCCGATAGGCTCTGAGACGTGCCCGTTCTGCTGCCGATGACGCGTCGCCACCCCCCGATTCCGTTCGGGTCATGCGTTGTGCGGGGAGCCGCGGGATGACGGCCGACGACGCGGCGCAGCCCCGGCCCCCGGCGCCGCGTCCGGGCGGCGTGTCGGTCCCGGCCGGCGCACGCCCGGACGTGCCCGTGGTCAACCTCGCCAACATCCTGACCGTTCTGCGCATCCTGCTGGTGCCGGTGTTCCTCGTCGTGCTGTTCCTGGGCGACGGGCATGACACCGCCGCGCGGATCGGTGCGGCCGCGGTGTTCGCGATCGCCGCGCTCACCGACCGTATCGACGGCGAGGTGGCACGGCGGCGCGGGCTGATCACGGATTTCGGCAAGATCGCGGACCCGATCGCGGACAAGGCCCTCATCGGTGCAGCCCTGGTGGGGCTGTCGGCGCTCGGAGACATCAGCTGGTGGATCACCGGGCTCATCGCGGTACGCGAGCTCGGGGTGACCCTGCTGCGGTTCATCGTCATCCGGCACGGGGTGATTCCGGCCAGCCGCGGCGGCAAGCTCAAGACGCTCGTGCAGGTGGCCGCGATCTTCCTCTACCTGCTTCCGCTCCCCGCGGCAGCGGAACCGTACCTGCTGGCGCTCATCTGGATTGCGGTGGCGCTGACGCTGGCGACGGGCATCGACTACGTGGTGCAGGCCGTCCGGCTGCGTCGCGGCGGGCGGGCGGCGCATGCCGGATCGGGCGGCGCCGGCGCTGCAGAACGACCAGCGGGGGACCCCGGGACGGCGGGCGCCGCCGCCGCGGCTCCCGGCGAGGGGCACGAGGACGAGGACGTGGCAGCGTCGTGACGGGCGATCCTGCCGCAGACCCGCTCGTGCCCGGCACTGTGGCGTCGGGGCTGGTGCGGGCGCTCACCGGGCGCGGTGAGACGGTGGCGACCGCGGAGTCGCTCACGGCGGGCCTGGCGGCGGCCACGATCGCGGGTGTCCCCGGCGCGAGCCTGGTCCTGCGCGGCGGGCTGATCGTGTATGCCACGGAGCTCAAGGAGCGGCTTGCGGGGGTGCCGTGGCCGGTGCTGGACGCGCATGGACCGGTCTCGCGTGAGGCCGCGGCGGCCCTGGCGGAGGGGGCGAGGGACACGTGCGGCGCGGATTGGGGGATGGGCCTCACCGGGGTGGCGGGTCCGGCGGAGCAGGACGGACACCCGGCGGGCACCGTGTTCCTGGGCCTCGCCGGCCGGGGGGCGAGTAACGTGGTGCGCCTCCGGCTGCACGGCACGCGGTGGCAGATCCGGCGGGCGGCGGTCGCCGAGGCGCTGGCGGCGTTGCTCGAGGCGGTGACGGGCCCGTCCCCCGGAACCGCCGGCGGACCGCCGGCGGGAACGGAAGGCGCGGCGGATGCGTTGTAGTAGGTGAAAGGGTCCAGAGTGGAGGGCGAGATGACACTGCTGTTGCGTGAGGCCATCGGCGACAGTCTGCGCCGTCGGCGTACGACTCAAAGCCGCACACTGCGCGAGGTCTCCACGTCCGCGCAGGTCAGCCTGGGCTACCTTTCCGAGGTCGAGCGAGGCCGCAAGGAGGCTTCGAGCGAGCTGCTCGCCGCCATCTGCAAAGCGCTCGACGTGCCGATCTCCGATGTGCTGTTCGAGGTGAGCGTGTCGATGTCCGGCGACGCGCCGGTCCCGGTGACCGCCGACGCGGCCGCGGACGCCGTCGGCGCAGCGGCGCCGAGGATGGTCATCCCGCAGGGCAAGATCGACGTGCCGGTGTTCGCGGCGTAGCGCGCAGGCGGGGTGTTGTGCATATGCTGGGCACCGGACATTCCGGGTCCGGCGTGGCCGGCGCCGCGCATGGCGGCGGCCGCACCCCGGGGTACCCGGCCCGCCGTGCATGCGGCGCTGCACACGACCACCGTCGGCACCGCGCACGGCGGCGGCACTGAACCTAGAGGAGACGGGGACTAAGCGATGGCCAACCCATTCGTCAAGGGCTGGAAGTATTTGATGGCGTTGTTCAACGCCAAGATCGACGAGAACGCCGACCCCAAGGTGCAGATCCAGCAGGCAATCGAGGATGCGCAGCGTCAGCACCAGGCGTTGTCGCAGCAGGCCGCCAATGTGATCGGCAACCAGCGCCAGCTGGAGATGAAGCTCAACCGCCAGCTGGAGCAGGTGGAAAAGCTGCAGGGCAATGCCCGCCAGGCGCTGGCGATGGCGGACCAGGCCCGCGGTGCGGGGGACGAGGCGAAGGCCACCGAGTACGAGAACGCCGCCGAGTCGTTCGCGGCGCAGCTCGTCTCGAGCGAGCAGAACGTGGAGGACCTCAAGTCGCTGCATGACAATGCGCTCGGCGCGGCGGCCAACGCGAAGAAGGCCGTGGAGCAGAACGCGATGCGCCTGCAGGAGAAGGTGGCCGAGCGCACCAAGCTGCTCAGCCAGCTCGAGCAGGCGAAGATGCAGGAGCAGGTCAGCGATTCCATGCGCTCGATGACCGAACTCTCCGCGCCCGGGAACACCCCGTCGCTCGATGAGGTGCGCGACAAGATCGAACGCCGCTACGCGACCGCCCTCGGCTCCACCGAGCTCGCCAAGGGTTCGGTGCAGGGCCGGATGGAGGAGGTCAAGCAGGCTTCGGTGCAGATGGCCGGCCACAGCCGCCTGCAGGAGATCCGCGCATCGATGCAGGGGGAGATCGGCCAGGGCAAGACCGGGGACAAGACGGGTTCGTAGACCCGGCTGCGACGGCGGTCCCGGTTTCCGCGGCGGTGCACCGCCGCGGAAACCGGGACCGCCGTCGTTCTAGCGGCTCGTGCCGTTCTCGTCGGCTCCGTGCGCGGGAGCGGCCGGGTCGTCGAGGCTGCGCGCGATGAGCGCGTCGCCGAGCGCGTCCGCGCGGCGCAGCGCGCCCACCACCACCGGCACCGCGAATGCGCGGAGAGAGAAGCCGAGCCCCCGGGCCCGCCGCGCTTCGGAGACCGACGTGGCCAGCTCGCCCAGCAGCGGGATGCACCGGATGGTCATGGCCAGCACCAGCCCCACCCGGTCGGGGTCCACGCCGAACCGGCGCAGCGGCCCCACGATGCGCGTGGTCAGGTCGAGCATGTCGGTCACGCGGGTGGTGAGGGTGACGAGCGCGGCGCCGACCACCGACAGCAACAGCACCCCGCAGATGACGACGGTCCGTCGCCAGTCGGTGAGGATGAGCTGGAACACCGCGATGACGAGCAGCATCCACAGCACGGGACGCACTTGGCGCACGAGGGTGGGCAGGCCGATCCGCGCGACGACGGCGACGGCGGCCACGACCGCGGCGGGGATGAGCAGTTCCCAGGGGCGGCGCACGAGAACCGACATGGCGACGATGAGGACGACGAGGCCGGTGAGTTTGACGCCGGCGGGCAGCCGGTGCATCGCGGACGTGCCCGGGATGTAGACGCCGAGGGCGCTCATCCCACCAGGCCTCGGTAGTGGCGCAGCGCGGGCGCGGGCGCGTCGTCGGCGACGACGCGCCCCTCGTCGATGACGAGCACCCGGTCGAAGTCCGCGAGCAGCTCCAGCTGGTGCGTCACTACCACGACCTGCTGGCGGAGACCGGCCAGGGTCTCGGCGAACCTGCGGGCGTTGCGCAGGTCGAGCAGTGTGGTGGGCTCGTCGGCGACGAGGATGTCGGGTTCCGTGACGAGGACGGCGGCGAGCGCCAGCAGCTGCTTCTGCCCGCCGGAAAGCAGATGGCACGGGTGGTCTGCGTGATCGTGCAGGCCGAACACGTCGAGGACCTCGTCGACCTTCCGGCGTCGCGCGTGCTTGTCCAGCCCGCTTCTCCGCAGGGAGAATGCGATGTCTTCGGCGACAGTGGGCATGACGATCTGGTTGTCCGGATCGGTGAAGACGAACCCCACGCGCCGCCGGACGGCCGCAGCCTTGCGTGCCGTGTCGAGCCCGTCGACCAGCACCCGGCCGCGCGTGGGGGATTGCAGCCCGTTGATCATGCGGGCGAGCGTGGACTTGCCGCTGCCGTTGCAGCCGACGATGCCGACGCGGTGCTCGGTCAGTGTGACGTCGATGCCGCGGAGCACCGGGCGCTCGCCGAAGGTGTGGTGGACACCGTCGAACCGGATCTCACCCATGCGTGTCAGTGCGCGGCGAGCGCGGGGTCGGGGCGGCGGCGCGCGGGCGTGGGGATGACGCCCGGGTATGCGCGGTGCACCTGTGCCGCAACCGCTGCGGTGACGGCGGCCTTGATGACATCGCCCGGAACGAAGGTGAGGTTGGCCAGCAGTGCGCCGCCGACACCCAGGTCGGTGCGCAGCAGCATTCCGGCGATGCCGAACGCGTACATCACCGCGATTCCGCCGAAGATGTTGATGGCGAAGCCGGTGAAGAAACGGTATCGGGGCATCATCCGCGCGGTGAGCAGGCCGATGACGAACGCGGCGGGGATCCAGCCGATGAGGAACCCCGCGGTGGGCGACGACAATGATGTGAGGCCCGTGCGCCCGCCGGCGAGCACCGGAAGACCGGCGATGGACAGGACGAAGACGACGAGGACGGCGAGCGTGCCCTTGCGGGCGCCGAGGATCGCGCCGGCGAGCATGATGCCCATCGATTGCAGGGTGATGGGCACCCCGGAGGAACCGATCGACAGTTGGCCCGGCAGGCCCAACGCGACGATGAGCGCCGCGAACACGGCGATTTGCGCCAGGTCGCGCGCGGTGAGGCGCGGGGCGGTGAAGGTTCGTCGGGTCACAGCTGTCGGCTCCTGTCGTGACGCCGGGCCCGGGCCGGGCCCGGCGGACGTTCCCAGCATATTGCGTCGGCGCGGATGTGGACCGGGGCGCCCGCCGGTGCGGGAGCCCCGGTGCCGCGCCGCGATGCTCGGGGAAGTCCCTGATCTTTCCCCCGGACCGGCAGCGGGGAGTACCGACGGGCGGTCGTGAGCGGGCATGCTGGAGTCGTGGTCGCCGGAGCGGTGGAGTCTCCGGTGCCGGAAGAGCAGAGGTGGATGGAAGATGTTCTGGAAGGTGCTGGCGGGGATCATCGCGGTATGGCTGTTGTTCGTACTGCTGGGCGTGATCCTCAAGGGTCTGTTCTGGCTGGTGACCGTCGCGGTGATCGCCGCGGGCGTCTACCTGCTGGTGAAGATGTTCTCGGGCTCCTCCGACCCGACTGCCGACAGGCGCCGGTGAGCTGCGGTGCCGGCGGCCCGGTGCTGTGCGCGGCGTGCGATCGGCCGGCGCGGTGCCGCTAGAGTGAGCCGGTGTCGGAAACCACTGCGTACACGGCCCGCGGTGTCCGCATCGTCGTGATCGCCGGGCCCGAGGCCGGTCATGCGATCCCCGCCATGGAGTTGTGCCGCAGGCTGGCGGCGGCGGGGGCGCACCCGGTGCTCATGACCGGGCGGCGGTGGGCGGATTCGGCGCGAGCCGAGTCGGTGGAGTTCGCGCTCCTGCGGGGGCTCGCGCCGGTCGTGGACGACGACGATGCGGACGAAGGCACCAAACTGCACGCCCGTGCGGCCCGCATGGCGGCGCTGATCGTGGACGACGTGCGCGCGCTGCGGCCGCACCTGGTGGTGGCGGACACGATCACGGTGGCCGGCGGCATGGCGGCGGAACTGCTCGGCGTCCCGTGGGTGGAATTGATCCCGCATCCGCTCTACATTCCGTCGCGGGGCCTGCCTCCACTGGGCAGCGGGCTCGCGCCCGGCGAGGGCGTGCGGGGACGGCTGCGCGACGCGCTGCTGCGCGCGGCCACCCGCCCGCAGCTGCGCAGCGGTCGGCGCCAGCGGGAGGCGGCGCGCCGCGGCATCGGGCTTCCCGGCCGTGAGCCGGGCCCGGATGCGCGGCTGGTCGCGACGCTGCCGGCCCTTGAGCCGCACAGGCCTGACTGGCCCGACGGGGCGTACGTGGTGGGCCCCCTCGTGTGGGATCCGGCGGAGGGGGACGCGGAGTTGCCGCCGGGCGACCGGCCGCTGGTGCTCGTCGCCCCGTCGACCGCGACCAACGCGGACACTCCGATGGCGGAGGTCGCCCTGCGCGCGCTGGCCCCCGAGCGGATGGGGGACAGCGCCGTACGGGTGGTCATCACCACGTTCGGCGAGATCCCGGAGGATCTGCCCGCGTGGGCGCGCGCGGGCCGCACCCGGCAGGACGCGGCACTGCGGGAGGCGGCGGTGGTGATCTGCGGCGCGGGGCACGGGATGCTGGCCAAGGCCGTCGACGCGGGGGCCGCGGTGGTGGCGGTGCCGGGCGGCGGCGACCAATGGGAGCTCGCGTGCCGGGCCGAGCGGCAGGGGATCGCCGTGACGGTGCGCCCCCTCACCGAGGACGCACTGACGGCGGCGGTGCTCGCGATCCTCGAGCGCCGCGAGCAGTTCGGGGCCGCCGTGGAACGCGCGCGCGCCGGGGCGCAGCGCACGGTGGACCCCGTCGAGGTGTGCGTGCGCGCCGCGGCGCGGCGGGGGTGACCGCGGGGCCCGCGGCGGCCGCGACGCCGGCCGGACAGCGGGTTACCGTGTGGTGTGCGACTTTCGGAGTTCCGTGAACTGGTGGACGACGAGTTCGGGAGGCTGACCGCGACGTCGATGCTGGTCGATCACGTGCTGACCGATCTGGGCGGCCGCACGGCGTCGCAGGCCATCGAAGACGGCGTGGCGCCGCGGGAGGTCTGGCGCGCGCTGTGCAAGGACTTCGACGTGCCGCGTTCGCGGTGGTGAGCACCCGGCCGGCCTGCGGGAGCGGGTGATCCGGCGCCGGTGCGCCGACCGTGCGGCGGCATCGGCGTGTCGCGGACGCGATGATCGACATCGAACACGCGTTCTTATATAGTCGGGTTCTACAGCGCACGCGGTGCGAACCCGCGCGGACACCTGCACAGCGGTATGTGCGCTTCCGGCGCGCTCCTCTACCACGGATGCGCGCCCGGGGCGCGCTTCACTCGGCGGCCGTCCACAGCCTCGGCTGTTCGGCCGGGTTTTCCACAAACCCGGCCGGGATGCGGCGCGTGGAGCGCGGAGCTGTCGGTGTCGGCGTTTAGCCTTGCGGTATCGGTGGTGGCGCGGGCCGCGGGGCACGTGAGGACGGCCGGGAACGTACGGCACAGGGACAGGCACACGCCCGCGGGGCGTGTTCGACAAGGAGGCACGATGGCTCAGGCGAACGACCGTGACAAGGCGCTCGAGCTGGCGCTCGCGCAGATCGACAAGAACTTCGGCAAGGGTTCGGTGATGCGCCTCGGCGACGATGCGCGTCAGCCCGTCGCGGTGATCCCGACCGGGTCGATCGCACTGGACGTGGCCCTGGGCATCGGCGGGCTCCCGCGCGGTCGTGTCGTGGAGATCTACGGCCCGGAGTCCTCCGGCAAGACCACCGTGGCCCTGCACGCGGTGGCCAACGCGCAGGCCGCGGGCGGCATCGCGGCCTTCATCGACGCCGAGCACGCCCTGGACCCGGACTACGCGCGCAAGCTCGGCGTGGACACCGACGCCCTCCTGGTCTCGCAGCCGGACACCGGCGAGCAGGCGCTGGAGATCGCGGACATGCTCATCCGCTCCGGCGCGTTGGACATCCTCGTCGTCGACTCCGTCGCGGCGCTCGTGCCGCGTGCGGAGATCGAGGGCGAGATGGGCGACAGCCACGTGGGCCTGCAGGCGCGGCTGATGAGCCAGGCGCTCCGCAAGATGACCGGCGCCCTCAGCAACTCGGGCACCACGGCGATCTTCATCAACCAGCTGCGCGAGAAGATCGGCGTCATGTTCGGTTCACCGGAGACCACCACCGGCGGCAAGGCGCTCAAGTTCTACTCGTCGGTGCGTATCGACGTGCGCCGTATCGAAACGCTCAAGGACGGCGGCGACGCGGTGGGCAACCGCACGCGGGCCAAGATCGTCAAGAACAAGGTGGCGCCGCCGTTCAAACAGGCGGAGTTCGACATCCTCTACGGCCGCGGCATCAGCAAGGAGGGGTCGCTGATCGACATGGGCGTGGAGCAGGGGTTCATCCGCAAATCCGGCTCCTGGTACACCTACGACGGGGAGCAGCTGGGGCAGGGCAAGGAGAACGCGCGCAAGTTCCTGCTCGAGAACATCGACATCCGTGACGAGGTCGAGAAGAAGATCAAGGAGAAGCTCGGCATCGGCGCCGTCCTGACGGACGAGGACGCGGCTGTCACGCCCGTCGATTTCTGAGCGCGGTGTCTCAGAATCACACTGAGAACGGCGGCGCCGGGCACGAGCGCAACCGCGCCTACGACGCGTCGCTGCGCCTGCTGGCGGCACGCGCGCGCAGCCGGGCCGAGCTGGCGGAACGCCTGCACCGCAAAGGTCACGCGGACACGGTCGTCGCCCCACTGCTCGACGACCTCGAACGTGCAGGGCTGCTCGACGACGCCGACTTCGCGGAGCAGTGGGTGTACTTCCGGCACAGGGACGGCGCCCGTTCGCGTCGTGCCCTGGGCGTGGAGCTGCGCCGGAAGGGCGTCGACGATGCGGTGATCGAGCAGGCCGTCGCCCAGATCTCCGACGACGACGAGCGCGGCCGCGCCGCGGCACTGGTACGGCGCACGTTGTCGCGGCGGCGGGCGCCGGTCGCGGACGATGCGGACGCGGCGCGGCGCGAGCAACGCCGGCTGGTCGGCATGCTCGCGCGCAAGGGTTACGGCAGCGAACTCGCCTACGGGGTCGTGATGGATGAATGGCGTGCGGCCGCCGAGGAGCGCGCTGCCGACGGCGGCTGAGCAGCCCGCGCGGGCGGGAGCGCGTTCAGTCCGGCCGCCGCCCGGCCCCGCGCTCCTCCGGGAAGTCGTCCACACCCGGGCCCCGTCGAACATGTCCGCGTCGGCCGCGGCGACGGCCGGCGCCCCGGCGGCGCGGCCGGAACCCGCGCCGCGGGTGCGCAGGCGCCGTTCGAGCCACGTCGCGAACGTCGTCAACGCGAAGTTGATTGCCACCATGATCACACCCACCACGATCAGCGCGGCGAAGAAGTTCCGGTAGTAGGACGCGGACTGCTGGCCGCTGCGGATCAGCTCGATGAAGCCGATCTGATAGCCCAGGGCCGAGTCCTTCAGCGCGATCACCATCTGCGAGACCAGCGCCGGCAGCATCGCCGTCACGGCCTGCGGAAGCTCGATCATGCGCATCGTCTGACCGCGGCGCAGACCCAACGACGACGCGGCCTCGCGCTGTCCCGGCGGCAGCGACAGGATGCCGGCCCGCAGGATCTCCGCGATCACCGACCCGTTGTACAGCGTCAGCCCCACGACGACGGCGGCCAGCGGCAGCTGGCCCGAGGGGAACACGCCGTAGAACGCGAACACCTGGTAGGCGAAGATCATCATGATGAGCACGGGGATCGCGCGGAAGACTTCCACGACCGCCCCGCACACCCACCGGACCGGGCGGCGCGCCGACAGCCGGCCGATGCCCAGCACCGCCCCGAGGATCAGGGCGAAAACGATCGAGATCGCCGCGGCCAGCAGGGTGCCCTTGAGGCCGGGCAGCAGGTAGGTCGTCCACGTGGTGCCGATCGTGAACGGTTCCCAGTTGCGCGCCTCGAACTGGCCGTTGTCTGCGAGCGTGCGGGCGGCGAGGCCCACCAGCACCACCACCACCAGGCAGAACACCACCGCGACGATGCGATAGCGCCACCGTGCGCGCGGGCCGGGGACGTCGTACAGAACGCTCGGTTCGCTGCTCACCGCTTCACCGCCAACTTCTTGCTCGCGTAGCCGAACACGAATCCGATCGGCAGGGTCAGGATCATGAAGCCGACGGCGAAGATGCCGAACACGGAGAACAACTGGTCCGATTCGTTCTCGATCATCTCCTTCATCAGCAGCGCTGCCTCGGCCACGCCGATCGCCGAGGCGATCGTCGTGTTCTTCACCAGCGCGATGAGAACGCTGCCCAGCGGTGCGATCACCGAGCGGAACGCCTGTGGCAGCACCACCAGAGTGAGGGTCTGGCGGAAGCCGAGGCCCAGCGACCGCGCGGCCTCGGCCTGCCCGAGCGGGACCGTGTTGATGCCCGACCGCAGCGACTCGCAGACGAAGGCGGAGGTGTAGAGGACGAAACCGAGCACCGCCAGCCAGAAGCCGTTGTCGCGGATGAACGTCGGTGAGCTCTCGCTGGTGAAGTGGATGCCCAGGTTCTGGTACAACCCCACCGAACAGAAGACGATGATGAGCGTCAGCGGGGTGTTGCGGAACAGGTTGACGTACCAGGTGCCGGCGAAGCGCAGCACCGGGACGGGCGAGACCCGCATGCCGGCGAGGATCGTCCCCCAGACCGTGGCGCCGATGGCGGACCAGAACGTCAGCCGGATGGTCACCCAGAACGCGTCGAGCATCGCGTCGCCGTACGTGTCGAAGAGCGAGTTCACTGCCGGTCACCTCCCTGGACGGATACGTGGATGCGGTGGCGGAGGGTCATCAGTACCGGTTCACCTGCGGGGGGTCGGGGAGCGGGAAGCCGGATTTGCCCATCGTCTTCTCCAACGCGGCCCGCCACGCGCCGGTGTCGATCATGTCCTCGATGGCATCGTTGATGGCGTCGCGTGCCGCGTCCTCGCCCTTGGCCAGGCCCACCCCGTACTTCTCGGTGGTGAACGCCTCGCCCGCCAGCTTGAACTCGCCGGGGTACTGCGCCGCGTAGCCGGCGAGGATGATGTCGTCGGTGGTCAGCGCGTCCACCTTGCCGCGCGAGAGCGCCTCCACGCACGACGAGTAGCTGTCGAACTGCTGCAGCTGCACGCCCGGATACATCTCCTTGACGTTCTGCGCCGACGTGGACCCCGCGACGGAGCAGAGCTTCTTGCCGTTCTCCAGCGACTCCGGGCCGGTGATGTCGGTTTCGTCCTTGCGCACCAGCAGCGATTGGCCGGCGATGTAGTACGGGCCCGCGAAGTCGACGGCCCGCAGACGCGACTCGGAGATCGAATAGGTGGCGACGATGAAGTCCACCTCGCCGTTCTTGATCAGCGTTTCGCGCTGCGGCGAGGGGGCCTCCTTCCATGTGATGCCGTCGGGCGGCACGCCCAGGTACTGCGCGATGTATTCGGCCACCTCGATGTCGAAGCCGGTCATCTCCTTGTCCGGCTCGCGCAGTCCCAGTCCGGGCTGGTCGAACTTCACGCCGATGGTGAGGTGGCCGTCGCGCGCATCCGCGAGCGGGTCGCGCGGCTCGGTGCTGCCGCAGCCGGCCACCGCCGAGAGCATGACGGCGGACAGTGCCGCTGCCAGCGCTGCGACGAGCCTGCGGCGGCGGCGTGGTGTCAGGTGCATGAGGAGCCTCTCGTCCGCGGGGAACGCGGTCGTGCGGGGGATCGGGGCTGGACGGGGGCCGGGTCGGACGCCCACGGTCCGCTAGTGTCCGTGGATCTTGCTGAGGAAATCGCGGGCGCGGTCGGTCCGGGGCGAGTCGAAGAACGCGTCGGGGGTGGTGTCCTCGACGATCGCGCCGTCGGCCATGAAGATCACCCGGTCGGCGGCTTGCCGGGCAAAACCCATCTCGTGGGTGACGACGATCATCGTCATGCCCTCGTGCGCCAGCTCGACCATCACCTCGAGGACCTCGTTGACCATCTCCGGGTCCAGCGCGGAGGTCGGCTCGTCGAAGAGCATCACCTTGGGGCCCATCGCGAGAGAGCGGGCGATGGCCACGCGCTGCTGCTGGCCGCCGGACAGTTGCGCCGGATACTTGTCCGCCTGGCTGTCCACCCCGACGCGCGCCAGCAGCTCGTGCGCGCGGGTGCGGGCGGCGGCCTTGTCCGTGCCCCGGACCTTCATGGGCGCCAGCATGACGTTCTGCAGCACCGTCTTGTGCGCGAACAGGTTGAACTGCTGGAACACCATGCCGACGTCGGCGCGCAGGCGCGCCAGGTCCTTGCCCTCCCGGGGCATCGGTGTGCCGTCGATGCTGATCGTGCCCGAGTCGATGGTCTCGAGCCTGTTGATCGTGCGGCACAGGGTGGACTTGCCCGAGCCGGAGGGGCCCAACAGCACCAGCACTTGGCCGGCGGGCACCTGCAGATCGATGCCGCGCAGCACGTGCAGGTCGCCGAAGTGCTTGTCGACGGAGCGCATATCGATCATCGGCGTGGCCGGAGGGGCCCCTGCGGGACCGGTGGCCGGATCGGTCGTCGTCATGGGTCTTTACACTAGAGGCTGTCCGGCCGTGACGGCGCACGGACCGCGCACGCGAATCGCATCGGCCGGCCGGGGTGCGGCCGCGGCAAGCGGCCGCCGGCGGGGCTGCCCGCCCGGCGCCGTCGGTATCGAGGAAACCAGGAAACGAGGAACAACGGGTCATGTCGGATCTTCCCAGCGACCAGGTGCCGCCCGCGGGCGGCACGGGCGTGCGGTCGGTGAGGCCGCACGCCCGCAGCTACGAGATCCGGACGTTCGGCTGCCAGATGAACGTGCACGACTCCGAGCGGCTGGCGGGCCTGCTCGAGGACGCCGGCTACGTGAAATCGGCGGGCGACGGCGCCGCTGACCTGGTCGTGTTCAACACCTGCGCGGTGCGCGAGAACGCGGACAACAAGCTGTACGGCAACCTCGGGCGCCTGCGGCCGGCGAAGGACGCGAATCCGGAGATGCAGATAGCGGTGGGCGGATGCCTGGCGCAGAAGGACCGCGGCATCGTCGTCGACCGGGCGCCGTGGGTGGACGTGGTCTTCGGCACCCACAACATCGGCTCGTTGCCGGCGCTGCTGGAGCGTGCCCGGCACAACGAGCGCGCGCAGGTGGAGATCCGCGAGTCGCTCGAGGCGTTCCCCTCCACGCTCCCGGCACGGCGGGATTCCCCCTATTCGGGGTGGGTCTCCATCTCCGTGGGCTGCAACAATACGTGCACCTTCTGCATCGTTCCGACGCTGCGCGGCAAGGAGGTCGACCGGCGGCCCGGCGACATCCTCGCGGAGGTGCGCGCGCTCGTGGACCAGGGCGTGCAGGAGGTGACGCTGCTGGGGCAGAACGTCAACGCCTACGGCGCGTCGTTCGCGGATCCGGCGCTCCCGCGCGACAGGGGCGCCTTCGCGGCGCTGCTGCGCGCATGCGGGGACATCGACGGGCTCGAGCGCGTGCGTTTCACCTCGCCGCACCCGGCCGAGTTCACCGACGACGTCATCGACGCGATGGCCGCGACCCCCAACGTGTGCCCGCAGCTGCACATGCCATTGCAGTCCGGCTCCGACCGGGTGCTGCGCGCCATGCGGCGGTCGTACCGGAGCCGGAAGTTCCTCGGGATCATCGACAGGGTGCGCGCCGCGATGCCGGAGGCTGCGATCACCACCGACATCATCGTCGGCTTCCCCGGCGAGACGGAAGAGGACTTCCAGGAGACGCTCGAGGTGGTGCGCCGCGCCCGGTTCTCGAGCGCGTTCACATTCCAATACTCCATCCGCCCCGGGACGCCGGCGGCCGACATGCCGGACCAGGTGCCCAAGGACGTCGTGCAGGAGCGTTACGAGCGACTGATCGCCCTGCAGGAGCAGGTGAGCCTGGCGGAGAACGCCACCCGCGTGGGGCGCGAGGAGGAGCTGCTGGTGGCCGCGGGCGAGGGGCGCAAGAACGCGGCCACCGAGCGGATGAGCGGGCGCGCACGCGACGGCCGGCTGGTGCACTTCGATCCGCGGCGCGGCGAGGCGGCCGGTGCGAACGGGGGATCCGGGGCGATCCGTCCCGGCGACTTCGTCACCGTCACCGTCACCGATGCCGCACCGCACCATCTCATCGCGGACTCCGGTGTGCGCGCACACAGGCGCACGCGCGCGGGCGACGCGTACGAGGCGGGCCGGTCGCCGAAGACCGCGCCGGTGGGGGTGGGGCTGGGCATGCCGTCGGTGGGTGCGCCTGCCGCGCCGGCGGCGCCGGTCGCCCCGGCTGCGGGCTGTGAGCGGACGTGCGCTCCGGCGCCATGGCCCCGCACGGAGGCGCGTGGGAGTATGGGGAGTCGGCGTGCCCGCGCGCGGCAGCGGTGACCGTACCGGCGTGAGGCCGGGAAGCGACGAGAACAGGGCCGAGACCAGGGCGATGAGGACAGGGCGATGAGCGATCAGATTCCCGAGGACCTTCAGCACTTCCAGAAGGACTTCGACAAGGCCGAGAAGAAGGTCGCCGGGGAGATCGACCCCGGCATGCGCAGCGTCGGCATCGCCGTCGCCATCCTGCTGCTGCTGGCGTCGTTCCTGCTCCCGCACACCGGCTCGGTCAACGGGTGGGACGTGCTGGTGCACGACGATGCGGCGCAGGGGGAGGCGGTCGCGATCACCTCGCAGCTGTTCGTGTGGTTCGCCCTGGTCTTCGGCGCGTTCACCGGAATGATCACGCTGCTGACGCGCCGGTGGACGCTGGCATGGGTGACGGCCGCCGGCTGCGCCGTCGGGATCTTCCTCGGCGTGCTGGCGATCTGGTCGCGGCAGACCCCCAGCGGGGTCCTCGACGCGCAGGACGCCGCCTTGGCGGACCTGTCCGGTCCGGGCGTCGGCATCGTCGCCGGTCTCATTCTGCTGGTGGTGCTCACCTACCTGTGGGTGGGGGTGGCCTGGTCGAAGACGTCGCTGCAGCTGGCGGCGGAGGAGGAGCGTCGACAGCACGCGGCCGAGGACGAGGACGCGTGGATGAATCAGGCGCGGCTGGGACGCCCCGAGGCCCCCTACCAGGATTGATTCCGCCGGCACCGGCGCCGCGTGTGCGGGGTCGGCCGTGCGAAGTCCGGCGCCCCCGCACATGCATGCGGGGGCGCCGGAGCCGTTCGCGTGGGCGGATCAGCGGTCGTCGACGGCGGTCTCGGCCGTGTTCGCCCATTCGCGCCACTGCCGGGCCTGTGCGCGCGCCTTCTCGGCGTCGCCGGAGCGGCCCGCGGCCTCCGCCTTGCGCGCCTGTTCCTCGAACTGTTCGACCCGTTCGCGGAACTGCGCGGCGCGTGCGAGCGCTTCGGGGTCGGTGCGGCGCCACTGGGCGTCGGCGGCCTCGCGCACCCGGGTCTCGACGGCCCTGATGCGGGCTTCGAGCCCGTGCATGCGGTCCCGGGGCACCTTGCCGAGCGATTCCCAGCGGTCCTGGATGCCGCGCAGCGCCGCGCGAGCGGAGTCCAGGTCGGCGGCGGGGTCGATGCGCTCGGCCTCCGCGAGCAGCTGCTCCTTCGCCTCCGCGTTCTCCGCGTATTCCGCGTCGATCTCCGCGTTCATCTGCTTGCGGGCGCCGAAGAACGTGTCCTGTGCGGCCTTGAACCGCGCCCACAGCGCGTCGTCGATCTCCCGCGGGGCGCGGCCTGCCTGCTTCCACTCGGCCATAAGGTCGCGGAACGCGCCGGCCGTCGGCCCCCAGTCGGTGGAATCGGCCAGCGCCTCGGCGCGCTGGACCAGGTCCTCCTTCTTGTGCTTGGCGCCGGCGCGCTGGCGGTCGAGTTCGGCGAAGTGCGAGCCGCGCCTGCGGTTGAACGCCTCGCGTGCCTTGGAGTAGCGGCGCCACAGCTGGTCGTCGGTCTTGCGGTCGATGCCCCGGATCGTCTTCCACTCGTCGAGGATCGCGCGCAACCGGTCGCCCGCCTGCTTCCACTGGGTGCCCTCGGCGGCGATCTTCTCGGCCTCGTCGGCCAGCTCCTCCTTGCGCGCGATCTGTTCGGTGCGGCGGGCGTCCTTACGCTTGCGGGCCTCGTCGACGGCGACGTCGCAGTGCGCGCAGACGGTCTCGAGACGGCGGGTGAGCGCATCGACGTCGCCGATCACCGCGGCGGTGGGCACCGACTCGAGCAACGCCTGCGCGCTGGAGCGGGTCTTGCCCAGGTCGGCGGTGCCGGATTCGATCCGGGATTCGAGGAGCTCGATCTCGGTGGCCAGGTCCTGATACTTGCGGCCGAAGTGCGCCAGGCCCTCGTCCGCATCGCCGGCCTGCCATTCGCCGATCTTGCGTTCACCGTCGGCGGTGCGCACCCAGACTGCCCCGTCCTCGTCGATCCGGCCCCACTTCGCCGGATCGTTGGCGGGCACCGTGGGCACGTGCGCCACGTGCGCCTCCGGATTCGGGTGCGGCGGCAGCAGGTGCTCGGCGACGGCGTTGGGCGTGGGCGCGGGGCGCCCGGGAACCGGTGCCGGACGGGGAACGCGGTCCGGCCCCGGCGCCTGCGGCCGGGCGGGCCCGGGCCCCGGCACGGGGCGGGCGGCCGCGCCCGGATCCTCGCCCGTCCCGGACGGGTTCTCGTTGCTGTTCATGGGACCTCGTCTCTGCCGCGCGTCACGGCTGCCGATGCTGCCGGCCGGAATGCGTCGCGCACCCGGCCCGGTGGGGTTTCCGGTGACCATTCAACCTGTTCGCGCGTTCGGTGACCATCGAAACCCGCAACGATCCCGCGACCCGGGGCTCGCCAGTGCTCCGTCGGGGACGCCGCCGGCGGCGCTGTCGGCGGCGCCGGCGGCGTCACGCGGGGCGGACGCGGACGATCGGCTAGCGTGGACGATCGTGCTGACCTCTGTGTGCGTAGTCCCTGCGACCCCGCTGCTGGTTCCGCGCGTGGGCGGTGCCGAGGGCGCATTGCCGGAGCTGCGCGGGCGTGTGCTGGCGACGGTGGGCGCGATGTCCGCCGGCGCGGACGCATGGTTCGTCGTCGGCGCGGGAGAGGCGGGCGACGGGCTGCCCCAGGACGGCATCTCCCGCTACCCGGCGGCGCCGTCGACGGGCAGCTTCGTCGGATTCGGCGTGGACGTGCGGGTGACGCTGGACGGCGGCGCGGAGTCCGCACCCGCCGCGTCGATGGCGCTCCCGCTGTTGATCGCCGGGTGGCTGCGCGGCGCGGTGGCGCCGGAGTTGCGTCCCCGGCACCCGGTGCGGGGCATGCGCGTGGGACGTGCGGCACCGCGGGAGAAGTGCGTGGAATCGGGGCGGGCGCTGCGGCGGGAGATCGACGCACGCCCGGAACGCACCGGGGTGCTGGTGATCGGGGACGGGCCGTCGACGCTCACCGCCAAGGCGCCCGGCGCCTTCGACCAACGCGCACGGCCGCTGGCGGACGAGGTCGCCGCGGCGCTGACGGACGGCGACGCCGCGGCGCTGATCCGCCTCGATCCGCGGCAGTGCGCCCGGGTGGGCCTCGATGTGCGGGCGCCCCTGCAGGTGGCGGCGGGCCTCGTCGGCGACGACCGCGTGCAGACGGGCCACCAGTCCGTGCAGTGGCCGTACGGCGTCGCTTACTACACGGGGCTGTGGTCGGTGTGACGGTCGGCCCCCGACCGGTGGCGGTCATCGGGCCCACCGCCACCGGCAAATCGGACCTCGCACTGGAGCTGGCCGAACGGCTCGGCGGCGAGATCGTCAATATCGACGCGATGCAGCTGTACCGGGGCATGGACATCGGCACCGCGAAGACGCCGCCCGCGCAGCGCCGCGGCATCGTCCACCATCAGATCGACGTGCTGGGCGTGCGGGACACCGCGTCGGTCGCCGCCTACCAGAGCGCCGCGCGCGAGGACGTCGAGCGGATCCGGGGGCGCGGGCGCGTTCCCGTGATCGTGGGCGGCTCGATGATGTACGTGCAGGCGCTCATCGACGGCTGGCGTTTTCCGGACACGGACCCGGCGGTGCGGCGGCGGTGGGAGGCGCGTCTCGCGGAGACGGGTGCGGCGGCGCTGCACGGGGAGCTGCGCGCGGCCGACCCGGACGCCGCGGACCACATCCTGCCGACCGACGGCAGGCGCATCGTCCGCGCGCTCGAGGTGGTCGAGATCACCGGGCGCCCGTACGCCGCGTCCAAGCCCGTCATCGGGGATCCGCGGTGGGGCACCGTCATGTTGGGGATTGACCGCGACACCGCGGACCTGGATGCGCGGATCGCCGCGCGCACCCGGGCGATGTTCGACGAAGGCTTGGTCGAGGAGGTCCGCGGGCTGCTCGGGGCGGGGCTGCGCGAGGGGGTCACCGCGCGCCGTGCCATCGGATACCAGCAGGTGCTCGCGCTGCTCGACGGCGGACTCGACCGCGATGAGGCCGTGGCGCTCACCGAAGCCGGCACGCGCAGGTACGTGCGCCGGCAGCGCTCGTGGTTCCGCAAGGACGGCAGGGTGCGCTGGCTGGACGGTGCCGCACCCGGCCTGGTGGACAGGGCCGTCGCCGAGTGGAACGCGGAGCCCGGGTGTGGCGGAGCATAGGATCGCGACCATGACCGACGGTGCGCACCCTGATTCCGGCGGCGCGGCCGTGCGCTCGCCCGGCCGCGTGCAATCGGTGGATCGTGCGCTGCAGCTGCTCGAGGAGATGGCGGACGGCGGCGGCACCGCGACACTGAGCGACCTGGCCGAACGCACGGGCCTGCCCCTGCCGACGATCCACCGGCTGATGGCCACGCTCCGCGACGCCGGATACGTCCGGCAGGAGCCGTCCCGGCGGTATGCGCTGGGAGCCAAGCTGGTCGGCCTGGGCGACAGCGCTGGGCGGCTGCTGGGTTCCTGGGTACGGCCCACGCTCGCCTCGCTGGTGGAGCGGACGGGCGAGACGGCGAACATGGCGATGCTCGACGGCGACCGGGTGGTGTATCTGGCGCAGGTGCCGTCGCGGCACTCGATGCGGATGTTCACCGAGGTGGGCCGGCGGGTGGACGTGCACTGCACGGCGGTGGGCAAGGCGCTGGTGGCGGGGCTGCCGGACGAGGCGGTCCGGGGCATCCTGCGGCGCAACGCCATGACCAAGTACACCCCGAACACACTCACCACCGAGGCCGAGTTCTTCGCGCAGCTCGATCAGATCCGTACGCTCGGCTACGCGTTCGACGAGGCGGAACAGGAGATGGGCGTGCGGTGCGTGGCCGCCGCGACGGAGTCGTCCGCGCCCGTCGCGCTGTCCGTGTCGGGGCCCGCGTCGCGGTTCAGCAAGGACCGGCGGGACGCGGTGATCCCGCTGTTGCGGGAGGCGGTCACGCGGCTCGCCGCCGGGTGACGCCCGGCGAACGGCATTGCGTGCTCAGGGGCGGTCGTGGCTCTGGAAGGCGTCGGCCCCGCACCGCCGCGGGGCGATGCGGGGCCGACGTGTCCGGTTCGGCCGTCAGGCGACGGTCACAGGCCGTTGGCGGCCTTGTACTCGCGGCGGCGGCGGTGCAGAATCGGCTCGGTGTAGCCGTTGGGGTCCCGGCCCTCGAGGATCAGTTCCTTGGCGGCCTGCCACGCGATGTTGGTGTCGAAGTCCGGCGCCATGGGCTTGTAGTCGGCGTCGCCGGCGTTCTGGCGGTCGACCACCGCGGCCATGCGCTTGAGCGACTCGACGACGAAGTCGGCCGTGACGATCCCGTGGCGCACCCAGTTGGCCAGAAGCTGGCTGGAGATGCGCAGCGTCGCCCGGTCCTCCATGAGGTCGACATCATTGATGTCCGGCACCTTGGAGCAGCCCACGCCGTGGTCGATCCAGCGCACCACGTAGCCGAGGATCGACTGGCAGGAGTTGTCCACCTCGTTGCGCTTCTCCTCGTCGCTCCAGTCGGTGGCCGGGGCCAGCGGGAGCTGCAGGATGTCGTCCACCGAAACGCGCGGCACGCTGGGGGCGATCTCCTTCTGCCGCGCGAAGACGTCGACCCGGTGGTAATGGGTGGCATGCAGGGTGGCGCCGGTGGGCGAGGGCACCCAGGCGGTGTTGGCCCCGGCCATGGGCTGGCCGATCTTCTGCTCGAGCATCTCGGCCATGAGCTCGGTCATCGCCCACATGCCCTTGCCGATCTGGGCGTGCCCGGGAAGACCGCAGGCCAGGCCCTTGTCCACGTTCCAGTCCTCGTATGAGGTCATCCAGTGGGACTTCTTCATCTCGGCCTTGCGGATCATCGCACCGGCGTGCATCGAGGTGTGGATCTCGTCGCCCGTGCGGTCGAGGAAGCCGGTGTTGATGAACACGGTGCGCGCGGCCGCGGCCTTGATGCACGCCGCGAGGTTGACCGTGGTGCGGCGCTCCTCGTCCATGATGCCCACCTTGAGCGTGTTCTCCGGCAAGCCCAGCACCTGCTCGACGCGCGCGAACAGCTCGGTGGTGAAGGCGACCTCGTCCGGGCCGTGCTGCTTGGGCTTGACGATGTAGACCGAACCGGTGCGGCTGTTGCCCAGCGCGTTGCCCGCGCCCAGCCCGGGGATGGCGCACAGGCTGGTGACGATGGCGTCGAGGATGCCCTCGGGCTGCTCGGCGCCGTCGGCGTCGACGACGGCGGGGTTCGTCATCAGGTGGCCCACGTTGCGCACGAAGTTCAGCGAGCGCCCGTGCAAGGTCAGCTCGCCGCCGCCGGGGGAGGTGAAGGTGCGGTCCGGGTTGAGGGTGCGCTCGAACGTCTTGCCGCCCTTGGTGACCTGCTCGGTGAGCGTGCCGGTGTTCAGGCCCAGCCAGTTGCGGTAGCCGAGGACCTTGTCCTCCGCGTCGACGGCGGCGACGGAGTCCTCGAAGTCCATGATCGTGGTGACGGCGGACTCCATGCAGATGTCCTTGACGCCCGCGGCGTCGGTGCTGCCGATCGGGTCGGCGGGGTCGATCTGGATCTCCAGATGCAGGCCGTTGTTGCGCAGCAGGATGCCCGTCGGCGCGGACGCGTCGCCGCTGTAGCCGACGAACGCGCCGGGGTCCTGCAGGCCCGTCGTGGCCCCGCCGGCCAGCGTCACCTGCACCGACTCTCCGTCCACGGCGTACGTGACGGCGTCGGCGTGGCTGCCCTCGGCCAGCGGAAGCACGTCGTCGAGGAACCCGCGCGCCCAGGCGATCACCTTGTCGCCGCGCACCTTGTTGTAGCCGGAGCCCTTTTCGGCCCCGCCGTCCTCGGGGATGGCGTTGGTGCCGTACAGCGCGTCGTACAGCGATCCCCAGCGCGCGTTCGCGGCGTTGAGCGCGAAGCGGGCGTTGAGCACCGGGACCACCAGCTGCGGGCCGGGCGTCTCGGTGACCTCGGTGTCCACGTCGGCGGTGGTGATGGAGAACTGCGCCGGCTCGTCGACGAGGTAGCCGATGTCGGTGAGGAACTTCTTGTACGCGGCCGGGTCCACCGGGCCCGGGGCCGCGTCGTGGTATTCGTCGATCTTCTTCTGCAGCTGCGCGCGGGTGTCCAGAAGTGCGCGGTTCTTCGGGGCGAGGTCCGCGAAGATCTGCGCCGTGCCCTGCCAGAACGCGTCCTTGTCGACGCCGGCGGCGGGCAGCGCCTCGTCGTTGATGAAGTCGTAGAGGACTCGGTCGACCTGGATGCCGCCGATGGTTTCGCGATCGGTCACGGTGCTTCCTCGCTTTCGGGGTGACGGGGGCAGTCGATGCGTCCGGTCCGGAGGGCTCCGGCACGGTGCGAATGTCGCCTAAGTTTCCACAATGTGAAAATTATCGATTGCCTAGTGAAATCGTAGCGCGGATCGTGCGCGATTCCCATCCCCGGGCGATCCCGCGCCGCATGACCTCCGTCGACGCGAACTACGCTGTGAACCATGGACTTCGTCAAGGGGCACGGCACGGAGAACGACTTTCTGGTGCTGCCGGACGACGACGCGCGGATCGACCTCGCGCCCGCGGCGGTGGCGGCGCTGTGCGACCGGCGCCGCGGGCTGGGGGCGGACGGGGTCCTGCGGGTCGCACGTGCCGGTGCGCTGCGGGCGGCGGGCGTCCTCGCGCCCGGTCTCCCCGAGGGGGTCGGCGAGGACGACTGGTTCATGGACTACCGCAATGCGGACGGGTCGGCGGCGGAGATGTGCGGCAACGGCGTGCGCGTGTTCGCGCACTACCTGTGCGCCTCGGGCCGTGAGGAGCGTGACGCCTTCGTTGTCGGAACCCGCGCCGGCGCTCGGGCGGTGACGATGGCCGGCCCGCGGGACTTCGCAGCGCAGGCGCGGGTGTCCGTGGAGATGGGCCCGGTGAGGGGATTCGGGGATTCCTCGGTGGTCCTGGGCGGTGCGGGCGGCACGACACTGCCGGGTGTGGCGGTGGATGTGGGCAACCCGCACCTGGTCAGCGTGGTGGCCGGGCTCGATGAGGCGGGGCTCGCGGAACTCGACATCGCGTCCGCGCCCGCTTTCGACGCGGTACTGTTCCCGGACGGCGTCAACGTGGAGGTGGTGACGCCGCTGCGCGCCGGCGCCGTCGCCATGCGCGTGCACGAGCGGGGCGTGGGGGAGACACGCTCGTGCGGCACCGGCACCGTCGCGGCGGCCTTCGCGGCGCTGCGCGCGGAGAACGTGTCCGCCGGAACCGTCGAGGTCGGCGTGCCGGGCGGCGCCGTGACGGTGACGATCGGAGTGGACGGCCGCGCCGTTCTCGAGGGGCCGTCGGTACTCGTGGCGTCGGGGGTCGTCGACGATCGCTGGTGGCGACATGCGCAGAACGCCGCGCGGCCAGTCGACGCCGGGGCCGCGTGATGACGGGATCGGACGAGCCGGACCGGACGGTGTCAGACGAGGTGCACGCGAGCAGCGGCGGAGCGCAGGAGCCCTCGCTCGGTGAGATGCAGCTGGCCGAACGCAGCTCGCTGCGCCGCGTGGAGGGGCTGTCGACAGAGCTCGCCGACATCACCGAAGTGGAGCAGCGCCAGCTGCGCCTGGAGCGCGTGGTGCTGGTGGGGGTGTGGACCGAGGGCACCGCGGCGCAGGCGGAGACGAGCATGGCCGAGCTCGCCGCCCTGGCGGAGACGGCGGGGTCGACGGTGCTCGAAGCGCTGATCCAGCGGCGCGACCGTCCCGACGCGTCCACCTACATCGGCTCCGGCAAGGCGGCGGAGCTGCGTGAGGTGGTCATGGCCACGGGGGCGGACACGGTGATCTGCGACGGCGAGCTCAGCCCCGCGCAACTGACCAGCTTGGAGAAGGTCGTTCAAGTGAAGGTGGTGGACCGCACCGCGCTGATCCTCGACATCTTCGCCCAGCACGCCACCTCCCGCGAGGGCAAGGCGCAGGTGTCGCTCGCGCAGATGGAGTACATGCTGCCGCGGCTGCGCGGCTGGGGCGAGTCGATGTCGCGCCAGGCGGGCGGCCGTGCGGGCAGTAACGGCGGCGTGGGCCTGCGCGGCCCGGGCGAGACGAAGATCGAGACCGACCGGCGGCGCATCCGTTCGCGGATGGCGAAGCTGCGCCGCGAGATCGCCCACATGAAGAACGCCCGCGACGTCAAACGCCACCGCCGCCACACCACCGGCGTGCCGTCGGTGGCGATCGTCGGCTACACCAACGCGGGCAAGTCGAGCATCCTCAACGCGCTGACCGGCGCCGGGGTGCTCGTGCAGAACGCGCTGTTCGCGACGCTCGACCCGACGACGCGGCGCACCGTGCTCGACGACGGACGCGAGGCCGTGCTCACCGACACCGTCGGTTTCGTGCGCCACCTGCCCACCCAGTTGGTGGAGGCCTTCCGCTCCACGCTCGAGGAGGTCGCGGGGGCGGACCTGCTCATGCACGTCGTGGACGGCTCCGACGAGTTCCCGCTCGAGCAGATCCGGGCTGTCAACGAGGTCATCGCCGACGTGCTGCGGGAGGCCGGCGCGGACGCGCCGCCGGAGCTGCTGGTGGTGAACAAGATCGACGCGGCCGACACGGTGGAACTCACGCGGTTGCGCGGCGTGCTCGACGGCGCACACTTCGTCTCCGCACACACCGGGGAGGGCATCGCAGAGCTGCGGGCGCACCTCACCGAGCGGCTCCCGGGGCCGGGGGTGCGCGTCGACGTCCTCGTGCCGTACTCGCGCGGGGACCTCGTGGCGCGCATCCACGCCGAGGGCACCGTGGACTCCGAGCGGCACGGCGCCGAGGGCACGGAGATCGGAGCGGAGGTGCCCCGCGCGCTGGCCGCCGCCCTCGCGCCGTACACCGTGGACGGCGCCCAGGGCGGTTAGCGCGCGGGGCCTTTGCGCGCGCCAGACCGGCTCACGCGTCGAGGTCCTGGGCGCCGAGCGCGCCCGCAGCGCGGGAGGCCGCACGCGCGGCGCTGGCGGGATAGCCGGGCGCGCGGCACTGTCCGGAAGGCCGGGCGCGCCCGGACTCGGTTTGGACAGGGGGACGGACTATCCGGCGTTCAGATCGCAGCGCTGTCAGATCGCAGGGGGGAGGGAACCGGTGAACGCGGCGCGCAGGTCGTCGGGCCAGGGCACGGGGCCGCCCTCGCTGCCATCGGTGTGCACGGCGATCATGGTCCCGTCGGCCGCCGTTCCGCGTGCGCCGATGATGGCGAACCGGTAGGTGACCGACGAGGCGCCCACGGCGACGACGGCGAAGCGCACCTCGAGGTTCTCGCGCAGCCACATCCGCTGCCGGAAATCGGCCTCGTAGCGCACCCGCGGCAGGTGTTTGAGTAGTTCCGGCCGGGCGATGGACTCGAGGAACTCGCCCTCGGCCTCCTCAGCCCACTGGCGCACCACGGAGAAGTGCTGGTGTCCGGATGCGTCGGTGTCCGGCCACTGAAGTTGGCGGCGGATCGTCACCGTGGGCAGGCCCTCGCGTGCCGCCCGCGCGATCACGTCCACCGCCGAGTCGCCGGAACCGGTGCCGTCTGCGACCGCGCCGGGCGTCCCGGCGCCCACCGACCCACCGGGCCGGGGCGCGTGCGATGCCGCACTGGAATTCGTCACAGCGTCACACCTTCCGCATGACGGTGACCACCTTGCCGAGGATGGTCGCGTCGTTGCCGTGGATGGGGGTGAAGTGCGGGTTGTGCGGCATCAGCCAGATGTTCTTGCCGTCGCGCTTGAAGGTCTTGACGGTGGCCTCGCCGTCGAGCATCGCCGCGACGATGTCGCCGTTGTCGGCGACGCTCTGCTGGCGCACCACCACCCAGTCGCCGTCGCAGATCGCCGCGTCCACCATAGACTCGCCCACGACCTTGAGCATGAACAACGTGCCGTTGCCCACCAGCTCCTTGGGCAGCGGGAAGACGTCCTCCTGATTCTGCTCGGCGAGGATCGGGCCGCCGGCGGCGATCCGCCCCACGAGCGGTACGAAGGTGGGCTCGGGCCGCGGCGGCGCGTCCGCGCCGTCGGCCGCCGGGCCGGATTCCGGCGCATCCTCCGCCGACCGGAGCGGCGTGACCCCGCGGACGTCCACGGCGCGCGGACGATTGGGGTCCCGGCGCAGGAACCCCTTCTTTTCCAGGGACTGCAGCTGGTGCGCTACCGACGACGTCGAGGCCAGCCCCACCGAATCGCCGATCTCGCGGATGCTCGGCGGGTAGCCGCGCTCGCGGACCGAGGTCTGGATCACCTCGAGCACCTTGCGCTGGCGGTCGGTGAGCGACTCGATGGACGGCCTCCCGCCGTCCAGTGCCACATTGAAGTCCTTCTTCGCCATCGGCCCTGGTCCTCCCTGCTGTATCGCGACAATCCGCCGGTGCGCCCCCGCTCGGGATCCGGCCCGTCCCCCGCAGCGGCGTCCGTGCCTTGCGAAGCCCTTCCCCGCAGGGGTTGCGGCGTGATTCGAATGTAGCGCCGATCGGCGGAATCGACAAACATCTGTTCGACGTGTGTCTCGCGCGGCGCGCAGTGCCGACCGCGTCCGTCGGCGGTGGTCGAGGGTGCGGTCGGCGCAGGTGGCGGGCACGGGCGGGTGGTTTTGTCGGTTCGGGTTGATACAACCCGAACGTGTGTACATCGAACGGAATCGCGAACCGGCCGACTCGCGCGTCGCGGCGCGGTCCTTCCCCTGCTTCGGCGGGGCGCCGTGGCGAGCCCGCGTGCGCTGCGCGAGCGGGATTCTGTCGAACCCTTGATCTATCGAATGAGTGGGCGATAGCATGCACAGGCGAGCGAACACATGTACTAATGACCGTCGCCGGCGCGCGAAGGTGCTTCGGTGGGGCGCGGAGACGAGCGACCGGGACGGCGGCATGGAGAAGCCGGTGCGGACGCATCGGCGGCGGAACCGGGAGGCTGGCATGAACGCTGTGGTGGAGCGGCAGAGCGCTTCGGGGCGCACGATGGGCGGGGCCCGTGCACAGGTGGCGGGCGCACCGTATGAACTTCGCCGGCCTCTCCGCCGGCGGGGGATCGACAGGTCGGAGGTCTGGCGGCGTCCCGCCGGGACTCCGGCGGTACTTCCCCGGCGCGCCGTGCGGATGTCCACGGCGGGGCACGCCCCCGCAGTGGGGGTGGCCGACAGGCGCGGGCTGGTCGCGGCGGTCGCGGTCGCCGTGTTGCTCGCCCTCGTCATTCTCGCTGCCGCGCAGGTGCGGTCGATCGGCGCCACGACGATGCCCGGCGATGTGAACACTGTCGAGGTCTCGTCCGGTGACACGCTGAGTTCGATTGCGCGGCAGGCGGCCCCCGACGTCCCTGTCGGTCAGATGGTGGATCGCATCATCGCGCTCAACGGGCTCGACAGTGCGGCCGTCCACGCCGGCCAGAGTCTGGTGGTGCCGTGGGCGTACGGACGATGACGCTCCGCGCGGCGGCGAGGCCTGCGGCATCGTGGCGGCCGGACGATCGGTGGCGTCGGTCCCCTTCGTGCTTTCCCGTATCATCGGCGTGGAGAAAGTGACCGCTAGCTGATATGCGCGCGCACCAGGATGGACGGCCCCGGGACGGTGTGACCGCGCCGCGCATGGGCAGCAGCGATGAAGGAGCCCCCATGCACTGTCCGTTCTGCCGGAACCCCGAGTCCCGCGTGGTCGATTCGCGCGAAGCCGACGAGGGACAGGCGATCCGACGTCGGCGGCAGTGCCAGGATTGCGGGCGTCGGTTCACCACGGTGGAGACCGCCGTTCTCTACGTGGTCAAGCGCAGCGGGGTCAAGGAGCCGTTCAGCCGGGCCAAGGTGGTACGGGGCGTCCGCAGCGCTTGCCGCGGCAGGCACGTGGACGATGACGCTCTGCACCTGCTTGCGCAGACGGTGGAAGAGACCATCCGCGCCACCGGTTCCCCGGAGGTCCCGAGCCAGGAGGTCGGCTTGGCCATCCTGGGCCCTTTGCGTGACCTCGACGAGGTCGCATACCTCAGGTTCGCCTCGGTCTACCGCTCGTTCAGCTCGGCCGAGGACTTCGAAACCGCGATAGAAGAGCTGCGGCTGCACCGCGAAGGGGCCGACGGGGCCGCATCGGAGGAACCCGCGCCCGCACGGTGACGCGATCAGCGCGTCGTCAGCGGGGGAGCGTGTCGATGGCGCGCAGGATGCGCTTCTCGCTGACCTGCCGAGCGGTCCCCAGTTTCTGCGCGAAGAGTCCCACACGCAGTTCCTCGATCATCCAGAACACTTCCTGGACGGCGGGCGACTCGGCGGAGCCCGGCGGGCAGTGTGCAAGATAGCGTTCCAGCGCCCCGTACACGCGATCCAGCGTATCCATGCCCTGGTGTTCGCGCGGTCCGGAGGTCGGTGCGGATTCGAGACGCAGGGTCGCCGCGCGCAGGTACCGCGGGATCTGGGCGGCACGAGCACTGCCCGCCTCCAGCAGGAAGCCGGGCCGGACCAGGTCGGCGAGCTGCTGGCGGACGTCGTCCACCGTCGATTCGGACACCGCCGTCGACGCGGCCGCCTCGCCGAGCCTCACCTGCAGCTCGTCCCGGCGACGGACGATCTCCACGGCGGCAGTGACGATGGCCGGCTCTGCGGCACGCGCAGCGGGGCCGACCGCGCTCTTCAAGCGCTCGAACGCATCCGGATCACGCACGGGCCCGCCCGCCCGCATCATCGCCTCGTCGACGGCGCACTCGTGCACGTCGGCGACGAGCCCGTCGAGCCCGCCGAACGGGTACTGCCCGGCGACGAGGCGGTCCGCCGTCGACAAGATCGAGAGCAGGCGCTTGCCCACTCCCGGAACCGCATTGAGCAGCAGTCGACGCGTACCGGTGCGCATCGCGGCGGACTGTTCCGCGCGCGTCGACACCACCGTGACCGCCACTGCAGCCGGACCTGCCGGAGTCGCCGGTTCCCGGACACTCAGCGTCGGGAACCCCACCACCTTCTGGCCCGCCACCTCGCTTGTCACCTGTTCGGGCACGTCGCCGAGCGTTTCGGACGTCCACACCGTCGCGGCCGGCCGCGCGTGTTCCTGGCCGTCGCGCACAGCGGTGTCGCTGATGTGGCGCGCCAGCCGGGTCCGCAGCTCGGTGAGGTCCTTGGAGCGGCCGAGCTCACGGCCGCGCCGGTCGACCGCCGCGAATGTGACGCGCAGATGGTCGGGCAACGCGGCGCTGCGGAAGTCCTCCGGCGCGATACGGCACGAACCGAGTCGAGAGAGTTCCCGTGCCAGCGCATTGACCAGGGGCTCCGATCGGGGCTGCACGCGCGCGAGCGCCGCCGCGGCGAAGTCGGGTGCGGGGACCACCGCGCGCCGCAGCTGTTTGGGCAGTGAGCGGATGAGTGTGGTGGCGAGTTCCTCGCGCATGCCGGGCACGAGCCAGTCGAACCCGGCCGTGCGCACCTGCGGGAGAAGCTCCACGGGAACCCGCACGGTCACGCCGTCCTCCGGGTGGCCGGGTTCGAATCGGTAGTCCAACTCGAGGCGCACTCCGCCCTGCAGCCAGGCGTCGGGATAGTCGGCGCCTGCGACGGTATCGGCGTCGTCGTTGGTGACGGTGTCCGCGGTGAAGTCGAGGAGCGCCGGGTCGGTGCGCCGCGCCTTCTTCCACCAGGAGTCGAAATGGCGGCCGGAGACGATGTCGGCGGGCAGGCGTCGGTCGTAGAAGTCGAACAGGTCGTCGTCGCGGACGACGATGTCGCGCCGGCGGGCCCGGTCCTCCAGGTCGAGCGCGTCCTCGAGCAGCGATCGGTTGTGCGTGAGGAAGGCGTGGTCGGACCGCCACTCTCCCTGCACCAGCGCGTGGCGGATGAACAGGTCGCGCGAAGCCTCCCGGTCCACCCGGCCGTACGGTGCGAGCCGCCGCGCGATGAGCGGGACGCCGTAGAGCGTCACCTTCTCGTAGGCCATCGGCGCGGCATGCTTGATCGACCAGTGCGGCTCGGAGTAGGAATGCTTGACAAGGTCCGGCGCGAGCTTCTCCACCCATTCGGGCTCGATGCGGGCCACCTCGCGCGCCCACAGCCGGGAGGTCTCGACGAGTTCTCCGGCCATCACCCACCGCGGTTGGCCCTTGAACAGGCTCGACCCGGGGAAGATGGCGAACCGGGCGCCGCGGGCCCCCAGGTAGTCGCGCTTGTCGCCGTCGCGGGCGCCGATGTGCGACAGCAGGCCGGACAGCAGCGCCTGGTGGATCGTGTCTTCGGACGCCGGCGCATCGTTGGCCTGCCAGCCCATCTCGCGCGCGATCTGCCGCAACTGCCCGTGCAGGTCCTGCCACTCCCGGATGCGCATGAAGTGCAGGTACTCCGCCTTGCACATCCTGCGGTACGCGCTCGAGCCCAGCGCATTGCGCTGCTCGCGCAGGTAGTCCCAGAGCCGCAGCCGGGCCAGGAAGTCCGACCCCTTCACGGCGAACCTGGCGTGCCGGGCGTCGGCGTCCTGCTGGTGGTCGGCGGGCCGCTCACGCACGTCCTGCATCGAGATGGCGGAGACGATGATCAGCAGTTCACGCAGGCACCCTGTGCGCTGCGCCTCGAGCAGCATGCGGCCCATCCGCGGGTCCACCGGCAGCCGCGCGAGCGACCGGCCGGTGTCGGTGAGCCGGTGCTGCGCGCCACGCCCGGTCTGCCCGCCTCGGACGATGGCGCCGAGCTCTTCGAGCAGCGTCAGGCCGTCCCGCACGGCCCGCGGGTCGGGGGGTTCGACGAAGGGGAACGCGGCGAGGTCGCCGAGGCCCAGCGCGGTCATCTGCAGGATGACTGCGGCGAGGTTGGTGCGCAGGATCTCCGGCTCGGTGAAGGCGGGACGCGCTTCGAAGTCGTCTTCCGAATACAGACGGATGCAGATGCCGTCCGCGACGCGACCGCACCGACCGGCGCGCTGGCGCGCGGAGGCTTGGGAGATCGGCTCGATCGGCAGCCGCTGCACCTTGGTGCGCACCGAGTACCGGGAGATCCGGGCCGTGCCGGGGTCGACGACGTACCGGATCCCGGGGACGGTCAGGGAGGTTTCGGCCACGTTGGTGGACAGCACGATGCGCCGGCCGGTGTGGGCGGTGAACACGCGGTGCTGCTCGGCGGCCGAGAGTCGCGAGTACAGCGGGAGGATCTCCGTGTTCCGGTATCGGCGCTCGCGCAAGGCGTCGGCGGTGTCGCGGATCTCGCGTTCGCCGGCGAGGAACACCAGGATGTCGCCCGGCCCGGCGGCGACGAGTTCGTCCACCGCCGCGCCGATCGCTTCGAGCGGATCCCGATCCACGAGCATCGGCGCATCGGCGGTGCCGCGCTCGACGGTGAGCGGGCGGTACCGCATCTCGACGGGGAAGGTGCGCCCGGAGACCTCGATGATGGGCGCCGCAGCGCCGTCGACGGCGAAATGCTCGGCGAAGCGTTCCGGGTCGATGGTGGCCGAGGTGATGATGACCTTGAGGTCGGGGCGCCGTGGCAGCAGCTGCTTGAGGTATCCGAGGATGAAGTCGATGTTGAGGCTGCGCTCGTGGGCCTCGTCGATGATGAGGACGTCGTAGCGCCGCAGCATCCGATCGCGCTGGATCTCGTTGAGGAGGATGCCGTCGGTCATCACCTTGATCAACGTGTCGTCGGTGACGTGGTCGGTGAAGCGCACTGTGTAACCGACGGTGTCGCCCAGGGGCCTGTCGAGTTCTTCGGCGACGCGTTCGGCGACGGTGCGCGCGGCGATGCGGCGCGGCTGGGTGTGTCCGATCAGGCCCCGCACACCCAGGCCCAGCTCCAGGCACATCTTCGGCAGCTGCGTGGTCTTGCCGGAGCCGGTCTCGCCGGCGACGATGACCACCTGGTTCTCCGCGATGGCCTTTTTGACGTCGTCGCGCCGGGCGCTCACCGGCAGCGCCTCGGGATAGGAGACCGCGGGCGCCGACGCGCGTCTGCGTTCGACGCGCTGCTGCGAGGCGGTGATCAGGTCGTCCACCGCGGCAAGCTCGGCGAGTGCGGGTGCGCCGTCGATGCGCCGCCGCAGGCGGTGCTCGTCGCGGAGCATCACCGCGTCGAGCCGTGCGCGCAGTGCGCGCCGGCGTGCCGTGGCCTCGGGTCCGTCGTCGCGCTGCGGCGCCTCCGGTGCGCCGGAGGGGCCCTGCGGGCCGCGACGCCGCCGTCCACCGCGGCGGCGGCGTGATACTGAGGCGCCGGCGGGCGGCGGTTGCTTCGGAGTCATCTCCGTTCCAGGCTAACGGTGCCGGACGGCCGGCGATGATCGGCCGTGCCCGCGTGTGACGTGATCGGCGCGGCGTGCGACGCAGCGGAAACCGGCCCGGCCGGAGCGAAGTGGCGCGAGTGTGGCCCGCGCGCGCCGGTTCCGTGTTTGACTACGGCCGACCCGTCAACCGACGCCGCACGGACGCGGAGCACCTGCCGCGCGGCGTGAGCCAGGAGGTCCACCGCATGGTCGAGCACATGCCCGGGGAGCGGGCGGCGGAGATCGTCGTCGTCGGCTCGGCGAACCTCGACACGACGGCGCACGTGCCCAGGCTGCCGGCTCCGGGGGAGACGGTGCTGGGCGGGGACACCGGCGAGTCGGTGGGCGGCAAGGGCGCCAACCAGGCGGTGGCCGCGGCGCGGCTGGGGCGCAGCGTCGCGCTCGTCGGGAGGGTCGGCGACGACCCGGCGGGCCGGCGCATCCGGGAGGCGCTGACCGCGCAGGGCGTGCGGGTCGATCATCTCGGCTCCACCGCCGGCAGCGGGTCCGGGGCGGCGCTCATCGTCGTCGACGAGTCCGGGGAGAACATGATCGTCGTCGCGCCGGGGGCCAACAGCTCGCTGTCCACCGCGCACGTGCGCGGGGCGCGGGAGTTGCTGGCCCGGGCGGCCGCGGTCGTGTGCCAGCTGGAGATTCCGGAGGACGCGGTGGCCGAGGCCGTCCGGCAGGCCGGCGGCCGGGTGATCCTCAACCCTTCGCCGGTGCGGCCGGTGCCGCCGGAGGTGATGGCGCGGGTGGACGTGCTCATCGTCAACCGTTCCGAGCTCGGCGCGATCGCCGGGGCTCCCGAACCGCGGACTGTCGATGACGCCGCCGCGCTGGCCGCGGGCGTGGACGGCCCGCGCGCGGTGGTGGTGACGCTCGGAGCCGACGGCGCGCTGGTCGACGGGGGCACGCGGGTGCACGTGCCGGCGGTGCGGGTGCCCACGGTGGTGGACCCGACCGGTGCCGGGGACACTTTCTGCGGGGCGCTCACCGACGCCCTCGTGCGCGGCGAGGCACTGGAGGACGCGGTGCGCTGGGCCGTGCGCGCGGCGGCGATCGCGGTGACGGGCGCGGGCGCGCAGTCCGCCATGCCCACCGCAGCGCAGCTGGAGACGGCATGATGTGGGGCCGCGGGGCAGGGGCACGGCGGACGGACGGCCCCAACACGCTCGAACGCGACGCCGACGACACGTCGCCGGTGCACCTGCAGTTGCGCGGCGTCGGCAAGGTCTACCCGGGCGTGCGGGCGCTCGACGGGGTGGACTTCGACGTGCACGGCGGCGAGGTGCACGTGCTGCTCGGCGAGAACGGCGCGGGCAAGAGCACGCTGATCAAGATGATGGCGGGCGTGCACCGGCCGGACAGCGGCGAGATGCGCGTGGACGGGCGGCCCGTGCACCTGCACGGGCCGGGCGGTGCCGAGGCGCTGGGCATCTCCACGATCCACCAGGAGATGTCGCTGGTCCCGCAGCTCACCGTCGCCGAGAACATCTACCTGGGGCGTCAGCCGCGCAGGCTGGGGATCGTCGACGTGCGGACGATGCGCCGCCGGGCGCGGGAGCTGCTCGCCGAGGCCGGGCTGGCGATCGACGCGGATGCGACGGTGTCGGACCTGGGCGTGGCGCAGCGGCAGTTGGTGGAGATCGCGAAGGCCCTCAGCATCGACACCCGCATCCTCGTGATGGACGAACCCACCGCGGTGCTCAGCGCGGGCGAGGTCGACGCGCTGTTCGCCATCGTCGACGACCTCCGCTCGCGCGGCGTCGGCGTCGTGTTCATCTCGCACCTGCTCGACGAGGTCGCCCGCATCGGCGACAGGGTCACGGTGCTGCGGGACGGCGGCAAGGTGGGCGAGGTGCCGGCGTCCACCGGCGTGGAGGAACTGGTGCGGCTGATGGTGGGCAGGACCATCGACCAGCAGTATCCGCGGCGCGACAACCCCGTCGGCGAGCCGGTGCTGCAGGTGACCGGCCTGTCCAGCGCCGGCCGGTTCGAGGAGGTGGACCTGGAGGTGCGCGCCGGCGAGGTGGTCGGCATCGGCGGGCTCGTCGGAGCGGGCCGCACGGAGGTGGCGCGCGCCGTCTTCGGCGCAGACCACTACGACGCGGGGCGCATCGCGGTGGCGGGCGCGCCGGTGCGCGGCGGCGATGTCGTCGCCGCCTACCGGGCGGGCATCGCGTTGGTGCCGGAGGACCGCGCCGGGCAGGGCCTGGTGCTGGGCGCCTCCGTCGAGGAGAACCTGTGCCTGGCCACGCTGGCCGAACGCACCAGCCTGGGTCTGGTGGACCGCCGCGAGCAGCGCCGGCAGGCCGTCGAATCCGTGCGGCGGATGGGCATCAAGGTGCACAGCGTCGACCAGCCCGCCATGACGCTGTCCGGAGGCAACCAGCAGAAGATCGTCATCGGCAAGTGGTTGATGGCCCGTCCTCGCGTGCTGATCCTCGACGAGCCCAGCAGGGGGATCGACGTGGGCGCGCGGGCCGAGATCTACGCGCTCATCGGCGAGCTGACCGCGCAGGGCGCTGCGATCCTCGTGATCTCCAGTGACCTGCCGGAGTTGCTGGGGCTCAGCGACCGCGTACTGGTGATGGCGGACGGGCGCATCCGCGGAGAACTTTCCGGCGACGACGCAACCCAGGAGCGGGTCATGGCGCTCGCAGTGACGGAAGGATGACGACGGTGTCGGAGAACCCGAACGACCCCGTTCCGCCCGCAGACCAGGACCGCGGTCCGCTGGAACGGATCCGCGGCTGGCGGCCGTCGGTGTCGCTGCGCAGCACCGGCGGCCCGGTCGCGGCGCTCGTGCTGCTCGTGCTGGCGCTCGCGATCGCATCCCCGGACTTCCTGACGTCGAACAACCTGCTCAACGTCGGCATCCAGGCGTCGGTGGTCGCGGTGCTGGCGTTCGGCATGACCTTCGTCATCGTCAGCGGCGGCATCGACCTGTCGGTGGGGTCGGTCGCCGGCCTGTCCGGCATCGTCATGGGGTGGACCGTCACCTCGGCCGGGGTGCCGCTGTGGCTGGCGGTCCTCGCCGGGCTGGCGGCGGGCGCCGTCGCGGGGGTGGTCTCCGGGCTGCTCATCACCGCCGGCCGCGTGCCGCCGTTCATCGCCACCCTGGCGATGCTGTCGATGGCGCGCGGGCTTGCCCTGGTGGTCGCCGACGGGCGGCCCATCGGGGTGGGCGGCTGGGTCGCGACCATGGGCAGCGGCGAGCTGTTCGGCTTCCTGCCGTATCCGGTGCTGGTCCTGATCGCCGCCGCGCTGCTCACCGGTTTCATCCTGCGCCGCACCTACGCCGGGCGCGCGATGTATGCGATCGGCGGCAACGAGGAGGCCGCGCGTCTGTCCGGCATCCGCGTGTCGCGCCAGCAGCTGCTCATCTACGCCCTGTCCGGGCTGTTCGCGGCGGTGGCCGGCATCCTGCTGGCGGCACGGCTGGCATCGGCGCAGCCGGAGGCCGGCACGGGCTACGAGCTCGACGCCATCGCGGCCGTGGTGATCGGCGGCGCCAGCCTCGTCGGCGGCGCGGGAACCGCCATCGGCACCCTGGTGGGCGCGCTCATCCTCGCGGTGCTCCGCAATGGACTGAATCTCCTGGAGGTTTCGGCGTTCTGGCAGCAGTTCGTGATCGGCGCGGTCATCGCGCTGGCGGTGCTGTTCGACACGCTGCGCCGCCGCCGTCGTTCCGGTGCGGGCGGGGGGATCCTGCGGTCCAAGGCGGTGCGCCGTGGCGGGGCGATCGTGCTGGTGCTCGTGCTGATCGGCGCGATCTGGGGCGCCGTCGCGCGGCAGGGCTCGGGCGGCGCGGGACAGGTGCGCATCGCGATGTCGCTGTCCACGCTCAACAACCCGTTCTTCGTCGGTGTGCGGGACGGCGCGGAGCGCGAGGCGGCGGCCCAGGGCGTCGCGCTGTCGGTGACCGATGCGGGCTCGGACGCCACCCGCCAGGCCAACGACGTGCAGAACGCCATCGCCCGCAGCAGCGACGTCATCGTCGTCAACCCCGTGGACTCCGACGCGATCGTCCCGTCCGTCAACGCCGCCAACGCCGCGGGCATCCCGGTGATCGCGCTGGACCGCGCGCCGAGCGGCGGGATCGTGGTCACCACCGTCGCGTCCGACAACGTCGAGGGCGGCCGCCTGGCGGCGCGGCAGCTGGCGCGGTTGGTGGGTGCGGGCCCGGTCGTGGTGCTCGAAGGAACGCCGGGCACGTCGGCGGCGCGCGAGAGGGGCGAGGGCTTCAATTCCGAGATCGCGAAGTTCCCGCAGATCCAGGTGGTGGCGCGGCAGCCCGCGGACTTCGATCGGACGAAGGCCCTCAACGTGATGTCCAACCTGCTGCAGGCGCATCCGGATGTCCGTGGCGTGTTCGCGGCGAACGACGAGATGGCGCTGGGCGCCGTCAAGGCGCTGGGGGCACGCGCCGGGACGGACGTGAAAGTGGTCGGATTCGACGGCACACCGCAGGGATTGGCCGCGGTGGACGCCGGGACGATCAACGCGGACATCGCACAGCAGCCGGAGGAGCTCGGCGCGGAGGCGATTCGGCAGGCCGTGGCCGCCGCAGGCGAGGAGCCTCCGGAGGAGTCGGGCGCCCCGCACAAAGTTCCCGTGCGGGTGATCACCGGGGACCGGTGATCGCCGGGGATGCGGTTCCTGCTGCCGTGGGCTATCGACGGTTCCGGCGCAGGGAAGACAATGCGCGTCGGACGGTGGACAGCGGCCGGCGGCGCTCGGCGGCGAGCGGCACGCCGGCCGTCTCCGTCGCCGCCGCGCGCGCGTGCCGCTGATGGAGGCGCTCGCGGATCTCGTCGGGGGAGTAGGCGCGCCGGGACCTCTCCGACCGGGCCACCAGCACCCCCGATGCGACGACGCCGGCGGCGCCCGCCAGCCCGAGCGCCTTCCACATGGTGTCCTTGCGCATTCCGTCCTCCTGTTGCGGTGCCCGTCGGTCATCGAGGGATGATCACGATGATGCCGCATGTGCGATGCGGCCGGGCGACGCCGGCGTGGCCGGGGCCATGGCAGGATCGCGGAATGGCACTGCACGCGAACGGCATCACCCTCGAGGAGGCCGCCGGCGCCGCCCGCACCGGCGACATCTGGATCTTCCGCGGCGTCTCGGGCGCGGACAAGGCGATCCGCGCGCTCACCAACAGCCCGGTCAACCACGTGGGCATGGCCGTGGTGCTCGAGGATCTGCCGCCGCTGCTGTGGCACGCGGAGATGGGCAAGTCGCTCCCGGACATGTGGACCGGCACCCGGCACCGCGGAGTCCAGCTGCACGACCTGCGGGACGCCGTGCGGGTCTGGGCACACCGATACGGGCAGAGCGCGTGGCTGCGGCAGATCAGTGTGGAGGTGACGGCGCCGCAGGAGGATGCGCTGCTGCGCACCGTCGCGCGCCTGGACGGCACGCCGTTCCCGTCGACGGCACGGTTGGCCGCGCGGTGGTTCCGCGGCCGCGTGCCGCGGCGGCCCTCCCGTGGAGGTGGCAGCGCGGCGTCGGCCGTGACGTGGGAGAGCGCGTACTGTGCGCAGGTCGTCGCCCACACCTACGAGCAGATGGGGTTGCTGCGCCGCGGCCGCGATTCCGGCTGGTACGACCCGGGGCGATTCTGGAGCGGGGACAGGCTGCCGTTGGTGCCCGGCGTCGAACTGGGCGCGGAGATCGCGGTGCGGGTTCCCGAGAACAGGGAGAGCGACAGCGGGGAGTAAAGCGGGAACGGCTCCGCACCGTCGTGAGGTGCGGAGCCGTTCCCGGTGCCTGCGGCGCCGCGCGGCGGTTGCTGCTGGGCTGGTGCGCTACTTGGCGGCCTCGATCTCGACGGCCTGGGCGACGCCCGCCATGGTCGCGGCCACCTTGACCGCTTCCCACACCTGCTCCTTGGTGAGCCCCTCCTTGCGGACGGTGGCGTCGTGCGCGGCCGTGCAATCGTGGCAGCCGTTGATCGTGGAGACCGCGAGCGACCACAGCTCGAAGTCGGCCTTCTCCACGCCGGGATTGCCGATGATGTTCATCCGCAGGCCCATCTTCACCTGCGCGTAGTCGCTTCCGAGGAACGACTTGGCGCGGTAGGCCACGTTGTTCATGCCCATGATGGTGGCGGCGCCGAGCGCCGCGTCGAACGCGGCGTCCGACAGGTGCCCGCGCGCCTCATCGGAGATCTCGGAGAACACGGTGGCCGACTTGCTCGCGGCCGCGGCCGCGAGCATCGTGCCCCACAGCTGCTGCTCGTTGAGCTCCGTGGAGCGCGACAGCGAGCTCAGGTTGAGCTTGAGGTCCTTGGCGTATTCGGGCAGCGAGTTCTTCAGGTTGTCGATGCTCATGCTCAGAGTGCTTCCTTGACCAGCTCGCCGGCGTCGATCGTCGGGTCGCCCTTCTTCCAGTTGCAGGCGCACAGCTCGTCGGACTGCAGCGCGTCGAGCACGCGGAGGACCTCGTCGACGTTGCGCCCCACCGAGCCGGCCGTCACGGAGACGAACTGGATCTCGTTGTTGGGGTCGACGATGAAGGTCGCCCGGTCGGCGACGCCGTCCGCGTTGAGCACACCCGTGGCCTCGACCAGTTCACGCTTGAGGTCGGAGAGCATGGGGAAGGGGAGGGTCTTGAGATCCTCGTGCTGCGCACGCCACTGGAAGTGCACGAACTCGTTGTCCACCGAGGCGCCGAGCACCTGCGCGTCACGGTCGGCGAACTCGTCGTTGAGCTTGCCGAAGGCGGCGATCTCGGTGGGGCACACGAAGGTGAAGTCCTTGGGCCAGAAGAAGATCACGCGCCACTTGCCGGCGTAGTCGTCGCTGGTGACCGTCGAGAAGTAGTCCTCGGGCTGCTGCGCGTCGACCTGCGACAGATCGCCGCCGATGAGGGCGGTGAGGCTGTAGGAGGGGAACTGGTCGCCGATGGTGAGGAGAGCCACTGGGATAACTCCTTGTCGTTGTGGTGCGGCGGGGTGTCCGCCGCGTCGGTGCCGGCGTGGGGTGCGCCGGCCGAAGGTCCGGGAACGGCGGACGATGGCCCGCCACGGCGTGTGATCCACGCCGCAGAACGTTGTGGTCGTCCGACCTGCTCCGAACTCCCTTCACCACTATGCACCAGAAACCAGAAAAGGTAAAGCCTCTAGGTTGATGTAGACTCATTGCTGTGATTGATGAATCCTATCGTCCCACGGTGGCGCAACTGCGGGCGTTCGTCGCGGTCGCCGAGTATCGCCACTTCAGTACCGCGGCACAGCGTCTGGGTGTGAGTCAGCCCACCTTGTCGCAGGCGCTCGCATCGCTGGAATCGGGGCTCGGAGTGGTGCTCATGGAGCGCAGCACCCGCAAGGTCCTGGTCACCGAGGCGGGACGGGAGCTGCTCGGCAAGGCGCTCGCCGCGCTGGAGGCGGTGGACGGGTTCGTCACCGCGGCAGCGGGAATCGGCAGCGGAATGGTGGGCGGACTGCGGATCGGGATGATCCCCACCGTCGCCCCCTACCTGCTGCCCGCGGCGCTGCCCGCGCTCGGGGCGGCCTACCCGGACCTGCACCCGCACCTGGTGGAGGACCAGACCGAGCGGCTCCTCGACGCCCTGCGGGGCGGCGCGCTCGACGTGGCGGTGATCGCACTGCCGTCGGGCGCCGCGGGCCTGGTGGAGATCCCCCTGTTCGACGAGGACTTCGTCCTCGTCCTTCCGGAGGAGCATCCGCTCGCCGGCCGGGACGACTTGTCCGCCGACGTGCTCGACGAACTGCCGTTGCTGCTGCTCGACGAGGGGCACTGCCTGCGCGACCAGACGCTCGACCTGTGCCGGCTCGTGGGCGCCACGCCGGCGTTGGGGGACACGCGCGCTACGTCGCTGGCCACGGTGGTGCAGTGCGTCGGGGGAGGACTCGGGGTCACCCTGGTGCCGGAGTCGGCGGTGCCGGCGGAGACCACGCGCGCCGGATTGGCGACGGCGCGGTTCGCGGACCCGGCGCCGGGACGGACGATCGGGCTGGTCTACCGCAAGTCCACGGGGCGGCACGACGATTTCCGCTCGCTGGCGGTCGAACTGGCGGCATGCGCACCGGCCGGCCGGGCGTACGCGGTCGACTGAACCGCACCTGCGTCCACAGGGCTGGCGACTGCCGCGAAAGGGGCTGCGTGGCGAGCGATCAGCGGCGCCTGCGCTTGGGCCGGCCCGCCGGCCGGCCACGGCGCGGCCCGGAGGTGCGCCTGCCGCCGGCGGAACCCTTGCCGCCCGCGTTCCCCTTGGCACCTTTCGTCCCCCCGGCGCCGGCCGATCCTCCGGACCCCTTCCGCGCGGGACCGCCGGACCGGCGCGCGGGCCCGCCGGTGCCCCGCGAGCTGTTGGCGGTGCGGCCGCGCACGATCCCGATGAACTCGTCCATCAGCTCGGTCGACCGGTCCTCCCGCCACACCAGGGCCACCTGGGACTGTGCGACCCGTTTGCGCGTGGCCGAGTCGGGCTCCTCCAAGGGGCGGTAGACGAGGTCCTTGCGGTGGTGCAGGCGGGCGAGCGACTGGGGAAGCGCCACCAGGCCCACCCCCGCTGCCACCAGCGCGAGCGCATCCGGGATCGTGGCGGGACGCTGATAGGACGGGGTGCCGGGCGGCGCGTTCCAGTCGAGCACGTCGTCGAGCGGGTGGTGGACGATCTCGTCGTCGAGGTCCTCCGGGGTGAGCGACTCGGCGAGTGTCAGCACGTGGTCCTTGGGCATCATCACGACGGTGACCTCGGTGTAGAGGGGGATCGCGTGCAGGCCCTCGCGGTCGATGGGCAGGCGCACCAGTGCGGCGTCGGCGTCGTCCGCGCGTACCGCGGCCAGGCCGTCGGCGCTCGCCGCGGGGATCAGCTCGAGCGGCACGTCGGGCAGGCGCTGTTCCCACACGCGGGCCCACTTGCCGGGCGTGGCACCGGGGGTGAAGGCGAGACGGAAGCGCGGCGCCGCGGCCTCGCCGGCGTCGGGGGGAGTCGGGGAGTCGGGCACCGCGCCAGAATACCGGGGCCGGGCCGTTCCCGGCGGTGCGGAGGACGGAACCGCGGCCGCCCCGGCGTGCGTCTCAGTAGTAGTGCCGAGGGGCAGGACATGGGATACACGACGGAGTTCACGGGGCGGTTCACGGTCGAACCGCCTTGGAACGAGGACGAGCGCGACCACCTGCGGTGGTTCGCGAACATCCGTCACGAGTAGGGGACCCTGGAGACGCGCAGCCGGGACCTGCTGCCGCTGAATCAGGACGCGCTGGGCATGTCCAGGCGCACGGAACCGTGGGTGCCGCGCGTGGACGAACCGAAGCTGCCCGGTCTGTGGTGCCAGTGGGTGCCGACGGACGACGGGGCGGAGCTCGCGTGGGACGGCCTGGAGACGTTCTATCGCGCCGCAGACCGGCTGCGCTTCCTCATCGGCACCTTCCTGCGCCGGGGGCCGGCGGGGCGCGAGCGTCCCGCCGGATCCCCGCGGCGTGCCGGGCCGCGAAATCTCCCGCGCGCCGCGGGATCGCCCGTAGTGTCCGGAGAATGGAATTCGTTCTCGTGGACCGGCCACGCCCGGAGATCGCGCTGATCACCCTCAACCGCCCCGAACGCATGAACGCCATGGCCTTCGATGTCATGGTTCCGCTGCGCGACGAGCTCGAACGCATCAGCAACGACAACTCGGTGCGCGCTGTGGTGCTCACCGGGGCCGGTGCGGGGTTCTGCTCGGGCGCCGACCAGCAGTCGGCGGGCCGCATCCCGCACACCGAGGGGCTGACCCGCGCCACGGTCGCGCTGCGGTCGATGGAGATCCTCGACCAGGTGGTGACCACTCTGCGGTCGATGCACCAGCCGGTGATCTCCGCGATCAACGGCGCGGCGATCGGCGGGGGACTGTGCATGGCGCTGTCGACGGACATCCGGGTGGCTTCCACCGCCGCGTACTTCCGCGCCGCGGGCATCAACAACGGGCTCACGGCCAGCGAACTGGGCCTGAGCTATCTGCTGCCGCGCGCGATCGGCACCTCGCGGGCCTCCGAGATCATGCTCACCGGCCGCGACGTCGGCGCCGAGGAGGCCGAACGGATCGGGCTGGTCTCGCGTCTCACCGAGCCCGACGACCTGCTCGAGACGTGCTTCGCGATGGGCGAGGCCATCGCCGGGTTCTCGAGACCGGGTATCGAGCTGACCAAGCGCACGTTGTGGTCGGGCATGGACGCCGGGAGCCTCGCGCAGCACATGAACCAGGAGGGCCTGGGGCAGTTGCTGATCCGGCTGCTCACCGGGAACTTCGAGGAAGCCACGGCGGCGCGCAAGGAGGGCCGGGCGGCGGTGTTCCAGGACTGAGCGCGGGTCCGCCGGCCCGTCACCGGCGGCCGGAGCGCCACCGCTCCCGGATCACGGGGGCGCGGCCGTACGCCCGCGCCTGCGTTGCACCGCCGAGCACCACCAGCGCTGCATACAGCGCGAACCACCACCAGCCGTCCTCGATGGCCGTGGTGATGGCGGCCCGGTGGAAGTCGGCGGTGTCGAGGGTGCCGGTGAGCAGCATCACCGCGCCGACGAGGGTCACCGCGCCGCTGAGCACACTGACCACCACCAGCAGGACGGCGGGCAGGTCCACCGCGAGCGCCACCCCGGCGAGCAGCAGCCCGAGCAGGACGCCGACGAGGATGACGGCCCAGTTCCACTCCACGTCGGCCGCGACCATCGCGGCGGCCCCGAGAGCGAAGCCGACGGCGGCCATCGCGACGATCACGGCGACCGCGTAGTACAGGTAGGCGAGCAGCAGGAACACGATCGCCACGGCGATGCCGACGGCCCACCCGAGCCCGGTGCCGAGGAACTCGTCGCCGGTGGCGGAGGCCACCACGCCGGCCCCGAGCGAGAGGCCCGCGAAACCGCCCCACAGCGCGATGACCACACGCATGGCGGCGAGCCCGCGGAAGCAGAACACGGCGCCCACGATCAGGGCGAGGATCCCCACGACGATGTCGGCCATGGTGCGAGGGTATCCGGGCCGGGCGTCCGGGCGGGATCGAAGCGGGCGGATAAGCTCTGCGGTATGACCGCGCGCAAGAAACCCCAGATGCTCAAGCCGTCGACGGCCGCGAAGAAGCTCGGCATCCACCTGCCCGCCACACCCGACGAGTTCCGGGACGGCACGGTCTCGCGTGAGGAGATGGCTGCGCTGCTGCAGGACCCGCCGCAGTGGCTCACGGACCTGCGCGCGCAAGGGCCGCATCCGCGGCCGGTCGTCGCGGAGAAGCTGGGCGTGTCGATCGCGGGCCTGGCCCGCGCCGGAGTCGACGAGGCCCTCACCACCGCACAGATCGACGCGCTGCTCGCCGACAGGCCGGAGTGGCTGCGCCGTGAACGCGACGTACAGGCCGGGGTGCGCGCCGAGAACCGGCGGATCAGCCGCCGGCGCGGCGCCGAGTAGCGCCCTGCGCCCGCCCGCTCACCCGGCGACGACGGACAGGGTGTCCAGCACCACCTCGCCGGAGTCTTCGGACGCGGCCATGTCCACCTCGGCCACCAGGGCCCAGCCGTGGTCGCCGTCGGGGTCGTCGAGCGTCTGCCGCAGGCGACAGGTGGGCTCGCCGTCCTCGTTCGTGGTCTCGGACGCGCTGAACATCTGAGGACCGCGCGCTTCGGGGCCGGTGAGCATCTCGCCGTACTCGTCGAAGAACGGGGCGAACGCCTCGGCCCATTCGTCGGCCGTGGGATCGAACTCCCACTGCTCCAGTGCCGTCCAGTCCCGGCGAGCGATCGTCTGCACCAGGTGGAACATGGCGTTGCGCAGCATGATCCGGAACGCGCGCGGGTTGGCGGTGATCGAGCGCGTGGTCTCGCCGTGGAAGGCCTTCTCCGCGGCCTCCTGCGAGGGGGCGGACGGGTCCACCAGCTCCTCCCACTCGTCGAGCAGGCTCGAATCGACCTGGCGGATCAGTTCGCCGAGCCATGCGATGATGTCGTCGAGCTCGTCGCTGCGCATCTCCACGGGGACGGTCTGGCGCAGCGCCCGGTAGGCGTCCGCGAGGTACCGCAGCACGGTGCCCTCGGAACGAGACAGGCCGTAGCGCGAGATCAGGTCGGAGAAGGTCATCGCGTTCTCGATCATGTCGCGCACCACCGACTTCGGCGACAGCGCGAACTCGCTGAGCCACGGGTGTGATTCGCGGTAGGTCTCGTACGCCGGCGCGAGCAGCTCTTCGAGCGGCTTCGGCCAGGTGACCTCCTCCAGCAGCTCCATGCGCTCCTCGTACTCGATGCCCTCCGCCTTCATCTCGGCCACGGCCTCGCCGCGTGCGGCATGCTGCTGTGCGCGCAGCACCTGGCGCGGGTCGTCGAGCGTCGCCTCCACCACCGAGATCACGTCGGCGGCGTAGGCGGGGGACTCGGGGTCGAGCAGCTCGAAGGCCGCGAGGGCGAACGGCGACAGCGGCTGATTGAGCGCGAAGTTGGCCTGCAGATCCACGGTGAGCCGGGCCCACCGCCCGTCCTCATCCGGGGAATCGAGGCGTTCCACGACGCCCGCGTGCAGCAGGCTCCGGTAGAGCCGGACGGCCTGCAGGATGTGTTTGCGCTGACGGGCCCGCGGCTCGTGGTTGTCCTCCAGCAGCGCGCGCATGGCGTCGAAGCAGTTCCCGGGCCGCGCGACGACGTTGAGCAGCATCGCGTTGGTGACCGCGAAGCGGGAGACCAGCGGCTCCGGGTCTGCGGCCACGAGCTTGTCGAAGGTCTGCTCGCTCCAGGACACGAAACCCTCGGGCGGCTTCTTGCGGTGCACCTTGCGGCGCTTCTTCGGATCGTCGCCGGCCTTCGCGAGCAGCCGGGCGTTCTCGATGTCGTGGTCGGGCGCCTGCACCACCACGGTGCCCGCGGTGTCGTAGCCGGCGCGCCCCGCGCGTCCGGCGATCTGGTGGAACTCCCGTGCCTTCAGGTGGCGGGTTCGTACGCCGTCGTACTTGGACAGTCCCGTCAGCAGCACGGTGCGGATGGGTACGTTGATGCCGACGCCGAGGGTGTCGGTGCCGCAGATGACCGCCAGGAGGCCTTCCTGCGCGAGCCGTTCCACCAGCCGTCGGTACTTGGGCAGCATTCCCGCGTGGTGCACGCCGATCCCGTGCTGGAGCAGGCGCCGCAGCGTGCGGCCGAACGCGGTGGTGAAGCGGAATCCCGCCAGCGCCTCGGTGATCTCGGCCTTCCGCTCTTTCGAGGCGAGCTTGATGCTGGTGAGCGACTGGGCGCGTTCGAGCGCGGCCGCCTGGGTGAAGTGCACGACGTAGGCCGGGCACAGGTCCTTCGCGACGAGCTCCTCGATGGTCTCGTGCACGGGCGTCATCGCGTAGGAGAACGACAGCGGCACGGGGCGTTCCGCCCCGGCGACCAGTGCGGTGCTGCGCCCCGTGCGGCGGGTGAGGTCCTCGCGCAGAAACGTCACGTCGCCGAGCGTGGCGGACATCAGCAGGAACTGCGCGTGCGGGAGTTCGAGCAGCGGCACCTGCCACGCCCAGCCCCGGTCCGGCTCGGCGTAGTAGTGGAACTCGTCCATCACCACCTGGCCGATGTCGGACTCCGGACCGCCGCGCAGGGCCAGGTTGGCCACGATCTCGGCGGTGGCGCAGATGATGGGGGCGTCCGCGTTGACGGCGGCGTCGCCGGTCATCATGCCCACGTTGTCGGCGCCGAAGACCTCGCACAGCGCGAAGAACTTCTCCGAGACCAGCGCCTTGATGGGGGCGGTGTAGTAGGTCCGGCGGCCCTGGCACAGCGCGATGAAGTGGGCGGCGACCGCGACGAGCGACTTGCCGGAGCCGGTCGGGGTGGCCAGGATCACGCCGGCCCCGGAGGCGAGCTCCATGACCGCCTCGTCCTGTGCCGGATACAGCGCGATGCCGAAGTCCTCGGCCCATTCGACGAACCGCTCGTAGAGTGCGTCCTCGTCGAGCGGGTCTACGGGGATCCTGTCGCTGAGCAGCATCCGTCCAGCCTAGGCGGTGTCCGGCGCGCCGCCGCCCGGGGTGGGTGCGCGGCCGGTGGGCGGGTCAGGAGTCGGTGTCGTCGTCGCCGGAGCCGCCATCGTCGGCCCCGCCGTCCGCCGCGCCGCCTGCATTGCCGTCGCCGGGGCGGCCGGAACCGGGCCCCGGGTCGAACGGCGAGCCGGGCTGGTCGCCGGGCTTGCCGCCGAGCTGCTCGGCCAGGAAGCGCTCGAACTCGGCGCCCAGTTCGTCGCCGCTGGGCAGGTCGCCCTCCTCGGCGAGCAGCGAGGACCGGCGCTCCTCGGCGGTGACGTAGGCGTCGTACTGGTTCTCCAGCGCCTTGACGACGCCGGCGACCTCCTCGTTGCCCTGCACCTGGCCGTCGATCTGCTCGCGCACGCGCGCCGCGGCGGTGCCCAGCTCGGTCAGCGGCAGCTTCAGGTCCGTGTTCTCCATCACGCACTCGAGCAGCTTCTCCGCCGAGCCCGGGTAGTCCGACTGCGCCAGGTAGTGCGGCACGTGCACGGCGAAGCCCAGGGTGGGGTGGTCGAGCTCGGTCAGGCGCAGCTCGAGCAGTCCGGCGGCGCTGCCGGGGATCGACATCTCACCGTCCCACTTGTGGTAGTCGCCGCGGATCGCGCTGTTGCCGGAGTGCGCCGTGACGCCGGTGGGGCGGGTGTGCGGCACTGCCATCGGGATCGCGCTGAGACCGATGGTGCGCTCCACCCCGAGCTCCTCGACGAGGGTGCACACGGCCCGCGTGAAGCGGTCCCATTGGAGGTCCGGTTCCAGGCCGGAGAGCAGCAGGAACGGAACGCCGTCGGCGTCGAGCAGCCGGTGCAGCTCCAGGCGCGGTGTGGCGTAGTCGGTGAACCGGTTGTCCCGGAAGGTCATCACCGGGCGCCGCGAGCGGTAATCGAGCAGCGCGTCGATGTCGAAGGCGGCCACCGGCTCGGAATCGAGGGTGTCCAGAAGATGCGCAGTGGCGATGCGGACGGCGTGCCCGGCGTCGGTGAATCCCTCGAGGGCGTGCAGCAACAGCGGCCCGGTGCCGTCGGGCGTGGTGACATCCGGCAGCGGGAACTCCAGCTCGAACATGCCGGAATCCTGATCCACGTTCATCCCCTTCCTCGGCGCGGGGCGCATTCCGCGTCCGTGACCGGGTCCGATACGGCTCCCGGCGTGTCAGGTGGCGGGCGCGGTCTGCTGCCGCGGCGCCGGTCGGGACCCGGCTGCGCGCCGGTCCCGATCCCCGGGGCCCATAGTAGAGGTCGGTGCCGTGCGGCGGTGTCGGGCGTGCGGTGTGCGGGGCGCGGGGATGTCCTGCCGGATGCGGGCGCGGCGTGTGCCTATGGTTGGGGGACTGGATGTGGACCGCGAACCGCGACTGGCCGGAGGAACGCGTGAGAGGTTTTGCCGTCGATGGCATTCGGCGCATGAAGGGGCGTCCGGGGCGTCCGGCCCGGGCCGCCCGCGGCGTCGCCGCGTTGTGCTGCGGGGCGGCGTTGCTGGCGGCCGGCTGCGGCTCGACGGTGAACGGGCAGGCGTTTCCGGCGGAGGGCGCCGGTGCGGCCCCCCGGACGCCGTCGGCCACGTCTCCCGCGCCGCCCGGCACCTCCGCTCCCGGCACGTCTGGGACGGCGACGCCCACCACGCCGCCGCAGGCGGCCACGTCGGCCCCCGATGCGCCGGCCGGCGCGCTGGACAGGCTCCTGCCCCGGCCCGCGGCCTTCCCCGCGGGGTTCGCGGACAGCGCCACTGTCCTGTCGCATCACAACGCTGTGTCGGCGTCGGAGGACCTGGCAGGCGTGCAGCGCGGGGCGCGGACCCGGCCCGTCCGGTGCTCGCCCAGCGCGGAGCCCCCGCAGGCCGACGACCTGGCGGTCATCACCGCCACCAATGCGGCCGACAACACGACGATGGCCGTGCAGCTCGAGCGGGTGCCGACGGACCTCGCCGAGTTCGGGGCGCGGATCGACGGATGCACGGAGGTGGAGTCCACCCGTTTCGGCGCGCAGTCCGCGATCACGCGCACGACACTCGACGTCCCCGACGTCGCGGACCACGAAGTGGTGGCCTACGAGCAACGGGTGCGGTCCGGCGCGGGCGAACCGTCCATCGAGCAGCGGTCGACGACGCTGGCCGCGCAGGTCGACGACGTCCGGATCTTCGTGGTCGGGATGAACCAGCACGGCCGGCCGCCGTCTGTCGAGGACCTTTCGGGGCTGCTCGCGGACGCGATAGACACCGTGCGCGCCGGATAGGCGGCCTCGCCGGCTCCCGGTTTTCCACAGGCGCCGTTGTCCACAGATTCCTGCAAAGCCCCAGGCGGCTGCTCGGCCGAGCGGGCGGTGGCGTGCGTGCGGTGCCGCACTGTGGTGGGCATGACGACATGGAGATCAGACACCCCGCCGCGCCCCGACGACGCAACGCCCCCGCTGCCTGACCGGATCGGCCTCGGCGGCCCCGGCGACCTCATCGCCGCGCTGCCCGGGCTGCTCGGCTTCGTCCCGGAGGACTCGCTCGTCCTCGTGCTGCTGGGCGGCGGGTCCGGCCGCCAGGTGGTGGCGGCGCTGCGCCAGGACCTGCCCGTGCTGCTGGCGCATCCCGAGGCGGTGGACGACCTCGCCGCCCGGCTGCGCGGCATGCGCCGTGACGAGCAGTTCGACGTGCTCGCCGTCATCGTGGACGGCGCCTGGGAGGGGCCCTCGGCTCCGGAGGCGTGTCACGACTGGCTGATCCAGCAGCTGCTCATGCGGTTCGGTGCGTCGCCGATCGCCGTGGTGGGGGCCGTGGTGGCCTCGGCGGTGGCGAACGGCGCCCCATGGACCGAGCTTCCGGACGGGGAGAGGTGCGGGAGAGTGCCGGATCCGCACGCGTCCGACCTCAACGCCACGCACGTGTTCCACGGGCGCACCATCCACGGCTCGCGCGCGGAGCTCGAGGCGGTGCTGGCGCCGGATCCGCCGGAACTGCGCGACGCGCTCTTCGACGAGCTGGGCCGCCTGGCCGGCACGGTGCTCACGCAGCGCCGGATCGACGGTGCGGAGGCGCCGGCCGCCGAGTTCGACGACGTGCTCGCCGCCGTCGTGGGCGTCGAGCGGTGCGGCGACCTGAACGTGGGGGAGGCGGCGCGGGCGGCGCTGGCGCTCGGGTCCCCCGAGGTCCGCGACGCGGCGATGGGGCTGGCCGTCGGCGGCCGGGCGGAGGCCGCGCGGCGGTTGTGGGGGATCCTCGCACGCCGCCTCGAGGGGATGCTGCGCGCCGAGGCGGCCGCGCTGCTCGCGTTCACCGCCTACGCGGCCGGGGACGGCACCATGGCGGGCGTCGCGGTGGACACGGCGCTGGCCGAGTGCCCTACGCACGGCCTCGCCGGGCTGCTCGACGAGGCGCTGGCGATGGGCCTGCACCCGGAGCGGATCCGGGAACTCGCCCGATACGCGGTGGAGTCGAGTGCGGCCGAGGGCCTCGTCGTGCCGTGGCGCGACGGGGACGGGGAGGCTGCCCGCGGCGACGGTGAGGCCGCCGCGGGCGCGGCGTCGTGACGGCGTGCGGGTGCTACCGCTGCGGGGACTGCTGCCGCGGCGCGGACCGTGCGCGCGGACCCAGATCCTGCAGGTAGCGCCACGCGTCGGCGACGATCTCGTCCAGGCCGGTGCGCGAGGGGCGCCAGCCGAGCCCGTCGACGGCCTTGCGGCTCGACGCGATGAGGACCGCCGGGTCGCCCGGGCGTCGCGGGGCGTCGACGACGGGGATGTCGCGGCCGGTCACGCGTGCGCAGGCGTCGATCACCTGTTGGACGGAAAAGCCGGCTCCGCTGCCGAGGTTGTAGATCGCGTGGCTGCCGGGGGTGGCCTGGTCGAGGGCCAGCGCATGGGCCTCGGCCAGGTCGAGGACGTGGATGTAGTCGCGGACCGCCGTTCCGTCCTCGGTGGGCCAGTCGCGGCCGAACACGGAGATCGACTCGCGGTGGCCCAGGGCGGTCTGGAGCACGAGGGGGATCAGGTGGGTCTCCACCGCGCGGTTCTCGCCCGCGGCGCCGTATGCCCCGGCCACGTTGAAGTACCGCAGGCTCACCGCGGCCAGCCCGTAGGCGGCGGCGTACGAGGTGATCGCGTGGTCGATCGCCAGCTTGGTCGCGCCGTAGGGATTGGTGGGCGCGGTGGGCGCGTCCTCGGTGATCGGCACCCGCTGCGGCTCGCCATAGGTGGCGGCGGTCGAGGAGAACACCAGCCGCGGCACGCCGGCGGCGCGCATCGCGTCCAGCAGGGCCAGCGTGGTGATCACGTTGCGCTGCCAATACTGCGCCGGTGCCTCCACCGACTCGCCGACCAGCGACATCGCGGCGAAGTGCAGCACGCCGTCGGCCGGGCCGCGGCCGTCCGCGGCCATCGCGTCGAGCACCCGTGCGGCGTCCGCGCCCGTGTCCCCCTCGACGAAGTCGGCGCCGTCGGGCACGGCATCGCGGTTGCCGGTGGACAGGTCGTCGAGCACGGTCACGTGGTGCCCCTGCTCGAGCAGCAGGGTCGCGCACGCGCTGCCCACGTAGCCGGCGCCGCCGGTGACGAGCAGGCGCATCGGTGCCGGACGGTCACCGCCGGTCATGCGATCTTCTCCACCTGGACGGCGTGTGCGAGGTCGTCGGGCAGGCGGAACGACTCGTGGCCGACGGCGGTGATGCGCACGCCGTCGCCGTCCACGTGGACGGTGACGCGCGCGTTGGGCACCACGCCCACATCGCGCAGCGCGCCGAGCGTCTCCGTGTCCACCTGCACGTGCTCCGCCAGGCGGCGGATCACCACGGCGGTCGGCGTGCCCTGCGGCAGTTCGCTGAGCCGCGTCAACTCCGACGGCGGTGTCACGGCCGCCTGCTCCATGCCCAGTTGGGTGAGCCCCGGAATGGGGTTGCCGTAGGGCGAGGTGGTGGGCCGGCCCAGCACCGAGACCAGGCGCCGTTCGACGTCCTCGCTCATCACGTGCTCCCAGCGGCACGCCTCGGCGTGCACCTCCTCCCAGTCGAGCCCGATCACGTCGACCAGCAGCCGCTCGGCCAGCCGGTGCTTGCGCATGACGGACACGGCGATCTCGCGGCCGGAGTCGGTGAGTTCCAGGCGGCGGTCCGCGCCCACGCGGATCAGTCCGTCGCGCTCCATGCGTGCGACGGTCTGGCTGACGGTGGGGCCGGACTGCTCGAGGCGCTCGGCGATGCGGGCGCGCAGCGGGACGACCCCCTCCTCCTCCAATTCGTAGACGGTGCGGAGATACATCTCCGTGGTGTCCACCAGATCTTTCACTCTGTCGGATCCTTCACTAGGTTGTCCCCTCACGTCCTCGCCAGTCTATCGTCGTCCGCTGCGACGGGAGTGACCATTGTGGACGATCGGTCGGGGGCGGTGCGAGCCGGACGCGCAGTGCGCCGCGATCGTGCGGTGCACGCCACAGCCGGGGCGATCCGCCGCGCAGTGCCCGTCGGAGCCCGGCGGGCAGTAGCGTCGGGTGCATGTCACCTCACACGGAGCCGGACGTGGCCGGCCCGCTGCGCGCGAGCGGCGGTTCCGGGCCGCCGGTCGGGCGGCCCGGAACCGGCGGCCGGCGGTCGTCTGGACCGACGAGTACTTGTCCTACCGGCTCAGCGACACCCACCCGATGAATCCCGCGCGGCTCGACCTGACGATGCGTCTGGCCCGGGAACTCGGCGTGCTCGACGGGGCGGAGACGCTCCGCCCCTCGCAGCCCTCGGACGGCGAGCTGCTGCGCGTGCACACGCCCGGGTACATCGCGGCGGTGCGCGATCCGCACGGCCGGGTGGAGCACGGCCTGGGCACCGACGACAACCCGGTGTTCGCGCACATGCACGAGGCCAGCGCGATCCTGGCGGGCGGATCGCTCGCCGCGGCGCGGGCCATCGCCTCCGGGGCGGCGCGCAGGGCGGTGAACATCGGCGGCGGCATGCACCACGCGATGTCCGACCATGCCGCGGGGTTCTGCGTCTACAACGACTGTGCGATCGCCATCTCCTGGCTGTTGGACAACGGCTTCGACCGCATCGGCTACGTCGACGTGGACGTGCACCACGGCGACGGCGTGCAGCGCGCGTTCGTCGGCGACCCGCGCGTGCTCACCGTGTCGATCCACCAGCACCCGGCGACGCTGTGGCCGAACACCGGCTGGCCGGCGGAGACGGGTTTCGGCGATGCGGAGGGGTCTGCGGTGAATCTGGCGGTGCTCCCCGGCACGGCCGACGCGCTGTGGCTGCGGGCCTTCCACGCGGTGGTGCCGGGGGCGCTGCGCGCGTTCCGCCCGCAGATCATCGTCAGCCAATGCGGGGTGGACAGCCACCGTGAGGACCCGCTGGCGGACCTCAACCTCACCGTCGACGGGCACCGTGCGGCCTTCCGCGCGATCCGCGACCTGGCCGACGAGCTGTGCGAGGGGCGCTGGCTGTCCACCGGCGGCGGCGGATACGGCGTCACGAGGGTGGTGCCGCGGTCGTGGACGCACCTGCTCGCCACGGTCCTCGACGTCGATGTCCCCGTCGACACGCCCACGCCGGAACCGTGGCGGGAGGCCGCGCGCGCCGTCGCCGAATCGGCGTCGCCGGAGCTCATGCTCAGCGCCGAGGCGCCGGAGACGATGGGCGACGGGGGCGAGGTGGACTTCGAGCCGTGGAGCGGCCGGTCCGACCCGTTGCCGCTGAGCGCGGTGACCCAGATCGACAAGGCGGAGCGCGACCTGGCCCGCATCGACGCGGCCATCGCCGACACCCGCGACAACGTATTCCCCCTACTCGGACTGGACCCGGATGACCCACGAGACTGACACGCCCGCACCCGCAGACCTCGACGCCACCGCCCCCAGTGGGAAGGTCTACCACTACCCCGAGCACTGGGTGGCCGACGTCCTCGCGTCGGACGGTCGGGCCGTGCGCATGCGCCCGATCACGCCGGACGACGGCGACAAGCTGGTCGAGTTCCACTCGACGCTGTCCGAGCGCACCCGGTACCTGCGCTATTTCGGGCCCTACCCGACGATGTCGACGCGCGACGTCCGCCACTTCACGCATCTCGACTATGTGCGCAGGGTGGGGATGGTCATGGAGCTCGGCGACAAGATCATCGCCGTGGGCAGCTACGAGGGGCTCGACAACGTCGACGACGGCAAGTCCGCGGAGGTCGCCTTCGTGGTGGCCGACAACCACCAGGGCCGCGGGCTGGGCCCGGTGCTGCTCGAGCATCTCGCCGGCGCGGCGGCGGAGAACGGGCTCGAACGGTTCGTTGCGGAGGTGCTCGCCGAGAACCGGCACATGGTGTCGGTGTTCCGCGAGGCCGGCTACCAGGTCAGCCGCAGCTACGACGGCGGCGTGGTGCACCTGGAGTTCGACATCGACCCCACCGAGGCGCTGCTGTCGGTGCGCAACGCCCGCGAGCGCGCGGCGGAGGCGCGCAGCGTGCGCAACGTGCTCACCCCGCGGTCGATCGCGGTGATCGGCGCCTCCACGGACCCGTCCAAGGTGGGGCACGCGGTGCTGCGCAACCTGCTGGGCGCCGGGTTCACCGGGCCGGTGTTCCCCGTGAACGCCGAGCACCGCTCGGTCCGCGGCGTGCGCGCCTACGCCTCGGTGCGCGACATCCCCGACGACCTCGATCTGGCGGTGGTGGCGGTCCCCGCCGAGGCGATGGACGAGGTGTTCGAGGACTGCCTGGCCAAGGAGGTCAAGGCGCTCGTCGTCGTCTCCGCCGGGTTCAGCGAGACGGGGCCGGACGGTCAGGAGCAGGAGCGCCGGCTGGTGCGGGCCGCCCGGGCGCACGGGATGCGCGTGGTGGGCCCCAACGCCCTGGGCGTGGCGAACACGGACACGGCGGTAGGGCTCAACTCCACGTTGGCGCCGGTGCTGCCGGGGCGCGGCCGGATCGGCTTCTTCTGCCAGTCGGGCGCGCTGGGCATCCAGATCCTCGACGGCGCGGCCAAGCGGCGCCTGGGGCTGTCCACGTTCGTCTCGGCGGGCAACCGCGGCGACGTCTCCGGCAACGACGTGCTGCAGTACTGGGACACCGACCCGGACACCGACGTGGTGCTGCTCTACCTGGAGAGCTTCGGCAACCCGCGCAAGTTCTCGCGGATCGCCCGCCGGGTGGCGCGGGGCAAGCCGGTGGTGGCGGTGAAGAGCGGCCGGCACGCGGTGCCGCCGGCGCTCGCGGCCACCGGCGTGGAGATCGACGACGCGACGGTGCGGGCGCTGTTCGAGCAGTCGGGCGTGATCCACGTCGACTCCATCGCGCAGCTCTTCGACTGCGCCCAGGTGCTGGCCTACCAGCCGTTGCCCCGGGGGCCGCGCGTGGCGATCGTCGGCAACTCGACCGCGCTCGGGGTCCTTGCCGCGGACGCGGTGCGCAGCGAGGGGCTCGACGCGGGGGACCCGGTGGACCTGGGGGCCCGGGCGACGCCGGAGGAGTTCGCCGACGCGGTGACCGCGGCGGTGCGTTCGGAGTGGGTGGACGCGGTGATGGCCGTGTTCGTGCCGCCGATCGCGGTGGCCCCCGAGCCGTATGCGGCCGCGCTGCGGGACGCCGCGCAGGAGTCGGCGAAGCCGATAGTGACGACGTTCCTCGCCGAGGAGGGCATACCGGACATGCTCGCCGTGCACGACGACGGGGGCAACCCCGCCCGCGGCTCCGTCCCGTCCTACCCGGGCCCCGAGCGTGCCGCCACGTCGCTGGCACGAGCCTGGCGGTATTCGCGGTGGCTCGACGTGCCCGTGTCGACGATGACCCGGCCGGACGGCATCGACACCGAGCGGGCCCGGGCGCTGGTGCACGGCTGGCTCGCCGAGCGGGGGCAGCGGCAGCTGACCGACAGCGAGTCCACGTCGCTGCTGGCCTGCTACGGGATCGGCGTGGTGCCGTACGTGGAGGTGGCGGACGGCCCGTCCGCGCGCGAGGCGGCGGAGAACATCGGCTACCCGGTGGCGCTCAAGGCGCGCGCGGCGGACTGGCGGCGCCGGCCGGACCTGATGGGGGTGCGCCTGGACCTGTCGTCGGCCGAGGCGGTGGGCGACGCCTACGCGGACGTGTCGGAGCTCTCGGGCAGCGACGTCGTGCAGGTGCAGAAGATGGCGCCCAAGGGGATCAACTGCGTGATCTCCGTGCAGGACGATCCGTCGTTCGGGTCGGTGATCTCGTTCGGGCTCGCCGGTGTCATCTCGACGCTGCTGGGCGACCGTGCCTACCGCGTGCTGCCGGTGACCGAGGACGAGGCCCTCGAGCTCATCGACGCGCCCAAGGGTGCGCCGCTGCTGCACGGCTACGGGTTCGGGGCGCCGGTGGACAAGGGTGCCCTGGTGGACATGGTGCACCGGGTGTCGGCGCTGATCGACGACATCCCCGAGGTGCGCGAGCTGGTGTGCGAGCCGATCCTGGCCTCCGCCGAGGGCGTGGCGGTGCTGGAGACGCAGGTGCGCATCGGTCACGAGCCGCGCCCGGTGGACCTGGGGCCGCGGCGCCTGCGGTGATCCGTCCCGGCCCGCGGCGCGTGGCGGTGCGCCGGACAGGCGCCCGCCCCCTCGGAAGGGAGGCCGAGGGGGCGGGCTACGCGGCCAGGGGAACCGCGCGGAATCGGGGCGGGAACCATGCGCCCCGATGCTGGGGGAGGCCCGGGGCGCCGCGGCACCGGGCCCGCGGGCGTCAGACGGCGTAGGCGCGCAGGCGCTCCGCACGGTCGCCCTGGCGCAGCTTGCCCATCACCTCGCGCTCGATCTGCCGGACCCGCTCGCGGGAGAGGCCGAAGGACTTGCCGATCTGGTCCAGCGTGCGCGGCTGCCCGTCGTCGAGGCCGAAGCGCAGCCGGATCACCTGCTGCTCGCGGTCGTCGAGGGTGGCGAGCACCGAGCGCACGTCCGAGTGCAGGAGGTTGGCGATCACGGAGGTCTCCGCGTCGGTGGCGTCGGAATCCTCGATGAAGTCGCCCAGCGGGGCCTCCTCGTCGGTGCCGACGGGCATGTCCAGGCTCACCGGGTCGCGGCTGTGGTCCAGCAGGTCGGAGATCTTCTCCTTGGGGATGCCGGACTCCTCCGCCAACTCGTCGTCGGTGGCCTCACGGCCCAGCTGCTGGTGCAGCTCACGCTTGATGCGGGCGAGCTTGTTGACCTGTTCGACCAGGTGGACCGGCAGGCGGATGGTGCGGCCCTGGTCGGCCATGCCGCGGGTGATGGCCTGCCGGATCCACCAGGTGGCATAGGTGGAGAACTTGAAGCCCTTGGCGTAGTCGAACTTCTCCATCGCGCGGATCAGACCCAGGTTGCCCTCCTGGATCAGGTCCAGCAGCGGCATTCCCCGGCCCGTGTAGCGCTTGGCGAGCGACACCACCAGCCGCAGGTTGGCCTCCAGCAGGTGCTGGCGGGCCGCCTGGCCCTCGCGCACGATCGTGGCGAGGTCGCGCTTCTTGGCCGCACCGAGCCGCGGGCGGGTCTCCAAGAGGTGCCGCGCGTACAGGCCCGCCTCGATGCGCTTGGCCAGCTCCACCTCTTCGGCCGCGGTGAGCAGCGGAGTCTTGCCGATCCCGTTGAGATAGACGCGGACCAGGTCGGCCGACGGGCTCTGGGCATCCAGATCCGCGCGGCTCATCGCGCGGGGGCGGTGGGTCTTGGAAACGCCGGTGTCGGGGCTACTCATGGGGTGCCTCCTGCCTCGTTGATGTCTCACACCGTTCAACGCGCGGCGGGGGCGGTTTAGTTCCCGGCGTTCCGCAGCCCCATGCCTTGTGACCTGCATGTTTGCGGCGCACTGTCTGAGAAGTTGCTGAGAGTTCGATGTGGACGGACGCGCGCGCTCTCAGGGTGGCTCCGCCGCGCCCGCGCCGCCGGGCGGCGGGGCGTGCTCACGGGTTCCCCGCGGCCGGCCGCAGCAAACCATGCCGCACGAGCGCGGTGACGAGCGCGGTGGCCTCACCGATGAGCGCGTCGGCATCGGCTCCCCGGGCGGCGGCGAGCAGCCCGGCCACCTGCGCCGTGGTCAGCTCGCCGCGGCCCAGGCCGGTGAGCAGCTGGAGCGACGCCTCGTCCACCTCGTGCTGCCAGCGCGGGCCGCCGCCCCGGTGCAGTCGCGTCACCGCTTCACGCCACGTGGCCTCGTCCGCGGTCGGTGCGTCCCGCCCTGGAGCGGCGCCGGGGGAGCCGGTGGGCGACGAGGCGGCGGCGGTGGGGAGCAGCACGCGTTCGAGTGCGGTCGCCGCGTCGAACCGGAAGCGGGAGGAGGCCACGTCGGCGCGGCGCAGCCACGCCGCGCGGGCCAGGTGGTCGAGCGCCTCGTCGCCCAGCGGGTCGTCGAACCCGTGCCGCAGGTCCTCGGCCGTCACCGACGTCGGCTCGTCGGTGCGCTGCAGATAGACGAAGCCGAAGCCGACGCCCTCGACGCCGGCGGCCTCGAAGTGCGCCAGCCAGTCGTCCGCGAGCGCCGCGTGTGCGGGGTCGCGCGGGTCGAGCCCCGCATCGCGCATCCACGTGCCCACATACAGCGCCGGGTCGGCGACGTCGCGCTGGACGACCCACGCCTCGAGCCCGTCGTCGGGCAGCCACCCGGCCACACGTGAGCGCCAATCTTCGCCGCGCAGGTGCACCCAGGACGCGAGCATCGTGGCGACCCCGTGCGGCGCCAGGTGCGCGAGCGCGCCGGAGATCATCGTCTCGCTCGCGCCGTCGAGGGGCAGGCCGGAGTCGCGGTAGGTGTGATCGACGGTGCCGCGGCCGACGACGAACGGCGGGTTGGCCACGATGCGGTCGAACCTGCGCCCCGCCGCGGGCCCGTACCAGGGGCCGCGGAGCAGCTCGACGTCGACGTCGTTGAGGACGCAGCCGGCCGCCGCGAACTCCAGTGCGCGCGCGCTCACGTCGGTGGCGGCGACGCGGCGCGCGTAGCCGGCGGCGTGCACGGCCTGCACGCCGCACCCGGTGCCCACGTCCAGCACCGCGTCCGCGGGTGCCGTGGGGGTGGCGCGCAGCAGCGACAGCGACGCGTGGCCGACCCCCAGGACGTGGTCGGGCGCGGTGGCGCGCGCCCGCATGCTGCCGTCGAGGTCGGAGATCATCCACCGGGTCCCGGCCCCCAGGTCCATCGGGCGCACGTCGAGCGCCGCCCGGACGCTGTCGCCGTCGGCCTCCAGCAGGCCCGCCGCGACGGCCTCGTCGATGTCGACGGGGGCCAGGGCGGCGGCGGCCTCGCCGCGCGGGCAGTCGTCGCCGACGAGCAGCAGGCGGATGAGCGTGCTGGCGTGCCCGGCGCCGGCGGCCGCCCGCCGTACCGGTACCGGTTCGCCCCGGCCGAGTGCGTCATGCCCGTCGTCGCCGAGTATCGCCAGAAGGGTGTCGGCGTCGTAGCCCTGCGCCAGGAACGCTTCCCGCAGCCGCGGTGCGAGCGTGACGAGGGGAGAGGCGCCGGGCGTGTGCATGCTCATGCACGGATTGTTTCAGGAGGCCCGGCGCAACGTACGGCGCGGGCCGCGCGGTCACCCCTCGATGGTGCGGTGGGTGCGCGCGTCCAACTGCCGCTCGTGCGACGGGCGTGCGTAGCGGCGCAGCTTGTCCTTGCGCCGGGGCGGGGCGTCGTTGGCGATGAGCACGGCGATCCACGGCAGGGGGATGGAGATGGCGACGATGATCAGCGCGGCCCACACGTTGTTCCAGGTGCTGTAGACGATCACCGCGACCACCAGCGCGGGGATGCGGAAGCCCATGAGGATCGCGTACTTGCGTATGCGGACGCGCTGCTGCGCCTCGAACGATTCCTGGGCCTCGGTGATCCTCGGCGGCCTGCGTGATGCGGATGCCGAGGACAGGTCCGACCCGGTGCCGTCGAAGCCCGATTCGCCGCGGTACTGCTCGCCGGGCCCCGCATCCTCGTAGCCGCCGTCGTATGCCATGCCTCCATGCTCCCACTGCGCGGCGGCGGGCGCACTGGCCGGGGCTGGTACTCGGGGCGCGGTTTCCGGCATCATGGAGTGCGTGAGTACTCAAACCGCCGGGCAGACCGGCCTGCTGGAGCCCGAGGTCGTCGAGGACGAACGCACCGACGACGACAGACCCAAGTTCTTCCACTATGTGCGCAAGGACAAGATCGCGGAGAGCGCCGTGATGGGCACCCAGGTGGTGGCGCTCTGCGGCGAGGTCTTCTCCGTGACGAAGTCGCCCAAACCGAACTCGCCGGTGTGCCCCGAGTGCAAGAAGGTCTACGAGACCCTGCCGTCGGGAAGCTGACGCACCTCGCCCCCCTGCGCCGTGCCGGCGCGGGGGCCGCCGGGGGACGGGCGGTCCGGCACCGGCGGGCGGGCGAGTTCTTCGGGGCGCGCTGCGGGATGCCGCTGGACAGTGGTGCGCCGGGGCGCGGAGGCGATGCGGCGCAGCGGTGAGGTCGCCGCCGCGCCGGAGAGCCCGTCCAGCGTGTCGGACTGCGTGCTGAGCCAGTCGCGGAGCTGGTCGATCCGGGTGCGGCGCGCGGGCCAGAACTCCTGGATCACGGCGTTGAATTGCGCCCCGAGCACCACCGCGAACCCCAGGAAGAACGTGAACAGCAGGAACGCGATCGGCGTCGCGAGCGCGCCGTAGCTGTAGCCGGTCTGGGTGACGAGGGTCAGGTAGAAGCGCAGCCCGGCGCTGGCGAGAACGAAGAACACGCCGGCGAGGACCGCGCCCCCGAGCAGCCGGTGCCACGGCAGCGACCGGGGCAGGGCCAGCTTGTTGAGGGTGGTCAGCCCCGCCACCAGCAGCACCCCCACGGCGGGGAAGTAGGCGATGTCGATCAGCCGCGAGCCGAACCCGTACCAGGAGTCCGGCATGATCTGCGCGATGTAGGTGGGGCCCAGCGCCACCAGCGGGAGCGTGATCACGCTGAGCAGCAGGAAGAACAGGTAGAGGAACAGCGCCACCACACGCTGCCAGACGGGGTGGCGCTCCTCCTTCTGGCCGTGCGCCTCCACGATGGCGTCGACGAAGCAGGAGATGGCGGACGAGCCGGCCCACAGCGACAGCACGAAGCCCACGGACACGATCGCGCCGCGGCCGCGGGCGAGGATGTCCACGATGGTCGGCTGGATGATCTGGTCGACCACGTTGTCGGTGAACACCGTGTGCGCTGCGGTGACGATCTTCGATTCGATGAGGTCGACCGTGTCGGGGCCGAACAGCCCGCCGATGTAGCCGAGCGAACCGAGCAGCCCCAGCAGCAGCGGGGGCAGCGACAACGTCTGCCAGAACGCGGCCTGTGCGGACCGGCCGAAGATCCCTTCCGTGAACGATTTGACGGACACGCGTGCGATCACCCGCCACACCGTGGCCAGGGCGCCGAGGACCCCGCGGCACACCCTGCGCGCCCATCCTGCCGCGTGCGCGGGGGCGCCGTCGGCCTGTCCGTGTTCGTCCATGTCACCCTCCAGCATCCCCGACCCCGGTCTGGACCTGCCATGAAGGTCGGCGGCGTGTCGTCCGCAGGGGGCGCGGCCGGGGCGTCACCGGGCTGCTGCCGGACCGCGACAGGTGCCGCAAACCACGCTCGGCCGCACGCGCGCGGCGGCCCGCAGGGCGGTAGGCTCCATCATCGGCGGGGGAGCCGATGCGGAAGAGGTGTGGCAGCAGTTGGTCGTCGGTACAGGGGTCTCCGAGGTGCAGGATGCGGAAACGGCGGAGGCGGCCAACGCGGATGCCCGGGTGGAAAAGGGTGCGCTGCGCGCCTGGCAGCGCCGGGCGCTCACCAGGTATCTGACGACCAGTCCGCGTGATTTCCTCGCGGTGGCCACGCCGGGCGCGGGCAAGACCACCTTCGGCCTGCGCGTGGCGGCCGAGCTGCTGGCGGACCGCACCGTGGACCAGATCACGGTGGTCGCGCCCACCGAACACCTCAAGTACCAGTGGGCGGAGTCCGCACGCCGCGCCGGTATCGCGCTGGATCCGGACTTCTCCAACTCGGTGGGGCAGACGTCCGGGGACTACCACGGCGTGGTCGTCACCTACGCGCAGGTGGCCTCGCACCCGTTCCGGCACCGCGTCCGCACCGAGAACCGGCGCACACTGGTCATCCTGGACGAGATCCACCACGGCGGCGACGCGAAGAGCTGGGGCGAGGGTATCCGCGAGGCGTTCGACGACGCCGCCCGCCGCCTGGCGCTCACCGGCACGCCGTTCCGCAGCGACGACAGCGCCATCCCGTTCGTCACTTACGAGCCGGACGGCGACGGCCTGATGCGCTCGAAGGCCGACCACTCCTACGGGTACTCCGACGCGTTGGCGGACGGCGTCGTGCGGCCGGTGGTATTCCTCGCCTACTCGGGCGAGGCGCGCTGGCGCACCAGCGCCGGCGAGGAGTACTCGGCGCGGCTGGGGGAGCCGCTCAATGCGGAGCAGACGGCGCGGGCGTGGAAGACGGCGCTGGACCCTGCGGGCGACTGGATCCCGGCCGTGCTCACCGCCGCCAACACCCGGTTGGGGCAGCTGCGCGCCGGCGGGATGCCCGACGCCGGTGGCCTCGTCATCGCCACCGACCAGGCCACCGCCCGGGCTTACGCGAAGGTGCTCGGCGCCCTCTGCGGTGAGACGCCCACGGTGGTGCTCTCCGACGACCCGACGGCCTCGCAGCGGATCGAGGAGTTCGCAGCGGGCGACAGCCGGTGGATGGTGGCGGTGCGCATGGTCTCCGAGGGGGTCGACGTGCCGCGCCTGGCCGTCGGGGTCTACGCCACCAGCGCGTCCACGCCGCTGTACTTCGCCCAGGCGATCGGGCGTTTCGTGCGCTCGCGCAGGCCGGGGGAGACGGCCAGCGTGTTCCTGCCGTCGGTGCCTGTGCTCCTCGACCTCGCCAGCCAGCTCGAAACCCAGCGCGACCACGTCCTGGGCAAGCCGCACCGCGAGGAGGGGCTGGACGACCAGCTCCTGGCGGACGCGAACAAGCAGAAGGACGAGCCGGGCGAGGAGGAGAAGGCCTACACGTCCATCGGCGCCGACGCGGAGCTCGACCAGGTCATTTACGACGGGTCGTCGTTCGGCACCGCGACGTTCGCCGGATCCGACGAGGAGGCCGATTACCTGGGGCTGCCCGGGCTCCTCAACGCCGACCAGATGCGCGACCTGCTGCGGCGGCGGCAGAGCGAACAGCTCGACGAGCGGTCATCCTCCGCGGGCGCGGCGGCGCCCGGGGCGGACGCTGCCCGGTCCGGGCCGGACGTGCCGGCTCCCGCGGGGGACGGCGGCACCGACACCCGGCGCCGGCTCACGGAACTGCGGCGCGAACTCAATGCGCTCGTGGGACTCAATCATCACCGCACCGGCCGCCCGCACGGCGTCATCCATGGCGAGCTGCGGCGGGTCTGCGGCGGCCCGCCCACCGCACTGGCCTCGGCAGAGCAGCTGCAGGCGCGGATCGCGCACCTGCGCAACCACTGACCGCCGGCCGCGCCCGGCCGTCGGTCCCGCGTGCTGAACGCCCGGGGATGCAGAACGCCCGGGCGGGGCCGAAGGATCGGTCCCGCCCGGGCGGAAGCGTGGTCGGCCGGCAGTGGTGCCGCCGCGTGGCTCAGGCGTCGACGGGCTGTGCGTCGATGGTGGCCTCGATCTCGCGGAGGCGGGTCTCGTGCTCGTTTCCGTGGTGGCGGCAGAACAGGAGTTCGCCGCCGGAGGGAAGCGTCACGCGGACCTTGGCGGCCGCACCACAGCGATCGCAGCGGTCGGCGGCGGTCAGCGGGGTGCTGATCAGTGTGCCTGTCATGACTCCTCCGTCCTCGACACCCGATGGGTGCGTCTCAGCGGGTTCCCGACCCCGATGGATTTCGGGTCCGGGACCATCCGGTTGCGTGAACGCGAACTCGGCTGTGACGTTCTGTCCGTTCACTGTGCCAGACGCGTGGGAGGTCCGCGTTGTTCCCGCACGCACCGGCGTGTGACCGAGGGCATGCCCGCACGCGTCCCGCCTGGGCCGAACCTGCTGTTCAGGTGCGCGGCCCCGCGGATTGCGCCGATAGCGAAATCCGCCCGCGGGCGTGGTGGCCGGCAGGGCACGCGCACTGCCGGGAGGGGGTGCACCTTCGCTCGGTCAACGGCAGGATCGGTGCGGACGGAGAAGGATCGAGGTGGATGCCGCAGGCCGCACCGGTGCGGCGCAATCCGGCGGCCCGCCGGACGGGCGGTACCCCGGCGTCGAGGACGGCCGCTTGTGCTGCGTTAGGGTGAGCCGATGAACGTTGAAGTCACGCCCCTGCCGGGGATCGGCGTCCGCAAGGACTTCGAGGTCTCAGCACGGCGGCGGATCGGCGTCGTCACGCATCGTGAGGGCGGGCTGGACCTGATCCTGTCGCGTTCGGACGATCCCGACGCCTGCATGGCCTCGATCCCGCTGACGGCCGAGGAGGCCTCGACGCTGAGCAACCTGCTCGGCGCGCCCCAACTGGTCGAGCAGCTGCGCGATGAGCACCGCGACCTGCCGGGGCTCACCACCCGCCAGATCTCCGTGCCGGAGGATTCGCCGTTCGACGGCCGCGAGATGGGCGACACCCAGATCCGCACCCGGACGGGCGCGTCGATCGTCGCGGTCATGCGCGCCGGCGAGATATACCCCTCGCCGCGGCCGGACTTCACGATCATCGGCGCGGATCTTCTCATCGTCGTCGGAACCGCAGAGGGCATCGAGGCCGCGGCCAAGATCCTGCACCGAGGCTAGGCCGCCTGTGGACGCCGCAACGCTCGGGCTCCTCGAGCTCGGTGGCGTCTTCTTCGTGCTCGGCGTGGTGGGGCGCCTCGCCGGCCGCTTCGGACTTTCGCCCATTCCGCTGTACCTGTTGGGCGGGCTCGCCTTCGGCAACGGCGGGCTGATCTCGCTCGGCGACATCGGCGACTTCAGCGACCTGGCCGCAGACATCGGCGTGGTACTGCTGTTGCTGCTGCTGGGACTCGAGTACTCGGCGGCCGAGCTCATGACCGGGCTGCGCCGCTCATGGTTCGGCGGCGTGCTCGACGTGGTTCTCAACGCGGCCCCGGGGGCGGGGCTGGCGCTGCTGCTCGGGTGGGGGCCCGTCGGCGCCCTCGTGATGGGCGGCGTCACATACAGCTCGTCCACCGGGATCATCGCCAAGGTGCTGTTGGACCTGGGCCGCTACGGCAACAGGGAGACGCCGGTGGTGCTGTCCATCCTCGTCTTCGAGGACCTCGCGATGGCGGTGTACTTGCCGATCCTCACGGCGGTGATCGGCGGCGTCAGCGTGCTCGGCGGGTTCGAGGCGGTGGGCATCGCGCTGCTGGCCGTGAGCGTGGTCATGGTGATCGCCCTGCGCTACGGCCGGTTCGTCTCCGCGCTCGTCGCCAGCCCGGACAAGGAGACGTTCCTGCTCAAGATGCTCGGCGCGGCGCTGCTGGTGGCCGGGCTGGCGCAGGCTCTGCAGGTCTCCGCGGCCGTCGGCGCGTTCCTGCTGGGTATCGCCGTGTCGGGGGTGACCGCCCGGAACGCCGCCAAACTGCTCGAACCGCTGCGGGACCTGTTCGCGGCGATCTTCTTCGTCGTCTTCGGGCTCAACACGGACATCGCGACGATCCCCCCGGTGCTCGGTTGGGCGCTGGCGCTGGCGCTCGTGACCACCGTGACCAAGATCATCACCGGTGTCGTGGCCGCGCGGCACGCCAACGTCGCCCGGATGGGTCAGCTCCGTGCCGGCACCACGCTCGTGGCGCGCGGCGAGTTCTCCATCGTCATCGCGGGGCTGGCCGTGGCGGCAGGGGCCGTCAACGGCGAGCTGGCCGCCATGGCGAGCGCCTACGTGCTGTTGATGGCGGTCCTGGGGCCGGTGCTGGCCAAGGTGGCAGAGCCCGCCGCGCGGGGGCTGCAGGACAGGGCCGCGCGGCGGCGGAACAGGCGCAGGCGCGCACGGGCCGAGGACCTGTCGGAGCCGGCGGGAGAGGCCGAGCCGCTTTCCGGTGGCACCGGCACGGCCGGAGCGGCCGGCGACGGCGGCCGCCGCGCCGGAGCCGACGGGGCTCCCGAACCCGCGGGCGAGTGACCGACGGTGCGCGGGCGGCGGTGCGCGGGCGGCGGTGCGACGACTCCGGCCGCCGCCCCGTGCAGGGGACGGCGGCCGGAACCGCGGCGGGCCCGCTCATCGGGCCTGCCAGGGTCTCAATCGAGGTAGTCGCGCAGGACCTGCGAGCGCGAGGGGTGCCGGAGCTTCGACATCGTCTTCGACTCGATCTGCCGGATCCGCTCGCGGGTGACGCCGTAGACCTGGCCGATCTCGTCGAGGGTCCGCGGCTGCCCATCGGTGAGGCCGAAGCGCAGCCGGACCACGCCGGCCTCCCGCTCGGACAGCGTCTCGAGCACCGAGCGCAACTGGTCCTGCAGAAGCGTGAACGACACGGCGTCCACGGCCACGATGGCCTCGGAGTCCTCGATGAAGTCGCCCAGCTGGCTGTCGCCCTCGTCGCCGATGGTCTGGTCGAGCGAGATCGGCTCGCGGGCGTACTGCTGGATCTCGAGGACCTTCTCCGGGGTGATGTCCATTTCCTTCGCCAGCTCTTCAGGCGTGGGCTCACGGCCCAGGTCCTGGAGGAGCTCGCGCTGGATGCGGCCGAGCTTGTTGATGACCTCCACCATGTGCACCGGGATGCGGATGGTGCGGGCCTGGTCGGCCATGGCCCGGGTGATCGCCTGGCGGATCCACCACGTGGCGTAGGTGGAGAACTTGTAGCCCTTGGTGTAGTCGAACTTCTCGACCGCGCGGATCAGGCCCAGGTTGCCCTCCTGGATCAGGTCCAGGAAGGCCATGCCGCGGCCCGTGTACCGCTTGGCCAGGGAGACGACCAGGCGCAGGTTCGCCTCGAGCAGGTGGTTCTTGGCGCGGTTGCCGTCGCGTGAGATCCACATCAGGTCGCGGCGCACGGCGACGGTGGGGCGCTCTCCGCGTTCCTTGTACTCGCCGAGCTTGTGCGTGGAGAACAGTCCGGCCTCGATGCGCTTGGCCAGCTCCACCTCCTGCTCGGCGTTGAGCAGCGCCACCTTGCCGATCTGCTTGAGGTAGGCGCGGACCGAGTCGGCGGAGGCGGTGAGCTCGGCGTCCTTGCGTGCCTGGCGGAGCGCCTCCGATTCGTCCTCGTCCCAGACGAAGTCGCCGGAGGCCTTGTCCTTTTCGGAAGGCTCCTCGGGCTCGTCGTCCACGGGGATCTCGGCCGGATCGATGTCCTCGACCTCGTGTGCGTCGCCCTCAGCGCCGGTCTTCTTGGCGGACGCCTTCTTGGCGGCGGCCTTTTTCGCCGGGGCCTTCTTCGCGGCCTTCTTGGCAGGCGCCTTCTTGGCGGCGGTCTTCTTCGCCGCCGTCTTCTTGGCGGCCTTCTTGACTGGTGCGGCGTCGGCGTCGGACGGTGCCGAGGACTCCGTAGAGCCGTCGGGTGTGGGACGGGTATCGGTGGCTACCACGTACGCCCTTTCATGACGATGTCGTGCAAAATCACACCGGCGGTGCCCGGCGGAGAGTCTGAGCGGATCTTCCGGAACGAGCCGGACTGTGTGCCATTGTAACGATCGACGGGGGCCGGTGGTCGTGGACGTGACCCGCGCACCGGCGCAGCGGCACGTCGGGCCTGCGGATCCGGCGTTGCACCTGCGGTTGCGCCGGCCGGGCCCGCAATCCCGCGCAGTGGCGGCGGACAGCCTCGGGCGGGGGCCACGGACCGGGGGACCGGGGCTACGGACGGAGAACCGCCTGCGGCGCCGCGGCCATCAGCGCGGCGCCGACGATGCCCGCCCGGTTGTGCAGGGTTGCGACGCGCACCGGGGTTGCGTTGGTGAGGCGGGGCACCCATTTGTCCGAGTCCTGACTGATGCCGCCGCCGACGATGAACACGTCGGGGTAGACCAGGCGCTCGATCGTGACGAGCACCCGCGACACCTCTGCGCTCCAGTGCTTCCAGCTCAGGTTCTTGCGGGTGCGCACGGACGAGGCGGCGCGATGCTCCGCCTCCTTGCCATCCACCTCCAGGTGGCCGAACTCCGTGTTGGGGACGAGTACGCCGCGGTTGAGCAGGGCCGACCCGATCCCGGTGCCGAAGGTGAGCAGCATGACGGCGCCGTCGACGTCGCTGGCTGCGCCGTAGCGGTCCTCGGCGATGCCCGCCGCGTCGGCGTCGTTGAGGACGGTGCAGTCGAGGCCGAGCGCGTCGCTGAAGTGCGCGGTGGCCGGAACGCCGATCCACGACGGGTCGATGTTGGCGGCGGTGCGCACGATGCCCCCGCGCACCACCGACGGGAGCGTGATCCCCACCGGGCCCGCCCACTGGGCACGGTCGACGATGGTGCGCACCGTGTCCGCCACCGCGTCGGGCGTGGCGGGCGACGGCGTCGGGATCTTGATGCGCGCGTCGACGAAGTCTCCGGTGCGCAAGTCCACCATGGCGCCCTTGATGCCGCTGCCGCCGATGTCGACTCCGAAGGCGACCTCGTGGGAGGCCGGCGCCGTGGCCCCCGGCCTGTCCCCGCTCCGATCCGCACCGAGTTCCGGCGTCACGCCCACGGCAATCCCTTCCCGTCGCAGAGTCCGCGGTACGTGCCGACGCCCCGCCGGCCGGGTGCGCACGCCCGGCACAGGCCTGCGCACCGGCGGGGGGCGGACGCACCGCACCGAGTCGCGGACATCACATTACCCGCCGCGGGCATACGGCACCGGCGTCGACGCGGCGGGTGCCGTGTGCTGCGATGGAGGGGTGACTGGCTTCGAGGATCGACCCGAGAACAGGTACGGACCGGGCTCCGGGGCGGCCCCGGCCGTCTCGGCGGCGGAGGTGCGTGCGCTGCTCACGGTGGCCGTGGACGTGGCGCAGGCCGCCGCCGCGCATGTACGGACGCGCAGGCCGCAGGTGTTCGGTGGCCCGGGCGGGGGGCATCCGGGCCGGGGTGCGGCCGGCGACGGCGGAGCCGTGCGCGCCAAGAGCACGCCGACCGACCCGGTCACAGTCGTCGATACCGAGTCGGAGGACCTGGTGCGGTCCATGCTCGCACGGCTGCGCCCCGGCGACGCGGTGCTGGGGGAGGAGGCCGGCGGCGCTGCGGCACTGCCGGGCACGGTGCGGTGGGTCGTCGACCCGATCGACGGGACGGTGAACTTCCTGTACGGCATTCCGGCCTACGCGGTCTCGCTGGCCGCGCAGATCGACGGCCGGTCGGTGGCCGGGGCGGTCGTCGACGTGGCGGGCCGGCGGCTCTACACCGCCACGGCGGGCGGGGGCGCGCACGTGACGGACGACGACGGGACGGTGACACCGCTGCGGGTCACCGCCGTGTCCGACCCGGCGGTGGCGCTGGTGGCGACCGGCTTCGGATACGAGAGGTCGCGGCGTGTGCGGCAGGGGCGCGTGCTCGCGGAGCTGCTGCCGCAGGTGCGGGACATCCGGCGGATCGGTGCCGGGGCGTTGGATCTGTGCATGGTCGCGGCAGGACAGGTCGACGCCCACTTCGAGCACGGGTTGAGCCCGTGGGACTGGGCGGCCGGTGCGCTGATCGCCGGCGAGGCGGGCGCGGTCGTGCACGTGCCGGGCCCCGATTCGACCAGCGGCGAGGGGGCGGTCACGCTGGCCGCGGCGCCGGGGGTCGCGGCGGCGCTGCGACGCATCCTGGAGCAGGCGGGCGGGCTCGACCCGATTCCGGCGGACTGACCCGGGCCGGCGCGGAGTCCCGCTGTGCGGGAGGTGAGCAGCGCGGGAGATCAGCAGCGCACGTCGTGTGCACCGGCGATCAGCGCCGGGTCCACCGCGGGGGCGGAGCCGCCCGGAGCGACGCGCAGCGCCTTGAGTACTGCCTCGGCGTCGGAATTGGTGGACAGATCGTGGAAGAGCGTGCCCAGGGCCAGATCGACGGTGGCGTCGGTGCGGTCGTCGCGGATCAGCTCGGCGCACGGGACGACCAGCCACAGCGCGCTGGCCGTCGCCGCCCCGTTTTCTCCGTAGCGGATCTGGCCCTGGCACTGCAGCGTCTGGTTGAGGTAGACGGGATCGTTGGCGACGGCGTTGTCCGCGGCGGGGTGGAAGCCGATGTCGCTCAGCCCCGCGGCCACGTGCGCGGCCTGGCCGCTCTGCCCGTTGGCGTTGAACACGCGGATGCGGGTGTCGGCGAGCGGCGCGGGGTCGACGTCGCGCAGGGAACCGTCCGCCTTGTGGCCGAGCGGGGCCCCGCCGGGGTCCGGCGGATTGCAGGCGGCGGCCGCGGCATCCTTGCCGTTCGTGTTGAACGCCACAGTCCAGACGATCGCGACGAGGATCACGAGGACGACGGCGACGATGAGGGCGGGCAGCCGGTTGCGGTGCCGGAACGGGCGGCCGCGCCAGTCGGTCGAGTGACCGTTGGTGATCAGTGCAACCACGGGCTGTGGGCCTTTCCTCGCGCCCTCGGGGGCGGCTTCCTGTTGTCGTTCACCGTATGCGCATCGTCGTTCTCCGCAGGGGGCGGAGACGGGCGGCGCTCGCGCTGCAGGCGGGCCCGCCTGCAGCGACCGGTGTCACCCACCCTATGCGCGAGGGCGGGCCCGGGGCAGCGCGACACACGCTGAACCCGGGGTGATCGGGACCGACCCCGTTCGCACGGGCGGCACGCCGGCGCCGGCGGATCGGGTCGGGGGCGCCCTGTGCGGCGGGGTTTCCGGCGCGCGTGGCCGGACGGGGTGGGGGCGGTGCAGTGTGGCGCGGGAGCGTTCGCTATCGTCTTGCCGCCCGGACCGGCCGATCCGGGTGCTGCACGCCCGCGTCGAGCAGGTGGAGAATGTGATGAACATCACTTTCGACTCAGGACATATGCGGGCACAAAACGTGGTAGCAGCACGTTATGCAGCCAAGGCGTTCGAACCCGGCGTGACAAGGCGCTCGCGTTCGACACGAGCATCAGGCACGGCGACACCGTGCGGCGAGGCAGGGGAAGGAACAATGGCTACCGACTACGACGCCCCGAGGCGCGGCGACTCGGAAGAAGTGGGAAAGAACTCCTTGGAGGAGCTCAAGTCCCGTCGCGGCGACGCGCAGGCCGCGTCCGCGGACGTGGACGACGGGGAGACGACCGAGTCCTACGAGCTGCCCGGTGCGGACCTGTCCGGTGAGGAGCTGTCCGTACGCGTGGTGCCGCGGCAGCAGGACGAGTTCACCTGCAGCAGCTGCTACCTGGTGCACCACCGGTCGCGGCTCGCGGAGGTGACCCCGGACGGCCAGCTGCTCTGCCGCGACTGCGCAGGCTGAGGCCCGCGGCGCGGAAACGCACGGCCGCCCCGGCGCGACTCGGAAACCCGAGATGCGCCGGGGCGGCCGCTTTCGTGCGGGGGCGGCCCCTGGATGCGGGCCTTATTCGGCCGGTGACGTGCGTGCGGTCCGGTCGCCCTCGATCGACGCCTGGGGCGCGCCCAGTGCGTCGAGGAGGCGGTGGGGCCGCCGCGAGCTCACCAGCCAGTATGGGGTGGGGTCGTCGGGGTCGTCGAGGACGATCAGCGCCAGTGGCCCCACCCAGGGCCGCTGGAAGACGAACGCGGCCGGATCCAGTTGGCGTCCCATGGCGGCCCGCTTGGCCGACCGCGGCACCGCCACCGCACGGGACACCGCGCTGAGCGGCAGATGGGCGCGGCCGGTGATGTGGAACTCGCGCCCGGCGGGGTCCTCGGTGACGGTGAGCCGCGACCGGCTGAGCCAGGCGCCCGCGGCGAGGGAGATGGGCTGCATCGCGACCATCAGCACCCAGGTGGGCACCGAGGGGAACGCGAGATGGAGCTCGTAGCCGAGCAGTGCGGCGACGGCCGCGCCGATGAGCCACCACCAGAGCGGGATCCACAGCCGTTCGCTGTAGACGACGTCGGGGGCCGGCCGGCTGCCGGTATCGGTGGACTGTGAAGCGTTGGACACGCCACCAGGATAGTCTGGCCGGCTGTGTCGACTGATTCTGCTGTCCCCGCCGGCCGTGACGACCCCGCCGGCGCCCCGCGATCCGGTGATTCCGGCGCGCCGCCGGGACGCGTGCGGCTGCGGCGCCTGGACGCCGGGCTGCCGATGCCGCGCCGCGCGCACCCGGGCGACGCCGGGGTGGACCTGTGCTCCGCGACGGACGTCCGCATCGCGCCGGGGGAGCGGGCGCTGGTGGGGACCGGCATCGCGGTGGCGCTGCCCGTGGGGACGGTGGGACTGGTGCACCCGCGCTCCGGGTTGGCCGCGCGCACCGGGTTGTCGATCGTCAACACCCCGGGCACCATCGATGCGGGTTACCGTGGTGAGATCAAGGTCTGCCTGATCAATCACGACAGGCGGACGGCCATAGACATCACGCGCGGAGACCGGATCGCGCAACTCGTCGTGCAGCGGGTGGAGTTGGTCGACTTCGTGGAGGTCGACGAGCTGGACGCGACATCGCGGGGCGATGGCGGTTACGGATCGAGCGGAGGGCACTCGGCGCTCGGGGACGGACGTTCCGGCAGCGGCGACGGCCCAGGCGAGTCGACGGAACAGGGAGTGTGACGGTGTTCGGGCGCAAGAAGCGGAACGAGGCCCAGGCGACGGAAGACGGGCAGCCCGGGCAGATCCCCGCGAAGCAGCAGGAGGCCGGCACGGCGCCGGACGCCCCGCCGGCCCAGGACGCGCCGGAAGCCCGGGCCGCCGCGGACGCCGCGGACCAGGGGGCTTCCGAGGACGGCGCCCCCGGTGCGACGCAGGACGAACCGGCCGAGGCCCAGGACCGCAGCGACGGCCCGTTCGATGAGACCGAGGTGGAGGGCCTCGACGAGCTGGCGGCGGAGACCCGGGTGCTGGACTTGGGCTCGGTGCTCATCCCGGTGCCCGAGGGCGGCCAGGTGCAGGTGGAGATGGCGCCCAACGGCAGCGTCAACGGCGTGTTCGTCACGGTGGGCGGCGGCCGGGTGACGATGGCGGCGTTCGCGGCGCCGAAGTCGCCGGGCCAGTGGCGGTCGGTGATCACCGAGCTGGCGGAATCGGTGCGGGGCGACGGCGCGACGGCCTCGGTGCGCACGGGCCCGTGGGGGCGCGAGCTGCACGCGGCCTCGGCGAACGGCGACGTGCGCTTCATCGGCGTCGACGGGCCGCGGTGGATGCTGCGCGGTGTCGCCATCGGCCCCACCGGCTCCGTCGGCGACGACGCGGAGCTGACCGGGGTGGCGCGCGAGATGATCAGCGGCGCCGTCGTGCGCCGCGGCACCGAGCCCATGCCGGTGCGCTCGCCGCTGACGGTGACGCTGCCCCAGGAGCTGGCGCAGCAGCTCGCCCAGGCCCAGCAGCAGCGCGCGGCGCAGACCCAGGCGGAGCAGCAGCGCGCGGCCATGGAGCAGCTGCAGCAGCGTCAGCAGCAGATGAGTGACGCGCTGCGCGAGGCGTCCCACGGCGGGCAGGGGGGTGCGGAGGCCGGCGGCGACGGTGCCGCGCCGCAGGCGCCCCGGCAGAACCCCAACGGCTCGGCGATGCAGCAGTTCCGGCGCGGCAACGGCGCCTGATCGGGCTACGGGGCGGTACGGCCGGACGGGGCATGCCGCGGGCGAGCCTCTCGTGCAGCGGTGATTACCGCGTGCGCGCGGCGCGGCGCAGCGCCTCCGCCCCGGCCGTCGACAGCACGGACGGGTCGGCGCCCAGCTCGTCGAGCGTGATGGTCGACACCGCGCCGCGGTGCGCGGCGCGGGCCCATGCGCGGGCCACCTCGACGGGGTGCAGCGGATCGTCGATGACCCCCACTACGCCGAGCGGCGCATCGAGGCCCGCGATCTGCGCTGGCGTCGGTGCCACGTAGGCGGACGCCGCGCGCATCGCACCGGCGAGGTCCGCCCCGAGGGCGCGCCACGAGCGGGCGAGTTCGTCGCCCAACCAGCGGGGCGAGGTGGCCCGCATCTGCGCGATCGTCGGCTCCACCCCGTCGGCGGCCACGCGCTGCGCGGTGATGGCGGCGCTCGCCGCACCGACGTTGCCGTCCGGCCGCCCGCACCAGGAGGGCATCGCGCCGATGATCCCGGCCACACGCCCCGGCGAGCGCAGCGCCCACTGCACCGCCGCCATCGCGCCGATGGACACGCCGCCGATCAGGATGCGCCCGCCGTCTCCGGCGGCACGGGCCGCCTCGTCGAGTGCGCGGTGGTAACCGTCGATCAGCGCGGGGCGCGGCGTGACGGCGATGATGCGGCCGGCGCCGAGGGCCGTGGCGGCGGGGGCGAGAGCGCGGCGGGCGAAGTCGTCGTCGGAGCCCGTACCAGGCAGGAGGACGGCGATCGGGGCGTCGTAGGTCACAGGCACGTGACGATCTTCCAGCCCGGATGAACCTGCCCCGCAGGCGGGTCTAGGGTGGCGGTGCAAGGCGGGCGAACCGCGTGAGAGAAGCGTCATCAGGAGCGCGTCATGGCCACCGCGGCTAAGGGCTATTTCCGTCGGCTGTCACAGCGGCTGACGGAGGACATCGACGACCTCGACACCAAGGAGATGGTCGCGGCCACCGAGGCCGCGGGGGTCCGCCCGTGCACGGACTTCGTCCGCGGCGAGGAGATCACGATGGTCGGCCGGCTGCGCACGGTCTCCGCGGGTACGCGCGGGTGCGCGGCGGGCATGGAGGCCGAGCTGTGGGATGGCCACGACACCGTGACGCTCGTGTGGCTCGGCCGCCGCCGCATTCCCGGGATCGAACCCGGCCGCACCGTGTCGGTGCGCGGGCGGCTCGGCGATCGCGACGGCGCGAAGGTGCTCTACAACCCCCTGTACGAGCTGCAGGGAGAGCCGTGAGGCGCGGCCGGGCGGCCAGCCGCGGCGCGCGCATGTGTGGCACCCTCGAACGGTGACGCAGGAGCAGGAACGCAAAGAGACCCTTCTCGAGCAGATGGGTGGGATCGGCGGGCTCGTCTACTCGACGCTGCCGATCCTTGTTTTCGTGCCCGTCAACGCCGTCTGGAGCCTGCAGCCGGCCCTGTTCGCGGCGCTGGGAGTCGCGGCGGCCATCCTCGTGTGGCGGCTCGTCCGCGGTGAGAAGATCCAGCCCGCCGTCTCCGGGTTCATCGGCGTCGGCATTTGCGCGTACATCGCGCACCGCACCGGCACCGCCAAGGGCTATTTCCTCTTCGGCATCTACACCTCCCTCGTCTACGGGGGCGTGTTCCTGGTGTCGGTTCTGGTGCGATGGCCGCTGGTGGGGGTCATCTGGAACGGGCTCAACGGCGTGTCGTCGCGCTGGCGCAGCGTGCGGCGGGCCCGCACCCTCTACGACGTCGCGACGATCGGCTGGGCCGTCGTGTTCGCCGCCCGCTACCTGGTGCAGTCGCAGCTCTACGAGTCGGACCAGACGGGGTGGCTCGCCTTCGCGCGCATCGCCATGGGGTGGCCATTGGCGGCTCTCGCGCTGCTCGTCACGTTCTACGCGATCCGGCGCGCGGACTCCGCGGTGTTCGAGGTCCTCGGTGCCCCGGAGGAGGAGTCGCCCGACGACGGGATCGCCGTCGACGATGTTGCAAGCGATGACGTTGCAGGCGGTGAGGTTGGCGGTGAGGTCAGCGGTGATGGGCCGTCGGCGGCGGACACTGTCGAAGACGCCGTCGACGACGATGCGGCCGGCGGCGGGAGGCCCGCGGCAGGGGGCACGCCGGGGTCCGGCTACCGTGCCGGCGAACCGTACCCCTCCGGCGAGCCAAGTCCCAGGGCCTGACGCAGTGCGTCCTCGACGCCGTCGGTGGTGACGAAGAGCAGTTCGTCACTGCCTTCGAGCGGGTCGTCCGGCTCCGGCACGATGACGCGGCCGCCACGCAGGATCGTCACCAGCGCGGCGTCCCGGGGCAGGGGGATCCTGCGCACCGGCTTGCCGGCGAGGGGCGTGTCGTCCGGCAGGGTCACCTCGACGAGGTTGGCGCTGCCCTGGCGCAGGGTCATCAGCCGCACCAGGTCGCCCACCGTCACCGCCTCCTCGACGAGCGAGGCGAGCATCTGGGGCGTCGAGACCGCCACGTCGACGCCCCACGATTCGTCGAAGAGCCACTCGTTGCGGGGGTCGTTGACGCGGGCGACGACCCGCTGCACGGCGAACTCGATCTTGGCGAGCAGGCTGGTGACCAGGTTGGCCTTGTCGTCGCCGGTGGCGGCGATCATGACGTCGATGTTCTGCAGCTCGGCCTCCTCGAGGCGGCCGAGCTCGCAGGCGTCGGCGTGCACCCAACGCGCACCCGGGATGGCCTCGGGGGTGACAGCGGACGCCTTGCGCTCGATGAGCATCACGCTGTGGCCGCTGATCAGGAGCTCGCCCGCGATGGCGCGGCCCACCGCGCCCGCTCCGGCAATGGCAATTCTCATCGGGACACCCTCGTCACTCGTTCCGGTCTGTCGTGCGTCGGTGGATCCGGCGGCTGCGCGTCACAGCTCGGCGGGCGGCGGTGCCTCGGCCAGCGCCACGGCCTCGGCGACGCGCCCCGCCACGGCGGCGATGTACACCTGGTCGTCGGCCTGCAGGACTGTGCGGGCGTCGGGCAGCACCCCCTCGCCGTAGCGGATGAGGAAGGCGACCCGGGCGCCGAGCGCGTCCTCGAGCGCGGAGGTCCTGCGGCCCATCCAGTCCTCATGCGGGCTGACGGCCACCACGGCGACGTTGCCGGACGGGTCGCGCCAGCTGTCGGACGGCGAATCCTGCGTGATCGCCTGCAGGAAGCGGTCGGTGGTCCACGGGACGGTGGCGATGGTCGGGATCCCGAGGCGCTCGAAGACGCGCGCGCGTTTGGCGTCGTAGATGCGCGCGACGACACGGTCGACGCCGAACATCTCGCGTGCCACGCGGGCGCCGATGATGTTGGAATTGTCACCGGAGCTGACGGCCGCGAAGGCGTCGGCCTTCTCGATGCCGGCGCGGATGAGCACGGAACGGTCGAAGCCCATCCCCACGATCCGCTCCGAGGGGAAGTCGGTGGCGAGCCGGTCGAAGGCCTGCGGATCGCGGTCGATGATGGCGACGTCGTGGCCGACCCGGTACAGCGAGGCCGCCAGCGAGGCTCCGACGCGGCCGCAGCCCATGACGACGACGTGCACTGGCGGACTCCCTTCCTGCGATGCGGGGGGCCGGCGCGGATGCGCACCGGTCCTGCGGCGGGCGAGCGCGGGCGCACGCCGCCGCGGCGTGTTCCACGAACGCTACAACCCGGGCCGCCACCGGGGTGCAGGGTGCCCGGAACCGGTCGCGAGACGGTGCGGCGGGTTAGCGGCGCGCCGCGCGTGGGGAGGGCATACGCTGGCCCGAGTGTCCAAGATTTCCACAGCCGCCAAACGGCTGATCCTGGGGCGGCCGTACCGCAGCGACACGCTGGGGGCCACGCTGCTGCCCAAGCGTATTGCGCTGCCGGTGTTCGCCTCGGACGCGGTCTCCTCGGTCGCCTATGCGCCGGAGGAGATCTTCCTGGTCCTGTCCATGGCCGGGATCTCCGCCTACGCGTACACCTCGTGGATCGGCATCGCGGTGGCCGTCGTGATGGTCGTGGTGGTCGCGAGCTACCGGCAGAACGTGCACGCCTACCCGTCCGGCGGCGGGGACTTCGAGGTGGCCACCAAGAACCTCGGGCCCTCCGCGGGGCTGACGGTGGCGAGTGCGCTGCTGGTGGACTACGTGCTCACGGTGGCTGTGTCGATCGCGGCGGCCGTGTCGAACATCGGCGCGGCGGTCCCCGTGATAGGCGACCACAAGGTGATCTTCGCGGTGCTGGCGATCGTGCTGCTCACGGCGGGAAACCTGCGCGGCGTGCGGGAGGCGGGCAAGGCCTTCGCCGTCCCCACGTACATCTTCATCGTCTCGGTCCTGATCATGCTGGTGTGGGGACTGGTGGACACGTTCATCCTCGGCGCCGACGTGCAGGCGGAGTCCGCGGACTTCGGCATGCGTTCCGACAACAGCCACCTCTACGGGATCGCGCTGGTGTTCCTCATCGCGCGGGCGTTCTCCTCCGGCTGCGCCGCGCTCACCGGCGTGGAGGCGATCAGCAACGGCGTCCCCGCGTTCCGCAGGCCCAAATCGAAGAACGCTGCGACGACGCTGCTCATGCTCGGCGGGATCGCGATCACCATGCTCATCGGGATGATCGTGCTGGCGCAGAAGACCGGCGTGAAGATCGCGGAGAACCCGGAGGAGCAGCTCGTCGGCGCGCCCGACGGCTACCAGCAGAAGACGATGATGGCGCAGCTGGCACAGGCGGTGTTCTCCGGATTCCCCGTCGGCTTCTACGTGGTGGCCATCGCGACCGCCCTGGTCCTCATGCTCGCGGCCAACACGGCGTTCAACGGCTTCCCCGTGCTGGCCTCGGTGCTCTCGCAGCACAATTACCTGCCGCGTCAGTTGCACACCCGCGGCGACAGGCTCGCGTTCTCCAACGGCATCCTCTTCCTGGCGGCCGCGGCCATCGGCTTCGTCGTCGCGTTCGGCGGCCAGGTCACCGCGTTGATCCAGCTGTACATCGTCGGCGTGTTCATCTCGTTCACGCTGAGCCAGGCGGGGATGGTGCTGCACTGGAATCGTCTGCTGGCGGACGCACAGTCGCGGCGGGAGCGGGCGCGGATGCGCCGGTCGCGCCTGGTGAACTGCATCGGGTTGGTCCTCACCGGCACCGTGCTGGTCATCGTCCTGGTCACCAAGTTCGCGGCCGGCGCGTGGATCGCGCTGGTCCTGATGATCCTGCTGTTCCTCATGATGCGGGGCATCCAGCGGCATTACGCGGCGGTGGCCGAAGAGCTGTCCGGTTCGGATTGGGACGCGGTGCTGCCCAGCCGCACCCGCTCGGTGGTGCTGGTGTCCAAGCTGCACAAGCCGACCCTCCGCGCGCTGGCCTACGCGCGCGTCACCCGGCCGGACACCCTGGAGGCCGTCACCGTCAACGTGGACGACGCGGACACCCGCGAGCTCGTCCGGCAGTGGGAGAACAGCGATATCCGGGTGCCGCTGAAGGTGATCGAATCCCCGTACCGCGAGATCACCCGGCCGGTCCTCGACTACGTCAAACGGCTGCGCCGGGACGCGCCGCGCGACGTCGTCATGGTGTTCATCCCGGAGTACGTGGTGGGACGCTGGTGGGAGCAGGTGCTGCACAATCAGAGCGCGCTGCGGCTCAAGAGCCGGCTGCTGTTCCAGCGTGGCGTGATCGTGGCCAGCGTGCCCTGGCAACTCGAGTCGTCCGCCCGGGTGCGGTCGCGTCTGCGCGGCACCGCGGCGCCCGGGGCGGTGCGGCGCGGCTTCACCGACGGACCGGCGGCGGACGATGCGCCCCGGCAGGCCGGCGGCGCGTCGCGGCGCGGAAGGGACTGATCGATCATGGACTGGACCGGGAGAATCCTCGAGCTGCGCATCGACGCCGTGGGGCACGGGGGCGTGTTCGTGGCCCGCTCGGAGGGCCGCGTGGTGCTCGTGCGGCGCGCGCTGCCCGGGGAGCGGGTCCGCGCGCGCGTGACCGAGGACAAAGGCGGCTCATTCTGCCGGGCCGAGGCGACCGACGTCCTGGAGGCCGCCCCGGACCGGGTGGCGGACGCCTGCCCGGCCGCGCTCGCCGGCGCGGGGTGCTGCGACTTCTCGCACATCGCCCCCGACGCCCAGCGGCGGCTCAAGCAGGAGGTCCTCGCCGAGCAGCTCGCCCGCATCGCGCACCTGCCGCGGCAGGTCCCGGTGACGCCCCTGCCGGTCGCCGCGCCCGGGATGCACCCGGTCGCCGCGCCCGGGATGCACCCGGTCGCCGCGCCCGGGATGCACCCGGGCGCCGGTGGCACGGGTGCCGGGGATCCGGGGGCGGCCGCAGGGTGGCGGTCGCGCATCCGGCTGTCGGTGGACGACGCCGGCCGCGCCGGATACCGCCGCTACCGGGGCTCCGAGGTGGTGGCGGACCTGCGCTGCCCGCAGCAGATCCCCGGCGCGCTCGAGGGGCTGCAGGACACCGTCTGGCGGGCCGGCGCCGAACTGGCCGTGGCGGTGGACGACGACGGCCGCCGGCATGTGGTCGAAATCGCCCCGCCTCCGCTCACCCGGGCCGCGCACCGCCGGGCGGGGCGCAGAGGGGCGAGCGCGCGGCGGGCGGCCCGGTCGCAGCGCCGCGCCGAGCACATCGTCGAGGGCGGCGGGAGCGCGGTGCAACGCGTGGACGGACGCGAGTGGCGGCTGGCGCCCACGGGGTTCTGGCAGGTGCACACCGCGGCGGCGCAGGCGTACTCGGACCTGGTCGGCGCATGGTCGGGCCTGCGCGGCGGCGACACCGCGTGGGACCTGTACGGGGGCGCCGGGGTGTTCGCGGCGGCGATGGCCGCCCACGTCGGCGACGCGGGCCGCGTCGAGGTGGTCGAGTCGTCCGCGCAGTCCGTGCGCGACGGCCGGGACGCGCTGGCCGATCTGGATGCCGTGCGGTTCCACCACACGCGGGTGGGGCACGCGCTCGAGGAGTTCGCGGGCGCCGGCCGCGCGCCGGATGCGGTGGTGCTCGATCCCCCGCGTGCGGGGGCGGGCCGCGAGGTGATCGGGGCGCTGTCCGCGACGGCCGTCGCCAGGGTCGTCCACGTCGGGTGCGACCCCGCGTCGTTCGCCCGCGACCTGGGGCTCTACGGCGAGGCGGGTTTCCGGGTCGAGGAGCTGGCCGCGTTCGACGGCTTCCCGATGACCCACCACTTCGAGAGCTTCGCGCTCCTGGTGCGCTGATCCGCCGGTGCGGGTCCGCGCTGCCACGACGGGCCGCGACGACGGGGGATGCGGCACCGTACGGGTCGAGACGTGACGGTGGGTAACGTGAATCCGGCGGCACGGTGCCCGGAGCGGGTGCGGGGACATGCCCGTGGCGCAGGACATGTCCGTGCGCGCACGGTTCCGGTTGCGTGTTCCGTAGACTGGATCGGACGTGGACCGGGGCATGGAGTCGTGCGGCGACCCGCATGACCCGGCGGAACAGAGCAGTACACGCTGCGCAGGGTAGTACAGGGCAGTGCGGCGTCCGGACGTTCGTCCGGACGGAGGCATTCGTGGGAAGGACAGGCGACGATGAGCATGCTCGACCGCGTGCAGGAGCCCGCAGATCTGCGCGGGCTGAGCGGCGGCGAGCTGGAGTCGCTGGCCGACGAGATCCGGCAGTTCCTCGTGCAGCAGGTGTCGGCCACCGGCGGGCACCTCGGCCCCAACCTGGGCGTCGTGGAGACGACGCTGGCGTTGCACCGGGTCTTCGACTCGCCGCATGACCCGATCATCTTCGACACCGGCCACCAGGCGTACGTGCACAAGATCATCACGGGCCGCCGCGACGGTTTCGCCACCCTGCGCAAGAAGGGCGGGCTGTCCGGCTACCCGTCGCGGGCGGAGAGCGAGCACGACTGGGTCGAGTCCAGCCACGCCTCCGCCTCGCTGTCGTACGCGGACGGTATGGCCAAGGCGTTCGCCGTCTCCGGACAGGCCGACCGCACCGTGGTCGCGGTGGTCGGCGACGGCGCGCTCACCGGCGGCATGTGCTGGGAGGCGCTCAACAACATCGCCGAAGGCGTCGACCGTTCGCTGGTGGTGGTGGTCAACGACAACGGCCGTTCCTATTCGCCGACCATAGGCGGCCTTGCCACCCACCTGTCCGGCCTGCGGCTGCAGCCCGGATACGAGAGGGTGCTGGAGAACGGCCGGCGCCTGGTGCGCGGGGTCCCCGTGGTGGGGGAGGCCGCCTACAAGGTGCTGCACGGCGTCAAGACGGGCGTGAAGGACGCGGTGAGTCCGCAGGTGCTGTTCACCGACCTGGGCCTGAAATACCTGGGCCCGGTGGACGGCCACGACATGGAGGCGATGGAGTCCGCGCTGCGGATGGCCAAGGAGTTCGGCGGACCGGTGATCGTGCACGCGGTCACCCGCAAGGGCATGGGCTATGCGCCCGCGGAGAACGACGAGGCCGACCAGATGCATTCGGTGCGGGTGATCGATCCCGCGACGGGGCTGGCCAAGTCGGCCTCGGACCCGGACTGGACGTCGGCCTTCTCCGCCCACCTTATCGAGCGGGCCGCGGCCCGCGAGGACCTCGTGGCCATCACGGCCGCGATGGGCGGGCCCACCGGGCTGTCGGCGTTCGGCCGCGCCTACCCGGACCGGTTCTTCGACGTCGGGATCGCCGAGCAGCACGCCGTGGCGTCGGCGGCGGGGCTGGCGCTCGCCGGCATGCACCCGGTGGTGGCCATCTATTCGACCTTCCTCAACAGGGCGTTCGACCAGCTGCTGATGGACGTCGCGCTTCTGGAACAGCCGGTCACGCTCGTGCTCGACCGCGCCGGGGTCACGGGGTCGGACGGCGCCTCGCACAACGGGGTCTGGGACATGTCGTTGCTGGGGATCGTGCCCGGCATCCGGGTGGCGGCGCCGCGGGACGCCGCACGGCTGCGTGAGGAGCTCGACGAGGCGCTGGCGGTGGACAACGGTCCGACGGTGGTCCGCTTCCCCAAGGGCGCGCTGCCCGCCGAGCTGCCGGCGCTGGAACGGATCGGCGGCGTGGACGTGCTCGCACGCACCGGGGAGACCGCGGGCGGGCCGGCGGCGGGGGGCGCGGATGTGCTCCTCGTCGGCGTCGGGCCGTTCGCCGCCATCGGCGTCGACGCGGCCCAGCGGATGCGGATGCAGGGCATCTCGGCGACGGTGGTGGACCCGCGGTGGGTCATTCCCACGCCGGAGGCCCTGGTGGCGCTCGCCCGGACGCATGCGATGGTGGTCACGCTCGAGGACGGCGGGGTGCACGGCGGCATCGGCAGCGGCGTGTCCGCGGCGATGCGTGCTGCCGGAGTGGACGTGCCCAGCCGGTCGATCGGGGTGCCGCAGAGGTTCCTCGACCACGCCTCCCGCGGCGAGGTGCTGGCGGACCTGGGGCTGACGCCGGAGGCGGTGGCGCGCGAGGTCACAGAGTGGGTCGCGCACCTGGGCCTGGGCGGGTCGCCCGCCGCGGCGCTGCCCACGGACACCGGCCGCGGGCACATCGCGGCCGGCTGACGCCCCTCCCGGGGCACGGCGGGGCACCCGGGACGTCGGTCAGTGTCCGGCGTGCTGCCGGAACGCGGCCGCCAGTGCCTCCGCGGTGAGGGCGCGCTGCCAGTCGCGCGCGCCGGCGGCGTGCAGCAGGGCGTCGATGCGCGCCGCGGGCCCCGCGCCGGTGCCGTCGCCGGAGGGGTTTTCGCTCCCGTCCCAGCACAGCTCCCGCAACACTTTCGGTTCGAGGACGTTCTCGGCCGGCAGGTCGTGCGCCTCGGCGACGGCGGCGACGGCCTCGCGTGTGGCGGCGAGCCTGTCGGCGGCCTCCGGGCGGGCGGCGGGCCAACGTCCTGCCGGGGGGACGCCCCCGGCAGGACGCTGCGGCGGCAGGGCGGAGTCGGGCAGTGCCCGCGCCTCCGCGAGGGCGCCCAGCCACAGCGCGGACCGCTTGCGTTGACGCGGGCCGCCGAACACCGTGAGCGCACGCAGTTCGCCGACGGTGGCCGGGTCGGCGCGCGCGGCCTCGACGATGGCGGAATCGGGCAGCACCCTGCCCGGGGCGCGATCGAGGGACTCGGCGAGCGTGTCCCGTGCGGTCCACATCGCCCGGACGGCGGCCAGGCGTCGCCGCCCGCGGACCTTGTGGATCCCGGAGGTCTTGCGCCACCGGTCCGGCCGCGGCGCGGGCGGCGGCGCGGTGCGGATGTGCTCGAACTCCTGGCGGGCCCACTCCGCCTTGCCCTGTGCACGCAGCCGCTCGGCCAGTGCGTCGCGCAGCTCGACGAGCAGCTCGACGTCCAGGGCGGCGTAGTTCAGCCAATCGGCGGGCAGGGGCCGGCGGGACCAGTCCGCGGCGCCGTGCTGCTTGGCCAGTAGCAGGCCGAACTCGCGTTCCACCATCGCGGCCAGGTTGACCTTCCCCTGGTTGAGCAGGCGCCCGGCCAGTTCGGTGTCGAACAGCGCCGCGGGGCGCAGGCCGATCTCGGCGAGGCACGGCAGGTCCTGGTCGGCGGAGTGCAGCACCCATTCCAGCGGGTTCAGGGCGCGCGCGAGGGCATCGAGCGGTCCGGCCCCGGTGGGGTCGATGAGCGCGCTGCCCGCCCCCGTCCTGCGCAGCTGCACCACGTAGGCGCGGCCCGAGTAGCGGTAGCCGGAGGCACGCTCGGTGTCGACGGCGACGGGGCCCGTGCCCTCGGCGAGGCGCGCTGCGAACGCCGCCACCTCGGCGGCCGAGGTCAGCAGCGGCGGGACGCCCTCGCGCGGGGCCCGGAGCGGAGTGGCGGGCGGCGCGGCGTCCTCGTCCGCCGGGGCGTCACTGTCCTGTGGTGATTGCGGCATCGTTTCCGATCAGCTCGGGGTGTCGGCGGGCTGCGCGGGCGCGTCGTCCACGGGGGCCGGCCCGGCCTCGGCCGCGGCGACGAGGTCGTCGAGCGCGCCGTCCATGCTCTCCGCGAGTCTCCACAGGTCGGGGCTGAGTTCGCGGCAGGCGATGAGCCCGATGTTGAGCTGACCGGCGAGTGAGAACACGGTGATGTTCAAGCCCGCGCCGTGGAAGACGGGCCCCAGCGGGTACATCGCCTCGATGCGGGCGCCCAGGAAGTACAGCGGGATCGGCGGTCCGGGCACGTTGGAGATGACCAGGTTGTGCACCACGGGGTGGCGCTCGGCCAGGCGCAGCTTGGCGTAGGCGCGCATGGCCACGCCGAACATGTTGGCGCCGGAGAACTGCGCCCAGTCCTGCATGAGCGTCGCGCTCATCGCGTCCTTGTGCTCCTTGGCGATGTCGCTGTGCTCGGCGATGTACCGGATGCGCTCGTCGGGGTCTGCGATGTTGGTGGCCAGGTCGGTGAACATCCCGGTGACCTGGTTGGTGCCGGCGCGGTCCGATTTGCCGTGCACCGACACCGGGATCATGCCGACGAGCGGGGTGTCCGGCAGCTCGTCGTTGCCGTCGAGGTATGTGCGCAGCGCCCCGGCCACCATGGCCAGCACCACGTCGTTGACCTTGACCCCGAAGGCGTTCTTGACGGACTTGACCGCATCGAGCGGCACCTGGGTGTACGCGATGGAACGGTGCCCGGTGATGGTGCCGTTGAACGAGGTGCGCGGCGCGGAGAAAGGCACGGGCATGGCGCGCCCGTCCCGAGCCCGGCTGATCCAGCGCGGCACCACCGCGATGGTGCCCGGGAGGATCTTGGCCAGGCGCAGTGGCCTGCGGGCCACCGAGGCGATACCGGTGACGGCCAGGGACAGGGTGTCGGCCCCGCCCACGCGCTGCGCGATCAGGTCCGGATCCATCGGCGGGGCCTCGGGGGTGAGGCTGCACAGCTGCGACATCATGTTGGCGCCTGTGATGCCGTCGACGGTGGCGTGATGCATCTTGGACATGACGGCGACGTTGCCGTCGGCCAGGCCCTCGATCACCCACATCTCCCACAGCGGGCGCGTCCGGTTGAGCGGCTTGCCGGCGATCTGCGCGCACAGCTCGGACAGCTCCTCGCGGCCGCCGGGCGCGGGCACCGCCACGCGGTGGAAGTGGTGGTCGATGTCGAAGTCGTCCGCGTCGACCCACACCGGGTGGTCGAGGTTGAGGAAGGAATCCTGCAGCTTGCGCCGGAAGCCGGGCATCGCCTTGATCCGCGACGCCAGCTCGTCCTTGAGTTTGTCGAAGGTGTAGCCGCCCTCGACGGTGGACCCGTCGACGATGATCAGGCCGCAGACGTGCAGCAGCTGCGACGGCGTTTCGAGGTAGAGAAAACTGGCATCCAAGCCGCTGAGGCGTTCCATGCTTCGATCGTAATGGGTCGACATTCAACGTGTGCAATGTATGGTCACTGCCCGCGCGGCGCCGTGCCGCGGTCACTGCGGCGAGTGCACCGGCCGCGGCCGGGAACGCGTTATCGTCATGGTCATGGCCAACGGGTATCTGATCAGGCAGGCGGCGGCGGCCGCGGTGGCAGCGGACGTGCTCGCGCCGCCCAAGGAGATGGCGACGTCGGTGTTCGCGATGTTCGGCGGCTGGCTGGGCGCGGAGCTGGCCCCGCACGCCTTGGCGGCGCTGGCGGTGGACAGCGGGCAGCACCTGCTCCGGCACGGACTGCGCGGCGGGGCGGACAGGGCGGGCCTGGCGCTGGGGGCGGCCGCGGCCGCGGGGTTCGGGGCGTCGCTGGCGATCAGCCGCCGTGCCGGCGGCGCGGTGCAGGACGCGTTCGAGGCCGACCTGCCCGACGCGGACCGCGCTCTCCTGGACGAGATCCCCGCCGTGGACACGGCGATCCCGTACCGGGCGCTGGTCAACCCGTTCCGGATGGCGCGGCCCGGCGTGTTCCGCCGCCGCAACCTCACCTACGGCGACGGCTCCAAACGCACGCGCCTCAATGTCTACAGCCGCAGCGACAGTCCCGGCGGCGCCCCGATCCTGCTGCAGATCCACGGCGGCGGCTGGGTCATCGGCAACAAGGACCAGCAGGGCATCCCGCTGATGGAGGAGATGGCGTCGCGCGGGTGGGTGTGCGCGGCCGTGAACTACCCGCTTTCGCCCCGCGCGCGCTGGCCCGAGCACCTGATCGCGGTGAAGAAGGCCGTGGCGTGGCTGCGCGCCAACGCCGCGGACCTGGGTGCGGATCCGGAGTTCATCGCCGTCACCGGCGGCTCGGCCGGCGGGCACCTCACCGCGATGACTGCGCTCACCGGGCACGACACGGACCTGCAGCCGGGCTTCGAGGACCAGGACGTGGCGGTGCAGGCCGCGGTGCCGATGTACGGGGTCTACGACTTCGCCGCCGAGACCGGCATCCGCGCCACGAGCAAACGCGTGCACTCGCCGCTGAGTCCCATCGTCCTGGGCCGCGGGGCGCAGTTCCCCGACGCCTACCGCGCCGCGTCGCCGCTGGCGCACCTGAACGCCGATGCGCCGCCGTTCCTCGTCGTGCACGGGAGCAACGACGTGTTCATCCCGGCGCAGGAGGCGCGGATCTTCGCGGAGAAGCTGCGCGCCGAATCGCGGCAGCCGGTGGTGTACGCGGAGATCCCCGGCGCCCAGCACGCATTCGACGTGTTCCCGTCGGTGCGCACGGTGGCCGTGGTCCGCCAGGCGGCCCGCTTCCTGGAATGGTCGCTGCTCAGGAGCGGCCGCGCCCTGCCAGATCGGTGACGCCCTCCGGCGGCAGGCCGGCCGCCTGCGCCAGCAGCTCGCAGAAGGCCTCCACGTGCGCGGTGATCGCGGCCTGGTCGGGAGTCCACGAGGCGCGCATCTCCAGCTGGTGCGCACGCGGCGGGCCGGCGATGTCGCCGTAGCGCACCGACGTGGTGGAGGTGACCGTGCCGCCGAGCGAGTTGATCACGACGCCGCGTTGCTGCAGCGCCTCCTGCAGCCAGCTCCAGGCCACCTCGGGCAGCAGCGGATCCGAGGCGACGGCGGAGTCGAGGTCCGCCTGCACGTAGGACACGAGCCGGAATGTGCCGTTCCAGGCGTCGTCGCCCTGCGGGTCGTACAGCAGGATCAGCCGGCCGAACGCGTCGCCCTCGGACTGTTCCGGCACGGGGGCGGCGTCGGCGTCGTCGTGCCGCACCTCGGCGCCGACCGCGTAACTGTAGGGGGCGAGGCGCTGGGGTGGGCGGATCGGTCCGAGTGCGATCTCGCGGCGGACCGACGCGGAGTTCATCGCGTCGACGGCGACGCGAAAGACCGCGGGTTCCGCCTGCAGTCCGGAAGTCATCACGCCCCGGACGCTAAACCCGTTGTACCCGGCGGGCGGGGAGGCGCGCCGTGGAGTATACGGATCCGTCGCGCATGCCGCCCCGTGATCCGCGGTGCACCGGCCCCGCCCGGCGGCGTGGCACCCTTGCGGGGGACGAGCGCGGCCGCGGATTTCCGCGGCGACCGATACCGGGAGATGATGTGACCATGGCTGAGTTCCCGACCCCCGCTTCCGACGCCGCGACGCCGCCTGCGGGCCGGCCCGGCCCCGCCCGCCGCGACCTCACCGACGCGCCGCTGATCGCCGCGGCGCACGGGCGCACGCCCTCGCGCCGCCCCGTGTGGTTCATGCGGCAGGCGGGCCGTTCGCTTCCCGAGTACCGGCGGGTCCGTGAAGGCATCGGCATGCTCGAATCGTGCTTCACCCCCGACCTCGCCTGCGAGATCACGCTGCAGCCGGTGCGCCGGCACGACGTGGACGCAGCGGTGCTGTTCTCCGACATCGTCGTGCCGCTCAAGGCCGCCGGGGTGGACCTGGACATCGTCGCCGGGCGGGGCCCGGTGATGGCGGAGGCGGTGCGCACCCGCGCCGGGGTCGACGCGCTGCCGCGTCTGATGGCCGAGCAGGTGGGCCCGGTGGCCGAGACGATCCGGTTGCTGGTGGGCGAGCTGGGGCGCGTGCCGCTCGTGGGTTTCGCCGGCGCTCCGTTCACGCTCGCGTCCTACTTGGTGGAGGGCGGTCCCAGCCGCAACCACGAGCACACCAAGGCGCTGATGTACGGCGAACCGGACACCTGGCACGCCCTCATGGGCCTGTTGACGGACAACACGATCACCTTCCTGCGCGCGCAGATCGCGGCGGGGGTCGACGCGGTCCAGCTGTTCGACTCGTGGGCGGGCGCGCTGTCTCTCGCCGATTACCGCGAATACGTCAAGCCGCACTCGGAACGGGTGTTCGCCGAGGTGGCGGGGGCCGGCATCCCGCGCATCCACTTCGGCGTGGGCACCGGGGAGCTGCTGGCGGAGATGGCGGACGCGGGCGCCGACGTGGTGGGGGTGGACTGGCGGGTGCCGCTGGACGACGCCGCCCGGCGGATCGGCGGCGGCCAGGCCCTGCAGGGCAACCTGGACCCGGCGGTGCTTTTCGCCGACGCGCCGACGGTGCGCCGCAAGGCAGTGGAGGTGCTCGAGGCGGGCGAACGGGCCGTGCGGGCGGGGGCGGCCGGGCACGTCTTCAACCTGGGGCACGGGGTGCTGCCGGACACGGATCCGGACATGCTCACCCGGCTCGTGGAATGGGTGCACGAGTACTGATGGCGGACCGCCACGGCGCAGCGGAAACGAACACAGCCGCAACCGGCACGGTCGCAATGGGCGCGGGCGCGCCGCTGCGCGTCGCCGTCGTGGGCGGCGGGGTGAGCGGATTGGTGGCGGCGCACCGCGTCCGTTCGCTGCTGGGCGGCGCCTGCCGCATCGCGCTGTTCGAGCAGTCGGGGCGGCTCGGCGGCAAGCTCCGCACCGTTCCGCTCGCCGGTGTGCCCATGGAGGTCGGCGCGGAGGCCTTCCTGGCCCGCCGTCCCGAGGTGCCGGCGCTGCTGGCGGAGCTGGGGCTGGACGGCGAGGTGGTGCACCCTGCGGGTCGCTCCCCGCTGCTGCGCGCCGGGGGCCGGCTGCGTGCCGTGCCGACGGGCACCCTGATGGGGATCCCCGCCGACCCGGCGTCGCTGTCCGGCCTGCTGGGCGCGTCCGCCGCGGAGGCGGCGCGGCGCGACGCGGCCCCGATGTCGTGGGCACCCGGCTTCGACACCACGGTGGGGGAGCTGGTGCGGTGCCGCTACGGCGCCGCGGTGGTGGAGAGGTGCGTCGACCCGCTGCTGGGCGGGGTGTACTCGGGGTCGGCGGGGACGATCGGCGTGCGGGCGGCGCTGCCCGGCCTGGCCCGGGCGCTCGACGCGGGAGCGCCGTCGCTGGGACGGGCAGTGGCCGCCGCGGCGGAGGAATCCCGGCGGGCCGCCGGCACCGGGCCGGTGTTCGGGGCGCTGCGCGGGGGGTACTCCCGGCTCGTCGACGCCCTCGCCCGGCAGAGCGGGGCGGAGATCCGCATGCGCACGGCGGTGACCGCGGTCGAGCGGGCCGGAGGATCGGCGGACGGAGCCTGGCGGCTCGTCGTCGAGCCCGCGGACGGGACCGGGTCGGACCGTGGCCGGCGTGTGCTGCACGTCGACGCGGTGATCCTGGCGCTGCCGGCGCCCCGGGCGGCGCGGCTGCTGCGGACGGCGGCGGCCGTGGCCGCGGCCGAGGCCGCGCGGATACCCCTCGCCGATTCCGCCGTCGTCGCGCTCGCCCTGCCCTTCGATACCGCGCTGCCCGACGCGTCGGGGGTGCTGGTCGCCACCGGGGAACGGGGGGTGGGCGCCAAAGCCTGCACCCTGTCGAGCAACAAATGGCCGCACCTCGCCCCGGTCGACGAGGCGGGCGTCCGGTTGCTGCGGCTGTCGTACGGCCGGTACGGCGCCGCGGAGGTCGTCGGCGAATCCGACGGGGACCTCGTCGCCCGGGCACGCGGCGACCTGTACGCCCTGCTGGGCGTCGACGCTGCACCGGTGGACGTGCACGTGCAGCGCTGGCGCGGCGGGCTGCCGCAGTACGGTGCAGGTCACGAGGACAGGGTCGCCGCGATCGAAACGGCGGTGGCGGGGCTGCCCGCGCTCGGCGTCGCCGGCAGCGCCTGGCACGGGGTCGGCGTGCCGGCATGCATAGGCGGGGCGCGCGCGGCGGCGGAATCGGTCGTGGGGGACATCACACGCTGACTCCCGCGGTGTGACGTCCGCGACGGCCGCCTCGCCGTCGTCGGTGGCAGGATGAGGGCATGGCGAAACTCGACTACGCGAAGCTCAACTCCACCGTCCGCTACCTGATGTTCTCGGTGTTCCATGTGACGCCGGGCGAGCTGGGGGAGGACCGTTCGGCGGCGATCTCCGAGGCCGAGGAGTTCTTCGGCGGACTCGAGGGGCGCGGCGTCGAGCTGCGCGGGCTCTACGACATCCAGGGCATGCGCGCCGAGGCCGACTGGATGATGTGGACCCACGCCGAGCGCATCGAGGACCTGCAGAAGGTGTACACGGACCTGCGCCGCACCACCGCGCTGGGGCGCGCCAGCACACCGTACTGGAGCAACGCCGCGCTGCACCGTCCCGCCGAGTTCAACAAGAGCCACGTGCCCGCGTTCATCGCCGGCGAGGATCCGGGCGACTACGTCTGCGTGTACCCGTTCGTCCGCTCCTACGACTGGTACGTGCTGCCCGACGAGGACCGGCGCCGCATGCTCGCGGAGCACGGCATGGGCGCCCGCGCCTACCCGCACGTGCGGGCCAACACGGTCCCGGCGTTCGCGCTGGGCGACTACGAGTGGATCCTCGCGTTCGAGGGGCCGGTGCTGGCCGACATCGTGGACCTCATGCGTGACCTGCGCGCCAGCGAAGCCCGGCTGCACGTGCGCGAGGAGGTCCCGTTCTTCACCGGGCCGCGGGTGCCGGCCGCCCGGCTCATCGAAGCCCTGCCCTGACCTCGCGGGCCCCGGACGTGCGGGCCGTGCGCACGGGCCCGCGGCCTGGGCGTACGGCCCGCACGTCGTCGGCCCGCCGGGCCGGCTAGGCGGGCTTGAGGCGCAGCGAGATCGAGTTGATGCAGTACCGCTGGTCGGTGGGCGTCGGATAGCCCTCGCCGGTGAACACGTGGCCCAGGTGGCTGTGGCAGTTGCGGCACAGCACCTCGGTGCGCACCATGCCCATGCTCGCGTCCTCGCGCAGGATCACCGCGTCGGACTGTGCGGGGTCGAAGAACGACGGCCAGCCGCAGTGCGAGTGGAACTTCTCGGTGCTGCGGAACAACTCGGCGCCGCAGGCGCGGCACTCGTAGACGCCCTCGTCTGTGGTGTCGGTGTACTCGCCGATGAACGGGCGTTCGGTGCCGGCCTGCCGCAGCACCGCGTACTCGTCGGGGGTGAGCTGCGCGCGCCACTCCGCATCGGAGCGCTCGACCTGGGGGGCTGGCAACTGTCCGGAAGTCATGTCCCCACGGTAATACTCTGCGCACCCGCCGGGCCATCGCCGGAGTTCTCGTCCCGCCCGTCCGTCCCGTCGCCGTCCGCGGAAGGCGCCCCGGCCGGAGCGCCCCGGTCCTGCTCGTCTCCGCGGTCGTGAGGGCGACGTTGCGCGGAGGCACTCCGGGCGGGTCCGTCCGGCGGGAGCGGGTCGATGCCGCCGTCGAGCCGACCCTGCGCCCGGGCCGCGAGGTACCGGTTGAGCAGCACCGTGAAGATGACCACGAGCAGCAGGGCCCAGCCGAACGTGGCCCGCAGCGATTCGATGGTCTTGCCGGTCATGATGAACCGCGACGAGTACCAGCTGTCGAAGCTGAGGAACAGGTAGGCCGCCACCCACGCCGGCCAGGTGCGCACCACGGAGTTGCGCAGCACCACCGTCATCATCAACGGGAACACGAGCATCGAGTAGTACTGCTGGCCCAGCGACCCCAGCAGGAACGACGCCGTGAGCAGCACGCCGGTGCCTGTGCACAGGTAGAACCGTTCGTCGGCGCGGTGGAAGCGGAAGAGCAGATACAGCGACACGAGCACCGTCAGCCCCAGGAGGATCCGCACCACCCACACGAGCGGCTCGGCGACCCCGAAGTAGGCGCCCGCGCCGACGAGGGCGCTGTTGAAGTAGTCGCGCGCCTCGGTGAGGTAGGGGAGCGTGTGGTTGATGAACTCGGTCGAGTCGGTGATCAGGGGCCACGCCGCGGCGTTGAGGATCAGCGGGATGCCGAGAGCGGCGACGAACGGGCGCCACTGCTTCTTGAGCAGCGGCAGCAGCAGGATCGGCGCCAGCACCGGCTTGATCGCGATGGTCAGGCCCATGGGCACGCCGGCCCACAGGTGGTGTCCGCGGACCATCAGCGTGAGGAACAGGACCTCGCAGAGCAGAACGATCCCGTTGACGTTGCTGAAGATGAGAGTGTTCGACACGGTCTCGGTGAAGAACATGGCGAACAGCAGTACGGGCGCGGCCACGGACCGGATGCCGTAGTCGAACAGCCGCAGCAGCAGGTAGCCGGCGATGATGATCGCCACGGCGTTGGCCGCGATGAACAGCCACCGCGACCACTCGTAGTTGATCAGGCCCAGCGGGGAGAGCAGCAGGGTCCCGCCCGGCGGGTACAGGTAGTGCGGGGTGACGGTGTCGAGGTCGCCGCCGTAGATGGGCAGGTGCTGCCAGAACCGCCATGCCGCGTCGTAGACCGGGTTGAAGTCGTCGGTGTGCGCCCCCTGCACCGCCAGCGACAGCACGCGGTGGAGCACGGTGAACACGGCGATCGGCCACATCGCGGCCTTGATGGCCGCGGAGCGGGTCCATGCGGTGCGGGGCAGGAGGAGATCGGTCGACGGCACGCGTGCACGGTATCGCGTATCGCCGCGGGGGTGCGCCGGGACACCCCGTCGGTGACCGAGGCCGCACGCTGTAAGAGGCGGGGGACGCCGCGGCGCGGCCGGTCACGCACCGTCACGCCCCGTACGGCGGGCGGCGCGGATCAGACCGGGCAGGCGGTGCCCCCCGGGGGGATCGCGGCATCGTCGAGATAGCGGCCGAGCTGCTCGACGGCGCAGCCCGATCCCCACAGTGCCCCGTGTCCCACCCCCTCCCAGGTCACGGTCGCAGCAGGCGAACCGGTGCGCGCGATCGCGGCGGTCACCGAATCCACCGCGCCGGAACCCACCACGGTGTCCGCCGCGCCGGAGAACAGCAGCACCGGCACGTCGAAGCCCTCGGGCAGATCCGGCTCCTGGTGCGACGGCCAGGACGCGCAGGTGAGCATCCGGACGGCGGCGTCCGCGCCGAACACGGGGTACTTGCCCGCCCAGTCCGTCTGCGCGGTGTGCGACTGGTCCGGCGTGGCCGGCGGCGGCGCGTCGCTGCACTGCGCCACGAACTCGCCGCTGGTGACGGCCTGCGCATCGGCGAACACGCGCAACGCGTCCACCTCGCCGCGCGCGGCTCCGCCGATGAGCTCGCCGAGCCGGGCCACCCGCTGGTCCCACGGCCGCGCGGAGTCGGCGAGCGTCTGCCGGACGACGGTGAGCACCGAGCCGCTGCTCACGCCCCGGATCAGGCCCATCTCCGCCGAGTCGAGCAGCGTGCCGAGGGTGCGCGCCGGGTCGGGACCCGCTGCGCAGCCGGTGGCCGTGCAGTCGGAGACGAACCGGGCGAGCGCCGCCTGATCGGCCTGGGCCCTGCGCTCGGCGGTGGTCGCGGCGTCGACGCGCAGCGGGCCGGGCGAGTCCATGATCAGGCGCGCCAAGTGGCCGGGCACATTGGCCTGGTACGCCAATGCCACGTCGGACGCGTCGCCCAGGGTGAGCAGCGCGATCTTGTCGACGCCCCAGTAATTGCGGAGCGTGTCGATGTCGGAGGCGGCGTGCACGGCGTCGAACGCGTCGACGGCGGGCCGCAGCACGTCGGTGCACGAGACGGTGACGCGGTTGACGGTGTCCATCATGGACTGCGCGCGGGCCACCGGGTCACCTCCGCGCCCCGCCGCGGTGAGGTCGGCGGCGTCGGTGCCGGTGAAGCAGGCGGGATCGGTGGACGGCCCGGTGCCGCGGCGGTCCACGGCCACCACCGGGCGCGCGTCGACCACCGCGCCGCCCGTGCCTGTCGCCAGGCCGGCGAGCGCGCTGCGCGAGGACTGGTCGCTTCCCGCCATGAGGACCAGCGGGGCAGCGTCCTGGGGGGTCGCCGCGGTGCGCGCGCGGGTGAGGTCGATGCCCACGTCCGACTGCGACGTGGCAGGGTCGAGCGGGCCGGTGATCGTCGCGCATTCGATGACGAGGCCGTCCGGGCCCGGGGGGAGCCCGACGGTGGGGTCGGTGCGGCAGGGCCGCCAGCGCGGCTGCTGCTGCGGCACCCCGGCGTGCGGCGGCGGGGGAGGCGCGGTGGTGGTCGGCGTGGCCGGTGATCCCTGCGCCTGGCCGGCGACCGCATAGTCCGGGGGCATGGAAGGCCCCGCCGCGCACCCCGAAAGGACCGCTCCCGCGAGGGCCGCTCCCGCGAGGGCGATGCCGGCGGACGGGTACTTGTCTGATCGACGCACCCCACGAGCGTGCCAGCCGCCGGCCCTCACCGCTCGTCCCGGCCCCGTGCGACGGTCCAGCGGGTGAACAACGCGCCGTCGTCGCCGGCGAGGAGGTGCCGGCGGGTCAGCGGCGCGGGCGTCGATGCCGGCCCCACCGCCATGCGCGGCGCGTTGCCCCCGACGAGGACCGGCGCCACGGTCAGGCACAGCTCGTCCACCGCCCCCGCCGCGAGCAACCGGCCGGTGAGGTTGGGGCCGCCCTCGCACAGGATGCGGGTCAGCCCGCGGGCGGCGAGTATCGGTGCGATGCCGGCCACGTCGGGCCGTGCAGCGCCGGGCCCGGCACCGGACTCCCGGGGCCGGTCCGGCAGCACCGCGATCTCCGTGCCCGCCTCCTCGAGCGCCCGCACGTGGACCGGGTCGGCCGCCGAGGAGACGATGACGAGGGGCGGGACCGCGGTGTCGTGGAACAGCCGGTGCGACGGGTCGATGCGCGCCGTCGCGCTGACCACGGCGATCCGCGGGATCTCCGGCCGGCCCGCGGCCACCCGCCGCCGGCGGTCCTCGGCGGGGATCCGCGCACCCCCGTAGTTCTCCGCCCGCACGGTGCCGGCGCCGACCACGATGACGTCGGCCAGGGCGCGCAGCAGGCCGAACACACGGCGGTCGCCGGGGCCGCCGAGCCCCCCGGACCGGCCGTCGACGGCCACGGCGCCGTCCACGCTGGTGATGAAGTTGACCCGCATCCAGGGGCCGTGCGCCTCCGGGTACGCGTACAGCGCGGCCAGCCGGTCCGGGGAGAGCGGGCCGGCGGGGGACGGTGCATGGCCCCCGGCGGGAGCATCCAAGGCTGTGAACTGGATCGCATTACTGTCACGGTGCACGAGGTCGATCACATCACATCGCTTAAACTGCCGAAATGCTCCAGCATCTCGTCGACCGCAACCCCCAGGTCCCGTCGGACCAGCTCGTGGGCCAGCTCACGCCTCCGGCGATGTTCGACGACGTCAGCTTCGCCTCGTACATTCCGGACCCGGCGGAACCGTCGCAGACCGAAGCGGTGCGGGCGGCGGAGAAGTTCGCGAGCGGCCTGGGCGACAAGAAGGGCAGACGGGGCCTGTTCGGTCGCAAGAGCAAGACCGCCACCGGCTCCGGGCTCTACCTCGACGGCGGGTTCGGCGTGGGCAAGACGCACTTGCTGGCGTCGATCTACCACGCGGCTCCGTCGCCCAAGGCGTTCGGCACCTTCGTCGAGCTCACGCACGTGGTGGGCGCGCTGGGCTTCAACAACGCGGTCGAGCAGCTCTCCGGGCACAGCGTGCTGTGCATCGACGAGTTCGAGCTGGACGACCCCGGCGACACGATGCTCGTCTCGCGCCTGCTCACCGAGCTGTCCGCGCAGGGCGTGTCGATCGTGGCCACCTCCAACACGCTGCCCGGCCAGCTGGGGGAGGGCCGCTTCGCCGCGCAGGACTTCCTGCGCGAGATCCGCAGCCTGTCGTCGATCTTCCAGACGATCCGGGTCGACGGGCCCGACTACCGCCACCGCGACCTCCCGCCGGCGCCCGAGCCGGTGACGTCGGACCGCCTGCACGAACTGGCGGAGGCCACGGAGGGCGCCAGCATGGACGAGTTCGACGCGCTGTGCGACCACCTGGCCAAGCTGCACCCGTCGCGGTACAAGAAGCTGGTCGAGGGCGTGTCCGCGGTGTTCATCGACGGCGTGCACGCGGCCCGCGACCAGGCCGTGGCGCTGCGGCTCGTGGTGCTGGCCGACAGGCTCTACGACGCGGGGGTGCCGGTCACGGTGGCGGGCGCCCGTCTCGACGAGATCTTCACCGAGGAGATGCTCTCCGGCGGTTACCGCAAGAAGTACCTGCGCGCCACCTCGCGGCTGCTGGCGCTCTCGCGGTTCAGCGTCGCCTCCGCGGGGTGACGTCGGCCGGGTGTCCGGCTGCTATACCGTGCGGGTCATCACATAGTCGTCGTGCACGTCCGCGCCGACGCGGAGCGTCTTGGTGCCCGCGACGGCGAAACCGTGCTTGCAGTAGAACCGCTGCGCCCGCGTGTTCTCCTGGTTCACCCCCAGCCATGCGCCGGCGTCGCCCCGCGCGCGGCACGACTCCAGCACCGCCCGCATGAGGGCGCCGGCGACGCCGGTGCCGTGGGCGGCGGGGTCGGCATAGAACTTGCTGATCTCCGTCGCCGGGACATGTGTGATGAGCCGGGCGATCGCCGCGTCGGCGGGTGGAGCGTGCACGAGCATCGCGTAGGCCACCGCGGACCCGCCCTCGCGCGCCAGCAGCAGGGTGCGGCGCGGGTCCGCCAGGTACTCGGCGAACCGGGCGGCGGACAGGTGCTCGGCCACGAACACGCGCACGTCCGCCTCGGTGACCCCGGGCGGACAGGCGAGGGGGAAGGTCACCGCGGCGAGGGCGGCGAGCTCGTCGGCGTGCGCCGGCGCGGCGCGGGTGATGCCGGATCCGGCCTGCAGTGTCATGCCGCCCAGCATGGCACCCGTCAGTCGTCCTCACCCCGGCGGCACCGCAGGATGACCATCACGATCAGCGCGGCGACGGCGCCCGCCCCGATCAGCGGCAGTGCACGTTTGAGCACCGCGCCGCGGGCGAACTCCGACAGGTCGAGCGCCTCCGTCTCACGTGGCGCGGCGGCGGGGCGGCCGGCGGGGCCCGCGCCGTCTCCGGTGGAAAGCGGGGCGGCCGGTGCGGCGGCGTCCGCTCCGGCGGCGCCCACCGTGCCACCGCCGTCCGTGGAACCGCCCCCGGCGTCGCCGGCGGTGCCGGGGCCCACGGAGTCCTGCCCCTCGGAGTCGTCCTGCCCCTCGGAGCTTCGGCCGTCGGATGCTGCGAGCGCGTCGCCCAGATTGACGGCGAACTGTTCGAGGATCTTCCCTCCGACCTCAGCGATCATGCCCCGCCCGAACTGTGCCGGCTTCCCGGTGACGGTGAGGTCGGTGGTGGAGGCTCCGGAGGTGCGTTCCCCGTCGCCGGTGAGCCGCAGCGTCACGGTGGCTGCCGCGGTCCCGTTGCCCTTGGCGTCTTTGCCGGCGGCCTTGATCACCACGGTGTGGGTGGCTTCGTCGGTCTCGATGTATTCGCCGGTGCCCTTGTACTGCATTGACACCGGGCCGAGCTTCACCTTGACCTTACCGGTGAACGTCTGCGCTTCCACCCCGGTGAGCGTGGCGCCGGGCATGCACGGTGCCACGCGTTCGGGGTCGAGCAGCGCCTGCCAGACCTCGTCGACGGACGCGGGCACGGTGAACGAGTGCTCCAGTTCCACTGGGTCTTCTCCTTTGCATCACGGTGGTGGGCGGGAGGTTCGCACCGGGCGTGGCCGGGGAACGGGGGTCGGGTCACGTGCCGGCGGCGGCCGCCACCGCCCGGGCAGTGAGGATCTGCGCCAGGTGCGTGCGATATTCCCCGTCGGCGTTGCCGTCCGGGGTGGGGCTGGTGCCCTCACCGGCACGCGCGGCGGCGTCGCGGATGGTGGCGGCGTCGGCGGGGCGGCCCACCAATGCCTCTTCGACCCCGCGGGCGCGCACGGGGACCGACGCCATGTTGGTCAGCGCCACCCGGGCCTCCGCGATACGCCCGTCCGACACCTTCAGCGCGGCCGCGACGGCGACGATGGCCCAGGCTTGTGCGGTCCGGTTGAACTTCTCGTAGTGTCCCGTCCACCCCGTGTGCTTGGGCACGCGGATCTCGACGAGGATCTCGTCGGGCCCCACCGCGGTGGTGAACAGGTCCTTGAAGAACTCGGCCGCGGGCACCTGGCGCCGGCCTTGCGGCCCCGCGATGGTCATCGTCGCGTCCAGCGCCAGGGCGGGGGCGAGGAGGTCGCCCGCCGGGTCGGCGTGGGCCAGCGCCCCACCGAGCGTGCCCCGGTGCCGGATCTGCGCGTCCGCCACGGTGCCCGCGGCCTCGGCCAGCAGCCGGGCGTGGTCGCGCACCAGCGGGTCGTGCAGCACGTCGTGGTGGGTGGTCATCGCGCCGATCGCCACCGCGTCGCCGTCGTCGCGCACGCCGCGCAACTCGGCGATGCGGCCCAGGTCCACCACCACCGCCGGGTCGTTCATGCGCAGGCGCAGCACCGGCATGAGGCTCTGGCCGCCGGCGATGATCTTGGCGTCGTCGCCGGCGTCGGCGAGGGCGCGCAGGGCGTCGTCGACGGTGTCCGGCGCTGTGTAGTCGAATGCGGAGGGGATCATCGTGCACCTGCACCTTCCTGGATGGCCTTCCACACGCGCATCGGCGTGCACGGCATGTCGATGTCCTGCACCCCGAGGTGGCGGACGGCGTCGAGCACCGCGTTGACCACCGCCGGGGTGGAGGCGATGGTGCCCGCCTCGCCGACGCCCTTGACGCCGAGGACGTTGCTGGTGGCGGGCGTCTCGGTGCGGTCGGTGGTGAATGAGGGCAGGTCTGCCGCCGAGGGCAGCAGGTACTCGGCGAACGAACCGCTGAGCAGAGTCCCGGAATCGTCGTAGACGGCCTCTTCGAACAACGCCTGCGCGATCCCCTGAGCGAGGCCGCCGTGGACTTGGCCCTCCACGAGCATCGGGTTGACCACGGTGCCCACGTCGTCGACCGCCACATAGGAGCGCAGCGCCACCCGGCCGGTGTCGGTGTCGACCTCCACCGCGCACAGGTGGGTGCCGTGCGGATACGAGAAGTTCTCCGGGTCGTAGGTGGCCTGCGAATCGAGGCTCGGCTCGACCCCGTCGGGGAGGTCGTGCGCGGCGAAGACCGCCAGCGCCACGTCGGCGATGCCGACGGCGGCCTCCGTGCCGCGCACGCGGAAACCGCCGTCGGCGAAGTCCAGGTCGTCCTCGGCGCACTCGAGCATGTGGGCGGCGATGGGGCGGGCCTTGGCGATCACCTTGTCCACCGCGTGTGCGACGGCGACGCCCCCGACGGTGAGCGAGCGGGAACCGTAGGTGTCGAGGCCCTTGGGGGATGCCTGCGTGTCGCCGTGGATGATCTCGACGTCGTCGAAGGGCACGCCGAGCCTGTCCGCCACCAGCTGGCTGAAGCCGGTGACATGGCCCTGCCCGTGCGGGGAAATGCCCGTGACCACCTCGACCTTGCCGGTGGGCAGCATGCGGATGGACGCATGTTCCCAGCCGCCGGCGCCGTAATCGAGCGAGCCGAGCACACGCGACGGGGCCAGCCCGCACATCTCCGTGAACGTGGATACCCCGATGCCCAATTGGACGGCGTCGCCGTGCTCGCGCCGCTCCGCCTGTTCGCGACGCAGCGCGTCGTAGTCGAACAGTTCACGGGACTTCGCAGTGGCCGCCTCGTAGTTGCCGGTGTCGTACGTGAGCCCGGCGACGGTGGTGTAAGGGAACTCCTCGTGCCGGATCCAGTTCTTCTCCCGGACGGCCAGCGGGTCCATGCCGAGTTCCGCGGCCAGCTCGCTCATCATCCTCTCGATGGCGAAGGTGGCCTCGGGCCGTCCCGCGCCGCGGTAGGCGTCGGTGGGCACCTTGTTGGTGAACACGTTGGTGCAGGTGAACCGGTAGGCGGGGATCTTGTAGATGCCGTTGTACATGAACCCGCCCAGGATGGGCACGCCCGAGGTGAGGATGCGCAGGTAGGCGCCCATGTCGGCGAGCAGGTCCACTTTGAGTCCGGTGACGGTGCCGTCGCGCCGGGCCGCCAGGGTGAGCCTTTGCACCTGCGCGCGGCCGTGGTGGCCGGTGGCCATCGCCTCCTCGCGGGTCTCGGCGAACTTGACCGGTTTGCCCAGCCGGCGGGCGGCGACGAGGGTGAGCACCTCCTCCGGGGTCACCTGGAGCTTGCCGCCGAAGCCGCCGCCCACGTCGGGCGCGATGACGCGCAGCTTGTGCTCCGGCAGTCCCAGCGTCATCGCGAGCATGAGCCGGAGGATGTGCGGGATCTGCGTGGCGGACCACATCGTGATCTGCTCGGCCGTGGGGTCCACGACGACGGCGCGCGGCTCCATGAACGCGGGAATGAGCCGCTGCTGGTGCAGGGTGCGGCGCACCACGATGTGCTCCGCAGAACCTTCGGCCTCGGCAATGGCGGCGTCGACATCGTCGCCGCTGCCCGCCTGGGCGGAGTCGAGCGACCACACGGCGCTGACGTTGGAGCCCAGTGCGGGATGCACCAGCTCGGCCCCGTCGGCGACGGCGGACTCGAGGTCGAGCACGACGGGCAGGTCCTCGTAGTCCACGTCGATGCCCTCGAGCGCGTCGTGCGCCTCGTAGTCGCTGCGGGCGACGACCACGGCCACGGCATCGCCGGCGAAGTTCACCGTGTCCACCGCCAGCGGCGGGGCGGGAGGCGCCTTCTGGTCGGGGGTGACGGGCCACGCATTGGGCAGGCTGCCCTGCTCTTCACCGAGGTCCGCGCCGGTGTAGACGGCGACGACCCCCGGCATCCCGCGCGCCTCGGAGACGTCGATGCCGGTGATGCGCGCATGGGCGACGGGGCTGCGGAGCACCGCCATGTGCAGCATGCCCGGCAACGTGATGTTGGCGGTCCACCGGGTGCGGCCGGTGATCAGGTGCGCATCCTCCTTGCGGGTGCGCGAACGGCCGATCTCACCGGAGTGGGCCTGGGGTTCGGCGACGGAGGTCATCGGGCACCTCCGGTCTGTGCGGCGGAACCCTCACGCATGCGGACCGCCGCATCCTGCACGGCCCGGACGATGTTCTGGTAGCCGGTGCAGCGGCACAGGTTGCCCTCGAGGCCCTCGCGGATCTGCTGCTCGTCAGGATCGGGGTTCTCGCCGAGCAGGTCCACGGACTGCATGATCATCCCCGGCGTGCAGTACCCGCACTGCAGCGCATGGTGCGAGTGGAATGCCTCCTGCACCGGGTGCAGCGCTCCGTCCTGCGCCAGCCCCTCGATGGTGGTCACCTCGTGCCCGTCGGCCTGGACCGCCAGCACCGAGCAGGATTTGACGCTGCGCCCGTCCAGATGCACCGTGCAGGCGCCGCAATTGCTGGTGTCGCAGCCGGACACGGTGCCGACCTTGCCGATCCGCTCGCGCAGATAGTGCACCAACAGGGTCCGCGGCTCCACATCGTCGGAGTATCTGGTGCCGTCGACCACAACAGAGATGCGCATGGAAACCTCCGGCTTGACGCGGTTGTGAGGAGTATCACTGTGCAACTCTTCCCCGGATCGGGTCAGAGGACAACCGGATTGACGAAACTCGCGCGCCTTTGCGGCGTCGCCCGCCGCCACCGGTGCGGGTCGGCGGGTCAGCCGCCGTGGATCGGCCCGCTCGAGTGCGTGAGCCGCGCGCCGGCGGCGCCCCAGTGCAGTTGGATGATCTCGGCGGCGATGGCCACAGCCGTCTCTTCGGGCGTGCGCGCACCGAGATCGAGGCCGATCGGCGAGCTCATCCGGGCCAGCTCGTCCTCGGACATGCCGGCGTCGCGCAGGCGGTCCAGCCTGTCGTCGTGGGTGCGCCGCGACCCCATCGCCCCGACGTAGGCGAGGTCCAGCCGCAGCGCCACCTCGAGCAGGGGCACGTCGAACTTCGGGTCGTGGGTCAGCACTGTGACCACGGTGCGCCGGTCGACGCGCCCGGCAGCGGCCTCGGCTGCCAGGTAGCGGTGCGGCCAGTCGGTGACGACCTCGTCGGCCTCGGGGAACCGGGTGTGCGTCGCGAACACGGCCCGCGCGTCGCACACGGTGACCCGGTAGCCCAGGAACGCGCCGATGCGCGCCATGGCGGCGGCGAAGTCGATGGCGCCGAACACGAGCAGCCGCGGCGGCGGCCGGAACACGTTGACGAACACCGACAACCCCTCGCCGCGCCGTTGGCCGTCCGGGCCGTAGTGCAGCGTGCCGGAGCGGCCGCTGTCGAGCTGCCCGCGGGCGTCGTCGACGACGGCGTCATCTCTGCGCTGCGAGCCCAGGCTGCCGGTGACGGCGTCGTCGTAGACGAGCATGTGGCGCCCTACCAAGGCTCCGTCGGGGTGCGCGGTGACGGTGGCGATCGCCAGCGGCACGTCGCCGCGCACCGCGTCGATGGCCTCGCGCAGCTCGGCGTATCCGCGCTCGTCGACCCTCTCGACGAAGATATCGATGATGCCGCCGCAGGTGAGCCCCACGGCGAAGGCGTCCTCGTCCGAGACCCCGTAACGCTGCAGCACGGGGGCCCCGTCGGCGATGGCCTGCTCGGCCAGTTCATACACCGCGCCCTCGACGCACCCGCCGGACACGCTGCCGGTGACGGTGCCGTCCTGCGCCACCAGCATGGCGGCGCCCGGGTCGCGCGGCGACGAGCTGAAGGTGCCCACCACGGTGCCCAGGCCCACGGATTCGCCGGCACGGTAGCGCCGGTCCAGTTCGTCGATCACGTCACGCATCACGCACCTCCAGGAGCAGCCGCTGCAGGGTGGCCAGGCTGTGCCCGGCCAGGAGTCGGTCGACGTGCGGCAACGCGGCCGCCATTCCGGACTGCACGGGCTGGAAGCCCGCGGCGCCCGCGTGCGGATTGACCCAGATGACCGCGTGCGCGAGCCGCCGGAGCAGGGCCACCTGTGTGCCCAGCAGCGCGGAGTCGCCGCGTTCCCACCCGTCGGAGAAGATCACCACCGTCGCGCCCCGGGCCATGCCGCGGCGCCCGTGTCTTTCGAGGAACACGCCGAGCGTTTCGCCCAGACGGGTGCCGCCCGCCCAGTCGGGGACGGCGCGGCCCGCGGCGGCCAGCGCCGTCTCGGCGTCGCGCGATCCGAAGGCGCGGGTGAGCCTGGTCAGGCGTGTGCCCAGCGAGAACACCTCGACGTCGGTGCGCGCGCCGCCGCCGGACGCGCCGTGCGTGACGGCGTGGGCGAAGCGCAGCAGAGCGTCGGCGTAGGGGCGCATCGAACCGGAGACGTCGATGAGCAGCACCACACGCCGCGGGCGGCGGGCGCGCCGGTGGTGGACGGGGCGGACGGGTTCGCCCCCGGCCGCTACGGTGCGCCGCAGCGTGCGGCGGGGGTCCACCGGTCCAGTGCGCGCCGGCCGTCGGCGCAGCGCGGGGCGGGTCGGCGGGCCCGCACGCAGCCCGGCGAGCATGCGGTCGAGGTGGGCGCGCTCGGCCGGAGTGAGCTCGGCGATGTCGCGGTGACGGAGGATCTCCGTATCGCCGGCCGCGACGCGCAGGGCCTCCCCGTCGGCCTCGTCCTCCCGGCCCGCGCCGCCACGGGGGACGGGCGAGAGCCCGGCGATCCGGGCCTCGCGGACACGCCCGCCACGCGCCGCCCCCGGCGGCGGCGCGTCGCCGAACCAGCTCTGGAAGGCCAGGTCGTAGACGGGGATGTCCTCCGGGCCCCGGCACAGCGTGGCGCGGCCGGCCCAGTAGACCTGGCGCCGCTCGGCCAGGTCCACCGCGCCGAGCGCGCGCAGGTAGCGCCCTGCGGCGTCGGTGCCCACGGGCACGCCGGCCGCGCGCAGAACCCGCGCGAAGCCGACGGCCCCCGTCAGCGGGTCGGCCGCCCGTTCATCACAGCCCATGTGTGCATTGTCACCCGAATCCCGCGGATAGGGGGTGGGATCCTCTTCCCGAGGCTAGGCGGTCAGGGGTGGAGCGGTCAGGGGTTCAGCGAGCGAGGAGGGCGTCGAGTCCCTGACGGGCCACCCGGTCGAGATCCTCGCGGTATTTGAGCACCGCTCCGAGCGTCGCGGCGGCGGACTGCGCGTCGAGCGCGTCCCTGCCCAGGGCGGACAGTGCGCGGGCCCAGTCGAGCGACTCGGCGACTCCCGGCGGCTTGAGCAGTTCCATGCGGCGCAGCGCCTGCACGGCGGAGGCCACCTGTGTGGCGAGGGCGGCGTTGATGCCGGGGATCCGCCGCCGCAGGATCGCCACCTCCTGGGGCAGATCCGGATGGTCGAGCCAGTGGTAGAGGCACCGGCGCTTGAGGGCGTCGTGCACGTCGCGGGTGCGGTTGGACGTGAGCACCGCCAACGGGGGAGTTGCCGCGCGCACCTCGCCGTACTCCGGGATGGTCACCGTATTCTCGTCGAGCACCTGCAGCAGGAACGCCTCGAACTCGTCGTCGGCGCGGTCCACCTCGTCGATCAGCAGCACGCACGGCGCTTCGGTGAGCGCCTGCAGCAGCGGCCGGGCCAGCAGGAAGCGGCGGGTGTAGAGCGAGCGCTCGGCGGCCTCGGGGTCCAGGTCGCCGGCGGCCTCGAGCGTGCGCAGGTGCAGCAGCTGCCGCGGAAAGTCCCAGTCGTAGAGCGCCTGCGTGGCGTCGATTCCCTCGTGGCATTGCAGGCGGATCAGCGGCAGCCCCAGCGCCTCGGACAGCGCGGTGGCCAGCGAGGTCTTCCCGGTGCCGGGCTCGCCCTCGCAGAACAGCGGGCGTTGGAGCTCCAGCGCCAGGAACGCCGCCACCGACAGGCCCTCCCCGGCGAGGTACCCGGTGGTGTCGAGGGCCTGCGCGAGGTCCTGGGGCGAGCGTGGGGCGGTCACGGTGCGAGCCTAGGTGACCCGGCCGTGGCGCCGCAGCGCATCGGTCGTGTCGGCATCGTCGCCCGTCGCGAGGTCGTCGCACGCGACGAGGCGCACGTCGCTGCGGCGGCGCAGCCACGGGCCGGCGCCGCGGTCGCCGGTGACGGACGCGGTCAGGTCCGCCCAGTGCCGACGGCCGACGAGGACGGGGTGGCCGGGCCGGCCGCCGTAGGTCGCGCGCGCCAGCACGCCGGACGGGTCGGGTGCGTGTTGTGCGGATTCGAGCAGGCGTGCGACGACGTCCGGCCCCACGTCCGGCAGGTCGGCGAGGTGCAGGAGCGCCGCAGTGGAAGCACCGGCGCCCGTGGGGAGGGCGCGGAGGCCGGCGCGCAGCGACGCGGCGAGGCCCGCCGCCCAGTCCGCCGCGATCACCGTGCGCGCGTCCGGCGGCACCAGGGCGGACGCCTCGTCCGCCGCGGCCCCGAGCACCACGACGACGGGGGCGCAACCGCCCTGCGCGAGGGTGCGGGCGGCGCGTGCCACCAGCGGCTCGCCGTCGAGTCTGACGAGCGCCTTGGGCCGCCCGAAACGGCGGCCCCGCCCGGCCGCGAGCAGCACACCGGCGACGGGGTTCATGGCGATGTCCGTGCGCCCTGCGCCGTGCCGGCGGTGCGGCGGCGCGGATGGAACGCGGGGGCGAGCGCGGCGAGTCCGACGGCGAACAGCAACGGCAGCACGAAGGCCACCCGCAGGTTGCTGACCGCCGCCACGCCGCCGACGATGCCGCCGCCGATGATCGTGCCCGCATAGTTGAACAGGTTGATGCGGGCGATGACGGCATCCGCCTGTCCGGGGGCCAACCGGCCCGCCGCGCCGAAGCACAGCGGCGCCACCAGCGGAGCGCCCAGGCCGACGATGAGGAAGCCCGCGAGAGCCATGGGAATCGACTGTGCGGCCACCACGAGCGCCAGCCCGGCGATCGCCACCGCGGCGCCGGCCCGCACCACGGCGATCTCGCCGAACCGGCGCACCCACAGGTCGCCCGTGAGCCGTGAGATCAACGCGGCCACCTGGTACGCGGCCATCGCGAGCGCGGCGGTGCCGGAACTGGCGAGGACCACGTCGGTCATGAACAGTGCGGACCAGTTGCCGACGGCGAAGTCGATCCCGTAGAACAGCGCCATCGCGCAACCGAGCGCGAGGAACGGCCACAAGGGGATGCGCGGATGCGCCGGGGCGTCATTGTCCGTCGTGGTGGCGTTCTTCGTCGGCGCCGCTCCGTCGGTGGGCCGGAACAGCCGCGGCGACACGGCCAACGCGGCGAGCGCGACGAGTCCGATGCCCGCGAAGAGCGTGGCCTGCAGCCCCAGGTTCAGGCCGGAGAACGCTGCCACCCACAGGGCGCCGCCGATAGCGCCCACGCTCCAGGCCGCATAGAACGACGACATGATGAACCGTCCCGCGCGGTGCTGGAGGGACACGCCCTGCATGTTCGTCGCGGCATCCACCATGCCCAGGCCGACGCCGTAGACGGCGAATCCGGTGATGAACACGATGAGCCCCGGTGCCACCGTCACGGCGAGCACGGCCGCGATGATGACGGCGAACCCGGTGCGCAGTGCCGCGCGGCTGTCGGTGCGGGCAGCGAGCGCCTCGGCGAGCAGGCTGCCCGCGCCGGCGATGACCGAAGCGAGCACCACGACGCCGACGATCGCGGCATCGTCCAGGCCGTACCTGTCGCGGAACTGCGGCAGCAGGGTGAGCAGCATCGAGAGCGTGAACCCCTGGAGCCCGAACGCGACCGAGACGGCGATACGCGGGCGCCGGAGGCTGCCGTGCCCGGTGCGGACAGCCGCATTCGGAGTGGACGGTCGGGGATTCGACGGCGAGGGCTTCGAGGGTGGGGGCGGGGTGCTCACCCGTCGATTGAACCACCGCGGGGGCGATGCGCGTCACAGTGCCCGGAAAAAGCCGGTCATTCGTCCAACACGTGACGGCGTGGCGGGAGAGCGGCGGCTCGGGGCGCCTGGAGCGTCGCGACCCGGGGACGCAGAAACCCCGCGTCCGGCATCGAACGCGGGGCTCTCGCTGTGGAGCGGACGACGGGATTCGAACCCGCGACCCCAACCTTGGCAAGGTTGTGCGCTACCAGCTGCGCCACGTCCGCATACCGCACCGCCGGCGGCGACCGCGTGGCCGACGCACTCCGTGGTGCGAAGAGAACACTAGCGGACGCGGGTGCCGGCGCACAAAGCGGGGGCGGGGCGGCGGCCGTGGGGGGCCGGGGGGAATCGCAGGGGAGTGGGCGGGCCCGGGCTCGCGAGCCGTTCTGCGTGGTGAGTGCGGGTCGTCCGTGCGCGGGCGAGTGCGCGGGTGAATCGAGTGCGCTCCTGCGGTGTGCGTGCCGGATGTCGTCGGGTTCGCGTGCCGTTCGACGGTGCGCGTGCGGGTTGGGCTGGATGCCCTGGTGATTCGGTGCGCGCCGTGCAGTCCGCCCCGCGAGGGGGAGATCTGCTCGCGGGGAGCGGCCGGGTTCGCGAGGAGCACCCGGCGCTCGCCAGGGCGCTGGACCGGCGTGCTCCACGGGACCCGTCGAGCAACACGGAAGTGCTGAACGGCAACAGCCCGGCCGACGACAGAAAGGCCGGGAACCCGATAAGGGTGCCCGGCCTTCGTGGTGCGCGATACTGGGATTGAACCAGTGACCTCTTCCGTGTCAGGGAAGCGCTCTCCCGCTGAGCTAATCGCGCGGGACCTCACTGCGAGGTGGAGACGGGAATCGAACCCGTGTTCACGGCTTTGCAGGCCGTTGCCTCACCACTCGGCCACTCCACCGCGAGGGTTTGCGGACCCTCTCGAGCGGACGACGGGATTCGAACCCGCGACCCCAACCTTGGCAAGGTTGTGCGCTACCAGCTGCGCCACGTCCGCACGCTCCAAGAGAGGCCCAGCCGCCAGCTGCGCTCTCCGTGGTGCGAGAAGAACATTAATGGACGCGGTCGCGGATTCACAAATCGACTGGTCACGGCGTGTCCGAAGCCATGTGGTGGAGGTGTCGGCCGGCCGTGCCCGGCATCGTGGCAGTGTCATCCCCGCCGGGATCCGGTCCTGCTGAAGGTGTGCCTGGCGCCGGTCGCTGCGCGTAGCGACGACGGCCGGCCATGACGGTCATCGACGGTCGCAGCGCGTGCGAAGCGGGGCGGCGCCCACGGCCGGATCGCGCGCTGGCCTGGCGATTTCACCGTCGGGATCCGACCGTGTTAGTGTTCCTCCTCGGAACGGCCCGCCGATGCGGGATCGTTCGCGGTCCCGTGGCTCAGTGGAAGAGCGTCCCGTTCACACCGGGAAGGTCGCTGGTTCGAACCCAGCCGGGACCACTCCTGAAAGAGCGCAGGCCGTAAGGCCTGCGCTCTTTTTTCGTCTGCGGGTCCACGGCGGTACCCCGCACACACCGTCCTCCCGCGCACCCCTTCCCATGCGCGCCGTCACCCCGCCTCCGCCGCCGCGCTGAGCCGCACGGCCATGGTGCGCATCGTCTCCCGCAGTGATTCCGGTTCGAGCACCTCGACGGGTGCCGCGAACGCGGAGAGCTGGAACGCGAGCCAGGGCAGGTCGCGGGTGTGCGTGGTCAGCAGGCACTGCTCCGGCCCGTCGTCGTGGACGGTGCCGGCATGCGTCGGGACCACCCGACGTACCGCGTCGGCGGGCAGCCCCACCCGTATCCGCGCCACCACTTCGTCGGCGCCTCCGGTGACCGATTTCCGGATGTACTCGTCGGGGTCGGGGGCCGGGCGCGGTGTGAAGCCGAAGGTGGTCGTGTACAGCGAATCTGCGGAGACACGGTCGAGGCGGAACGTCCGCCAGTCGCCGCGCCCGGTGTCGAAGGCCATGAGGTACCAACGCTGGTGCAGCGACACCACGTGGTACGGCTCCACGTCGCGTTCGGTCTCCGTGCCCGTGCGGTCCTGATAGGTGAACCGCACGCGAACCTTGGCCCGTGCGCCGCGTGCGAAGCCGAGGAGGACCTCGGAGCGCACCGTCTCCGGGCCGCGGGGGAGCACCGAGGTGGATCCGGACAGGGCCGAGACGACGGGGCGCAGCCGGGCGGGCATCACCTGGTCGAGCACGGTGAGCGCGCGCAGAGAGTCCTCGCCGAGCCCGTCGATGCCCGTGCCTGCGGCCAGCCGCAGGCCCACCGCGACCGCGACGGCGCTGGCGTCGTCGAACACCAACGGCGGCATGGCGCTCCCGGAGGCCAGTCGGTAGCCGCCCCCGCGCCCGTGCGCGGACTCGACGGGGTAGCCGAGTCCCCGGAGCCGGTCGATGTCGCGGCGCACCGAGCGGTCGGTGACCTCCAGGCGGCGCGCCAGCTCGGCCCCGGACCAGTACGGACGCGCCTGGAGCAGACCCAGGAGCCGGAGCAGGCGGGCGGCGGTGTCGGTCATGGATCCACGATCGCACGAATCAACGGACCGATACTGTCCGGAAAGGGGTCCAGAGTGTTTCTTGCAGGACCAATCAGAAGCCGAGACACCTCGGAATCCACGCTGAAGGAGTGCATGATGCCGTTCCTCACCCGAACCGTCACCAGCGAAAGCGACGGGCTGTCCACCTTCGCCGCCCAACAGTTGCGGCAGATCGCGGCGAGCCTGCACGGCCTGTCCGACGAGCAGATCCGCTCCACCCCGAGCGCGTCGAAGATGAGCCTGGGCGCGCTCGCCCGGCACGTGCTGTTCGTGTCGTCGAAGGGGTTGCTGGCGCAGCTCGACGCGGACTTCGTCCCCGACGCCGGCGCGTACGACGACGCGGACTGGGCGGCGGGCGGCATCCAGCCCGGCGCGATCCGTGACGGCGACACGGCGCAGACGCTCATCGACGGGCTGCGGGCCCAGGCGGACTGGGTGGAGGAGCACCTGGCCACGGCCGACCTCGAGCGGCCTGTCCCGGTGCCGGACCAGCCGTGGTTCCCCGACGATCTCGAGTCGTGGCCGCTGCGTTGGGTGGCTCTGCACGCCATCGAGGAGTACGCACGCCACGCCGGGCACGCGGACATCATCCGCGAGTCGATCGACGGCAAGGGCGCCTACGAGCTCAACGATCTGTCCGACGGCGTCGCGGTGGCCACCGCCTGACATCCGCCGCCGGTGACGGGCCACGTCCGCCCGCCACCGGCGCCGTATCCGCTGCGGACGGTACTCGGGCGCGCCACCTGCAGCGGCGCGCTCGAGTACCGATACGATCGTATGGATAGGCGGCTGCCGGGTATGCAGTCGCCGCGACGAGCGAGTAGGAGCCCCGCAGCCGTGTCTTCCGGAGCCGTGAACAGCCTTGCCGCCCCGACCGTCCGGGTGCCGGCCGGGACGTCCGTCGGGAAGGCGGTCCACGATGCGGGCCTGCCGGGCAAGGGCCCCGACGCGATCGTCGTCGCGCGCGACGGCGACGGCCAGCTGCGCGACCTGGCCTGGGTGCCGGACGTCGACGTCGAGGTGGAAGCCGTCGCGGCGGACACCGACGACGGGCGCAGCGTCATCCGCCACTCGTGCGCGCACGTGCTGGCCCAGGCGGTGCAGCAGGAGTTCCCCGAAGCCAAGCTGGGCATCGGCCCGCCCATCGAGAACGGCTTCTACTACGACTTCCAGGTGGCCGAGCCGTTCACCCCGGAGGATCTCGCCCGCCTCGAGAAGCGGATGAAGAAGATCATCAAGGGGGCGCAGCGGTTCTCCCGCCGCGTCGTCGACGATCTCGACGACGCCCGGGCGGAGCTGGCGTCCGAGCCGTTCAAGCTCGAGTTGATCAGTGATAAATCGACAGGCGACATGTCGCCATTCGACGACCCGGAGGTCATGGAGGTGGGCGGCAAGGAGCTGACCATCTACGACAACCTCGACCCGCGGACGGGCGAGCGCGTGTGGGGCGACCTGTGCCGTGGCCCGCACATCCCCACCACCAAGCACATCCCGGCGTTCACGCTCACCCGCAGCTCGGCCGCCTACTGGCGCGGCGATCAGAGCCGCGAGGACCTGCAGCGGGTCTACGGCACCGCGTGGGAGTCGAAGGAGCGCCAGGACGAGTACCTGGCGCTGCTCGCCGAGGCGGAGAAGCGCGACCACCGCCGGCTGGGAGCGGAGCTGGACCTGTTCAGCTTTCCCGACGAGCTCGGGTCGGGGCTGCCGGTCTTCCACCCGCGCGGCGGGATCGTGCGCAAGGAGATGGAGGACTACTCGCGCCGCCGGCACATCGAGGAGGGCTACGAGTTCGTCAGCACCCCGCACATCACCAAGGGGAACCTGTACGAGGTGTCCGGCCACCTGGACTGGTACCGCGAGGGCATGTTCCCCGCGATGCACCTCGACGCGGAGTACAACGAGGACGGCACGCTGCGCAAGCCGGGGCAGGACTACTACGTCAAGCCCATGAACTGCCCCATGCACAACCTGATCTTCCGTTCGCGGGGCCGCTCGTACCGGGAACTGCCGCTGCGGCTGTTCGAGTTCGGGTCGGTGTACCGGTACGAGAAGTCCGGCGTGGTGCACGGGCTCACCCGCGTGCGCGGGATGACCCAGGACGACGCCCACATCTACTGCACCCGCGAGGAGATGCGCGCCGAGCTCGCCCGCACGCTCGAGTTCGTGTTGGACCTGCTCAAGGACTACGGCCTGGACGACTACTACCTGGAGCTGTCCACCAAGGATCCGGACAAGTACGTCGGCGACGACGCCACGTGGGAGGAGGCCACCGAGACCCTGCGCGAGGTGGGCGAGGCCTCCGGCCTGGAGCTGGTGCCGGACCCGGGCGGGGCCGCATTCTATGGGCCCAAGATCTCCGTGCAGGTCAAGGACGCGCTGGGACGCAACTGGCAGATGTCCACCATCCAGCTCGACTTCAACCAGCCCGAGCGCTTCGAGCTCGAGTACACCGGCTCCGACGGCGCCAAGCACCGCCCGGTGATGATCCACCGGGCGCTGTTCGGCTCCATCGAGCGCTTCTTCGGCGTGCTCACCGAGCACTACGCCGGTGCCTTCCCCGCGTGGCTCGCGCCGGTGCAGGTGATGGGCATCCCGGTGGCGGAGGCGTTCGAGGACCACCTGTTCGGGATCGCCTCGCGGCTCAAGAAGACCGGCGTGCGGGCCGAGGTGGACACCTCCGACGACCGCATGCAGAAGAAGATCCGCACGCACACCACGCAGAAGGTGCCGTTCATGCTGCTGGCCGGCGAGCGCGACGTGGAGGCGGGCGCCGTGAGCTTCCGCTTCCGCGACGGGACCCAGGTCAACGGGGTGCCGGTGGACGACGCCGTCGCGCTCATCACCGGGTGGGTCGGCAGGCGCGAGAACGCCTCGCCCACGGCGGAAGCGATGCAGGCGTCGTTCGAGCAGGGGGAGGGCCCGGAGTGACGGGGGAGAGCCCGGCGGCGGGCCGCGAACGCACGGCGGACGCCGGTCCGGACCCGCTCGGCGGTGCCGGGGGCGCGGGGATCCGGTCCACGGGGGTGGGGGACGACGACCGGCTCGAGCGCATCTGGACGCCGCACCGACTCTCGTATGTGGCCGAGGCGCCCACCATCCCGCCCGGCGAGTCCAGCGGATGCCCGCTGTGCGACATCCCGCGCATGCGCGATGAGGACGGCCTGGTCGTCGCGCGCGGCGAGTCCGTCTACGCCGTGCTCAACCTGTACCCGTACAACCCGGGGCACCTGATGGTGCTGCCGTACCGGCACGTCGCGGGGCTCGAGGACCTCGACCAGGGCGAGAGCGCCGAGCTCATGGCGTTCACCCAACAGGCGCTGCGCACCATCCGCGCCGTGTCGCACCCGCACGCGTTCAACGTGGGGATCAACCTGGGTTCCGCCGCGGGGGGATCGCTGGCCGCGCACCTGCACCAGCATGTGGTGCCGCGCTGGGGCGGGGACGCCAACTACATCACGGTCGTCGGCGGCACCAAGGTGCTGCCGCAACTGCTCGGCGACACCCGCTCGCTGCTCGCCGAGGCATGGTCCGCATGCTGAGCGTCTTCGCCCGCGCGTCGGTGTCCAAGGTGACGCTGCCGATGGGCCGCAAGCTCGTGCGCATGGGCGTGACGCCCGACGTCATCACGATCGCCGGCACGGTGGCGTCCATCGCGGCGGCGCTGACGCTCTTCCCGATGGGGCACCTGTTCTGGGGCGCCCTGGTGATCTGGTTCTTCGTCATGTTCGACATGCTCGACGGTGCCACCGCACGGGCACGGGGCGGCGGCACCCGGTTCGGCGCGGTCCTCGACGCCACGTGCGACCGGATCGCCGACGGCGCCATCTTCGCCGGGCTCGCATGGTGGGTGGTCTACAGCCTCGACGACACGACGGCGCACCGGCTGCTGCTCGTGGCCACTCTGATCTGCCTGGTCACCTCGCAAGTCATCTCCTACGCGAAGGCCCGCGCGGAGGCCAGCGGGCTCCACGGCGACGGCGGTCTGATCGAGCGGCCGGACAGGCTCATCATCGTGCTGGTCGGCGCCGGTTTCACCGGGATCTTCGACCAACCGTGGATCCTCTTCGCGGCCATGTGGCTGCTCGCCGTCGGCAGCGTGATCACCGTGGGGCAGCGCATGCGGTCGGTGCGCAACTCGCCCGGCGCACGTGACCTGATCCCGCTCGACCGCCCGTCACCGGAGGAACAGTCGTGACCGCGCAGCCGCGTCCTGCAGCGCAGTCGCGGCCGGCCGCGCAGACGAGCCGTTCGGAGAAGTTCAGCGACGCCGGGTACGCGGCAGGCTGGCGGGCGGTGCGCCTGTTGCCGGAGCGGGTCGCGCGCGGCGGCTTCGACCTGGGCGCCGACCTGGCGTGGCGGCGTGGTGCGGGGCAGGGCCAGCTGCGGGCCAACCTGGCCCGGGTGATGGGCTCGGCGCCCGAGCGGGTGCCGGACGCCCTGATCCGCGCCTCGCTCCGCTCGTACGCGCGGTACTGGCGTGAGGCTTTCCGGCTGCCGTCGATGGACCTGGCGCGGATGGCGGCGGACGTCGACTCGGCGGTGCAGGGCCAGGAGCATCTGAACGCCGCGATGGACGCCGGCCGGGGCGCGGTGCTGGTGCTGCCGCACTCCGGCAACTGGGATGTGGCCGGCGTGTGGCTTGTGCACGCCTGGGGGCAGTTCGCCACCGTCGCCGAGCGGCTCAAACCCGAATCGCTGTTCCAGCGATTCGTCGACTACCGCGAGCGCCTGGGCTTCGAGGTGTTCCCGCTCAGTGGCGGCGAGGAGCCGCCGTTCGGTGCGCTGCGATCACGGCTCGAGCAGGGCAAGGTGGTGTGCCTGCTGGGCGAACGCGACCTCACCGGCCGCGGCATCCCCGTCGACTTCTTCGGCGAGCGCACGAGCATGCCCGCCGGCCCGGCCCGGCTCGCGGCGGAGACCGGCGCCGCGCTGCTGCCGGTGCACTGCTGGTTCACCGACGGCGGCTGGGGCTTCTCCATCGCGCCGCCCGTCGATGCCTCCCGGGGCGTGGAGGCGGCCACACAATCGGTGGCGGACGTCTTCGCCGCGAACATCGCCGCGCACCCGGCCGACTGGCACATGCTGCAGCCGCTGTGGTGGTCTGACCTGTCGGACGAGCGTCGCGCGCGGCTCGGCATCAGGTAGGCGACGGTGGCCGAGACGGATCCGGGGCGCCGGCTGAGCATCGGGATGATCTGCCCGTACTCGTTCGACGTGCCCGGCGGGGTGCAGGCGCACGTGAGCGAGCTGGCGCAGGTGTTCCTCGCGCGCGGCCACCACGTGAGCGTGCTCGCGCCGGCCTCGCAGTCGGTGCAGCTGCCGCCGTACGTCGTGTCGGCCGGGCGCGCCGTGGCCATACCCTACAACGGGTCGGTGGCGCGGCTGCGTTTCGGCGTCGGCACCTATGCGCGCATCCGCCGGTGGATCCGCGACAACGATTTCGACGTGCTGCACGTGCATGAGCCCAATGCGCCGAGCCTGTCGATGCTGGCGCTCAAGGTGGCCGAGGGGCCCATCGTCGCCACCTTCCACACGTCCACCACGCGGTCGCTGGTTCTCGCCACCTTCCAGGGCGTGCTGCGGCCCTACCACGAGAAGATCTCCGGGCGCATCGCCGTGTCGGAGCTGGCACGGCGCTGGCAGGTGCAGGCACTCGGTGCCGACGCGGTGGAGATCCCCAACGGGGTGGACGTGTCCTCATTCGCGGACGCCCCCGTGTTGGACGGGTATCCGCGGAGCGGCGGGACGGTGCTGTTCCTCGGCCGCTACGACGAGCCGCGCAAGGGCATGGGGGTGCTTCTGGACGCGCTGCCCGCGCTGGTGGAGCGCCATCCGGACCTGCAGGTGCTGGTGGTGGGCAGGGGCGACGAGGAAGAATTGCGCGCCCGCGCCGGACGCCTGGCCGGGCACCTGCGCCTGCTCGGTCAGGTCAGCGACGAGGAGAAGGCGTCGGCCATGCGCAGCGCCGACGTCTACGTGGCGCCCAACCTGGGCGGCGAGAGTTTCGGCATCGTGCTCGTCGAGGCGTTGTCCGCGCACACCCCGGTGGTGGCCAGCCGTCTCGACGCGTTCCGCCGGGTGCTGCGCGACGGCGAGGCGGGGGTGCTCACCGAGATCGGGGATCCGCGTTCGCTGGCCGCCGGGATCGACCGGGTGCTCACCGACACCGCCGTGCGCGACGGCCTGGTGGCCGCCGGCGACCGCGTGGTGCGCGGCTACGACTGGCCCGTGGTCGCCGATCAGATCCTGCGGGTGTATGACACCGTCATGGTGGGCGACAGGCGCGTGCGGGCGGTGGGCGAATGACGATCTCCGCACTGACCATCACCGTCGTCGGCCTCGTCGTCGCGCTGCTGGTGCTCGCCGCGTTGTGGGCATACGGCACGGCGAACCGGCTCGACCGATTGCACGTGCGCACGGACTTGGCCTGGCAGGCGCTCGACGCGGCGCTCGCCCGGCGCTCCGTCGTCGTCCGGTCGCTCGCGCACGACCTCGAGCAGTCTTCGGCGGGCAGAGAGCCGTCGGCGGGCAGAGAGCCGTCGGCGGGGGGCGAGCCGGCGGCGGGAACTGAATCCGCCGTGGCACGCGGCGGCGGCGCGGCGGCGGCGCTCGTGGACCTGTCGCTGCGGGCCGAGCGCGCCGACAGGTCCGACCGGGAACGGGCGGAGAACGCGCTTTCCCGCGCGCTGGCGGGGGTCGACGCCTCGGCGGTGCGCGCCGTGCATGCGGCGGAGCTCGCGGACGCCGATGCGCGCGTGCTCATCGCCCGCCGCTTCCACAACGATGCAGTCCGGGACACGCGGGCGCTGCAAGGCCGGCGGCTCGTGCGGTGGCTGCGGCTCGGGGGCACCGCGCAGATGCCCGCTTACTTCGACATCACCGAGGAGTCGCTGCGCAACGCGGTGTCCGCGCACCCCGCCGCCGGGGCGAGCGGCGCCGACGACGCGGAGAGCGGTCGGGATGCGCACGTATCCACCGGCGACGGCAATCGGGTCTCGGCCCGGGTGCTGCTGGTGGACGACGCGGCGCGGGTGCTGCTGGCCCGCGGACGCGACCCGCACCGCTCCGACGCGCCGTTCTGGTTCACCTTCGGCGGCGGGGTGGAGGCGGGCGAGTCGCTGCGGGAGGCGGCGGTGCGCGAACTGTGGGAGGAGACCGGCCTGCGCGTGCGGCCCGAGGAGCTGTGCGGGCCGATCTGGCGCCGGTTGTCGCTGTTCCCCTGGAACGGGTCGATGATGCACTCGGAGGAGCACTTCTTCGTGCTGCGCACGGAGGCCTTCGAACCGCAGCCGGGGGCGCGCACCGAGCTCGAGCGCGACGCGCTCCTGGGGCACCGGTGGTTCTCCGCCGGCGCGCTCGCGGACCTGGCGGGATCAGGCGCCACGGTCTACCCGCAGGACCTCGCCGCGCTGCTTTCCGACGCGCTCGACTGCCTCGATGGCCGGGGTCCCCGCGAGGTCCGCACCATCCGCTGACCGGCGCCCCGACCGCGCAACCGGGGTGCCGGGGGCTCGGCATAGGATGGACCCGACACCCCGTTACGACATACCAGGGAGCACTTCGTGACCAACTCCGCGAACAATTCGACCAACGGTTCCGAGTCGACTGTCGGCACCGCGCGCGTCAAGCGCGGCATGGCCGAGATGCTCAAGGGCGGGGTGATCATGGACGTGGTCACCCCGGAGCAGGCGAAGATCGCCGAGGACGCGGGCGCCGTCGCCGTCATGGCGCTCGAACGGGTCCCTGCGGACATCCGCGCCCAGGGCGGCGTGTCCCGCATGAGCGACCCGGACATGATCGACGGCATCATCGACACCGTCAGCATCCCGGTGATGGCCAAGGCACGCATCGGCCACTTCGTCGAGGCGCAGATCCTGCAGTCGCTCGGCGTCGACTACGTCGACGAGTCGGAGGTGCTCACCCCCGCCGACTACACCAACCACATCGACAAGTGGCGGTTCACGGTGCCGTTCGTCTGCGGCGCCACCAACCTGGGCGAGGCGCTGCGCCGCATCACCGAGGGCGCGGCGATGATCCGCTCCAAGGGCGAGGCCGGCACCGGCGACGTCTCCAACGCCACCACGCACATGCGCAGCATCCGCGCCGAGATCGCCAAGCTCACCGCGATGGCCCCGGACGAGCTCTACGTGGCCGCCAAGGAGCTGCAGGCGCCGTACGAGCTGGTGGCCGAGATCGCGAAGGCCGGCAAGCTGCCCGTCACCCTGTTCACCGCCGGCGGCATCGCCACGCCGGCCGACGCGGCGATGATGATGCAGCTGGGCGCCGAGGGCGTGTTCGTCGGCTCCGGCATCTTCAAGTCCGGCAACCCCGCCGAGCGCGCGTCCGCCGTGGTGAAGGCCACCGCCTCCTACGACGATCCGGATCAGCTCGCCAAGATCTCCCGGGGCCTCGGCGAGGCGATGGTCGGCATCAACGTCGACGACATCCCGCAGCCGCACCGCCTGGCCGAGCGCGGCTGGTGAACTGAGAGGCTCCGACTCCGGCCTGCGTGCCGCGTCGGCGGGCGTCGGGTGCATCGTGCCGATCACCCGACGCCCGCTGCCGGGCCCGGGCCGGCCTGCACTACGCTGGGCGAATGACGGATATCCGCGCGGTCCTCGATCTCGAACGCCTGGAACGGGACATCTACCGCGGGCCCGTCGTCGACACCCTCCTCAAGCGCACTTTCGGCGGCCAGGTGGCCGGGCAGGCTCTCGTCGCGGCGGAACGCACCGTGGATCCGCGCTTCCAGGTGCACTCGCTGCACGCGAACTTCCTGCGGCCGGGCAATCCGGCGATGCCCACCGTGTACCTGATCGACCGGGTCAAGGACGGCCGCAGCTTCTGCATGCGCAGAGTCAGCGGCGTGCAGGACGGCGAGACGATCTTCGCGATGTCCGCGTCGTTCCACGTCCACGAGAACGGGCTCGAGCACCAGGACCGCATGCCGGACGTGACGGGGCCGGAGGAGCTGCCGGATCTGCGCAGCAGCGGCGACCCGGACGACGGCCTGTGGTTCGGCCAGGAGTGGGGTGATTGGGACCTGCGCATGGTGCCCGCCGAGCAGTCGGCGACATCCGGCACCGCCTCGCGTCAGCGGGTGTGGATGCGGCACCGCCAGGCCCTGCCGGACGACCCGGTGCTGCACATCTGCGCGCTCGCCTACATGAGCGACATGACGTTGCTGGACTCGGCGAAGGTCCCGCATCGTGACCGGGAGACGGCCAACGCGTCGCTGGACCACGCCATGTGGTTCCTGCGGCCGTTCCGCGCCGACGAGTGGCTGCTGTACGACCAGACTTCGCCGTCGGCGGGCTTCGGCCGTGCGCTGACCCAGGGGCGCATCTTCACTCTCGACGGCAGGCTGGCTGCCGCGGTGGTGCAGGAGGGGCTCATGCGGCCCGTGGCCCCCGGCGGCGGGGAGTCGATCATCAACAATGACGGCGCGAAAAGCGACAAGGACCGTGCATGACCACGACGACGGAGACCGAGCGCACCGGCGGCGCGCTGCACGCGGCGCTGCGGTACTCCGGCAGCCGCGGGACCGCACCCCGGATCGGCGTGCTGGCGCTGCAAGGGGACGTGCGCGAACACCTCGCGGCGCTGCGCGCGTGCGGTGCGGAGGCGGTGCCGGTGCGGACGGCGGAGGACCTCGGCTCCGTGTCGGGGCTGGTGTTTCCCGGTGGCGAGTCGACGGCGATGAGCCGGCTGCTGCGCGTGTTCGACATGACCGGTCCCGTGCAGCGGGCGGTGGCGGACGGGCTCCCGGTGTACGGCAGCTGTGCGGGGATGATCCTGCTCGCCGCCGAGGTGCTCGATACGCGCGACGACGCGGTGCATTTCGGCGCGCTGGACGTGACGGTGCGGCGCAACGCCTTCGGCCGGCAGGTGGATTCGTTCGAGGAGGACCTGCGCATCACCGGGATCACGGGGGACCCGGTGCGCGCCGTGTTCATCCGCGCACCGTGGATCGAGCGTGTCGGGCCCGGCGTGGAGGTGCTCGCGTCGGTGGGCCGCGGCGGTGCGGAGCGGGCGGTGGCGGTGCGCCAGGGGACGGCCCTGGCCACGTCGTTCCACCCCGAGATGGGTGCCGACCTCCGGATTCATGGGCTGTTTGTCGATATGGTGCGGGCTGCCGCATAGAATCGAGTGTCAGCACAGTCGGCCACCGCCTGGCGTGTGGTTCCGGCTGCTCTCGCATGCGAGAGGAACCGATGCTAGAGGAACCTCGGAAGGGGCGTACTGCATGTCGGGCCACTCCAAATGGGCCACCACCAAGCACAAGAAGGCCGCGATCGACGCCAAGCGCGGCAAGATGTTCGCGAAGCTCGTCAAGAATGTCGAGGTGGCCGCCCGCACGGGCGGTGGTGATCCCGCCGGCAACCCCACGCTCTACGACGCCATCCAGAAGGCCAAAAAGTCGTCGGTGCCCAACGACAACATCGAGCGCGCACGCAAGCGCGGGGGCGGCGAGGAGGCGGGCGGCGCCGACTGGCAGACCATCATGTACGAGGGCTACGGGCCCAACGGCGTGGCCGTGCTCATCGAGTGCCTGACGGACAACAAGAACCGCGCCGCGGGCGAGGTGCGTACCGCGATGACCCGCAACGGCGGCAACATGGCCGACCCCGGCTCGGTGTCCTACCTGTTCACCCGCAAGGGCGTGGTGCAGCTGGAGAAGGGCGACCAGAGTGAGGACGACGTGCTGCTCGCCGTGCTCGAGGCCGGGGCCGAGGAGGTCAACGACCTGGGCGAGACCTTCGAGATCATCAGCGAGCCCACCGACCTCGTCGCGGTGCGCACCGCGCTGCAGGAGGCCGGCATCGACTACGACTCGGCGGAGGCCAGCTTCCTGCCGTCCGTGTCGGTTCCGGTGGACGTCGACGGCGCCAAGAAGGTCCTCCGCCTCATCGATGCGCTCGAGGACAGCGACGACGTGCAGAACGTCTACAGCAACATCGACCTGAGCGACGAGGTCCTCGCGGCGCTCGACGAGGACTGATCAACCCGCGTGCGGATCGGACCGGGCCCGCGCGACACCCCGTACGTCGACGGTGTTCGACGTACGGGGTGTCGTGCATTAGTGTCTCGAACAGTAGTTCGGTGCTGTGTGGTGGCGAGGGGAGCGTGGGCAGGGTGAGCGAGGTGCTCGCGTGCGGGTGATGGGCGTCGACCCCGGGCTGACACGCTGCGGCATGTCCCTCGTTGAGGGCGGCACGGGGCGCGCGGTCACGGCGCTGGACGTGGATGTGGTGCGCACGCCGTCGGACCTCGACCTGGCCCGGCGGCTGCTGCGGGTGGCGGACGCCGCCGAGTACTGGATGGATACGCACACACCGCAGGTGGTGGCGGTGGAGCGCGTGTTCGCCCAGCACAACGTGCGCACCGCCATGGGCACTGCGCAGGCGGGGGGTGTGGTGGCGCTGGCGGCGGCGCGCCGGGGCATCGACGTGTGCTTCCATACCCCCAGTGAGGTCAAGGCCGCGGTCACCGGCAACGGCACCGCGGGCAAGGCGCAGGTCACGGCCATGGTCACGCGCATCCTGGGGTTGCAGAAGCCGCCGTCGCCCGCGGACGCGGCGGACGCGCTGGCCCTGGCCATCTGCCACTGTTGGCGGGCGCCCATGATCGCCCGGATGGCGGAGGCGGAGAGGCGGGCGCGCGAGCAGGAGAAGGCCTTCAAGGCGCGGCTGGCACGGGAGCGGCGCGCGCGGCGGCAGGCGGGGGCGCAGCGGTGATAGTGGTGCCGTGATGACAGCGAGCCCTGCGGGGCGTTCGGCCGCGAGCAGGCGGTGCCGCCGGGCGAAGGATGGACAGTCTCGACGAGCGATGAAGGGGTGACGGGCGCGCGATGATCGACTCGGTGCGCGGCGAGGTGC